>JARGNZ010000011.1 GCA_029209985.1 Parvibaculaceae bacterium
GTCTGTTTCCTGTGGGGATCGGCTCTGCCCCGAACTCTCACTTCATGAACCGTGCCGCACAAATGGGACGCGGCACCTTCACCCACATTGGATCCTTGGCCCAAGTGCAAAGCCGCATGGAAGAGCTGTTCTACAAACTTGAACGCCCCGTCCTCACCGACTTGGCGCTCAAATGGCCAGATGGTCAGAAAGTTGAAGCATGGCCTGCCCGCCTTCCCGATCTTTATGCAGGCGAACCCATCGTCTTGTCCGCGCGCATGGGCAAGGCCTCAGGCACGCTCACCATCACCGGGCAATTTGAGAACGAAGCCTGGGCTGTCAATCTGCCCCTCGACAAAGCCGCCCAACGCCCCGGCATTGCCAAGCTTTGGGCCCGCAACAAAATTGCAGATCTTGAGTTCCACCGCCTTCGCTCAACCGACTATCAGCGGTTTGACGATGAGATCACCCAAGTTGCGTTGGATCACCACCTTGTGAGCCGCCTCACCAGCCTTGTCGCCATAGACAAAACCCCAGCCCGCCCCGCAAGCGAAGAACTGCACTCAACAGATGTGCCGCTCAACCTACCAGCAGGATGGGACTTTGATGCGGTCTTTGGCGAGCCAGAAGCAGAAGCGGCCATGCAACAAGATGCCGCCCGTTTCAAAACCATGGCACCACAAATGCTGGCCATGTCAGCCCCACCAAGTGCAGCACCCAAAACTGCGAAGATGAAAAAAGGAGCCGCTCTTCCCCAAACAGCAACTGCTGCGGAGCTAAGCATTCTCTTTGGTTTGTTCTTACTCGCTCTCAGCGCTCTAATATGGGGTACACGGCGCTTTTTGAAACAGAAACCTGCTCACGCTGCATAAGCATGACCGGTCCAGCTGGGGAAAGGCAGCGTCTCCCCCTAGCTGGACCGGTTCAAATATAGAGAAGTATAATGCTAGTATTCAGTATTCAAAAATGCACCACGCTCTTAATGGCCGCGCTCGTCGTTGTCGGCCTCTATTTTTGCGGCAGCGGTCTCTACATTTATGCAAAGGCTGAGCTGGCTCAACAGTTGATGGCAAGAGCGTGGAGCCAAACCCTAGAGAACAGCGGCACCCCAACTAAGGCATGGCCGTGGGCCGATACGTGGCCCGTCGCCTACATGGAAATTCCAACACAAAACATCCGCCTCTATATCTTGTCAAACAGCAGCGGCGAAGCCCTTGCCTTTGGCCCCGGTCACCTAACAACCACACCCACACTGGGGAGTTTTGGCACCAGCATTGTCGCCGGGCACAGAGACACCCACTTTAATTTCCTTCAGCACTCCAAAATTGGAGAGCGAATAATTCTCACTTTGAACAATGGGGCTCGGCAAGAATATCAGATAACAGACTTTATGATTGTAGATGCAGCGCAGTCTGGAATTGACCCGCAGTCTGGTGAAGGAGACCTCGCGCTGGTCACCTGTTTTCCTTTTGACGGTATCACGCCAACCCAAGAAAGATTCGTGGCGCTGGCCTCCAAACCCCATTCTTCCTAAAAACAAACAGCCGTTTTTACCTAGGATATTTTGATACAAGACGGACTATCTGAAAAATTACTGGTTAATAGTGCCTACATTTGAAGCGATACAGAAATAAACCAAAATTTGTCTGTATTTCTGGCTGCAAAAGCACTTTTTAATTTTCGTCATAAAACTACTGTGTTATGTAAAAGACGAGTGACGGGGGTCATGAGAATGGTAAGAAACATGAATCAAGAAACACCGACTACAGCTAGATCTGGCCTAGAGAACTATCGACGCCGCGTAAGTGCGACTAAACGTCGGTCAATTCTTGATGCAGGCAGAGAAGAATTCCAGGGCAATGGTTTTACACACGCTGCGATGGCTGAAATAGCCCGCAAGGCTGATGTCTCAACCGCCACCCTTTACAAGCATTTCAATTCAAAAGAGGAACTCTTCGCTGCAGTTGTGGCAGAAGCTTACAGCAACCTCGAGTTGAATGCTGATGCAATTGCAGATGCCGACACTGTTGAAGAAGCTCTGGCAACACTTGCTGACAATTATCTCAAAGTTCAATTTGATCAAGGCCTCAACGACTTGATGCGCGCTGTGATCTCTGAAGTTTCCGGTTTACCTGAAGTGGGCCGCGAATTTTATGAAATGAGCATCAAGCGTCGCCACGATGAATTGTCCGGCCTTTTTGACCGCCTCATTCAGCGCGGCATGCTCAAACCACACGACACAAGCATGTCAGCCCATGAAGTTGCCGGTATGTTGAAAGAGAGCCTCATTTGGCCAGCTCTTTTCGACCCAAGCTTCAAATTACCCGACAACAAAGATAAAATTGTTTCCGCAGCTGTGGCAACATTTGTGGCCCGCTACGGCGCCTAACACCACACCATGGTGAAACTTATAAAAAGGCCGTTCTTAGAACGGCCTTTTTGTTTGGCACCAAGGCACCCATACTCACGAACCTATGCTCCCAATCTATATGGCAGAGCCCGTCCGCGTTACGCCTCCAAAAGCCTCTTCCGCTTTACGCACCCGCGCCATATCACTCAGAGATATAACCCTGCCTCCCTTGAGATAAATATCCAAAGTGCCCGCCCCTAACAATCGCTGAAGAAGCGACTGACGCACACAGACACGCTCAACCATAGACAAGGCCGCCCCAATTTTTTCAGACTTAAACCCGCTCTTGCGCACATAGAGACCCTCGCCCAAAACAAATTCACTGCCCCACGCCCGCAACCATGCTGCAAAGTACAGCCCCGGCACAAAGAAAGCCTCAATCACCACAGCTAACCAGCGCACAGAAACCAGCTTTGGTTCCTGTGCATCAGCCCAAACCAACAAAGCACCCCAAATAAGCGACACCAACAATGCCGGAAGGTAGATCGACCAATGGGTGCGGGTGGCAAAGGCAAGGTTCATCGGACTAGCATCCTGTGCAGTGAACAAAATAAACAATGCGCACACCTTACGGCAAAACTTCTCAATAATAGTGAGAAATCACTCTGGTCATCCCTCCATTCCATCCCCATATTGAGACCATGAGCGAGTCAACAAAAGAACCCACTGGATTTGAGGAAGCCCCCGGCGCTGCATTTGTCGCCGAAGGCACGGCACCGCTCGACGATGTCTCAAACCTTCCCTTCATGGTGGATAAAAACAACCGGCACAAAAAGAGTGAAGGCGGGATTGAGCTGGTCCTCTCCTCGGAGTTTGAACCAGCCGGCGACCAACCAACCGCAATCAAAGAATTGGTGGAAGGCATTGACCGGGGCGACAAGGACCAAGTGCTTTTAGGAGTGACCGGGTCCGGCAAGACCTTCACCATGGCCAAAATCATTGAGCAGACCCAACGCCCTGCCCTGATCCTCGCACCCAATAAGACACTCGCCGCCCAGCTCTATGGAGAATTCAAAAGCTTTTTTCCCGACAACGCGGTCGAATATTTTGTCTCCTATTACGACTATTACCAACCCGAAGCCTATGTCCCCCGCTCTGACACCTACATTGAAAAAGAAAGCTCCATCAACGAGCAGATTGACCGGATGCGCCATGCGGCAACCCGCTCTGTACTAGAGCGAGATGACGTGGTGATTATCGCCTCTGTTTCGTGCATCTACGGCATCGGCTCCGTTGAGACCTACCAAGAGATGACGATTTCAATCAACATTGGCGACCGGATTGACCGGAACCAATTGATTGCGGACTTGGTGGCCCTCCAATACAAGCGCAACGACATGGCTTTTCAACGCGGGGCCTTCCGCGTGCGCGGCGACGTGATTGAAATTTTCCCGGCGCACTATGAAGACCGGGCTTGGCGTGTCTCCCTCTTTGGCGATGAGGTTGAGGACATTACTGAGTTTGACCCGCTCTCTGGTCACAAAACCCAGCGCCTGACAAAGTTAAAAGTATATGCAAACTCTCACCACGTAACACCGCGCCCGACGCTGTTGCAAGCCATGGTGCAGATCAAGGCGGATCTCATCACCCGGCTCGAAGAGCTCAACGCACAAGGCAAATTGCTTGAAGCACAACGCTTAGAACAACGCACCCATTTCGATTTAGAAATGATGGAAGCGACCGGCGCCTGTGCGGGGATTGAAAATTACTCTCGATATCTATCTGGCCGCAAACCGGGCGAGCCACCTCCCACATTGTTTGAGTACCTGCCCGAAAATGCATTGGTCTTTGCCGATGAAAGCCACGTTTCCGTGCCCCAAATTGGCGGCATGTATAAAGGTGACTTCCGTCGCAAATCCACCTTGGCTGAATATGGCTTCCGCCTTCCTTCCTGCGTCGACAATCGACCGCTGAAGTTTGAAGAATGGGATGCCATGCGACCTCAATCCGTTTTCGTATCAGCGACCCCGAACCAATGGGAGCTGGATCAGAGCGGCGGTGTTTTTGTAGAGCAAGTGATCCGCCCCACCGGGTTGATTGACCCCGTGTGCGAAATTCGCCCTGCCACCACCCAAGTGGATGATTTGATTGCCGAGTGCCATGAGGTCACTAAAGCCGGGTCTCGAATTTTGGTGACGACGCTGACCAAACGCATGGCCGAAGATCTCACCGAATATATGCATGAGCAAGGCCTGCGTGTGCGCTACATGCATTCTGATATTGATACGTTAGAGCGCATCGAAATTATTCGGGACCTACGACTGGGTGCTTTTGATATTTTAATTGGCATCAACCTTCTACGTGAGGGACTGGATATTCCAGAGTGCTCACGTGTGGCCATTTTGGATGCCGACAAAGAAGGGTTTCTGCGCTCCGAAACATCATTGATCCAAACCATTGGACGCGCCGCCCGTAATGTGGACGGCAAAGTCATTCTTTACGCTGATAAGATGACAGGGTCCCTAGAGCGCGCGATTGCAGAAACCGACAGACGCCGGGAAAAACAACAAGCCTATAATGATGCCCACGGCATCACCCCTGCGAGTGTGCGCAAAAACATTGGCGATATTCTCGACAGCGTTTACGAAGCAGATCACGTGCGTGTGGATACCGGTGCCTCTGAAATGACCGAACTGGTCGGACACAACCTCAAAGCACATATCGCCGATCTTGAAAAGAAAATGAAAGACGCCGCTGCAGACCTAGAGTTTGAAGAAGCAGGACGCCTGCGAGACGAAATCAAACGCTTGCAAGAAACCGAGCTGCTGATTGCAGATGACCCCATGGCCCGCCAATCCACCATAGAAGCCAAAACATCTGGCAAAGGGGCTTCCCGCCCCTCCGCACGCTCAACAGGCGGCAAAGCTGGAACGCGTACATATAAACGCAAAAAATAATAGGCCTCAGCCCAACCTATAAACCGCCGGATACCCCCCTGCAGTTGCGTGGCACTATTAGCTTCATATTAAACAGTTAACTGATGAATTTGAGCGCCATCGCGCCTGAAACGATGTCAGTAAATTTACTGCATCAACCGCATTGTCATGTCACAGACCAATATCCGCGCACAACTAAGAAACAGTCTTACCTAGAGAAAAGTTTTCCACTTATACCAATCAATTAAGGCTGTTTGCTCTTCACAGGTTTCTCTTTGTTCCCTAGATTGGAGGTCTGATTCTCAATCTAATTGATCTTGTTCGCGATGATCGATTTGATGGACACACTGGAACGCAGACGTGTCGATCACAGCTTGTTGAAGAGGTTTAGTTTTATTAGGCGTTGAAAAACATTTGAAAATGCAGATATGTAATTTTGAATTTCAACGAAACAGTTCCGTTTCAGCTGCCGCTTAAATTCTAGTTTAAGTGGCGCTGAGCTGGTGCCTTTGACGACACGATATTACCCGGTCACTTACCTCTGGTAAGTGGCCCCAGCCGGCCTTTCCCCGAGGGCTGGTTATTAGCTCCATCGAAGCTGTTGCCAACACGGCTTTGATGGAGCGCCTATTTTTCCTACAGAAAAGTGATGTGTTCCGCTATGCTAAGTGCCGCGTCCAATGGGCGACGAACACTCAGCCTATGGAGCCCACGTGATTTACAGACAGACCTTCCTTCGCCAAAAAACTTGCGCCCTTGCCATAATATCTGCCCTCTTCCTCAGCCCAATGGCCCCGTCTATAAGTGCGGCCAAAGATGTAAACCTCAATCGCTTGAGCTGTGCTGATTTATCCAAAACCGACATGACAAGCTTCTACGTCTGGCTCGACGGATACCGCGCGGGCCTTGCAGGCAGTGGCAAATCCGATGAAAGCTGGATGCGCCATTTAGCGCACGCATTACCGAGGGAATGTGAGGACAATCCAGAAGTAGACCTACTGCCTTTGATCGAAGAAATGATCCGGCGTCACTAACGCTGCACGGTAATCGCAAGGACCCCATCATGGACACACCAAAGGACTGCCGGTCATTGATGATTGGGGCAACCGGCATGTTGACCCCCGCCTTACATCACGCCGCCGCGCAAGCAACCCATATGCTCAACCTGGCCCGCCACGCCACCCAGTTCACGCCTCCGCCGGGCGTACCTAAAGAGACGTATGAGGCACATGATGTGGACTACGAGAACGTAAAAGCCGTTGAGCAACTTTTGAACGCCCATGGCCCCTTTACCACCGCCCTCACATGGATACAGCCCAAGGCCTTGCCCCTACGAGATCTTATTGCCAACCACATGCGTCCGCAGGGACACTTAATTGAGGTGATGGGATCAGCGGCGAGCAGACCCGGTGCCTTGGCCGACCAACGACGCGCAACAATGGCGGCATTTCCAAACATAACTTATAGCCAACTTATTTTGGGGTTCATGCCCAAAGACGAAACCTCCCCCACAAGCCGGTGGCTCACCCACGACGAAATTGCGACGGCTGCATGCGCTATACTCGACACCCCCGCCCCCCGCACAATTGTAGGGCACGTTGAGCCGTGGGAGGCCCGCCCCCAATAGTCGCCGAGAAGCCTAACCGTCATTGTCTGTCATAGAGTTCTCTAATTGGCATTGCCCCCTGCCCTTGAACTCGACACACTGGCGCGATGAAACACTCCACTGATCGTGCGGGCACGCTCGCCCATAAAGAATGGATCCCCGGCCAATGCCTCTGCGGCACGGTACGGTTTGAAATAAAATTTCCGGCACGGTGGGCATGGCACGATCATTCTCGCCACAGCGCCCGTGCCCATGGGGCCAGCCCTGTCACCTATGTAGGCAGTTGGACGAAACGCTTTCGATTGCTTAGCGGTGAGGAAAGTGTGGACCGCTTTCGCCAAGAAGACCAAGAAGCAACCCGCCATTTTTGCCTCGACTGCGGCACCCCCGTTTATTACACCCGCGACAAATCCCCCCACATGGTCAACATTCCGCGCGCACTGTTTGAGGAAAGCGTGGGACGCGAACCGCGCTACCACATCCGATTCCACGACCGGCCCGAATGGAGCTATGGAGGCGAACCGCTAAAAGCTCTTAAAAACTACCCATCGGTGATGCAAGGACGCCCTAAAAAGCGCCAAAAGAACCCGTTTGAAGAAGAATAAAGACCGACGCAGACCTAGAGCAAAGCACGGGCAGCAGCTTGCACAGCCTGTTCAAAGGCTGCCAATGCATCCAGCCCCGCCGCATGACAAAAAATGGTGCTGCCCGACGCATCCACCGCCCCATCCAGCATAAGATTATCAACCATCGAAAAATCTTCGATCAACAAACCCGCGCCATCATGCGTTGCCTGCGCAGGCAGGGACAAGGCGGTGCGCACCCGCTCAGCAAAAAGAGGGACGGCGCCGCTGTAGGCAAACACAGGTTTACCCAACCCCCGCATATGCCCCACCTCATAAGCAGTGCCCACATCAGCACTGTCCCCCCGGTAGGGCGTGAGATTTGCCAAACAAGCATCGGCTTTTTCAATCAACCCAATATTCGCCTCGTAAATGCGCAAGCCCGCAACCCGGGGTGCAAGCCCATCTAAGGCCAAGTCAGCATCCAATGGGAAAAGCCCTTCCAACCCATAAGCTGCGCAAATTTCTCTTTTTTGCTGCCCCACGGCTACCGCATTTGGCAGGAATACATCTGGCCCAGCTAAATAGACTTTTGGAATTGTCATCGCACCCTCATCTTGCCGCTCTTTGTGCAACCATGCCGGTCACAGGCCCCTTTTGCCCTCAAAGTGAGGTATATTGACCGCAGCATCCATATTTGCACGGGTTTTTTAATCATCCGCCCCTATATAAAGTGGACCAACTTGTGCCGCTAGGCTAGGCATAGAGACAACTTAGGGGCACTAACTGCATGCCCGCCAATACCGATCCACCGAATACCGGCGACGACAGGAGTTCTGCGAATGATGATGCTGTTCTACCTCATTGGAGGCCTAGTCACTTTACTTATTTGTGGCGACCTCTTGGTCCGAGGCGCAGTAGCTCTTGCGGTGAAATTTGGTGTTCCCTCACTAATCGTTGGTCTCACCGTGGTGGCCTTTGGGACATCTGCACCAGAACTTATGGTGTCTGTCGGTGCAGTGCTCAACGGCACACCCGGCCTCGCCATCGGCAACATTGTTGGGTCTAATGTCGCCAACGTCCTGCTGGTCCTTGGCCTGCCAGCGTTGGTCTATCCCATTGCCTGCAATCAGCCTTCCTTGCCCCGCAACACCTTGACCATGCTGGCCGTGACCGTTCTCTTTGTCATTATTTGCCTCGGCGGTGTTTTAAGCGTGCTGCAAGGCCTTTTGCTGTTCACGCTCCTGATTATTTTTCTGACCTATTCTGGATATCACGCCACCCGCTGGCCAGAAGAAGAGCACGTTGATGATCCAGAAAATATTGATGGCGTCAGCGGTTTGCCTAAGTCCCCCCTCGCGATTGCAGGTTTCATTCTGATTGGTGTCGTGGGCCTACCCGCAGGTGCCCATTATTTTGTGGAAGGCGGCACCGAGATCGCTCGTTTCTTCGGCGTATCAGATGCAGCCATTGGCCTCTCTGTCATTGCGCTGGGCACATCTGCCCCAGAACTCGCCACCACAATCATGGCGGCCCTGCGCAAACAACCAGATCTTGCCATCGGGAATGTGCTCGGGTCTAATATTTTCAACCTACTCTGCATCATGGGGATCACCCCAATGATTGCCGATATCCCCATTCCACACGCATTCATCTACTTCGACCTTTGGGTCATGTTGATCGCTGCAATGGCCATTGTGCCCTTTGCCATGGCAGGCCGCACCATCACCCGTCGGGCTGGCATATTCTTTCTCGCCGCTTATGTCGCCTATATGTATTTCCTCTTTGTCGCTGACAACCACAGTGGATTGGCCTGATGACACCCACCGCACCTGCCAGCATGTTGATCACCGGAGCCGCGCAACGCATTGGGCGCGTGCTCGCCCTGCACTTTGCCCGTGCAGGCTGGGAAATTGGCATCCACTACAATACATCGAAGGCCGCCGCCGAAAGCTTGAAAGCAGAAATTGAAGCGCTGGGGTCAAGCGCCGTGCTCTTTTCAGCAGATTTGAGCAATGACACAAACCTCACCCGGCTGGCGGACCAAGCACCGGAAAAGCTGAAAAACTTTACCTGCCTCATCAACAACGCCTCTTTGTTTGAGGAGGATGACCTTGAAAGCCTGACCCCCCAAACGTGGGACAAGCACATCAACGCCAACCTTAAAGCGCCAGCCTTTTTATCCCAGGCCTTGGCAAGCCACCTCAAGGCAGGCACCGACACAGCCGCCCCAGGCAATATCATCAACATCATCGACCAACGGGTGTGGCGACTAACCCCCCGCTTTCTCTCCTATACGGTGAGTAAAGCCGGATTGTGGACCCTGACGCAAACTCTCGCGCAAGCTTTGGCCCCCTCCATTCGCGTCAATGCCATTGGTCCCGGCCCCACATTGCAGAATAGCCGACAGGAAACCGAAGATTTCGCCCGTCAGTGCCAAAATATATTGCTGCAACGAAGCACCAACCCGCAAGAAATTGCAGAGGCTATAAGCTTTATGCTTGCAGCTCCGGCCATGACCGGGCAAATGATAGCTCTCGATGGGGGGCAACATCTTGCGTGGGAAACACCAGATGTTGCGGGAATACCTGAATAGTTGTTTTACTCCATTGGCCGGTGCCCCAAGGCCTGACCAATCGCTGTATTAAAGTCCAAGAAGGACCGACCGTGACCCAATCCAAAACCAGTCAGACCCAAACCAACGACCTAAACAGCAGCGTAACCCCCTTACGCATTGCCGATGAGGCCCGCTCGGTGCGCCACGTCTTCATCCGCGATCTCGTATTGGACATGGAAATTGGTGTCTATGAGACAGAATTGGATTTGCAACAGCCCGTGCGCTTCAACGTGGACCTGACCGTTTCTGAAAGCCCCCACGGCGATGACTACGCCAATGTTGTTTGCTACGATCAAGTGGTTCAGCAGATCAAAGCTTTATTGATTGAGGGCCGCGTAAACCTCGTCGAAACACTCGCCGAAATGATTGCAGGTAAATGCTTGGAAGATGAGCGTGTTTTAGCCGCTCGTATCCGCGTAGAAAAATTAGCAGCCATTCCAGAAGCCGCCGCTGTTGGGGTGGAAATTGAACGCCGCCGCCCGCAATAAAGCGCAAGAATTTCCAAAATCCCGTCACACAAACCGTCCTAAAAACGGTAAGTCCTTATGACCATTGGTTTCTTTCCCAAGACTCAGGGCTGGAATTTTTACGCGCCCTATTTTCGCCCCGTCAAGGCCTTTGTGCACATGAGCCCCCGAAACAAAATTAACCATGTTTTTCCAAGCTTTCTAAGCCTGAACTACATTTCACAATACTGTTACAAGGAAAACCATAACAAAAACAATAGGTTATAACATTAACCACAAAGCCCCGAATATGCTGAGAATTAACCAAATCCAGCACCCGCCTAGACTTCCTACTTTTTTACACACACTTATCCACAGGGGTGTAGGGGATGACTTGAAGTCGTAATAGCTATTCATTTCTAATAATGACACGGCTGTAAAATGAATACTCAACAACAGATTTTTCATTTCAAAATGATGACCAAGTTAAACCCGCGACAACGCTTTACGTGCCTCCTCTAGACGTGCCTCCCCTAGTAAGCGAGCAGGCGGCGACTATATACCACCCACCCACTCCTATATACTTGGCCTATGACCTCAGACGACTCACCACATTCTGCCCCTTCTGCGTCAACGCCGCTCTCAACAGGACCGGAATTGATCGCCGAAAAAGTACGCACCCTCCCCGATAGCCCCGGCGTCTATCGGATGATGGATGCTGCCGGAGAGGTGCTTTACGTCGGCAAAGCCCGTAGCCTCAAAAAGCGTGTCGCCAATTACACAAAAATCAACGGCCAATCGAACCGCATCGCCCGTATGATTATGAACACTGCCGCCATGGAGTTCATCACAACGGCGACCGAAACCGACGCGCTGTTGCTTGAAGCCAATCTCATCAAACGCCTCAAGCCCCGCTACAATGTATTGCTGCGTGACGACAAGTCATTTCCCTATATTTTACTACGGGCAGACCATGAGTATCCTCAGGTTCTCAAACACCGAGGGAGCCGCAATAAGGATGGCACCTACTTTGGTCCCTTTGCCTCTGCGGGATCGGTCACACGCACCCTCAACGCCTTGCAAAAGGCATTTCTATTGCGCTCATGTTCCGATTCCGTTTTTGAAAACCGCACCCGCCCCTGCTTACTGTTTCAAATCAAACGCTGTGCCGCTCCCTGCACAGATGAAATCAACAAAGCTGATTATCTGGAACTGGTGAGCGAAGCGCGGGATTTCTTGCAAGGCAATTCGCGCAAGACCCAAGAAGACCTTGTAGGCCAAATGCAACAAGCTGCCGACGCCATGGACTTTGAACGGGCCGCGATTTACCGCGACCGGATCCGTGCGCTGACACAAATTCAATCCCATCAGGGCATCAACCCCCAAGGGGTTTCAGAGGCAGACGTTTTTGCGCTCTCTGAAGACAAAGGCCAAACCTGCATTCAAGTCTTTTTCTTTCGCTCTGGCCAAAACTGGGGCAACAAAGCCTACTTCCCCCGCCACGATAAAGAAATTAGCGCCGACGAAGTCCTCGATGCCTTTTTGGCGCAATTCTATGATGACCGCCCCCCACCGGCCCTCATCTTAATCAACCAAGATGTGCCGGGCCGTATGCTCTTGGCCCAAGCCCTCTCTTTGCGGGCGGAGCGCAAAGTAACCGTGAGCGTGCCGCAACGCGGTGAAAAACGGGAACTGGTAGAACACGCTGCCACCAATGCGAAAGACGCCTTGGGGCGACGCATGGCAGAAAGCAGCACCCAACGCAAAATCATGGAAGAGATGGCCGAGATATTCGCTCTTGAGGCCCCACCTAAGCGCATTGAGGTCTATGATAACAGCCACATACAGGGCACCCATGCCGTGGGTGGTATGATCGTGGCTGGTCCTGAAGGTTTTCTAAAAAACCAATATCGAAAATTCAACATCAAGGACAAAACAACCGAGCCGGGCGATGATTACGCGATGATGCGCGAAGTGCTGACCCGTCGTTTCTCGCGACTATTGAAAGAAAATGGCACCCGCTCTGACGGAGACATCGACCTCAAGGATGCCAGCCGCCCCCCACAATGGCCCGATGTTATTTTAATTGATGGCGGCCCCGGCCAATTATCCATCACAAAAGAAGTGATGAATGATTTGGGCATAGACGATGTCACCATCATCTCTATTGCCAAAGGGCCAGATCGCAATGCCGGACGCGAGCATTTTCACATGCCCGGCCGCGCGCCCTTCATGCTGGAAGACCGCTCGCCGGTTTTATACTACTTGCAACGCCTGCGGGATGAAGCCCACCGCTTCGCCATTGGCACCCACCGGGCCAAGCGGTCAAAAGCCATCGTCAGCAATCCTCTAGATGAAGTGCCCGGCATTGGCCCCAGCCGCAAACGCGCCCTGCTCCAACATTTCGGGTCCGCTGCCGCTGTCGCCCGCGCGGGCCAAACCGATTTGGAAAATGTCGAGGGCATCAGTCATAAAGTCGCCAAACAACTTTATGACTTCTTTCACGGCAACCCTGAGCAAAACCAGCGTTAGGGCGCATTTCACGAGCAAATCTCAGGGGCAGACTTAAAGCCCCATCCACGAAAATTTGTTCTGAAAGTCACACATAAGCCCCTTTCTCATGATAAGTTGACCAGCATTCACCCAAGCACCCACCCTCAGGCAGACGCGTTTCGTCTATCTAACTGCCTGACAAGAGAGATGCAGAAGCCGATGATTACCAGCCTGCCAAACCTACTCACTTATCTCCGCATTATTATGGTGCCGGCCTTGGTCGCAACATTCTACATGGAGGGTGATAATGCCCATTGGGCGGCATTGGCGCTGTTCACGGTTGCCTCTGTAACAGACTATTTTGATGGGTATTTGGCACGCGCGTGGGAACAACAGTCGAACTTAGGCCGCATGTTAGACCCGATTGCCGATAAGCTTCTTGTCTCTGCAGCCCTGTTGATGTTGGTGGCCAATGGCACGATTGGATGGGGCTCTGTGCCTGCGGCCGTGGTGATTTTGAGCCGAGAAATTCTAGTCTCCGGCTTGCGGGAATATTTGGCGGAACTACGCGTCAGCGTGCCTGTGTCAAACCTCGCAAAATGGAAAACCGCCATTCAAATGATCTCTTTAGGCTTTTTGCTGGCAGGCCCTGCGGGCGACCAAGTCCTGCCCCACAACACTCAAATTGGGATTGTGCTGCTCTGGATTGCCGCCATGCTGACCCTCTACACCGGATATGATTACATGGTTGCGGGCCTACGCCACATCATTGATGAAGATATACAAATTCAGAAAGACCAAGACGAGCAGAAGCAAGAGAACCAAACCGCCTCTAACCAAGGAGACGGCACTCAATGAAATTGCTCTATTTTGCATGGCTGCGCGAACGCATTGGCGTACCTGAAGAAGAAAGAGACTTGCCCGCGTCTGTCACTACCGCTCATGAGTTGATCGATTATCTGAGTGCACAAGGCAGCGCCTATCAAGCCGCGTTTGCCGACCGGGAGCTGATTAAAGTCGCGATCGACCAAGAACATGCCGCCCTAACGGCCTCTGTTGTGGGTGCCCATGAGGTCGCCTTTTTTCCTCCCGTCACAGGAGGCTAAGCCATGGTGCGCGTAGAAGAAGATGATTTTGACCTCAGCACCGAAGTTAAAAAGATAACCGACGGACGCACGGACATTGGCGCGGTCGTGAGCTTTACCGGGTTGGTGCGCGACTTTCAAAACAACGCGGACACACCTAAGCCGGACCAAGGGCAGATGACCCTAGAGCATTATCCCGGCATGACAGAAAAACAATTAGAGCAGATTGAAGCAGAGGCCCACAAACGCTGGCCCCTAAGCGCAAGTCTAATCATCCACCGCTTTGGCACGCTGAACCCCGGCGACCAAATCGTCTTAGTGCTCACCGCCTCCCCCCACCGCCAAGCAGCTTTTGAAGCTGCAATGTTTCTAATGGACTGGCTCAAAACAAAGGCCCCGTTCTGGAAAAAAGAAACGGGGCCCGAGGGGGAAGCGTGGGTTGCAGCAAAATCAGATGACGATGCCGCAGCCGATAAATGGTCGTAAGCGCAAGCCTTACGCACCTGCCTTTTTAGGCTGCACTTCAGCCATATAATCATCCATCAAAACTTGTGTGATTTCACCGGGCACAAATTTATGGGGACCAATCTCGCCAACCGCTGTCACTTCAGCCGCTGAACCTGTGATAAAGCACTCAGAAAAATCATCTAATTCTTCAGGCAGAATATGGCGCTCAACCACCTCATAGCCCCGCTTCTTGGCCAAGCCAATAACAGTGCGCCGGGTGATCCCATCAAGGAAACAATCCGGTGTTGGCGTATGAATGACCCCGTCTTTGACAAAGAAGATATTGGCGCCGGTCGCCTCAGCAACATACCCGCGATAATCAAACATCAGCGCATCAGCGTAGCCTTTAGCTTCTGCTGCATGTTTAGAGATCGTGCAAATCATATAAAGCCCCGCCGCTTTACTTTTGCACGGAATGGTTTCCGGTGACGGTCGTTTATATTCCGCAATATCCATGCGAATGCCTTTAAGGCGCTGCTCAGGATCGAAATAAGAAGGCCATTCCCAAGCCGCAATCGCAACATTGATCCGATTGTTCTGCGCAGACACACCCATCATCTCACTACCGCGCCACGCAATCGGGCGCACATAGCCATCTACAAGACCTGCATCTTCAACAGCTTCAATACAAGCGGCATTAATTTCTTCAACGGTATAGGGAATTTTGAAGCCCAAAATTTCAGCCGATTCAAACAAACGCTCCGTATGTTCGTTCAGTTTGAAGATCTCGCCTCCATAGACACGTTCCCCTTCAAATACCGAGCTGGCATAATGCAAGCCGTGCGTAAGCACATGGATTTTGGCCTCTTTCCAGGGAATGAGTTCACCATTAAACCAAATAGAACCGTCTCGTTGATCAAAAGGGATATCCGCCATGGGACTAATCCTGTTTCCTTGTCCGCAAAGTGGGTAGACTATGCGAAAGCAAATTGGGTTACGTCAAAATGCAGAAAGGCCTAGAGTTGGGACAATTTAGAAAATGAGAGTAAAATGTGCCACTGAAAGCATTTCCGCGCCGCCTGTTTTGCATTTATGTCTTATCAGGCGCGACTTTTGTAACATTCAAGACAAAGATATGTCAACATGACTGACATAAAATTAGCTGAAAAACAGGTTTTTGTGCAGAACTCTGCGCTTCGTGATGCTGCAAAAACAGCTTTAATGGAAGCTGTTGCGTCAAAAATGGCCGCCCCAAACAAAAAAGAAGCCCAGCACGACCCTCTAAACGAGGTGATTGAGCTGCTCTTTTTTGCTTATCGAGATTTCACAAGCGACCCGGATGCGATTCTGGCCGATTACGACTTTGGCCGCGCACACCACAGAGTGATTCACTTTGTCGGCCGCCACCCCGGCATCACCGTCGCCCAATTGCTGGCCATTCTCGGCATTACCAAACAAAGCCTTGCCCGTGTGTTGAAGCAATTGGTTGAAGAAGAATATGTCATCCAAAAAACCGGCACCCGCGACCGCCGCCAGCGCTTACTGCATTTAAGCAATAAAGGCGAACAACTAGAGCGCCGCTTGTCTGAGCCTCAGCGCAAACGCGTATCCAAAGCCCTCAACCAAGCAGGCCCGGAAGCCATCGACACCTTTCGCAAAACACTGCTGGCGCTCATCAATCAAGAAGATCAAGCAACCGTCGAAAAATTGACCGGCAAAGGATCGACAAAGGGGGAAACCTCTTGAGCATAACGACCAGCCCGGCCCAAGCGCCCCAACGGGACCTTCTCGATGAAGAAACCCCTCACCTCCTCATTATCGATGATGATCGCCGCATCCGTGAATTGCTCAAGCGTTACTTGAGCGATAATGGCTACCGCGTCTCCACCGCCGAAAGCGCCAGTGATGCCCGCGAAAAATTACGCAGCCTGACGTTTGATCTATTGGTGCTCGACGTCATGATGCCCGGCGAAACAGGCTTCGAGCTGACCCGCGACTTACGCCGAAGGTCTGATGTGCCTGTACTCTTGTTGACCGCTCTGGCTGAAACAGAAGAACGCATCGAGGGGCTGGAAACGGGCGCGGATGATTATTTATCCAAGCCATTCGAGCCAAAAGAATTACTCCTGCGTATTCGCATGATCTTAAAACGGTTCCGCACGTCACAACCCGTTGAAACAACCGGCGGGGAAATCACTTTCGGACCATGCCGATTGGATGCAAAAAATGGTCGCCTATGGCGCGATGACGAACCGGTACGCCTGACCGACCGCGAGCTGCAATTACTCACGCTGTTTGCCAATCGCCCCGGTCAAATTTTCTCTCGCGACGACATCCGTGAAGATGAGCAAGCAGGCGGCGAGCGTGCAGTGGATGTGCAAATCAATCGCTTGCGCCGCAAAATTGAACGCGACCCCAAGAACCCTCTCTACCTCCAAACCGTGCGCGGCGCAGGCTACGTATTCAAGCCGGATTGAGACCGACCCCATGAATAAAACGCCCCCCACCCAGACGCCCGCGCCAACTGCAGACAACACAAAGCGCCCAACAGACAGGGCTTCCTCAAGCACGTCTCCTCGCCCAAAACCCCTATGGGCACGCCGTTTCAGGGAAATTAAAAAGCTGGTCAGCTTACCTTTTATTTGGCTCAAGCCTTACCTGCCCGAGGGTCTTTTTGGCCGTTCATTGCTCATTATCGTCACCCCCATGGTGCTGCTGCAAATGGTGGTGACATATGTTTTTCTGGAGCGCCATTGGGAACTTGTCACCAACAAGCTCTCCACCGAGGTCGCCCGAGAAATTTCATTTATCATTGATATATATGAAACCTATCCCGGCCCGCCGGATGCCCCGATTTTGACCGAAACCGTTAAAAACACTTTGCAAATGCCGATCCGCTTTGCCCCCGGCGATACATTGCCCACAGAGCAAGCCCCCACAAGTTACATCTTGTTGGAAGGCACCCTTGAACATGAGCTTCAAACACGCCTCGGCAAACCATTCTGGATTGACGCCACGACAAAAGACTACGTCGATATTCGCGTGGGCATTGAAGGCGGCGTCTTACATTTACGCCCAAACAGAGGACGTGTGTACGCCAGCAATTGGCACATTTTCCTTGTCTGGATGATGGCCGCCTCTTTCATTCTGGTCACGGTCGCCGTGCTCTTCTTACGCAATCAAATTCGGCCCATCCAACGCTTAGCCACCGCTGCCGAACACTTTGGCCTTGGCAGAGAAGTAGAAACCTTCAAACCTGTCGGTGCCTCTGAAGTGCGCCGCGCCTCCCTCGCCTTCTTGCAAATGCGCGACCGCCTGACACGTCAAATTGAACAACGCACAACCATGCTGGCCGGTGTGAGCCATGACCTACGCACACCGCTCACCCGCTTCAAATTGCAACTGGCCATGCTGGGCGAAAGCCCTGAAATCGAAGAACTGCGCACAGATGTTTCTGAAATGGAACACATGCTGGAAGACTATTTAGCTTTCGCAAAAGGCGACCAAGGCGAGCCAACCTTGCCCTCAGATTTGAAATTTGTTTTGGAAGAAATCTGCACGGCCGCCGATCGCCACAACGCCTCATCTGGCAAGCCAAGCCAAATCCAATTACATCTGATGGGCGATCTGATTATTCCGGTACGCCGCAACGCCATGAAACGCTGCCTGACCAACCTCATCAGCAATGGCTGCAAATACGCCGATCGGGTGACAGTCAGCACCGAGCGCGACGAGCACCTCATCACAGTTCACATTGATGATGATGGGAAGGGTATTCCAGCCGAAAAGCTTGAAGATGTGTTCCGGCCTTTCCTGCGTCTCGATGAAGCCCGCAATTTGGACGAAGGCGGGTCCGGTCTCGGCCTTGCCATCGCCCGCGACATCGCCAGAAGCCATGGGGGGGAAATTTTTCTCAGCCAAAGCCCAAGCGGCGGTTTGCGCGCAACACTCACACTACCCGTCTCAATATAACGCGAGCCATAAGATGAGTGGTAAGAGAGCGATGATTAAAACGGCAAATATTTTTGACCGCGCTTCATCCACTTTTCCCCTTTCGCCAATCGTTGGTCTAGCAGCGCCATGGTTTGTGGCATATCCGGCCCCTCTTTAAGCCAAGTGCGAAAACACTCTGCCCAAATAGCGGCCAATCCGTGCAACCGCGCCAAGCCAGAAAAGCCCCGCGTTCCTAATCCCGCTGCATCCAGCAACCAACGCAGGCTTTGCATTTCATTATGCGCCCACCCCACCAATGCACCTGGGTCTTGCAGCAAGTCTTCGGAAATAACTTCCAGCGTATATTTATAAGGCTCCATCACTTCAAACCGGGTCATCAAGACATCAAACAACCGATCCCGCGCTGGCTCCCCCTCTAAATCTTCTAATTCAATTTCTTTAAGGGTCGCCGCATCCAACCGCTTTTGAAGCCCCCATAAAATATCATTCTTACGGCGGAAAGCATCATGTAGCTGATCAAGGGAAACCTCTGAGACCTGCGCAAGCTCAGACAGGGAGAGATCAAGCCACCCCTTTTCTGCGATCAGCCCCACGGCAACATCGAGAATTTTTTCTTTGCGAGCCTTACGCGCAGCCATTCCAGTCCCCAAAATTATGGCACCCTATCCGGTATCTCACCCAGTGTTCACCACGGACGCCTTCACATTGACACCCTCATGAGACGGCTTCAATCTTCTCGCAAAAACGTCAAGATAAGATAACCAGTAAAAGAGTAACAGGCTGAAACGATCTGTCTATGCGACAGTGCGCCCGTCATAACCGCCAAAGCGGCCAATTAGGCCCCAAGCTCTTTGGACCGGTCACGGGCAGCAGTAAGCGCCTTAGCCATTAATTCAGACAAACCATGCGGCCCCATCAGCACCTCAAGCGCCGCCGCTGTTGTGCCCCCCGGCGAGGTCACATTTTGGCGCAATTCTCCCGCAGAAGTCTCAAGCTGGCGCATCATTTCGCCTGACCCTTCAATGGTTTTGCGCGCCAAGATCATCGAAAGATCCGCAGGCAATCCAAGAGAAACACCCGCCGCAGCCATGGCTTCCACCATATGGAAAACATACGCAGGCCCGCTCCCCGAGACAGCCGTCACCGCATCAATAAGCGCCTCATCTTCCAGCTCGACCACCTCCCCAATCGCGGCAAGCAAATCAGCGCACAGGCGGTTCATCTCATCGGAAACTTTGTCATTGGCAACCATCGCCGTAACACCGCGCCCAACAGAAGCAGGCGTATTGGGCATGGTCCGCACCAAACACGCGCCCCCGCCCAACAAACCGTCAAGCTGAGCAATGGAAAGTCCTGCAGCAATCGACAAAAAGACCGTCTCAGGCCCCACAAGCTGGGCAAGTCGAGGAAGAATATCTCCCATCATTTGCGGCTTAACGGCCAAAACCACAACAGCAGGTTTGATTTTCGCTAAGACATCAACCGGGGTGTTGTGATGGCCCCCATGTGTTTCCAGTTGCAGGCGCAACTCATCAGACGGCATGGGATCCAGCACATGAACAAGATCCCCGGCCAAGCCATTGGCTAACCACCCAGACAACATGGCACCCCCCATCTTACCAGCACCAAGCAAAACAACGGGGCGAGACAACGACAAAGTCATGGAGTGGACCTTTCAAAAACAGAGAACCACGCCATCAAACAAGACAGCGCGGCAGAGAACAAGTTTTCATTCAGAAATGGGGAAAGTTCAACCTTATGCAGTCCCCTGCGTGTCAAACATGCAGGCTGTAACCGCCTCTTCAGGGGGTTTACCCGCCCAAATGACGTATTGAAACGCTGGATAATATCGCTCGCACGCTTCCATCGCCAGATTAACCAATTGATCGCACTGCTCTGGCGTGGCGGTCGCTCCACCGCTTAACAACAAAGAATCTCGGAACATGATCGTGCCGTCTTCAGACCACAGATCGAAATGGCCAGACCACAAATGTTCGTTGATTAAGGGCAGTAACTTGAGCACAGCCGACACTTTTTCCGGCGGCACCCGCACATCGGGCAAACACGCCATATGCAGCCCACCAATATCTTCGCGCCAATTCAAGGAAACGTGGTAATCGCGCCATTCCCCACTAATCGACAGGTTCAATTCCTGCTCGTGAGAACGGTCAAACGGCCAGTTGCGTATATCGGCAACCTGCTCCAACAGATCAAGGGGATTTGCATCCACATATTCTGGTTCAATCGTATGAAGACTCATAATGCACCCAGCCCCCCATGTAACATGCTGATCTCGTGCTTGAGCATCCTTACCAGACTAATCGGCACCGAAATGCCCTTTTGCAGCGTTTAGAACACCCAAAAGGCCTAGCAAGAACCTTTACTGACCATTAAAGAGGCTAGATATAGTAGCTAGCACCCCAACAGACACAAATATCGTGCCCGATGCGGCGAGTCGGCGCAAGTCCATGACTGTGGATAGAGCTATATTTATGTGAATAGATTGGAAAGCCGAACACGCCTCCCCCCAAGTGCCCTCAAAGCACCCAAGAAGACGCGCTTAAATTGTGGCTTATTTTGCGGCAATCGCGGCTTCTAAAGCCTCAACTCGTGCGGCAAGCGTTTCGTTTTCTTCGCGCGCCTTGCGCACCATGTCTTGCGACACTTCAAACTCTTCCCGGCTCACCAAGTCCAAATCAGCAAGCAAACGCTCTGCTTGGCTGCGGAACAGTGTTTCAACTTCCGAGCGCACACCCTGCGCCGCACCAGCGGCTGAAGTGAACACTTTGGCAAGGTCGTCCAATAGGCGGTTTTCATATTGCGTCATGATGGTCTCCATATTTATCTGCACCATACTCTTTTTGTGCCAGATTGCGAGCCCCAACACCCATAGAAACAGGGGCGACCTCTCGTCACACGAAAATCAAGCGCCCTCATCCACAGGCCAGATGTATAGGAGCCTTGACACACTCGCCTAGGCGGGGAGACTAACCGCAACTCAAAACACGCACGGCGCAGACGCGTCGGCCCCAAGCTTAGGCACCCTATGACCGGCATTCCTTTCCCCCAAATTGATCCGATCCTCATTGAAATCGGACCCCTGGCCATTCGCTGGTATGCCCTCTCTTATATCGTCGGCTTACTGGTGGGCTGGCGCTACATCATTCAAGTTGCCGAAACCCACCGACTATGGCCGGGCGGGCAACCTGTAACCCGCGATCAAGTAGACGACATTCTTTTATGGGTCGCCCTCGGTGTCATACTGGGCGGGCGCTTAGGCTATGTTTTCTTCTACGATCCGATGAAATATCTCAGCGACCCGCTCACCATTCTACAAGTATGGAATGGGGGCATGTCCTTCCACGGGGGGTTCCTTGGGGTTGTCTTCGCCATCATTCTTTTCTCCAAAAAAGAAAAACTCGCGATGTGGTCCATCGGCGACCTCATGGCAGGCGCAGCCCCGATCGGGCTTTTCTTTGGGCGCATCGCTAATTTCATCAATGCCGAACTGTGGGGCCGCACCACCGATATGCCATGGGGCGTTATTTTTCCAAACGGTGGCCCCTTTGCCCGCCACCCAAGCCAGCTATATGAAGCCTTGTTGGAAGGTGTTGTGCTGTTCATTGTTATTCGCTACCTCAGCCACAAAACGCATATTCTGCGTCATCCCGGTGGCCTTGTCGGTGTGTTTATCATGGGCTATGGCCTAGCGCGCATCATCGTTGAGTTTTTCCGCGAACCCGACCAACACATTGGCTATCTCGCAGGCTTCATAACAATGGGCATGGTGCTGTCCCTGCCAATGGTCATTATTGGTGGCCTTATTTTGCGCTGGGCGTTAGACAAGCCAGCGATCAAAGACAAACAAGTTTCCAAAAAGAAGTCAGCTAAAAAACCCTCATGATTGATACTGTTCCCCCCGCAGGGGCACCTTCACTGGCACATATCATCGCCCAACAAATAGCAACGGAAGGGCCCTTACCCCTAGCTGACTATATGGCGCTGGCCCTGAACCACCCGACCTTGGGATATTACCGAAAACAAGACCCCTTGGGCACTGCCGGGGACTTCACCACCGCGCCGGAAATTTCCCAAATGTTTGGCGAGCTGGTTGGCATGTGCCTCCTAGATGTGTGGTCGCGGGCGGAGATGCCGAAAATCTTATTGGCTGAAATCGGACCGGGCCGGGGCTCTTTGATGGCCGACGTTTGGCGGGCCACAAATATCCTGCCCCCTTTCCAAGTCGCTGCCGACACCCATTTGATCGAAACCTCCCCGGTCTTGCGGGCAGAACAACAAAAGCGCGTCCCCCATGCAACATGGCATGAGCGGTTGGAAAGCCTACCAACTGACAAGCCGCTTTATCTGGTAGCCAATGAATTATTCGATGCCCTCCCCATCCATCAATATGAACGGGTGAACGGCAATTGGTTTGAACGCTATGTGCGCCTAAGCGCCAAGAGCACACCGAAGGCGCCCCTGTTTGAACCCTGCCTTGTGCCGTTGGCCCCCGGTGCTGAAGAGTTACTGCCGCCCGCAATGCAAGACTGTCCAGATGGCAGCATCATCGAACATTGCCCCCCAGCCCTTGCCCTCATCGAAGAGCTGAGCCACCGCCTCGCCAAACAAGGCGGCATGGCCCTAATCATCGACTATGGTTTTGACGGGCCAGCAGGCGGCGACACATTCCAAGCATTACGAAGCCACAAATTTACCGACCCCTACAAGGACCCCGGTACCGCAGACCTGACAGCCCATGTTAATTTCCTCAGCCTCAAAACCGCAGCTCAACGCGCAGGCGTACAGGCCCTTGGAAGCATTGAACAAGGGGCTTTCTTGCGCAATCTCGGCATCGACGCCCGCGCCCAAACATTGATTGCAAAAGCCTCTCCCGAACAACAAGAAGAAGTGGCAAGCGCCCTGCATCGCTTGACCGATAAAGAAGAGATGGGCAGCCTGTTCAAAGTGCTCGCTTTGGTCGGGGCCAATACGCCCACCCCCGTTGGGTTTGGACACTAAACCTTTCTAAGTTCATATTTCCATGGAGACCCCATGCCCAACACCCCATCCGACAACACCGCCACACCGCAAAATGCCATGCGCCTTGAAGGGCGCGCACTTGGCAAACTAAAACACACCGCACACGGATTTTTTACCCGTGCGCACGGGGTGTCGGAGGGCATATATCGCGGCCTTAATTGCGGGGCAGGCTCAAATGACAAGCCGGAACATGTGGCAGAAAACCGCAAACGGGTAGCGCAAAGCTTGGGGCTCAAAGCAGATGAGCTCGTCAGCGTGCATCAAATCCACAGCCCGCGCACCGTCTATGTAGATCGCCCATGGAACGTGGACGATAGTCCTCAAGCAGACGCAATGGTGACGGACACGCCCGGCATTGGGTTGGGCATATTGACCGCAGATTGCACGCCAGTTTTACTAGCAGACGCCGAGTGCCCCCTCATTGGCGCAGCCCATGCTGGTTGGAAAGGCGCAGTCGGCGGTGTGTTAGACAGCGTTGTCGATGAGATGATCTCACGCGGGGCCAAACATGCCTCGCTCATCGCCACCATCGGCCCCACCATTTCCCAAGCCAATTATGAAGTCGGCGCAGAGTTTAGAGAGCAATTCCTCCAACAAGACCCACACAGTGAACAATGGTTTGTGCCGGGGAAAAGAGACGAGCACTTCCAATTCAACTTGCCCGGCTTTGTGTGTAATCGCCTGAAGCAACTTGGCGTTGGCACCGTCGAAGACATGGGGCTATGCACCTACGCCGACGAAGACCGCTTTTTCTCCTACCGCCGCACTACCCACCGCACGCAAAGCGATTATGGGCGGGGTATTTCGGTAATAACGCTGCCCAAATAGCGCTATATCTCCCTGATTGAATTGGGAAACTTGGCTATTGCGGGGAGCCTGATAGGATCAAGAAACGAATCATTATCGCATAGCGCGTACTCAAAACTCTGCGCACCGATAAACATTCAAGACGAAACCAATACAAGACATCGACATTCAAGAGCAAAGCTTGCGCAGCCAAATGAGATTACAAAAAACCCCTCATGCCGCCTCCCGAAAGGCCTCTCGCTTTCTGCGCCTCCCCGTGCTGCTGTTGCCCCTTGCCGTTTTCGGCTGTAGCGATCCCTTTTCCCCCATGGCCCCTGAAGCCTCTCCCTTGCGCAAGGCCCCCCTCACCACAGGCACTGTTGTCAACTCTGTCGGGGAAGATGTTGCCTCAAACATTTCAGCACAAAACAGCCTCGCCATTGAGCAGCCCCAAAGCATGCCGGAGAGCCAAGGCCGCACCCTACAAAACATGTTGATTGAACAATCCGTGCGCCACGGCATCCCGTTGATTGTGTCTCAATCTCCAACAGACCAGAATGCAAACTACGCCCTCAAAATCGTGGCACAAGCCGCCAGCACCCCCAAAGGCGCAATCCTCATCTATGTGGGCGATCTCGTAGATGCCATGGGCACACGTCAATATAGGGTCACCCGTGAGCACCAAGTTCCCGGCTTTGCGCAAGACCCTTGGGCCCTTATTCCCAAAGATATGTTGGATGAAATTGCCAAGGACACCGCCCAAGAGATTGCCGATTGGTATGACACCAAAGGCTTGCAACGGGTGGGCCTTGCCATGAATGATACTCATGGCTTGAATGAAACCATCGCCACCGCTGCCATTCAAACCAACCACACCATTCAAACAACGCCGCCTCGCTTTCTCGTCACCGTTTCCCCAACTCCGGGCAATGGGAACGACGTTCTCGCCAAGGCCCTACGCAGTGCGCTTATTCTCACCAAAATCCCGCCCACAGGCGGCGCGTATTATGTGCAGGGTACCGTAGCGATTCGCAGGACCCCTGAGCTGGCCCCCGGACATTCCCATGTTTCCATCATTTGGGAGGTAACAGACCCAGATGGCATCGCTTTAGGGACGATTTCGCAAGAAAACGACGTAAAAACGCGCGTTCTGGCAACAGATTGGGGCCCTGAGGCCCATGCAGCCGCCCGCGCAGCCGCCCAAGGCATCAAAGAATTGCTCAGCCCCCTCCACTTTCGTGGCTAAAAACACCCAAAGTGCATCAAATCACCCCTGAACGGTCTTTCAGGCCACGTTCCCGGTTTACAAGCCAGCTTTGAGCTTGTTACAAACCGCGCGCCGGGCGATAAGAAATTGTCATGATATCTCGCGCAGAGCGAAAAGGGGCCAACAGCCCGCTCTCGTTTTGACCAGATACGGCCACTGACCATTTTTTTAAGGGATTTGCCGAAATGAAGCTTGTTGCTGGGAATTCAAACCGCGCACTATCTGAATCAATTGCCGCTTATTTGGACATGCCACTCACGAAGTCTGTTGTGCGCCGCTTTGCGGATATGGAAGTGTTTGTGGAAATTCAGGAAAACGTGCGCGGGGAAGATGTTTTCATCATTCAATCCACCTCGTTTCCAGCCAATGACCACTTGATGGAATTGCTGATCATAATTGATGCGCTCAAGCGCGCCTCAGCCAAACGCATCACCGCCGTGCTGCCGTACTTCGGCTACGCCCGCCAAGACCGCAAGCCACAGGCGCGCACACCGATCTCAGCTAAATTGGTCGCCAATTTGATCACCACCGCAGGGGCCGACCGGGTGATGACCCTCGACCTCCATGCGGGTCAAATTCAGGGCTTCTTCGACATCCCTACCGACAACCTATTTGGCGCCCCCGCGCTGGCTCAAGACATCAAAGAGCGGTATCACGGCAAGTCAGTGAAAGTAATTTCACCAGACGTTGGCGGCGTTGTACGCGCCCGCGCCTTGGCCAAACGTATTGATGCAGACCTTGCAATTGTCGACAAACGCCGAGAACGGGCTGGCGAGTCTGAAGTCATGAACATCATCGGTGACGTTGAAGGCCGTTCTTGTATTTTGGTTGATGACATTGTTGATAGTGGCGGCACCTTGTGCAACGCGGCAGAGGCTTTGCTCAAAAACGGCGCGACCGAAGTATCCGCCTACATCACCCACGGCGTCCTTTCAGGCGGCGCTGTTGCCCGCGTCACCGCCTCTCAACTGAAAGAATTGGTCATCACCGATTCCATTCAAGCAACAGAAGCTGTACGCGTCGCACACAACATTCGCACCCTCTCCATCGCACCCCTCATCGGTGAAGCGATGCGCCGGACAACAGAAGAACGCTCCGTCTCCTCTTTGTTCGATTAAAACGCACACACGTTTTGCAAAAGCCCCACAGGCCCCAAGCCTGTGGGGCTTTTGCATATGTGCCGCCCCCGCTCTCCATGCCTTCATCCCCACTCCCTCCCCCCCCCACCGCGTCATTACCGGACTCGTTCCGGTAATCCACGGATCCGCAAACTGTGCCGAAAATCTATCGCCCCCCGTCACGACAGCACGGCTTCCCGAGCCCTCAACCCAACACCGGACGAAAGATGGATTGCCGGAACAAGTTCGGCAATGACGACATAGGAGTGGAAGGGGTATTTGGAAGAAGCATAGGAGTTGTAAGACTTTGGCATACGCTCAAGGCTCTTAGCCCCGCGCATACCCTCCTCACGGCCCGCACTCTCCTCACGGCCTCCCGCCTCATCCCCACCGCGTCATTACCGGACTCGTTCCGGTAATCCACGGATCCGCAAACTGTGCCGAAAATCTATCGCACCCCGTCACGACAGCACGGCTCCCCGAGCCCTCAACCCAACACCGGACGAAAGATGGATTGCCGGAACAAGTCCGGCAATGACGGCTAAAAAGGGTGTGAAATAACTAGCCTCAGCCCGCGCACGAACCTCCCAAAAAGCGTTAAATTCCCCCCAAATCATCCCCTCTCAAATCCATCCGTTCTCCCTCGCCTCCTATTGTCTTTTGCACGCTTTAAGGCTATAAACCGCCCTGCTCAAGCGCCGACACCCCTGGAGGCGAAGCAAGAGCACATGTCTTTGGGTCTGGGCATAATGCTAAGGCCCTGTTTTTATTGGATAATATAATGTCTGCGAATTACAAACTAAGCGCATCCAAACGCGACCGGGCTGGCAAGGGGGCCTCTCGGGCATTGCGTCGGGCACAACTCGTGCCTGCCGTCATTTATGGCGACAAAAAATCCCCTGAATTAGTGACTGTTACGTTCCGTGACGCGTCCATGCTTTACAACACAGGCTCTATGATGAGTAACCTGATCGACCTCGACGTCGATGGCAAAGTAGAACGTGTGATCCCGCGTGACGTACAGCTTGATCCAGTGCGCGACTTTGTCATGCACATCGACTTTCTTCGCCTCGGTAAAGGCGCAACTGTTGCGGTTAACGTACCAGTGCACTTCATCAATGAAGAAGAGTCAGAAGGCCTGAAACGTGGTGGTGTGATCAACGTGGTCCGTCACGAAGTTGAATTGAACTGCCCAGCAGACTCAATTCCAGAATCTCTGGAAATTGACCTCACCGGCACCGACATCGGCGACTCAATCCACATCTCAGCCATCAAACTTGGTAAAGGTGTTACCCCAGTTATTTCTGACCGGGACTTCACCGTGGCAACAATTGCTGCCCCTGCTGGCTTGACATCTGCTGAAGATGAAGCGGCTGAAGAAGGCGAAGAAGCAGCAGCTGATGCAACACCAGAAGCTGAAGAAGGCGGAGAAGGCTAAGCAATTAGCATTCACTCCGATGCTCTTTGAGGGCATCTAAAGGAGGCAGGCATGAAACTTTTCGTAGGTCTCGGCAATCCGGGAACGAAATATGCCCGCCACCGCCACAACATCGGATTTATGGCGGTGGATGAAATCATCCACCGCCATTCCTTTGGGCCAGCCTCTAAAAAATTCCAAGGCATGCTCAGCGAAGGGCGTATCGGCTCAGAAAAAATTCTGATCCTCAAGCCCACCACCTACATGAATGAATCCGGGCGTGCTGTGGGTGAAGCCATGCGGTTCTACAAATTAGCGCCTGAAGATGTTTACGTTTTCTACGACGAGCTGGACCTACCAGCCGCGAAGGTGAAGGTAAAACAAGGCGGCGGTGCCGCAGGGCACAATGGCATTCGCTCGACTGCAAGCCACATTGGGCCAGACTTTTGGCGCATTCGCTTAGGCATTGGCCACCCCGGCGCAAAAGAACGCGTCACAGGCCACGTGCTGGGTGATTTTGCCAAAGCAGACCAAAAGTGGCTTGAAGATCTTTTGCGCGCCGTAGCCGATGAGGCTGGCTTACTTGCAGAGGGGAAAGAAAGTACCTTTGCCAACAAAGTCCACATTGCGGTGAACGGCAAACCAGAACGCAAACCAAATCCACAGAGACGGCCAAACCTCTCTGCTCTCAAAAAGCCCAAAGCGGTTAAGCCATCCTCTGACACGACTTCTGGCACGGCTTCGGACAAGACAAAGAAAACACCTCCTCCCCCCTCTCAAGGTGTGGGCACAACAATTAAAGAAGGTCCCCTAGCTGAGATGTTAAAAAAGCTCATGGGCGACCCAAAATCAGACTCCTAAGGCCATGTGCGACACGGCGTAACCAAAGAGATCAAAATTATGGGCTTTAAATGCGGCATTGTGGGCCTACCCAACGTAGGCAAATCCACTCTATTCAACGCGCTGACCAAAACGGCTGCTGCGCAGGCTGAGAACTATCCTTTCTGCACCATCGAACCCAATGTGGGCGAAGTAGCTGTGCCTGATGAACGCATGGACAACCTTGCTGCCATTGCTGGCTCTAAAGAAATTCTTCCCACTCGCCTGACATTCGTAGACATCGCCGGCCTCGTGGCAGGTGCCTCCCAAGGCGAAGGGCTGGGCAACCAATTCCTTTCCCACATCCGCGAAGTAGACGCGATTGCCTATGTGCTGCGGTGCTTTGAAGATGAAGACATCACCCACGTAGATGGACGCATCGACCCGCTGTCTGATGCAGAGACCGTGGAAACAGAATTGATGTTGGCCGATTTGGAAAGCCTTGAAAAGCGCCTCCCCAACTTGGAGAAAAAGGCCAAGGGCAACGACAAAGAAGCCAAACTCGCCATTGACTTGATCAACCGCGCATTGGTGCCCCTACGCAACGGCAAACCTGCCCGCCAAACAGAGATCGCAGAAGACGAAATGAAAGCCTTCATTGGCTTAAACCTACTGACCTCTAAGCCGATCCTCTACGTATGCAACGTGGACGAAGCATCAGCAGAAAATGGCAATGCATATTCTGACGTTGTGAAGAAACGCGCGGCAGAAGAAGGCGCGCAAGTCATCATCATCTCTGCGCAAATCGAAGCTGAAGTATCTCAACTCGATGCAGAAGAAGCCGCAGAATATTTGAACGACCTCGGCCTAAAGGAACCCGGCCTTAATCGGTTGATCCGCACAGGCTACGCCCTGCTCGACCTCATCACCTATTTCACCTGTGGGCCAAAAGAAACCCGCGCGTGGACCATTCCACGGGGCACCAAAGCCCCTGCGGCAGCAGGCGTGATCCACACAGATTTTGAAAAAGGCTTCATCCGCGCCGAAACCATTGCCTACCCAGACTACGTTGAGTTTCAGGGCGAAACCGGCTGTAAAGACGCAGGCAAAATGCGCCTCGAAGGCAAAGAATACACAGTGCTGGATGGCGACGTGATGCATTTCCGCTTCAACACTTGATGCGCCTTAAAAACACTGAACAAAGAAAAAGCCCTCCCCGTTGCCGGGGAGGGCTTTTGCCTTCTAAATAGGCCACAGCTACTCTTCATCTTCGACATACGGCTCAACAAACATTTCCACATCTGCAGCCCCGTCGGAACGCACATGAAGCAACTGGCGCTGATCTTCATAAATAGCTTTAGCGCCCTTCAACTGAATTGAATATCCCTCTGGGAATAAGGTACGCGGCATAAAAATTTCACTCGTGCCTTTTCCATCTGAATGGAATTTAAGGCAAAAGGTCCGCTCTTCCCTTTTGTAAACAACCTCTGTCACCAGGCCACTAATGGCACGTGGGTAAGGCCGCAAGAACCCCTTCAAACCCCGAGCGCCTGAATTCAAATCATTCGGGTTGGCTTGTTGGTCACGCGAAAAGATAGACAGGTCCTCTTGGTTCCACCCATCCCCAATGGCCAAATCATTACGGTTAGACGCCGTGTAGTTCCATTGCGTTGAAGAAATTCCTAAATGATCCAGCGCGTTATAAAGAAACTCTTGTGCAAGGTTCTGTCGCTCCCACGGAGCATCAGTATGATCGCCCTTTGCAAAAGCGTGATAAGCAGCCCCTTCTTCAAAATCAAAAGGGATGCCGCATTCACCAATCAGGGTTGGCCCACCAGCGCCCCCATTCAGACCTTTAGACGCAGCTTGAATTTGCCCAAGACTATCATTGTAAAACGCTTGAATTTCTTCCCGCCCGTTCATCATCTTACCGGAGAAGATATTGAACCGCTCAGGGTAATCAAAAGTCTTGGTATAGAGCGTCACAACATCATACCAGTGAGAAGCATTGACCACATTGTCAGGACTGCTCGCGGGGAAGCCTTCCCCTGTGATACCAGACAGAGGGTCCAACTCCGCAAACACCATCCAATCGGCGTTATAGGTCCGCACTGCCTCTGCCACCCGGCAAAAGAATGGCCCCATATAATCTTCTTCTAAATGAACAATGCGCCCATCAACCTTTTCAAAAAAATCTTCGCGCGTGACAGTGACCGCGCCCGTCGCGGGATCGACCGCATAGGCCCCCGCCGCTGCAAAAGGATCAACCGCGCCGTCACACCAAATAGAGACTTGATTGGGGTTCAAAATATCTTCCCCTGTTTTGCCCAAGGAAAGGTCATCTTTCAGGCCTACAATCGGAATGGTCCGCGTGTTCCCATGAGACACCGCAACATTGTCGAGCACCGACCACGCAAGACCGGGCCGCGCGATTTCAGGGTCTGCCTCGCTGGGGCCTAAATGTTGATAGCACATAGGCTGACCGATAAAACCCCGCCCCGGCTCATTCAACGTATCAAACCCAATCACATGGGGCATGTCTTTCACCCGTCGCGCAATTTGCGTCATGGCCCCAATATAATGAGCTTGCAAATAATCTTGAATGTTCTGCCCATCCACTTCCAAGCCCGGCGCAAAATCGCGGCCCGCAAAAAAGAGCGTCCACATGATACCATTTACAGGGCGAGAATAGTTTTGCGACCACGACATTTGCGGGTAGTTCTCTTCTTGGCGCCCACCCCGTTCAAAGTCATAGGTGTGCTGCATCACATGCGCAGCATCAGAGGCATGAAAGCGGGTCATGTCGATCCCTGCTTTCTCAAAGCACCACGCGGGCGCCCCCGACCCCCCACTCATGCGGCTCCACACATCTTGGTGAAAGTCCACAAACACATAAAGCCCGTAGTCAGCGGCTTTCGCACAGAGTGCGGCGTAATAATCTAAATAAACTTCGTCATACTCTTGCGGGCCTGCATGTTCCACAGCCTCCCACGTGGTCAACAAGCGCAAACAGTTAAAGCCCCAATTTTGCAATCGGGAAAAGTGCTCGTCTGCTTCCGCCATCGGAAACGGACGGCCTATAAATGAAACCGTTTTATAATCTTGGAAGTCCGTCGGGAAATGAGTGCCCCCTTCTGGAAAAGGAAGTTTGCAATCCCCTCCCAAATTAACACCGCGCAAAATCACTTTGCGCCCCGCCTCATCGACAAAATGTGACCCTTCAATATGAAGTGGCTTAAGGGGTTCTGGTCCTGACATTTTGTTCTCCCGGTAAACGACACGATTTCAGGAGTCCCCTCCCATTTTGACGCCACATCTTAGGAGGAGAACGCAAGCACTGGCAAGAAAAGCTCGCCAACCGAATACCGTGTCGCCTCCGAGGTCACACTTGCATCTAGCTGGTGCGCACGTCACACTACGGCCAACAATATTTGGAATTTAATCGTTCAGTAACAACAGAGAGCTTCCATGTCATCATCTGACCTGCCTACCCTTCCAGCTCAACCCGCAAATGTTCCCTTTCCAACCAAAGCATGGCCCATCGCCAAGCCAAAAGCCGGAACAGATACGGAAAAATTGGAGGCTCTGCTAGACCATGCCTTTGGCACCAAAGAAACAGAAGAAATGGGCGAGACCCACGCCTTGCTCGTGGTGCAGAACGGCACAATCGTAACTGAAAGATATGCAGAGGGCCTGAGCGCAGAAGATAGCTTCCCCTCATGGTCTATGGCCAAAAGCATCACCCATGCGTTGACCGGCATCCTAACCCGTGACGGCAAAATTGACATCAACGCCCCCGCGTATGCGCCCGAATGGCAAGGCCAAGACGATCCACGCAAAACCATCACCCTCGATCAATTGCTGCGCATGTCGAGCGGCTTAGCCTTCCAAGAAGATTACAATCCAGAACATCCCTCAGACGTGATCGAAATGTTGTGGGGCAGCGGCAAAGACGATGTGGCCCATTTTGCAGCAAGCTTCCCCCTTGCTCACGCACCTGACAGCACATGGTATTATTCCAGCGGCACCAGCAACATTGTGTCACGCGCGGTTGCCCACGGTCTCGGCTCAAGCTCCCCCGAAGAATTTGAAGTCTTCATGCGGTCAGAGCTTTTTGACCCCATCGGCATGAAGACGGTTGAGCCAAAATTCGATGCTGCCGGGACCTTCATTGGGTCCTCTTTCTGTTTCTCACGGGCCCGAGACTTCGCCCGCTTTGGCCTACTATATTTGCGGGACGGCGTGTGGGATGGAAAACGGATTTTACCAGAAGGCTGGGCCGATTATGCCCGCACCCCAACAGCCCAAACACCAGAGAACATAGAAGAAGACGGCGGCTATGGCGCGCACTTCTGGATCGGTTTTGGCGGCCCCAATACCTTCTCTTGCAATGGATTTGAAGGCCAATACATCGTTATGGTGCCCGAATTAGACTTGATTCTGGTCCGTCATGGCCGCACCCCAACAGAGAAAAAGACAAATACGATTGCCTTCATGCAAGACGTAATCGGCTGTTTTAAGCCTTAGTCAGTATTATTTAGATTAGGACAAATTTTCCTACTTGGGTGTTGAGATCTTAACCTGTAATATGTATTTTACGGAAAATACGGAGTTATCATGGGTGTTGTTCTCGCATTTCCAAAAGCCGCGAAAGCGGATAATTGGTTGTCAGCTCAGGAGTGGGCGCAACTAAGGCAGTTGCTTGCGCAAACGCCCTTTGAAATGCACTACGAACAATTCCCATTAGATAACGGCCCTTTCCATATCTACATCTACGTGTGCGGCTGGATAGCCCCCAGCTTTGAAGTAGAAAAACACGCGGGCGAATGGTCCATCATTGATTTGCGCAAAAGCGACAAAACAACCATTTGCACCAGCGGAGAACCAGAAGAAATTGTACGCTACCTGGTGCAACAGCGTTGAGATAAACCTTCCCCTTTGAGCAAGCACAATCCATACTTCCCAAAAATTATGGGGAGGCCGCATAAGCGGTATATAGCATGAACATCACCACACCAATCTCATCAGCCCAATCACTTGGCTTTGACCCGGACCGTTTGGACAAAATTCCAACTTTCCTCCAGTCCTACATCGACAGCGGAAAATTGGCGGGCACATCGGTCATCATTTCACGCCACGGCGAGATCGTGCAGTTCGAAGTTAACGGCAACAAAGACCGCGAAAATAATCTACCACTGGAAAAAGATAGCATCTTCCGCATCTATTCCATGACCAAGCCCATCACCTCTCTGGCATTGATGATGTTGTATGAAGAAGGCAAATTGCAGCTCATTCATCCAGTATCCCACTACATTCCTTCTTTCGCAGACTTACAGGTCTGGGACGAAGGCACATGGGACAACTACACAACCAAAGCGCCAGACCGCGAAATGCGGGTCTATGATTTGCTGACCCACACATCTGGCCTCACTTATGACTTCATGATGGCCCACCCGGTAGACAAACTCTATCGCAAGAACAAATTAGGCGGTGCAGGCCGAACCAATTTGACCTTAGAAGAAATTGTAGACGGGCTTTCCAAAATGCCGTTGCAGTTTTCACCGGGCACCAAATGGAATTATTCCATGGCCACAGATGTGTGCGGCCGTTTGGTCGAAATCATCTCCGGGAAACCCCTCGATGTCTTCCTAAAGGAACGTATTTTCGAGCCGCTTGGCATGGTGGACACAGGCTTCCACGTACCAGAAGACAAGTGGGACCGCTTTGCCCCTTGTTACCGCAAAGACCCCGAAACAGGCGTCACAGGCCGGGTAGATGAAGCCGACGCAACCGGCCAATTCACCTCGCCTCCTTCTTTTCTGTCTGGCGGCGGCGGTTTAGTCTCCACCCAATCAGATTATTTAGCCTTCTGCCAAATGCTGCTCAACGGCGGGGAGGCAAATGGCACCCGGTTCGTGTCGCCCAAAACCATTGACCTCATGACCATGAACCACTTGCCCGACAACAAAACCATGCGGGAAATGGACAACTCAGCATTTTCAGAAACCGGCATGGATGGCGTCGGCTTTGGGCTAGGCTTCTCTGTGCTTTTAGACCAAGGCGCGTCTCATTCATTGGGCACACCGGGCATCTATTCTTGGGGCGGACTGGCCTCTACATATTTCTGGATTGACCCTGTGGAGGACCTGACAGTCATTTTCATGACCCAACTCATGCCCTCCAGCAGCTATCCAATTCGCCCTCAATTGCAGCAACTCGTCTATGCCGCAATGATCGACTGATTTCTGTTAGCGGCTTTACGCCTCTTCAGGGATCAGCCCAAATTTCAACAAATTGCCGTGCGGGTCATGGACATAGAATTCTTTCATGTTCCAGTCCCGGACGGCAAAGTCGCTCAGGCGCCCCTTTTGGGCAACAATCAAGTCCTCACGCCCCCGAAAATCCTCATAGAGCGAAGGCACTTGCCCCCCGCGAATATAGCAAGATGTGTTCTCTGCAATTTGGCGATCAGGGCATAACCAAAAATGCAGTTCAATCTCATCGCGTTTCATAATGAGATAGTCTCCAAGCTCTTCACCGTGGAAACCAAGAGCCGTCCGATAGAAAGCTTCACTTTCAGCAATATCAAGTGAGGCCAAAAGCGGAATAGCGCGTGCATAGTCCATATTCATTTCCTATTTCTGCTGCGTTCGGTCGGTCTTCTGTTAAAATGCCCGCAATGAAGAACAAAATAAATCGGAAATTTTATGACGGCACCAATATATTTTTGGGAAGACATTGCTCCTGACCTCTCATTTGAAACCGCCAGCCACAAAGCCAGCACAGAAGAAATCATCGAATTTGCACAAGAGTTTGACCCCCAACCGTTCCACCTAGATGCAGAGGCGGCAAAGGATTCATTGTTGGGTGGCCTGTGTGCCTCCGGTTGGCATATTTGCTCTCTCTCCATGCGCCTGATTTACGATGCGTTTCTTTACAAATGCGCGGCCCTTGGTGCCCCCGGCATCGAAGAGGTGCGCTGGCGCAAACCGCTGTTTGTGGAAGACACCGTTCGGGTCAAGGTGACAGTCCTTGAAAAACGAAGCTCTGCCAGCAAGTCCGATATGGGCCTTGTAAAATGGCAATGGGAAATGCTCAATCAAAACGATGAAACCATTGCACTGTTGAGCAGCTGGATGATGTTCAGCAAACGCCCTCACCCCCACACCCCGTCTGAGGAGCACGCCTAATGCCTTGGTTTGAAGATGTTAAAATTGGCACCAGCTCCGAGCTGGGCAGCTACACATTCACACAAGAAGAAATCATCGCCTTTGGTAAAAAGTTCGATCCTCAGCCCTTCCATGTGGACCCTGAGGCAGCAACAGAAAGTGCCTTTGGCGGCCTCATCGCTTCCGGCTGGCACACGTGTTCCATATGGATGAAATTGATGATTGCCAGTCGCACAGACGACCCCGTTGAAGAAGAACCCGACGAAGATGGTCGCACCCCACCCCGTGGTGGCCCCTCCCCCGGTGTGCTCGACATTCGTTGGAAAAAGTCAGTGCGCCCGGGCGATACAATCAGCTACCGCACCGAAGTCGTAGAAAAGATCGATCTCAAATCCCGCCCCAACCTCGGCATCGTGAGAAGCCTGAACACCGGCACCAATCAAAATGGGGAGACGGTCATCACCTTTTTGGGGCAAGGGTTAGTCGAACGCAAAGCACCGCTCAACACCGCAAACTAAAGAGCAACCAACAGCTCCCAAGGGGCTGTTGGTTGCCCTCCGTATTCCCGCCCATGCGCCGTGCGTATGACACTTTAAGCAAACACCATCTTAGCTCTTGAATTCAGAACAAAATCCTCACAGGATCAAACCAATTTTACGACACAGCACACCACCGTCGCTCACTCCTACATCCGATAGTGAGACAACAGCGGCAAAACAACAGACACAAAGAGGGTCACATGGGGCAAATGGTACAACTCACAGGCGATGAGGGGTTTGCCCTTTCTGCTTATCACTCTCCGGCAATCGGTGAACGTAAAGGCGGCCTTGTGTTGGCCCAAGAAATCTTTGGGGTCACTGACCACATCAAAGAACTCTGCGATGGATTTGCCGCCGACGGATACGATGTGATCGCCCCTTCCCTCTATGACCGTGCGCACCGCGACTGGCGGGCAGACTATTCAGAGGAAGGCATTGCCACATCCATCAAACTGGCCAAAGCAACAGGCATCAAATACAGCGCAGGCGACATCCAAGCCGCGATTGATTACCTCGATGGGCAAGGCAATAAACGTATCCATATCACAGGCTATTGTTACGGCGGCGCTATTGCGTGGCTCGCCGCGTGCCGATGCTCTGGCCTTACGTCAGCCGTAGGCTATTACGGTCGCCTTATTATGGACCTCGACACTGAGGTCCCCACCTGCCCCACCATGCTGCATTTCGGCTCAAAGGATGCCAGCATTCCAATGGACTGGGTAACCGAATTTAAGGAACGCAGAAAAGACATCACCATCCATATTTATGAGGCCGACCACGGCTTCAACTCAGACAGACGCGAAAACTATGATGCCGATGTCACCGCGCAAGCCCGCGCACGCACCCTTGAGTGGTTCGAGAAAGCTTAAACCTCAGGCTGTTTGCCATAGGTCTTAAACTTCTCCAACACACGTGCCATTTCCTGTTTATCCAAAATAGTTGGGGTGCCTACTTGGCAGGCCAAATGATAGTGCTGCGCCAATGTTTCGACTTCATGCGCAAGGCCATAAGCTTTCCCTAAGCTCTCCCCCGTCGCAATTTGCCCATGATGGGACAACAAACAGGCAGCGCGTGTGGCCAAACCCGCCACCACATGGGCGCCTAACTCATCCGTGCCGAAGGTGGCATAGGGCACACAGGGAATATCATCTCCCCCCGCCACTGCGACCATATAGTGAAACGCCGGAATGCTTTGCTCTAAACACGCCAGTGCCGTCGCATAGGGTGAATGCGTGTGCACAATCCCGCGCACATCCCCCCGCGCCCGATAGATGGCACAATGAAAATGCCATTCAGAGGAAGGCAAGCGAACACCGCTTAACACCTCCCCTTGCAACGAGAGCGACACAATGTCATCCGGCAAAAGATCCGCGTAGGCCATGCCACTTGGGGTGATGAGAACGTGATCTCCAAACCGCATGGAGACATTGCCCGACGTGCCCGGTGACAATTTACTATCCGACATTGCCAACGCCGTATCGATCACCTCTTGGCGCGCCCAGTCTTCATCACCAATATTTTTAACAAGACGGCTCAAGATGCCTTCTCCGGGTAAAGGGAAGCCAACCCCGCCTGTGAGGCCGCGCACACCCCGCGCTCCGTAATCAATCCGCTGACCAACCGAGCCGGGGTCACATCAAAGGCCGGATTTGCCGCAGGACTGCCCGGCGCTCCAATGCCAACCTGCACCACCTCATCCCCGCAGCGCCCTTGCATCGTCAACACTTCATCTGGGGCGCGTTCTTCAATGGGAATATCCGCGACACCGTCCTCAATTGACCAATCGATCGTGGTATGGGGCAGCGCCACATAAAACGGCACATCATTGTCTTGAGCCGCAAGCGCTTTGAGATAAGTGCCAATTTTATTGGCCACATCTCCACGCGCTGAGGTGCGATCCGTCCCCACAATGCACAGATCAACCTGTCCCTGCTGCATCAAATGTCCCCCCGCATTATCAACAATAATATGGTGAGGCACACCGTGCTGGCCAAGTTCAAAAGCTGTTAAAGCCGCCCCTTGATTACGAGGCCGGGTTTCATCCACCCAGACATGAATAGGAATGCCTGCATCATGCGCCATATAAATGGGCGCCGTTGCCGTGCCCCAATCAATCGTTGCCAACCACCCCGCATTGCAATGCGTTAAAATATTGACCGGCTCGCCATTTTTAGTGGCCGCAATTTCTTCAATGAGTTTCAACCCATGCGCCCCAATTTGACGACACGTTTCGACATCATCATCACAAATCTGCGCCGCCCGTGCATAAGCCCCCACCGCCCGTTCTTCAGGAGGCAAAAGGCGCACAGCAAGGTCCAGTTCTTTCAACGCCCACTGCAAATTGATCGCTGTGGGCCGCGTCGCTCCCAACAATGCCAAAGCCGCATCGAGAGCCGCATCCGACGGGTTTGCTCGCATGGCCAAAGCCACACCGTAAGCCGCCGTTGCCCCGATCAACGGCGCCCCCCGCACAACCATATCTTTGATAGCCCGCGCCGCTTCAGAAACAGACGTCAGCGTTTGAGTTTCAAAAACATGGGGCAGCTTTATTTGATCAATGACCTCAACAGACCATCCATCTTGAGCCACCCAAATTGTGCGATAGGCTGTCGCGTTGATCCGCATCAGTCACCTGCAAAAGAACAAAGAGACCGCACATCAATGTTGTGATTTTCTAACCGCGCCCGGCCCCCAAGATCTGGCAACTCGATCACAAAAGTAGAGCCGACCACAATGCCGCCCGCCCGGTTGATCAATTTCACAGCCGCCTCAGCCGTACCACCTGTCGCGATCAAATCATCGATCACCAAAACACGGGCCCCCTTGCTGATCCCGTCCTTGTGGATTTCCACAGCATCCGTGCCATATTCAAGGTCATATTCTTCTGAGATGGTTTCATGGGGCAGCTTGCCCTTTTTGCGGACTGGCAAAAACCCTTTGCCAAGTTGGTGCGCAACCGCCCCGCCCAAAATAAAGCCACGTGCTTCAACACCCGCAATCATATCAATGTCAGAATCCACATGAAGCTGCACCAACGCGTCCACCGCCATACGAAAGCCACGCGCATCAGACAACAACGTCGTCACATCGCGGAACATGATCCCGGGTTTTGGATAATCTGGAATGGTGCGAATAAAATCTTCGAGCTTCATGAGTTTAATTTCCGTTCAATACGCGGCCAGCGACCGCTTCTAATTTAGCAACCATGGCAGGGTCTCGCCCTTCAGGTGCCGTGATGATGGCATGGTCCAGAACACGGTCAAAGCCTTGCGGACAGGGAGCGCGCTCTTTCCCCGTAAGGCTTTCGGCCAATGCGCGGATCATATGGCCAGCCTTATCGGCATTGCCGCGCAAGACCTCCAGCACATGGGTCACTTCCACATTCTCTTCTTCCTCATGCCAACAGTCATAATCAGTCACCATGGCAATCGTCGCGTAATTAATCTCTGCTTCTCGCGCCAATTTGGCCTCTGGCATATTGGTCATGCCAATTACAGAACACCCCCAAGAGCGATATAACTCGCTCTCCGCGCGCGAAGAAAACTGAGGCCCTTCCATCGCCAAATAGGTGCCGCCGCGCGTATAGGCAACCTCAGCGGCCTCACAGGCAGCGCTGAGCTGATCTCCCAGACGACGACATACCGGATCGGCCATAGAAACATGCGCAACGCAGCCTTTCCCAAAAAAGCTCTTTTCGCGGGCAAAGGTCCGGTCAATAAATTGATCCACAATAACAAAATGACCGGGGGGGAGGTCTTCCCGCAACGACCCAACTGCAGAGACCGAGACAATATCGGTTACCCCTGCCCGTTTAAGCGCGTCAATGTTGGCCCGGTAGTTGATGTCGCTTGGCGCAAAGGAATGGCTGCGGCCATGACGGGGCAAAAACACCATGTCAACGCCCGCTAATTGACCAAAGTGCAATTCGTCTGAGGCCTCGCCAAATGAACTGTCTACCCGTTCCCATCGGCTATTCTCAAAACCGGGTGGATTGTAAATCCCACTGCCACCGATCACACCCAAAACCATTTTGCTCATAGAGCCTCCAAATTCCACAATATGTCTCACACCGCCGACATCAAAACGTCCGGTTCTCGTGGAAACCGAAGGTCACTCTTCTATAAAACGCAAATGTGACGACTACGTATGACTACCACCGGTTAAACACTTCCTCAGCAAACCCACGCACTCCCTCAATCGCAAGCGCGGTGCCATCGTCCAAAATAACCGTGCCAGAGTATGTACCAAAAACCTGCTGAGTTTTAACCTTGATGAGTTTCAAATCGGTGTGAACGTAGCGTTCAACAAGCGGTTCAAATTTCATCTCAAACCGACCATCCGAACTGGAAAAGCGCCACGGCTCGTCACAATGCCCTGACTCAGGAATATGAAATTCTAACCGATCCAGCTTATGCGCCCGCCCCTCAAAAAATACCATGTTCTCACTGGCCGCAGACACATCCCCAAAGCCGTACCCAATATTAAACCCAAACGGCTTGCCCTCATGCAGACCGGAAGCAGATCCCCAGTACCATGTATTTTCATACGTCCAGACCCCACGCCCCCAATCCAACACGCCAAAGCTGGAGGCAGGATCAAAGGTATGCGTTTCCTCGCCCAAACGCACAGTGCCGCTCGCCGCCATACAATTAATTTTCTGATTGTAGTAAAAGGCTTTGGGCGCCCCCGGAAACGGCGTTGCAATAACCATCGTATCCATAGGCGGCTGTGCCAAGAAAACCTCCCCCGACAACCCCGCCCCATCCTTAAACTTTGGAGAGGAAAAGCGAAGCATTCGCCCGCCCGGCTGATGGGTGAAAGAAAGGGACATACCGTCTCTCTCCATCACAATGTCGCCAGTTTCAGAACTCGACGGCAGTCCAAGGCGCCCACGAGTGAGAAACGGCATAACCGTATCTTCGTGCACAGTGCCCGCCTCAAAATCAATCCACGTTAAACTGAGAAGTCCCATGTAACTATTATCGGCAACCACCATCGCCAGCGCGAAGCGTTCGTTCTGCACACAATAATAATCCCATTCTTTAATACGGTGCCAAGGCGCTTTAATCGCGGAGCGGTCGTAACGGCGAACCAACTCCGTGCCCCAACCCGCTTCAACCAAATGGCCGCGTTGATCTAAGAGTGGTCCTGCGGTGAGCTTGTGCTGCATCTTCTTCAACCCTTTGCTTTTGCAAAGAGAATAGCAAGCCCCAACACTTACTCAAGCCCCAAACAAAAGGGCCCCCGAAGGAGCCCTTAAAAGTCATGGAACAAGCGATCAACTTAGTGCTGATCGGCCCAAAGCTTGCGCGTAACGAAGTAAAGCAAACCAGCCAAAACCAGAAGATACAGGATCACTTGGAACCCAATCTGTTTGCGTTCTTCCATTTTAGGCTCAGCAGCCCAATACATGAATGCAACAACATCCTTAGCATATTGGTCCAAAGTCATCGGCGTGCCGTCTTCATACTCGACAATCTCGTCTGACAAAGGCGGTGCCATGCCGATCTGATGCCCTTCGAAGTAGGCGTTGTATGACATGCCCTCATTCATTTCCAAACCAGCAGGCGCATCTTCATAGCCTGTCAGCAAAGAATAAATGTAGTTCACCCCATTTGGACGCGCTTTTGCCAAAACGGAAAAGTCAGGTGGCAAAGCCCCACCGTTCGACGCCCGTGCAGCATTGTCGTTTGGAAATGGTGCTGGGAAACGGTCACGCGGCAAAGCAGGACGTTCAATAGGGTCACCTGCTTCGTCAAATTCCACCGGATCAACAATCTCAAACTCAGCCGCAATCACTTTAACTTCAGCTTCGCTAAATTCCGGGCCGCCAGGTTGTGACAAGTTACGGAATGATACGAGGTCCATGGAATGACATGCAGAGCATACTTCCTGATAAACCTTATACCCACGTTTGAGTTGTGAACGATCAAAGGTGCCGAACGGACCATCAAAGGTCCATTCAACGTTCTTGTATTCAATGCCTCCGCCGGCCGCTTTCGCGTCACCAGCGAACACAAATGTATAACCCAATACAGCAATCGCAAGCGCTGTTAGAAACGGGGTCACACCGCAGGCTCGCGTAAAAATGCAAGGCCGGCCTTCTGTTTTATGTGTTGTGTCAGTCATTGTTCTGAACTCCCCGCTCAACGTTTTTCAGGCGCTGCTGCCGCATTGGCAGAAGCAGACCCACCATGCGCATCCAACACCGCTTTCGAGATGCTTTCTGGCAATGGCTTAGGTTTCTCAATCATGCCCAAGACAGGCAAGATGACCAAGAAGTGAGCGAAATAGTAAATCGTCAGAATACGCGATGCGATCACGTAGATCCCTTCAGCAGGCATAGCGCCGAGGTAACCAAGACCCAAACAACATGCAAGGAAGATGAAGAAGAACTGACGATACAACGGACGGAACCGCGCAGAACGTACTGCAGACCGATCCAACCACGGCAGGATGAACAACACCGCAATCGCACCAAACATAGCAATCACGCCGCCCAACTTATCAGGCACAGCCCGCAAGATGGCGTAGAACGGCAAGTAATACCATTCAGGCACAATGTGCGCAGGTGTCACCAACGCGTTGGCCCGAATGTAGTTGTCCGGGTGGCCCATCGCATTTGGATTGAAGAACACAAAGTAGCTAAACAGGATCAAGAAGAGAACCAATGCAAAGCCGTCTTTGGCCGTCATGTAAGGGTGGAAAGGAACCGTATCCTGTTTATCCTTGACGTTGATGCCGAGCGGGTTGTTGTTACCCGGTACGTGCAGCGCCCAAATGTGCAAGATCACAACACCCGCAATGATGAACGGGATCAGATAGTGCAAGGAGAAGAAGCGGTTCAAGGTTGGGTTATCAACTGAGAAGCCACCCCAAAGCAATTCCCGAATAGCATCGCCCACGTATGGGATCGCCGAGAAGAGATTGGTGATAACAGTTGCACCCCAGAAGCTCATTTGGCCCCAAGGAAGCACGTAGCCCATGAAACCTGCTGCCATCATCAGCAAGAAGATGACAACGCCCAAGATCCAAAGCACTTCGCGCGGCGCTTTGTAAGATCCATAATAAAGGCCACGGAACATGTGGATATATACAGCGATAAAGAACATAGATGCGCCATTAGCGTGCGCATACCGGATCAAATGGCCGTAGTTCACATCACGCATAATGTGTTCAATAGAATTGAACGCCATGCTTACGTGCGGCGTGTAGTGCATCGCCAAGATGACACCGGTAACAATTTGTGATGCCAAGCAAAATGAAAGAATCCCGCCGAAAGTCCACCAGTAGTTGATGTTCTTTGGTGTTGGGTAATCCATCATATGATCGACAATGCCCATGATAGGCAAACGTTCGTCAAGCCACCGAGTAAAGGCGTTTGACGGCTGATAAGTGTGGTCTCCGCTCATCGTGCGCTCCTTTATCCGATTTTGATTTTTGTATCAGACAAGAAAGTGAGTACGGGCACTTCCAAGTTCTGAGGGGCTGGACCTTTACGAATACGGCCAGCCGTATCGTAGTGCGATCCGTGACAAGGGCAGAACCAACCACCAAAGTCGCCTTTTTTATCTGACATGCTCTGCCCCTTTGGCACACAGCCAAGGTGGGTACAAATGCCAACCATGATCAACCACTCTTCTTTACCAGCGGGTGCACGGTTTTGGTCATCAGCAGGCGAACCGTCAGGCAGGTTGTCATTACGTGCTTCAGGGTCAATCAAATCAGAAAGAGGCACAGCACGCGCTGCTTCAATTTCTTCTGCTGACCGGCGACGAATGAAAACAGGCTTGCCGCGCCATTTAACGGTCATGCTCTGACCAACCTCGATCGAGCTCAAATCGACCTCGATAGAAGCGAGTGCAAGCGCAGACGCATCAGGATTCATTTGGTCAATGAGCGGCCAGACAAGATATGCCCCGCCAATTGCGGTGAAAGAGCCAGTGGCGATATATAGAAAATCGCGCCGTGTCGGCTCATCCGTGTCGGTAACTGCCACGGTCGACGTCTCCTTATGGTTTCCAGCAAAATCCCGAAATGCCAATAAACCTGCCCTATTTAGCCCCCAATTTGGACACTCAGTTAGGTTGGTTCGATATTGGATCGCAGGGTTTTTACCTAAAATCTGCTGTGCACGGCATAGAACTGGCCCTCCCAGTCCATGCCGGACGTTCAGCGGTTTTGCCACCCAATGGGGTGAATGTCCAGACCCGGCACGCGGGAATGTGTCAGGATGCCGCACATTCCTGACACAATTCGATTTCTTCTGGCAAAATGCTCAAAATCGGGGCACCCCTACACACCCCTTTCTGGAGTAATGTTGCGATTAATTTTCACATTCACCCCCTCACGTTTACCGGATCAAAACCATGCATTTGGCGCTCTATCAACCCGACATTCCGCAGAATACTGGCACAATATTGCGATTAGGCGCCTGTCTCGACCTACCGGTGGACGTGATTGAACCCTGTGGTTTCCCCTTTTCTGATAGATCGCTCAAACGAGCTGGCATGGATTATCTGGATCAAGTGAACCTGACCCGACACACAGACTGGGAACAATTCGAAACCGTTCGCAAGGCCAGAGGCCGCCTGATTCTCCTCACAACCAAGGCCGAAACCACTCATTTGGATTTTCGATTCGCTCCAACTGATACCTTATTGCTTGGCCGAGAAAGCCTTGGGGTGCCACAAGAAGTGCACGAGAGCGCGGATGCCCGTGTGGTCATTCCGATGAACCCCAATATGCGTTCCCTCAATATTGCGGTCGCCGGGGCGCTGATCATCGGGGAGGCACTGCGCCAAACCGACCAATTCCCCAAAATCCAACTTTAAGAGTTACGAGACCCTAAAGAGCCGGGTATCCTGAACAGCAAAAAACGGGTGTGCTTGACAGGTTTGCCCACAAGGCACTACCCCTGAGCCATTCGTATCACCGACCCCCGCTGCTTTTCAGCCTTTCAAAAGACGGACCCCTGATCGTGGAAAAAACAATAGAAGAAAAGAAATCCCTCGCAGAAACATGGTTCCAATCCCTGCGCGACCAAATCTGCGCGTCATTTGAAACCTTAGAGCGCGACCTCACAGGCTCCCATCAAGACTTAGACGCTGGCACGTTTGAACAAACCGTTTGGGATCGGGCAACACACGGCAAAACAGAAGCCGAAGTCAAAGCAGCTCAAGCCCACGTGGGCGAAATGGGCGGCGGTGTCATGTCGATCCTAAAAGGCCGTGTCTTTGAAAAAGCAGGGGTGCACACCTCCAGCGTCTTTGGCGAGTTCTCAGAAGAGTTTCGCAAACAAATTCCCGGCGCCGAAGAAGATCCGCGCTTTTGGGCCAGTGGCATTTCATTGATCGCCCACCCCCATAACCCCCATGTGCCAGCGGTACATATGAACACGCGCATGATCGTGACCACAAAATGCTGGTTTGGAGGCGGCGCAGACCTCACCCCCGTACTGGATGCTAACCGCACCCAAGAACATCAAGATAGCCTCGACTTCCATGCCGCCATGAAACAAGCCTGCGACGCACACGGCGACGACTATCACGCCCGCTTCAAAAAATGGTGCGATGAGTATTTCTTTCTCCCCCACCGCAACGAACCACGTGGCATCGGCGGCATTTTCTATGACCGCTTAGCAACAGGAAATTGGGAAAAAGACTTCGACTTTACACAAGATGTCGGCAAGGCGTTTTTGGACTCATATCCCGCCATTGCCCGCCGCCACATGGACAAGCCATGGAGCGCCCAAGAACGCGAAGAGCAATTAATCCGCCGTGGCCGTTACGTAGAATTCAACCTGTTGTATGATCGCGGCACAACCTTCGGCCTCAAAACAGGTGGCAATGTGGATTCTATTCTGTCGTCCATGCCCCCAGAAGTGAAATGGCCTTAAAACGACCGCTTAGACCCGCGAGGCACCCTCATGGCAAAAGACGAGACCGCAGCGGGAAGAAACCTTCGTCTTGCAAAGGTGGCACACGCGTTCCACGAAATTGATGTGCCCAAAGACCGCAAGACCAGCGCCCTCGACATGGCTCAGGCAAGTGGGCTGGACCCTGCGCGCCTGTTCAAAACCCTGATCGTGACAACCACTGAGGCAAAGCTTGCCACCGCCATAGTGCCTGCAGACAAAGACTTAGACCGCAAAGCCCTCGCCAAGCACTTAAAGACAAAGCGCGTTGATTTAGCAGATCAAAAACATGCCGAAAAAATAACCGGCTACAAAGCTGGCGCTATTTCGCCTGTTGGCCAGAAGAAACACTTACCCACGTTTTTGGATGAAAGTGCGCAGACCTTCGACACCATTTATGTGAGCGGTGGACGTTGGGGCTTGGAATTAGAAATCGCCCCAAACGACCTCATCAAAGCAACGCGTGGCACGCTCTGCGCGATCGCGCTGCCTTAAACATCTCTAATAGATGGTTGCTTGCACCACAGCTTTAAGCCGCTCAATCAATGAAAACTCATCGTCGATAAAGTCTGCATCAACCCACCATTCTTCAACTTCGCGAAACACCCGGCCCATCTCAGGCCCCTCGGGCACACCCGATGCTTTAAGCATGGACCCAGTTAAGCCAAAATCTGGCCGCTCCCACGTATCCGCCAAGGCCAGCAGCGCCCGCCATTGCATGGCGTTGTGGTCTTTGCCGTCAGCCGCCCACCCCAACAGGGCTTTGTCTTTGAAAAGCTCAACCCCAAGCCAATAAAGCGCCCGGCGCACTTCACGCATAGAAAGATAACAAACCATCTTAGTCGGGTCCGTGTGCATTTTGAGAACACGGGTACGTTCTTTATTAGAAAGCCGCAGACGCTCTGCGACCGCACGCAACTTATCTGCGTCCCCCTCAAGGAGAGCACTCAGGCGCAAAATCGCGTCCTGACTAAAGAGCTGTCCGACTTCAATATCCACCAGTTTTTCCAACCGGTCTAAGCGGGCAGCTTCAGGTAAAACCTCAGACAAAATGCCCGCCGCCGCCATTTGACGCAACACCGTAGCCGCCTCATCTGCTTCCAGCAAACGAAGCAATTCGCCGCGCACCCGTTCTCCCGACAATCCTTTCAAGCCGGCCTTTTGCGCCGCACAGGCCGCCAGCCCTTCTGCATCCATTTGGCCTTGGCCGTAATGCGCTTGAAACCGAAAGAACCGCAAAATGCGTAAATAGTCTTCCTGAATACGCGCAGTCGCATCCCCAATAAACCGCACCCGCCGCGCATCCAAATCTGCGCGTCCATTCAACGGATCATGCACCGTGCCATCTATATCAGCATAAAGAGCATTCATCGTGAAGTCGCGCCGCTTGGCGTCTTCCGCCCAATCCTGTGTAAACGCGACTTCCGCATGACGTCCATCTGTCGCCACGTCCACACGCAACGTTGTCACTTCAAATGGCCGCCCGTCTTCAATCGCGGTAATCGTGCCATGAGCTAACCCCGTCGGCACCACCTTGATGCCAGCTGCTTCAAGCCGAGCCATCGCGTCTTGGGGCGTAAGGCTGGTGGCAATATCAAGGTCTTTAACCGGTTCCCGCAACAAAGCATTGCGCACACATCCCCCCACAAACCGCGCTAAACCCTCTTGGGCACCCAACGCGTTCATCACCTTTTGCGTGGCAGGTTCTTTAAGCCAAGGAGCCAAAGCCAGTTCACCGGTTGCTTGCACTGAATTATCGCTCATTTCCTCACCTTTATTTTTTTACAATGAGGACGCAGCTACCATCAAAGGTGACGCATGCGTCATTTTCATCATTTGTAACATGCTTTTCAGGCGGCACATTGCTTTAGATCAACCAGGTCCTGGCCGATTTGAGGAGACCCATAGGTGAGACGGACAGCAGCAAGCACATTTAAGTGCCTTGCGTAACAAAAACCGCCACAAACAGCCCCGTCATGAACAATCCAAAGCCGATCAGCGTGAGCCACACCAGGGGCGCATCGCGCCAATGTAAAGGCTTATCGCTGCGCATCGCAATCAACCAATAAATGATGAATGGCGCCAAAAAGAGAAGAAAGTTTAGAAAGACACGGATCATGTAAAAGCAGCCTCTCCGCCCAACCGATCAGACATATTTTTCAACATGCCAGCGGTTGCGCCCCAAATATAAAACCCATCATACGTCATTGCATAATAGGCTCGATCTTTCCCGCGCCAAAATACGCTATGGCGCTTTTGGTTTTCCGGGTTCATCAAAAACGCCAGCGGCACCTCAAAAATGTCCGCCACCTCATTTGCATCCGCTTGAAGCGTAAACCCCGGTTTGACAAAACTCACAACCGGCAGAATACGAAACCCAGACCCTGTTTCGTACACGTCTAAGTAACCCTGCACATCCACGAAAGACCGATCAAGCCCGACTTCTTCTTCCGCCTCACGCAACGCTGCATTGAGCAGACTTTCGCCCGGCTCCACTTTGCCGCCGGGAAAAGCCACTTGCCCAGAATGCGAGTTCAGATGATCTGCCCGCCGTGTCAAAAGCACAGTTGGCCCCTCTTTCCGCTCCACAATGGGGACCAACACAGCCGCCAACCGTAAGGACCGAGTTTCGCCCTTATCGTCAATCCATTCATCGTCTTTTGGGGCACGCCCATCGGCATTTGTTTTTTCTACCGGATTAAGGTCGTGATCTCCCCGCGCAGACCGGCTGAGTAAAATATCATCGGGGCTGGGCATATGAGCGTCGATGGCATCCAATATTTTTTGTCGGTACTCGATCATGGCCACCTTATCTCTTTTTGTTTTTATCTCTACGGGGTCGTCGGTCTAGTTTAAAATTGCAATTCATCCGCTGGCACAAAGGGAAAGAAAGTCCCAGAACTCCAAACACCAAACCAGTTTTTACCGTCAATCGTCTTTTCTTGGCCCAAAGCAACCAAATCATAAAACACCGCTCGGTTGATCAACCCTTCTAACCGCGCGCGCACCAATATATAGGGCGCTGGCTCACCGGTTTCATCGTCCACCTCAAAGCGAATGGGCGCATCCGGGCCTGCAATCGTGTCATCCCCCACATTGGTGGTGAAGGTAAGGACTTGTTCTTCCCCCTCCCCAGCCACAGACATCGCAACAATAACAAAGGGCACGTCATCCACTTTGATGCCGATCTTTTCAACCGGTGTCACAAGGTAATACCGCTCGTCGTCATCATATCTCAACACCGTTGAAAATAGCCGGACCAGACGTTCGCGCCCGATGGGAGACCCCATATAATGCCAGCTCCCATCGCGTTTGATGTGGATATCTAATTCGCCACAAAACTCTGGATGCCACAAATGCACCGGGGGCAAGCCTTTCGGATTTTTTTTCGCGGCCGCCTCCGCCTGAGTGATTCCCTGCAAGACCAACCCAGAACCAGCCGTCGACGCTGATGCCTTCCCCCCCACTGACGGGGCTTTAGGGTTTGATTTGGTGTCATCACTCATACTGCAACCTCCTGATCTAAAACAAGAAACGCCATTATAGACGCATTTTGCTCAAAATCTTCACTCTCATTTTACTGGGCTATTTACACTATCTATAGCGCCTGAGCCTGCAACCGCCATAATGGAGCCATATTAGACGCCAAAGTGTGAGTTCAAGAGCAAGAGTACAAGAGCGAGAGGTTAAAGGCGTGCGGTGCCCCTATAGGGCGATGCCAATTTCCATGCGCTCAATCAGGCCATAAGGCCCCCACCAGGGATGCGCACTGCCAAAGCGCACCCAAAATAAATGTAGGCCAATGCAGTCAATCAGTGAAGCCGGCGAGACAATCGTCGCAGAAGTTGAAAAAGCCGGACACCGTTTGAACGAAGCCCAACAGGCCATTGGCGATATTATATTTGGTCAAGAAACTGTTGTTGAGCAATCCCTCATCACCTTGCTCGCGGGTGGCCACGCTTTGCTGGTCGGCGTGCCCGGCCTTGCCAAAACACTGTTGGTCCACGCCATTGGCACAACAATGGGGCTGGACAACAAACGCATTCAATTCACCCCAGACCTGATGCCCGGCGATATTGTCGGCTCTGAGGTTCTGGAAGAAGGCGAAAATGGCCGACGCTCTTTTCGCTTCATCAAAGGCCCAGTCTTTTGCCAATTACTGATGGCAGACGAAATCAACCGCGCCAGCCCGCGCACCCAATCTGCCCTGCTGCAAGCCATGCAAGAACAGCATGTCACTGTCGCTGGACAACGCCACGAATTGCCCCACCCCTTCCATGTCCTCGCGACCCAAAACCCGCTAGAGCAAGAAGGCACCTACCCCCTACCTGAAGCCCAACTTGACCGCTTCTTGTTGCAAATTGATGTGCACTATCCCAACATGGAAGCAGAGCGGCGCATGTTGCTCTCCACCACAGGGGCAAAAACGGTTCAACCGCGCCAAGTGCTCAGTGGTGATGATCTAAGCGCCCTTCAACACTTAGTCCGCCGTATGCCTGTGGGTGACAAAGTAATTGATGCCATTTTGGAATTGGTGCGTTCTGCGCGTCCCGGCGAAGGCACATCAGAAGAAGTCGACACACATATTTCATGGGGCCCCGGCCCCCGCGCCTCGCAGGCCTTGATGCTGGCTGTCCGGGCGCGCGCGTTAATGGATGGACGCTATGCACCGTCCATTGAAGATGTCATTGCCTTAGCTGCCCCCATTTTGCGCCACCGTATGGCCCTCAATTTTGCCGCCCGTGCGGATGGGATCACCCTTGCCGGTGTGATTGATCGATTAACCCAGCGTATCAGCTAGTAGGACATATCGTGGTCGATACCGCCGATACAATTGTCAGCTCCCGCGCCCTGCGCGCCCAAGCAGACCAACTTGCCGATCCGATGCCTCCCCTCTTGGTGGAAGCAGAACGAGTGGCAAGCACGGTTGCGCAAGGGGTGCATGGACGCAAACGCGTCGGCGCTGGAGAAACCTTTTGGCAATATCGCCAATTTGCCCAAACCGATGCCTACTCAAGTGTAGACTGGCGCCGGTCCGCCCGTTCCGACCAACTTTACGTCCGAGAGACCGAATGGGAAGCCGCCGAAAGCGTATGGATTTGGTGTGATCGCTCTGCCTCAATGGAATATGCAGCCCCCACCAGCCCCTGCACAAAAAAACACAGAGCCGCTGTACTCGCGCTTGCATGTGGTTCCTTGTTGATGCGCAGCGCCGAGCGCATTGCTCCCTTGGGCGCACACATCCCCCCCAGCAATGGCCGCGAAGCCCTACGGCGTTTATCTCGTTATATTTTGGCGGAAGAAACCTCCGCGCCTTCCATCCCCAGAACCAATGCCAGCCCAGAGACTCGTACTAGCAAAGAAACTGACGATAGCCTGCCTCCTCTTGAGGATTTACCGCGCCATGCCGGTCTCGTGCTCATCAGTGATTTTCTCTCGCCCATCGACGCACTCACCAAGCGCCTAGAGCGTTTTGCCAAACGCGGCTTAAAAGGCCACCTCTTGCAAGTGCTCGATCCGTCTGAAGAGGACCTTCCCTTTTCGGGACGCACTGAATTTCATGGCATCGAAGAGGACACCCGTTTGATGGTGAGCCGCGCCGAAAACTTGCGCAGTGCCTATCATCAACGCTTGGCCGCCCACCGCGCCGCCATTGCCGATATCTGCCGCCACTATGGCTGGTCGTTCACAACCCACCGCACCGACAAGCCCCCACAACTAGCCTTGCTCTCCCTCTACACGGCCATTTCTGGCGACCATCAAACCAACAAGGGGGCACGCTAACTCATGCTCACCCTTGGCCCCCTCGCATTTGCAACCCCCTGGATTTTGCTGGCACTTGCAAGCTTGCCGCTGATCTGGTGGTTACTACGGGTGACACCGCCAGCGCCCAAAAGAATTAAATTCCCCGCCATCCAATTACTGATGGGCCTTGATGCACACGAAGAAAGCCCCTCAAAAATGCCTTTGTGGCTTTTGCTTGTGCGCCTGTGTTTAGCGGCTTTGCTGATCCTTGCCCTCGCAACCCCTTTATGGCGTCCCGCACCCAACACACACGCAGAAAGCGGCTTCCTGATTGTCATCGACAATGATTGGAGTGCAGCAGCACATTGGGACAGCCTCACACGCGAAGCCCAAGCCCTGATTGAACAGGCAAAACGCACCAATCAACCCATTGCCCTGCTCACCACCACAGGGCCAAATGCCCAGCGCCCGGCAGAACTGCAAACCGCCGACGACGCTCTTGCTAAACTGCGTGCCTTAGCCCCCTTTGCACTGCCCGCCAACCGCGCCACCACAGCCCTTGCGCTGGAAACCCCGGTCGCAGGCATCTCCGCATTAAGCCCCGTTTGGATCAGCAACGGCCTAGAAGATTGGCAAGCAGAAAGCCTCTCCGCTGCACTGGTGGACACCACAGGCAAAGACATCACCCTTATTCGCCCCACTCCCGCCCAAACCCCTGTGCTCATTCTGCCCCCCACCGCAGGCTCAGAAGGACTAGAAATTACGGTTCGCCGGGTCGAAGAAAGCACAGCCGCGACCACCCATGTATTACGGGCGCGCGCAGAAAATGGGGCCTCCCTTGCCACACTCAACATTCCGTTTAATGCCGGTGAGATAGAGCACACCGTCAGCCTTGCCCTTCCGCTGGAACTGCGCAATCGCCTGTCCCGCCTCGACATCGAAGGCATGCACACGGCAGGCAGCACCTTTTTGCTAGACCAGAGATGGAAGCGGCGCACCGTGGGCATCATCACAGCAAGCAGAGAGAAAGAAGGCCAACCCCTGCTCTCTGATGTCTACTATCTTGAACGCGCCTTGCAGCCTTTTGCCGAAATTCTACATCCACAAGCCGCCCCATCTACAACGGCTCCAGATGCAACAAGAGCAGACGCACAAAGCGAAATCATTGGGTTGCTGAAACAAAACCTTTCTGTGCTCATCCTCTCCGACATCGGCCAACTGTCGCAAGGGGACGCAGAGGCCATCACACAATGGGTAAAGGCAGGCGGGTTCTTAGTGCGCTTTGCAGGCCCCCGCCTCGCAACAAGCTCAGATGCGCTCATGCCCGTGTCATTGCGCAACGGCAATCGCTCCCTTGAAGGCGCTCTGTCTTGGACCACACCGCAAACCCTCTCCCCTTTTGATGAGAAAAGCCCCTTCTATGGCTTAACACTTGGGGGCGATGTTTCCATCAATCGGCAAGTTTTGGCAGATCCCAACAGCCTACAAAACGCAACCACATGGGCCGCCCTCAACGACGGCACACCGCTCGTAACGGGCCGCACCTTGGGCGCAGGGTCTCTTGTCCTCTTTCACGTCACCGCCAACACCGAATGGTCCAACCTGCCCTTGTCTGGTTTGTTCGTGGATATGCTGTCGCGCATTGTAGATCTGTCAGAGGGCGTGCCCCCGAGCATGGGAAGCGAACAATTGGCCACACTCAACCCCAAATCCATTTTGACTGGCACCGCGCAATTAATCGCGCCCCCGCCATGGGTTGAGGCGTTGCAGATCACACCAGACACGACACTTATTCCCGATGCGCAGCACCCCGCAGGTCTGTATGGTGACGGTGGTTTGGGCCGCGCGCTCAACATTGGCGCTCTCGACATTGACTTAGTCGCACAGAAAAACCGTCCCTCCTTCGGCCTCATCAAAGGATTGGAGCCACAAGCCGAACAACGCCTCAAAGCACCGCTGTTGGTGGCGGCATTTATTCTGTTCCTCATCGATTGTGTCGCAGCACTCTATTTGTCAGGAAAATTATCCGGCACACCCCTTCCCCAAAAAGGCCGTGTGAAATCAACCATGGCTCTTGTGGTCTTGGCCGCTAGTTTGATGATCATGGCCCCCGCCCATCTGCATGCGCAAGAAAACACCGACGAACCTGTCTCCAGCAAAACACTAGAGGCTGCGTTAAAAACACGCCTTGCCTATGTTCTAACCGGCGACACCCAAACCGACGACGTCTCCAAACTCGGCCTTGAAGCGTTAAGTGAAAAATTACACGACCGCACCGCCATTTCGCCGGGCAAGCCCATCGCGATCGACATTGAAACCGATGAGCTATCGATCTATCCGTTTCTCTATTGGCCTGTTCTCTCAGACCAACAGCCTCTGTCCGATGCGACGGCCGCTCGAGTGGACGCTTATATGAAACGCGGCGGCATGATTTTATTCGACACGAAGGCACAAGGCGACGCCCGTGCGCGGGCAGACGGGCGTTCAGACGCCTTAGTAGGCTTGTTAGAAAAACTAGACATCCCAGCCCTCACCCCCGTGTCTGACGGCCATGTGCTCACGCGCAGCTTTTATCTCATGCAGACCTTTCCCGGTCGCTGGGACAATGGCCCCCTATGGGTGGAAGTCGCCCGCAACACGAGCATAGGCCAAGGAAGCTCCAATGACGGCGTGACCGCAATTTTGATTGGTGACAATGACTATGCCGGCGCATGGGCACAAGACGGCGCAGGCCGTCCCCTCTTTCCGGTTGTGCCCGGCGGCGAGCGGCAACGCGAGTGGGCCTACCGCTTTGGGGTCAATTTGGTGATCTATTCTATGACCGGCAACTACAAAGCCGACCAAGTACACGTGCCCGCTTTGTTGGAAAGGTTGGGTCAATAATGTTCAATCAAAACCTTTCGCTTGTCTTCTCACCGCTGATCAACACCAATTTACTATGGGCATTGGCCATCCTCTCGCTCTGCCTGATCGCGGTCATGCTATGGCGGCGGGCACGCGGTGTTGTCTGGCGCACACTCACCACCTTGGCGCTCTTAGCCATTCTCGCCAATCCTGTTGCCCGCGAAGAAGAACGCGACCCCACCCCCGATGTGGTGGCCATTGTTTCAGACCGCAGCGATAGCATGAGCTTAGAGAAACGCAGCCAAACCGTTGACGCCGCACTGGAAAGCCTACGAGCACAGTTGGGCCGCCTCAAAGGCGTAGAAACCCGCTTCATTGAAGCTGGCGCCCAAACATTTGAGGGCACCGAGACAGCCGCCAACAATGGCACCAGTCTTTTTGCGCCCCTCTCCGACGCCCTTGCAGACATTCCCTTAGACCGCCTCGGCGGCATCATCATGCTCACCGATGGGCTGGTCGATGATGCAACGCCCGCCGTCCTTGCAAAGCTCAAAGATGTCTCATCTAAAAGCGCGGCCCCTCTGCATGTCCTACTCACCGGCGACCCAAAAGCCATGGACCGCCGATTAGTGATTGAACAAGCCCCCCGTTTCGGGATTGTTGATGAGCCTGTCACCATCAGCTTTCGCGTGGATGAAACCGGCACAACCAAAGAAGCAGCACAACCTATTCCCATTCGTCTGCGCTTAGACGGCATTGAAGTGGCGGCCACAACAACCCTGCCGGGCCAAGTGACTGATTTGACATTTGATTTGCCCCACGCAGGCCGTAACGTCATCGAAATTGAAGCCGACACAGCCCCCGGAGAGCTGACCGAGCAAAACAACGTCGCCGTCACCCTGACCAATGGCATCCGCGATCGCTTGCGGGTTTTGCTCGTATCCGGCGAGCCACACCCCGGCGAACGCACATGGCGCAACTTGCTCAAAGCAGACCCCGCTGTAGATCTTGTGCATTTCACCATTTTGCGGCCACCAGACAAGCAAGACAGCACCCCGGTCAACGAGCTATCGCTGATCGCTTTTCCAACACGCGAGCTGTTTTCACTGAAATTGGCTGAATTTGATCTCATCATCTTCGACCGTTATCAGCGGCGCGGCGTGTTGCCGATTACCTATCTCTATAACGTGGCTGACTACGTTGAAAACGGCGGCGCTGTGCTGAACGCTGCGGGGCCTGACTTTGCCTCCAGCCTTTCAATTTATCGCACCCCCTTAGCCGCAATTCTTCCCTCCGCGCCAAGCGGTGGCCTTTACGAAGGCGCATTTCGCCCCCACATCACACCGCAGGGGCACCGCCATCCCGTGACCGCTGGCCTGCCAGACGGCGGCACACCCACCACCGATCCCAGCTGGGGCCGATGGATGCGTTTGGTTGAAAGCGAACAAACCTCCGGTGTGTCCGTCCTGACCGGCCCGAACGATCAACCGCTCTTGTTGCTCGATCGCATTGGCGAAGGCCGCGTTGCCCAACTGCTCTCTGACCACGCATGGCTTTGGAGCCGGGGCTTTGATGGAGGCGGCCCCCAAGCAGAACTCCTGCGCCGCCTTGCCCATTGGTTGATGAAAGAACCAGACCTTGAGGAAGAACAGCTCCTCTTGAGCGACCGCAATGGCCAACTGCTCATAGAACGCTTCACCATGAAAGAAGAGGCCCTGCCGCTCGCGCTGACATACCCAGATGGACACGTAGAGACCATCACCTTGGCCCCAAAATCCGATGGGGTGTTTAGTGCGCAACTCGACACGAAACAACATGGCCTCTACCGCGCAGACGATGGAGAACTCACCGCCATAACCGCACTTGGACCTGCCAACCCCAAAGAGTTTCAAGAGGTCGTCAGCACAGAGACACGCCTTGCCCCTCTGGTAGAGGCAACCCAAGGGGGGGTATTCTGGCTTGATGAAGATGCCGGGAATACGCCTTACCTGCGCCAAACCAAACTGAACCGAGATGCGGCGGGCAACAATTGGATTGGCCTACGCCAAAACGGCGAATATGTATTACGCGCGGTCAAAGAGACATCCCTTTTGGGGCCTTTACTTGCCCTCATCATCGCCTTTGGCTTTTTGATTGGGGGGTGGGTACGCGAAGCCCGCTAACCCGTCCCTGACACACCTTTAAGAATGTGCCAGTGTCTCAAAATAAGCTTTGCCCGGCTCTGGATTGTAAGAGAAATCTTTGCCCACATCACCGGAGACACCGTCAAAAGCGCCCGGTGTCAGCTCACACACGAGTAACCGAGACGCATCAACCGGCCCCGGCATGACGATTTGCCCTTGCGGCACAGGCTTAAACCCAACCTTGGCATAATAAGGCGCGTCGCCCACAAGGATGACCAATTTATGCCCCTTGTCACGGGCCACATCGAGCGCATGCCCCATAAGCTTCAAGCCGCCCCCTTGGCCACGCACGGTGGGATCCATCGCGAGCGGTCCCAGCATAATAGCAGGAGTTTGACCCAACAAAACCGGCCAAAAACGCAAAGAACCAACCATGTGGGCAGCATGCCCAGAAGTGCTAGAGACATCAGAAGAAGTGCCATCCGCCCCAACGTCATCGCACCACGCCACAAAGTTCAAGTCCTCCAGTGCGCGCACCCCTTCGCGTAAACGGTAAGCAGTTTTCGCATATCGGCCAGGGCCAAAAGCACGGTTCAGCAGGGCTTCGACATCAGAACGATCACGAGGTTCTTCTTTGGAAATATGAAACATGGAAATTCTCGGTTCTCAAAACGGTCTATTGAAAAGATGGCTTTTCAGGGAGCGGTTTAGAGGCCGAGTGCAACACCTGCCATAATGTTAGCAGGACGCAGACACAGGCCGACCACCACAAACCCCTAATCGGGTGTTTGCGCAGCGTCGTCGTCGCTGGTCGGTTTTATGTGTCATCATCTTCATCCTAAAAGGTGCAGGTCGTCAAAACCTTGCAACAAAAAGGGATTATCACGCAGAATAAGGACCGTCCAGCAAAACCGTCAGGCTAGAAGAAGCGCAAAATTTAGCCCCCAAAGCCATTTGTCCGACATTCCGCCTCCAATGGCATAAAGAAGACTGGCAGAGCCCTTCTCAACCCGGTAGTTTTCTGCCAACGGGAAGCGAACCTCGCTTCAAACAGACATCCCTTTACGTTAGGAAAATACTATGGGTCTCTTGGACGGCAAAACAGTTCTCATCACTGGCGCTGGGCGCGGCATCGGCGAAGCCTGTGCCCTCATGGCAGCCGAACACGGCGCCAATGTTGTCGTAAATGATCTCGGTGCCTCCCTGACAGGCGACGATGCGGGGGGCGCGGGTCCTGCCGATGACGTTGTTAAAAAGATTAAAGCCGCTGGCGGCAATGCCGTTGCCAACTCAGACAGCGTGTCAGACCGCAAAGGCGTGGACTACATGGTGCAACAAGCCATGGACGAATTTGGAGGCCTTGACACCATCATCAACCCAGCCGGGATTCTGCGTGATGGTATGTTCCACAAAATGTCAGAAGACGATTGGGATGCGGTGATCGATGTACACTTGAAAGGGTCTTTCAATGTGACACGCGCCGCCATTGAACATTTCCGCGATAAAGAGTCTGGCAACTTTGTGCTCTTCACTTCTACGTCTGGCTTAATCGGGAACATTGGCCAAGCCAATTATGCCGCCGCCAAAATGGGGATTGCAGGCCTGTCTCGCATTATTGCCATGGAAGGTGAGCGCAGAAACATTCGCTCCAACATCATCGCCCCCTTCGCATGGACCCGCATGATCGCCTCCATCCCGGTAAAAGACGAAGCCGGTGCGCAACGTGTGGAACGGATGAAAAATGCCATGCGCCCCGAACAAGTCGCCAATTTGTCCATCGCGCTCTCAGCACCTGAGTGTAAAACCAGTGGCCAAATTTTTGTCGTGCGCGGCAACGAGTTGGTGTTGTTCAATCAACCACGCCCGGTTAAAAGCGTCGCTCGATTGGAAGGCTGGAACCCGGAGACAATTTTGAGCCATGCCCTTCCTTCCATGGAAGCCAGCATGACAGACCTTGGCGCCTCAGCTTCTGTCTTTTCTTGGGAACCTATTTAATCCCGTCAGCACACACGACAAACAAAGGCCGCGTCTTCGATGCGGCCTTTTGCGTACGCCAATAAGGTACGTGCAGAGATTATTTAAACACACCCAACCAAGGCGCACGGCCCTCTCCGAGCTTTTCCACCATAAAGTCAATGAAAGCCCGCACCTTGCCGGGCAAATGTCGCCGTGCTCCATAGATCACCTGCAAGGTGAGTTTCGGTGCGGCCTCATACTCAGGTAAAAGCTGCACCAATTGCCCCGATGCGACATAAGGATAAAGAATAAAGTCTGGCCAATTGGCAATGCCATGCCCCTCTAACAACGGTGCAATCAAAGCTTCCGACGTTGTAGCCGACAAGCTCCCTGACACGGGGATCACGTGTTCCTGCCCATCCGCTCCAATGAATCGCCAACGGTCAAAATGCGGATCTAAACTATAGCGCAAGCAATTATGCTCCCGTAGGTCCTCAGGCGTCTTCGGAGCCCCATGCTTTTCTAAATAAGCGGGCGCCGCCACCACATAGCGTTGGATCGGTGCAAGCTGGCGCACAATCAAACTTGAATCTTTAAGCTGGCCAATCCGCACCCCCACATCATAGCCCCCGTCGACAAAATCAATACTGTGATCGGTCAAGTCAAGGTCGAGCTTCACATCTGGATAACGGGTCATAAATTCAGACAAAAAGGGAGAAAGCTCGTTGATCGCAAAGGTGATCGGCCCGCTCACCCGTAACAATCCGCTCACAGTGCCCGCCGTCTGGCTTGCAATGGCCTCCACATCGCCGGCAACTTCCAACATGCGCTCTGCCCCCAACAACACCTCTTCGCCCGTAGGTGTAAGGGACAAGCGCCGCGTGGTGCGGTTGAGCAAACGCACGCCCAGCTCTTCTTCCAAAGCACTAATGTGGCGGCTCACCGCCCCCTTTGACATGCGCAAGTCCTTTGCCGCAGCCGTAAAGCTCCCGGTGGATACAACACGCTCAAATATCCGCAATAAGTTCAAGTCCATCGCCATATTAGAACCATATACGAAACAATATGTTATTGAAAAGCCATATTATCATTATTGTTGGCGCTAATTATATCTACCTCACATCAACGAAACGTAACGCTCAACAGTGAGGCATCCCATGACTACTCCCAAAATTCTCGTTCTTTATCACTCTTCCTACGGCCACATCGAAACATTGGCACAAGCCATTGCAGAAGGCGCACGCAGCGCCGATGCGGACGTAACCGTAAAACGCGTGCCCGAAACAATGTCAGTTGAACAAATGGCGGGCGCAGGCATGAAGACCGACCAAGCCGCCGACATTGCCACCCCTGAAGAACTTGCCGATTACGACGGTATTCTATTTGGCACCCCCACGCGCTTCGGCAATATGTCTGGCCAAATGCGTCAATTCCTCGATCAAACAGGGGGTCTGTGGGCGCAAGGAAAATTACAGGGCAAAGTCGGCTCTGTGTTTGTCTCCAGTGGTTCAGGGGCCGGGAATGAAACCACCATCACGTCCTTCCACACCACCCTTCTGCACCACGGTATGGTCATCTCTGGCGTGCCTTACGCCATTCCAGAAATGGCCGACACCTCAGAAGTACGCGGCGGCTCCCCTTACGGCGCAGGCACGATTGCAGGCAATGATGGGGCGAGAACAGTATCGGACATCGAAAAAAGCATCGCTCATTTTCAAGGCGCCCGCGTGGCACACCTAGCAGGCAAACTAATCGCCTCCTAACCGCCACAACTCCGCACAGCCCCTATAGGGCACACGATAGACAGACCGAAAGGAACTTCCATGGGACACTTAGCAAACGGCAAATGGCTTGATGAATGGTACGACACCAAATCAACAGGCGGAAAATTCGCCCGGACCCAAGCCCAATTTCGTAATTGGGTGACCATGGATGGTTCCCCCGGTCCAACAGGGAGCGGCGGCTTTATCCCCGAAAGCGGCCGCTACCACCTCTACATCTCTCATGCTTGCCCATGGGCCAACCGCACGGCAATTTTTCGCACCCTCAAGGGACTAGAACCACACATTGGTATCAGTGTCGTCGATGCCTATATGGGAGCGGAAGGATGGACCTTTGGCCAAGAAGCAGGCAGCAAGCCCGATAGTTTATTGGGCAAAACCCGCGCTTACGAAATTTATCTCGAAGCAAACCCAACCTATACAGGCCGCGTGACGGTGCCAATTTTATGGGACACACAGCTTCACACAATCGTCTCCAACGAGAGTGCAGACATCATCCGCATGTTCAATTCAGCCTTTAATGGGCTTGAGGGAGTAACCGCTGATACAAACTTCTATCCGGCAGAATTGGCCGACGAAATCAACGCCGTCAACGATCCGATCTACAACGACATCAACAACGGCGTTTACAAAGCCGGTTTTGCCACCAGCACAGCCGCATACGAAGAAGCCGTCACCGCTCTTTTTGAACGCCTTGATTGGGTGGAAGAAAAATTGAGCCGCCAGCCTTATCTTGTCGGTGATCGCTTAACGGAAGCTGATTGGCGCTTGTTCACAACTCTCATTCGGTTTGACCCCGTCTATGTGGGGCATTTCAAATGCAACATCCGCCGCATCGCAGATTATAAAAACATCTACGCCTATATGAAAAAGCTCTATCAACACCCCGGCGTGGCCAAAACCATCAACTTCGATCATATCAAGCGCCACTACTACACCAGCCACAAAACCATCAACCCAACCGGCATTGTGCCCCTTGGCCCTGATTTATCAGACTTAGAGCGATAAGACGGGCTGCCTATCCTGCCAAGGACGTAAAGATACGCGGCAAGCCTGTGAACAGGCTGGTGATGTAAAGCGCATAAAAGCTAACAAAAACCAGGCCTTCCGAGCGAACCATTCTCTTGCCTGTCAACAGCACGGGCAAGAGAACAATGGAGGCCAACAGCATGACCCACACATCATAAGACGCGATTTGAGCCGGGACATCGACATCAACAATCAAAGAAGTGATGCCAAGAATACCCAAAATATTGACGATATTACTGCCCAAGATATTGCCGATCGCCACATCACCGCGCCCGCGAACCGCCGCCATAATAGAAACAGCCAGCTCAGGTAAGGACGTGCCGACAGCGACCAAAGACAACCCAATCACAGCCTCCGACACGCCAAATTGCGTGGCAATGGCAACCGCCCCCTCCACAAGCAAATCAGCGCCGAACACAACACTGGCAATGCCCGCCACCAACAAAGGCAACGTCACAAAATAGCTTTGCGACATGCCTTTCAGTTCATCCACCGCTGCCGCACTCTCAGCAATGACGCTGTTTTTAGAGGCCCGCCGACGGTCCACCCAGTAGCTAAAGACAACATAAACCGCTAACAAAAGCAGGAACAGCGTGCCTTGCGCCGCCGTGATGGCGCCCGTGAGACACACAGCCGCAAAAGCAATGGTCACAGCCAACATGAAAAGGCCGTCGCGCAAAATCACACTACGCTCAGGATGAAGGGTTTGGATCAGGGCGGTGATGCCCAGCACCAAAAATATATTTGAAATATTACTGCCGACAACACTCCCAACCGTAATCCCTGATTCCCCCCCCAAGGGCGGCGGTGATGGCGACAGTAAGCTCTGGTGCACTAGTACCAAAAGCGACAATGGTCAGCCCAATCAAGACCGGCGACACGTTGAGACGTCCGGCCAAGGCCACAGCAGCGCGCACCAACACTTCACCGCCAACGCATAAAAGCGCCAAGCCCATCAAGACATAAACATACATTGTCATCATCACCCCACACCCTGTCCGGGTTCATCAAATATTACAGCGCACCCACGACACAACGGGGCATAGTCTAATATGGTAGTGAAGAGGCCAATCACCAAGGAACAAGTTCACTCCTGCGTGAGTACCGCAAGGCTACCAAAATTCCGGAGGCGGAGAACTCGTTAAGACCTCGCGCATCCGCATCAATGTAGAACCCGTTGTCCCCTCTGGGGCCTCGTCCAAGTGGAAAAATCCAAATTCCGCAATTTCACGGTTTGGGCGCGGTTCCATCTCATAGTCCCGCACCAAATAAAGCGCGACGTGATCGGATTTATGTTCGCGGAAATTGGCAAAGACACCGATCAAAGGAGCCTCGCCCCGCACCAATACGCCAACCTCCTCATCCAACTCCCGAACCATAGCCTCGCGCAAAGTTTCATTTTTATCAACACCGCCACCGGGTAAATACCAGCCGGGAATATAGGTGTGGCGCACCAGTAAAATACGGCCCTCGCCATCTTGCACAACGCCCCGCGCCCCTGCCGTAAGCGGGCGTGTGATGCGCCAATAGAGTTGCAGAAAAAAGCGAACTATCGGCCAAATTACGCGTCGCAACATCATTTAAGCTCCCTGCTCCTCTAGGTTCAACGGTCTTCTCCTTCATCTTTAGCTAACCATACCGCGTTAAGCTGGCCCTGAGTGCATTTTATCAGTTCAGAGACAAGAGTCTGGAACAAAGCATCGCCGGGGGGCACATGTCACAATCAAATGATTTTCAACCTGATCCAAATCAGCTTATCGCGCGAACCGGTGAGGAAGTTGATTTTCGTGGCCGCCACCTGCAAATATCAGTTGAAACACTCGAATTGGCGCTCACGACAATCACCAAAATTGAGGCATGTTTGAGCGAAATGGCCGAATCCGTGCTCGACGCGCGCATGGACACCAGCCGAGTGGCCCAACAATTAGCCATTCAAGAAACATATCAATACGAGCGCTATCAAATCGAAACATTATTAAAGGCCACGCCCAAACAAGTGCGCCAACTTCTTCGCACCCAAGTTAAAGAAGAACTCTTGAACTTTGACCCTGCCGGGTCGCTCAAAATCCGCTTACCAGCGATCAACCTCACACCCGACAAAAGCGGCTTAGATGTGCCCGAAGGCCGCCGGGCTTTCCGCTCTCCAAAAGCATTAGCACAAACCACAGCGCACCTTGACCACGCCTTAGAGGTGGTCAAACACATGAAGCGCCATTTTGCCGAGACCTTGGGCGTCTTAAACGAGCAATTGGACCAAGTAGAACGTCTGGGTGCCCCCGCATGGAGTGCCAAACGGCCGTCCCATTCGCTCAAAACCGATACATGCAACAACACTCATTACGAGCAAAATCAGCCGCCAACCTAATATATTTTTAACTTAATCAAGCTAATTTAGACCCCGGGTGAAGCTTCATATTCATACGTATGCGTGGCGTATGCGTGGATTGAAGTGGATATTCTGAGTGAATATTCAGGGGTGATATTGTGAGTGAAACAGACCAATTATTTGCGCGGCTGCATGTCCTCATCGTTGAAGACAGTGCCCATATGCGCCAGCTTCTTTCTGCAATGCTGCAAGCTTTGGGCGTGAAAGATATTATCATTGCCAAATGCGGCGATGAAGGTTTGGAAAAACTCCATTCACACACTCCAGACATCGTTTTGACAGATGCCGCGATGGAGCCAACCGACGGCTTTGCCTTCGTGGAGCGCCTGCGGCACCTTGACTCCCAAGTCCAATCATCCCTCCCCGTTATTATGATTTCTGGCCACCGTGAACGCGAACTCATTGAACGCGCCCGCGATGTTGGCGTCACAGAGTATTTGGCCAAACCGGTCACCGCTGTTGGGCTTTACTCCCGACTGATAGAAGCCGCTGCAAACCCACGCCCCTTCATCAAAACAGAAAATTTCCTAGGCCCAGATCGCAGACGTCGGGATCAAAAATATGACGGCCCTGACCGTCGCGGTGCCACGCCCCCTGCCGAGACTGCACGGTGGGAGCTATAAGCATGCCACAATCAAATCAAATCAGAACCGCTGAAGTCATTCAAGTGCCAAGCATTGTAAGAACAAAGTTAGGTGCCGGTGCTTCCATTCCCATGCGTTTAGACCCTCGCGTCTTAAACAAATTGGAATCCGCCATCACCCATCTTGAAAAAGATTACGGCGACAAACTTAAAGACCAAATCACCCGCATGTTGCTTCTCATGAACGGCGTCGAAGAAGGCTTAAACGACGCGAAGACGGCCATGACGCAAGTGTATCAAATGACCCACGAAATTCGCGGTCTGGCAGGCACCTTCAAGCGCCCCCTCACCAACCGCATTGCGGGAAACCTTTGCAGTTACATCGACGAGCTAGGCGACACGCTGGCAGACAGAACCATCACTCGGTTCCACATTGAAGCATTGTTTGCAGCCTCAGCCGTGACCCCAGAAGCCTCTGATGAAGTCGCTTTAAGTACCGTAGAGACATTAGAAGGCATGACCCGAGCCGCCCTTGCTCAAAATGCGGACAAAAACACCCCCTAATCTACGCCCCTGTTGCCTAAGGACACGTCATGGATACTTTCATCGACACCGACCAAAAGGAAGACCCACTCGCCGGCCTCTCCATCCAAGTGATCGAGGGCAGTGAGCATCTGTGTGGCGTTCTCACCATTCTGCTTGATGCAATGGGTGCGGCCAATGTCATGGTCGCCCATAACACTCAAACAGGCTTTCGGGATATCAAAAAGTTTTTGCCGGACCTGCTGATTGTCAATGCGGACCTCCCCGATCAAGCTGGCTATCAACTTGTCCGTACACTGCGCTGTCACACCGACAGCCCCGACCGGCACATTCCTATTTTGCTGGTAACAAATGAAGACACCCCCACGTTTCGCCATAATGCCCTAGAGTGCGGCGCTGACGCATTTGTTGACACGCCCATTTCCCCCGAAAAACTCTATGAGGCATTGGTTTATACCTTTTTGTATGCCTCACCAGCTCCCACCTTAAACGGCGGGCCAACAGCACATGTGATGAGTGAAAAAGGTGGCATCAACGCCCCCACGATACACTAACACATTGAAAATACTTGATATTTTACCAAAACCTCCTCTCGTTCGATTAAAGTGACACAGGCGTCATCTTATTGGACAAGCCTCCTTTATTGCGTATACTGAACGTTGAATAGGGAATGCCCGGCCACCGACACCAGATCGACCACCGGGCTGTTTTGGAGGAAACACCGATGTCAAAAAAAACCGAAAGTAACATTACAGTAGACTCTGCCTACGCAGCCGTCGCGCCGGACGACTTTGCGGCCATGCTCGAAATTGATCGATACGGCAATCGGTCCACAGCATTTGATAAAATCATTTCTGCCACCCATGATCATTTTTGGGATCCGCTGGACAAAAAATACATCGACTTTACAACCCCGTTCGACATGGAAAACGAGTACCTACTCGAACCCAATATGAACATGGAACTGCGCACCGCCATCGGTGAAAAGCTCGATGAAAAACAGAAGATCAAATTGGTCAACATGAATGTGCATTGGTCGCTTTCTTCCATTTTGCACGGCGAGCAAGGAGCACTCGCTCTATCTGCCAGCCTGTGCCACATTCTAAAAGATCCCGGCGCGCAAGAATATGCCGCCAACCAAACACGTGAAGAAGCCCGCCACGTCACAGGCTTTACAAATTACATCAAAGCCCGTTGGGGCAAGCCAGTGCCTGTTGGCCCGGCTCTGGGAAATCTTCTTCAAGACCTCGTGCTCTCGCCACTCGTGTGGAAAAAGCTCATCGGCATGCAGATGCTCGTTGAAGGTCTGGCCATGGGGGCCTTTGCAACCTTCTATAAATTCGGCAATGACCCGCTGTTGACTAAGCTGATGCAGCTCACCATGACGGATGAAGCGTTCCACCATAAATTTGGGAAAATTTGGGCAGACCGCACCATTCCAAATTTATCTGAACCAGAGCGTATTCAAATTGAAGATTGGGCATGGGAAGTGTTCCAAGTCTTGCTCTTCAATCTGGGCAGCCCAGAACAGAAAAAGTGGATGTACGCCGAAGTTGGCCTCGAATGGGAATGGGTGCAAGGCGCTTTTGTAGAAGCCATGACCGATGTCAACATCCGCGAAGACATGCGTGAAAGCACAAACATTTTTCGCGTTCTGATTAAAACACTGCTGAAAGCAGACATCATCACCGAACGCACCTCCGCAAATTATGCCGCTTTCATCGACATGAAGGAATTGCACGAAGAAGGCGACCGTATGGTAGGCGATGACATTGCCGAGGAAGGCATCAAGTTCCTACAAGGGTTGAATGGATCAACCAATAAATTCATGTCACTCGATAGCGTAACCGCTGCCGAGTAAATAAAAGTCACGTCAAAAGCCCCGTATGGTCGCCACCATGCGGGGCTTTTACAGTCTACTTGACGACAATACAGGGCGCAAAAGCCAAACTGCCCTCACAAAATAATCTTCCCAAACAACCAAAACTGACTCCCATACACGCAGACTCCGCGCTAGTCTCTCCCCAGCCTATAAATACATAATAAAAAACGACACAAGGGAGAAGTCGATGGGATGGAATTTTGGCGATATTTTGGACGTAGTGGGTCCAGAACTACCAGCTGACGCACCAGCATTCGTTCATGGTGACAGGGTTATCACATGGGCACAAACAATGGCCCGCACCAACAATTTGGCAGCCGCTTTGATAAAGAAGGGTGCAAAACCCGGTGACAAAGTTGCTTTTTACCTGCGCAACGGCCCCGAATATATGGAAACCCTGGCCGCGTCTTTTAAGGCCCGCCTCACCCACGTCAACATCAACTACCGATATAATGCACAAGAGGTCTATTACATCCTCGACAACGCGGATGCACAAACCATTGTCTACAGCTCCGATTTCCGCGACATCATCGCCGAGCTTAAACCCCAACTCGAAAAAGTGGCGACCTTTGTAGAGGTAACCCCCGACGGGGACGTGCTCGACGGGTCATTTTCATATGAAGCCTTATGCGCAGAAGGCGATGGCGCACCGTTGCAGATCAAACGCGAAGGCACGGATCAGATCTTCATCTATACCGGCGGCACAACCGGCATGCCCAAAGGGGTGATGTGGAGCCACACAGCCATACGTGAAGTCCAATTAGACTCCATGCGTAAACTCGGCGCTGCGCCTGAAACCATGGAACAAGTCAAATTGATGATCGGCATGATGCCGGAGAGACCCTGTATTCTCCCCGCCTGCCCCCTCATGCACGCAACCGGCCTTTTGACGGCCCTTAGTGCAATGGTCAATGGTGGTTGCGTCGTCACCACACCATCCGTTGGCCTCAACGCGCCAGAGCTATGGCAAGCTGCTGCTGACAACCATGTCCTCTCCATGGCCATTGTCGGAGACGCATTTGCCAAACCGCTCCTCAAAGAGTTGGACGACAATCCCAACAAATACGATCTATCGAAACTGATGAACATCGTCTCGTCGGGCGTCATGTGGAGTACAGAAGTAAAACGTGGGCTGCTCAAACATCTCCCACAAGCAACAATGACAGACGCCTTTGGCTCATCCGAAGGACTGGGCTTTGGCTCCTCACAAATGACAGCCGAGGGCGAAATTGCAACGGCCCGCTTTGCCATTGGCGAAAAGTGCAAAGTGTTTGATGAAAACAATGTAGAAGTCGAAGCCGGGTCTGGCACTCCTGGCTTTATTGCCCTCACCGGGAACATTCCCGATGGCTATTACAAAGACCCGAAAAAATCTGCGGAAACATTCCGTGAGGTTGACGGCGTACGCTATTCCATTCCCGGCGACTGGTGCACCGTCGAGCCAGACGGCACGCTCACCCTTTTGGGGCGTGGCAGTGTCTGCATTAATACTGCGGGCGAGAAGGTTTACCCAGAAGAGGTTGAAGAAGCCCTCAAAACCCACGCAGATGTAGATGATGCACTCGTGATTGGCTTAGAAGACGAAAAGTGGGGCCAAGCGGTGACCGCCATCGTCCGGCCCACACCCGACGCAACCCCCGATGAAGACGACTTGCGTCAATTCGTGCGGAAGATTTTGGCAAGCTACAAAGCCCCAAAACAAATCTTCTTCAACGATGTTGCCTTTCGCGCCCCCAACGGCAAAGCCGACTACAAAGGCGCAAAGAAATTTGCAGAAAGTCAGATCGGATGAAAATAACCCAAAGAACTACAAGAAATGCGTAGTAAATAAGCAAGTGGATTTAGTTGAAAAAGGAAATACAGAGTTTACTCAAATTAAGTGAGAACAATTTTGACTTGTTAAGACTAGCGAAACAATCCGTATCAATACTACCTAATGATAGATTGTTAAATTCGATGGACTTGATTTGTGGTATTTTCTATTCAACCGATTTCACGTGATGAGGCAGAGCGTTGGGCAAACGCCCTGCCTCTCAATCAATGGACAATTAAACTCGACCCGATCGCCCTGCCTTTGCAGGACGGATTGCGTTACTGGCAATCACTACCGGCTCCTTTAGGGTGCCCCAGAGACACCGAATTTGATACGTTGGAAATCAGCCAGTCCCTGAAAGACACTGTCATTGCAAAACGTCGTCCCGACGATGGCGTGACACCTCTTTTCCGATCTTACTTCATAGGCCCGCGCTTAGAGCAGCGCCTACACATCCCCTCAAATCGCGAGCAGAAGTTTCCCCTCGACGAAGTCAGCCCGACACTCCTCCTACAATTTCGTGAGATATCATTGCTGTTGGACGCATGGCGTGCACCCTTAATAGGCACGGGAACTTTTGGAAATTTCAAAGACCTCAATTATCTCAAATTCGAAGCCCTCATCTTACCCTTGTGTGATGCAACAGGCGCGATTTCCAGAACGATCACCCTTTTGGACTTCGGCCCCGATAAAGAGCTATAAGGCGGTCACCCGCCTCCTCTTTCTTTCGGCCCTCTTCCCAGTCATAATGAGGAAAACGAGAAAGAGAACCTCATGAAAAAGAAACTTGCCCTCTTCGGCACCAATTGCGCGACCAACCGTAAATACCTTGAAGCCCGCTTGTCCGACCATTGGGAGACAAGTCTATGGTTGCCCGGCGCCCCCATAGAAGAAGGCATTGAGCTTGCCCGTGCGGCAGATGCCACCATCGTTGCCTCAGACGTGTTGATCAGCGGTGACGTGTTCACACTTCTCCCCGAAGCCAAAAACCTTGCCCTCTATCAAATTCCTTTTGCAGGCTATGATTGGCTACAACCTCATATGCTTCCAGAAGGCACACAGGTGTGCAATGCGCCCGGCCATGAGATCACCATCGCCGAATATATTTTGGGCGGCATTTTAGAATCTGCTCTCGCCTTGCACAAAATTGATGCGGACTTCCGAGCAGGTTCTTGGAAATACTCTGGCACCAATACCCACCCCGCCAGTTTACACAATGAAGTTTACGGCAAAAAACTGGGGCTTATCGGATATGGCATGATCGGCGTCGAAACCGCCCGCCGCGCACGCGCATTCGGCATGCAAGTCAGCGCATGCGCACGTTCTAAACGCGCCCAGACACCTGAGAACCTTGAGTGGATTGGCACAGCCGACGACATTCCAAAGCTACTCGCTGAGTCAGATTACATCGCCTTAGTGTGTGACTTGAACCCCGACACCTACCACCTCATCGACGCGGCAAGTTTCAAAACAATGAAGTCCGATGCCATCCTCATCAACGTGGCACGGGGCCCGGTTGTTGAAGAACAGGCCCTCTACCAAGCCTTAGCAAGCCAAGCCATCGGCGGCGCTGTTTTGGATGTTTGGTACACCTACCCCAACCGCCCTAAAGCCGGACAACAGCCAGAAGCGAACCCACGGCCCTCCGAATATGCTTTTCACGACTTGCCTAATGTTTTGATGACCCCGCACTGTTCAGCCCATACCGCAGAAGCGGATTTACGCCGCTGGGACATCATGGCGGATAATATGAACAAATTGGCGTTAGGCGAAAAACCTTCGACAGTTGTCATGACAGGCACAGGCCCCCAAAACCCCGACGTTTAAGAGGGACAGGCACGCTTTCATGTGTCTACAGAACCGTCACGACAGGCGCCCTGATGGAATCAGGGCCTTGTCGTGACGCGGTTGCACGTTATGATAAAACGGTTGGAAACGAATAAGAGGGAGAACCCCATGTCCACGTTAGAGGCATTCCGCAAGGAAACCCGTGATTGGCTGGAAGAAAACTGCCCGCAAAGCATGCGCACCCCCATGGGTGAAAACGAAGAACCATGGGGTGGCAAAAACCCAACATGGACAAATCCAGATTCGAAAGTTTGGCTAGATAATATGGCCAGCCGAGGATGGACAGCCCCCACATGGCCGAAAGAATACGGCGGCGGCGGACTGAGCAAAGCAGAAGCAAAAATTTTGGCTGAAGAATTACGCGCAATCAAAGCGCGCCCGGCCCTCATGAGCTTCGGTATTTGGATGCTTGGCCCTGCCCTGCTTGAATTTGCCAGCGAAGAACAAAAACTCAAATATTTGCCCCAAATCGTACGTGGTGAAATTCGGTGGTGCCAAGGGTATTCAGAACCCGGTGCCGGGTCCGACCTTGCAGGCCTCCAAACAAGCGCCGAGGACAAAGGCGACCATTACCTTGTGAATGGCCAGAAAATTTGGACTTCCTACGCCAATTACGCCGATTGGATTTTCTGCCTCGTCCGCACGGACAAATCAGTAAAGCACAACGGCATCAGCTTTTTGCTGATCGACATGGAAACCAAAGGGGTTGAAACCCGCCCGATCAAATTGATTTCTGGCTCATCTCCTTTCTGCGAAACTTTCTTGACGGACGTCACCGTTCCCAAAGAAAACCTTGTCGGGGAATTGAACAAAGGCTGGACCATCGCCAAGCGTCTGCTTCAGCACGAACGTGAAATGATTTCAGGCATGGGCCTCGGCGGCTCTTCAAGCGGCAGCGGCGGCAAACCCGAAAATCTGGCGAAAAAATACAGTGGGGAAAAAGACGGCAAAGTTGCAGATGCCGCCCTACGCGACACCATCACCCGCCACAAAATGGATGGCCACGGCTTCTTGCTCACATTGCAACGCTCTGCGGCCGAAACCAAAGCCGGCCAAAACACCGGCGCAGCCTCATCCATGTTCAAATACTACGGCACTGAACTCAATAAACGCCGTTTCGAAATATTACTTGAGACAATGGGAACAAATGGTCTGGGCTGGGAGGGAGATCAATTCTCTCAAGCCGAGTTAGACACAACACGTTCTTGGCTCCGCTCCAAAGGGAACTCCATCGAAGGAGGCACCACCGAAGTGCAGCTCAACATCATTGCAAAACGCGTGCTGGGCTTGCCCGATTAAGCGCCACAGGTAAATAAAGGAAATAAAATGGCGTTAGTCCTCAACGAAGAACAAACTCTTCTCAATGAAACAGCCGCACAGTTCTTTCAAGAACAAGTACCAATCAGCAATCTGCGTAAACTACGCGATGACAACGATGCATTCGGCATTGATCGCAACATTTGGAAAGAATGTGCCAACCTCGGTTTTGCAGGGGTGCTGATTTCTGAAACCTATGGCGGCTCCTCTTTTGGCCCCATCGGTCTCGGTCTCATCTTGGAGCAATCCGGCAAAACTTTAAGCGCAACCCCTTTCGTCTCCACTGTGCTTTTATGCGGCACAGCTATTCAGCTGGCGGGCAATTCAACCCAACGCCAAGAATACCTTCCCGCGATTGCCGCAGGTGAGCGCATCTGTGCCCTCGCGTTGGAAGAGCGCGCGCATCACAACCCAACACACATTGAAACCACCGCCATCCAAACGGAGAACGGCTTCACCCTCAACGGCACGAAAACATTTGTGCTCGATGGGCATATTGCCGATCAACTCATTGTGGCCGCACGCACCTCGGGCGCGACAACGGACCAACACGGCATTACGCTTTTTCTGGTCCCCGCCAAAAGCGACGGTGTTTCCATTGAGCGCATGCAAATGGCAGATAGCCGTAACGCAGCAAAAGTGACCCTCACCAATGTAACCGTGAGCGATGCAGACGTGCTTGGCAGTGTGGACGGGGGCAGCGATGTTTTAGACCCCGTGCTGGATATGGGCCGCATCGGATTGGCAGCAGAAACCCTTGGGTTGATCCAAGAAGTATTTGACCAAACGGTGGCCTACCTCAAAGAGCGAAAACAATTTGGGGAAGTTATTGGGTCGTTCCAAGCTCTCAAACACCGAGCTGCCACAATGTTCGCTGAAATTGAGGTGTGCCGCTCGATCGTTTTGGAAGCACTGAGCGCCTTAGAAGAGCAACGCAACGACGTGCCGCACTTGGCCAGCCTTGCCAAAGCCAAATTGGGCGAAGTCTCACGGCTCGTCACCAACGAAGGCCTGCAAATGCATGGGGGCGTTGGCATGACAGATGAATTTGACCTCGGCCTCTTCATGAAACGGGCACGCGTTGCAGCCGCCACCTTGGGAGATGCAAATTTCCACCGGGATCGCTACGCAACCCTCAGCAACTACTAGCGCACTCACCTGACGTAAGGTCAGCGTCGCAAAGATGTCAATCGAATGAAAAAGGCCCTATACACCGCAGTATAGGGCCTTTTTGGTAGACTCTAAGCCCCATCAGACTATCGACAAATCCCCCATCCCCCCTCATACTGCACAGAATTTCATGAGTCGAAGATGGCTCTACCTTATAGCCCTAGGCGCTCCCTGATGGCCCACCCAGCAGGCACACTGAGCCGCCTCAAAAGCACGAGAACCAAGATGGCCGAAAATTCCACAGATGATCTTCCTGAGCGCATCACCGTCCTGGCAAAAGATTTCACCCCTGCGGCGATGGAATTTCACCGCCGAAACATGAGTGAAAAAGGCTACCGGATGGAAGGCCAAATTGTGCCACGCCAATTCCAAATGATTGAAGGCATGGGCGCGCCAACAAACCTTTTTGAAGGCGTTGAATATTACGCCGTCACATTCGTGCGCAAATCCGCCGAAGGGTAAGCTGTCTATTTGAATGCAAAGAGAGGCATGATTCCATGCCTCTCTTTTTCGTCCAGCCCCCACAACGCTCAAATCGCATGTGACGAAACAAGGTTGTTGCCCGCCCTAAAATGGCCCTAGACTGCAAGCCCCACATGGAGGCGAAGCATATGCCAGAAGAAACACCCCCGTCTAATAAAGACACCACGTCCCCGCAGGACAGTCGAACCACGCCCCCCACCTCCTCCTCAAGCACTCAACAGCCCCCGGAACCCAGCCGAGCGGCAGCGCTTCATAAAAACCACGCCCCCGAGCCCGCAACAGAGCGCTGGCAATTAGTATGGGATGTTGTGATTTTTCAAGGAAAACTGCTCTTAGACGCAGGTCGCGACCTCCTATTAAGCCCCCTCTCCATCATCCTCGCCATTTTCGCGCTCATTACTGGCAATCAAAAACCGGGACGACAGTTTTACGATCTCATGCACATTGGCCACCGAACCGATAAGTGGATCAACCTTTTTGGGGCCGCAAACCGAGCGCCGCCCTCTGAATTTAGCGCCAAATTCCTAAATTCATTCGGTGACAAAGATGCCGAAGATCAAAATGTTGATGACCTCGTCAGCCACATGGAAGAGATGGTTAAGAAGCAATATGAAAAAGGCGGCGTCACGGCAAATGCCAAGATCAATATCGACAAAGCCTTTGACAAGCTGAACGCAAAAATACACCCCGAAAACAAAAAAACGTGAACAAACAAGGCGCCGTCTTCCTTCATGTGGGCCGGTTCCTACTTGCCCCAGCTTTCTGGAGGGCTAAGGTGCTGCCATCACCTATTAAGGATTTTCCACATGATCAAAGTACACCACCTCAACAACTCCCGCTCCCAACGCATTCTCTGGATGCTTGAAGAGCTGGGCCTTGACTACGAAATCATCAAATATTTTCGTGACAAAGAAACCAACCTTGCCCCCGAAAGCTTGCGCGAGGTGCACCCTCTCGGCAAATCACCAGTGATGGAAGACCAAGCCGTTAAAATCGCTGAATCCGGTGCCATCCTAGAATACCTCACAGACACCTATGGCAATGGGAAGCTCAAACCGGCAGCAGGCACCCCACAAGCCTTGCAATACACAGAATGGATGCACTACGCCGAAGGCTCCGCCATGCTGCCTTTGCTTTTAGCCCTCTATGTTGGCCGCTTGGGCAAAGCAGCCGATCCCCTGTGGCCACGCATTTTCGGTGAAATCACCAACAACCTCACCTACATGAACAATGCCCTCAAAGATCAACCTTACTTTGCAGGGACAGAATTTACCGCATGTGACGTGCAAATCACCTTTGCCCTTGAAGGGGCCAATGCAAGCAACGCTCTTGCAGATTTTCCAAACTTGAAAGACTACCTAGAGCGCATGCAAGCCCGCCCAGCCTATAAGAAGGCTATTGAACGAGGCGGCGAGTATAGCCTAGGCAGCTAATACACATGACATGACACGGAAAAGCCGGGGCAGCGCCCCGGCTTTGTGCTGTCAAATTTGCATGAACTCAGTCTGAACACTCCTCCCAGATAAAGTTCAGCATCGCTCTGCCATATTCATATCACAGCAAGACTTCTAGCTCCCTCACTGGATAGGAATATACAATGAAACGCACATTCTCAATTGCCGCCTTAACTGCCGTTCTTTTCACTGGTCTTATCGCAAGTGCGCAAGCCGCACCGGCGCACGCTCATCAGGCAAAACCCGTCGCCCAGCAAAAAGCACATGCGCCTGCCGTTCATACAAAAAAGATGGTGCAAAAAAAGATGGTGCAAAAAAAGGTAGTCCAAAAGAAAGTCATGCAAAAGAAAGCTCATGCCTCTGCCCACAAAAAAGCACACAGACAACAAGCAGCGAAAAATGCTCGCCACACATTCTCCCACTGGACACCGCGTTTGAAAGCACAAAAATACCATGGTTTCGGAACCGCCCGGTATTATGACGGCAACTATCACGTCTCTGCCTACAACCAGCGCGGCGTGCCCATCAAATTACTGGTAAATGCGATTACAGGCGTCATCATCCATGCAAACGCCCATCATTAAGCCAATTCATCAATAAAGCTCCGAGAAAAGCCCCATGCTGCACGCTGGGGCTTTTCTTTCATCCCAACACGCACTAAATCTAATGCTGGAACAGACATCCCTTCAACGCCGCTATCAGCAAGCTTCCAATTGGCGGAACTTTCTGGCGAAAGAAACAGTATGACCGACACACCCAACCTCGAAGAACGCATCACCAATCTGGAAATGCACCTCGCCCACCAAAGCGAAACCATCGAGACCCTGAATCAGACGGTCACTGCCCAATGGGACGAGATTGAACGGCTCACGCTCACCTTACGCAAGTTGAACGGGCAAATTGAGCAGCTTGAAGACACCTTACCTTCAGGCCCAGACCACCAGCCACCGCCCCACTATTAAAAACAGGGGCATATTTCAGGCATAACGGGAGGTGAGATGAAGAAAATCCAGACCATTGAGGAACTCGAAACCCTCTACGGCATCCCGAGCGCTGCGGCCACCGTTAAAGAAGTCTCCCACCTAACACCCGACTACCGGGCTTTGATGCAAGCCTCTCCCTTTGCGGCCCTAGCAACAGCAGGCCCCAACGGCTTGGATTGCTCCCCGCGCGGCGACCCCGGCCATGTTGTGCATATCGAGAATGACACAACATTGATCCTGCCAGACCGGCGCGGAAACAACCGCATGGATTCCCTACGCAATATCGTCCAAGATCCCCGCGTCGCTTTGCTATTTCTCATTCCCGGTTCAGGAACAACTTTGCGCGTCAATGGTCAGGCACATCTATGCGCAGATCCAGAGCAGTTATCTCGGTTTGCAATAGAAGACAAATCACCTAGATCCCTTATTGTCATTGAGATAGAGACCATATACTTCCAATGTGCCCGCGCCATTCATCGCGCCAAATTGTGGGATCAAACCGCCCAACCGGACTTGGCCGCACTCCCCACCCCCGGCACCGTGCTGGCGAATTTAAGCAACGGCGAAGTAGGCGGAAAAGACTACGACGATGGCTGGCCAGAACGTGCCCGCGACACAATGTGGTAGCCAAATCACTTGAAAACTGTAAGGCTCTGCACGTTGATAGGTGAGGCATCCCCCCCTATCGACCAGCCAAACCAGTCAAGCTTGCCCCGAGCGCATTGAACCGCGACGCCCGCTTGAGCAGATGATACAGAAACGGAAATTCAAAATGCAACGCCAATTTGGAGCCATTCCATACGTAATCCGAGAAGAAGAAGTCCTTGTACTGATGATCACATCTAACACACAAGAGAGATGGATTTTCCCAAAAGGGTCAGCAGAAGGTAATGAAACACCCGCAGCAGCAGCAGCACGCGAAGGCATGGAAGAAGCAGGCGTTGAAGGCCGCATGCAAGAAGACATTCAATTTGAAGTGCTGTCGTTGAAGCAAGTTGACGGCGCGGCAACCGACCTATCCGTCACATATGTTCCCATGTTGATGGAAACCCAACACGAAAACTGGCCGGAGCGCAAAAAACGCCGTCGCCACTGGAACACCTTGGCTGAAGCCTACAAAATTGCAGGCGGTCCTGACATCACCAGTGCCCTCGAAAAATTCGAAGCCTCTGTTCCAAAGCTCTACAAGCTCGACAGCACAACGTAAACAAGGCCAGAGAGCAACGCAGAAGCCGGCACTGTGACAACCCAAGCCGCTGCGATAGACAAGACAAACCGACGACGCACCAGCTTGCGTTTTTGACGAATTTGAGGCTGCTTGAGAGCAGCCTCGGGCGTATCATGCAACAGGCTTTTGCGGCGCCCACGCTTGCGTTTCGGATTTTCCAAGAACTCGCGTAAAAACCCAACACCAAAAATGGCACCCACAGCAATATGGGTAGAACTGACCGGCAATCCCATGCTTGTCGCAATCAACACGGTGATCGCCGCAGAAATCGCTACGCAATACGCACGGATTGCGTTCATCCGCGTGATTTTTTCACCAACCGTCCGAATAAGCTTTGGTCCAAAGAGCGCCAGCCCCAAAGCAATCCCCCCTGCTCCAATCAGCATCACCCACAATGGGATCCCCACTTTTGCGCCCACCGCACCGGGGTCAAGCAGCGCAGAGGTGATGGCCGCTAAGGGCCCAACCGCATTCGCCACATCATTTGCCCCATGCGCAAAGGACAAGAGAGCTGCCCCCATAATCAAAGGCAGATGGAAAAGCCGCGCGACATCTTTTTTCTTATTACGCAACCCCCGCGCGATAACGCGGATATAGGGCACCGCCATCAACGTCACCACAGCAAAAGTCGCCAAGGAAGTGAGCAAAACAACGTCGATCTCAGGCTTCCAAACCCGCTTCAAGCCCTTCATGCTCATGTAGCCGACAAAAACCGCCGACATCAGACCAATCATCAACGGCACCCATCGGCGAGCAGCGGCAATTTTGTCGTTGCGGTACAAAATTAGATATTTAATCAATCCAAGCATGAGAGCCGCAACAATGCCGCCCAACACAGGTGAAATCACCCAACTGGCCGCGATGTTGCCCATCATCGGCCAGTTCACAACCCCAAGCCCTGCTGCAGCCACGCCACCGCCCAGCACCCCACCAACAATGGAGTGCGTGGTCGATACCGGCGCATTCAGAACCGTCGCAAGATTAATCCAGATAGCCGCCGCAATCAGTGCAGACATCATGATGAAAACAAAGGAATCGATACTGAGATTATCGTCTGGCTGAATAATACCCTTCGCGACAGTGCTCACCACATCACCGCCCGCCAAAAGAGCCCCCGCTGCTTCGCAAATGCCCGCCAAAACAACGGCCCAGCCAAGGGTGATCACCTTACCCCCAACCGCCGGCCCCATATTATTGGCAACGTCATTTGCACCAATATTGAGCGCCATATAGCCGCCAAAAACGGCAGCAACAATGAGAAGAGCTGGAATGGAAATGCCTGAGCCGCCAACGAATGCTTGGCTTGAAACCGCCAACCCCACAACCACGAGGAAAACAGCCGCAATCACCAACGGTACTGCTTCTAACCGAAAAGAGCGGGCTTCTGTGGTAATCGATTCCTGACGCAGCAAATCGCTTACGTAGCGTTCTTCAAGCTTTTTCAAAGACTTAGCCCCATTTTTCGGTCTACGTGTCATTTTCATGACAATTTAGCGACACCAATAGCACTTTCAGATTAAATACGCATGCCCTTACTGCCTACTGATGCATCTTCTTTGGTCCATCAAGAAAGGCCAAAGCCCCATCGCGGAGTTGACGCGAGAGCCACAATCGCCTACCTGAAGCAATGGCTTCAATCCCCACAAAAACCCCACCACTGATCTACCATCCCCCAATGGAACCTTATCTAGAGGTTGTGTACCACGATAATGACCTGTTGGTTTTGAACAAACCAAGCGGTTTACTCAGCGTGCCCGGCAAAGCCCCCGAACATGCAGACTGTTTGGAAAGTCGCGCCCAAGAGGCCTATCCAGATGCCCGCATCGTTCACCGCCTCGATATGGCAACATCCGGCCTGCTCATCATGGCGATGAACCCGGCAGCCCACCGCCATTTGGGCCTGCAATTTGAACGCCGCAAAACCGAGAAAACCTATATCGCCCGTGTGTGGGGCCATCTGGAACCGGAGACCGGCGAGGTTGACCTGCCCCTCATTTGCGACTGGCCCAACCGCCCCAAACAAATGGTCTGTCATGAGCGCGGTAAAAAAGCCCTCACCACATGGCGTGTGCTTGCCCACGAAGAATTAGACAGCGGCCCCGCCACCCGTGTTGAACTCACCCCGTTCACGGGCCGGTCCCACCAGCTGCGTGTGCACATGCTCAGCCTCGGTCACGTCATTCTGGGCGACCACTTCTATGCAACAGGCGCACCCTTAGACGCCGCCCCCCGGCTTCAGCTCCATGCGGAACGCCTCAGCGTCTTCCACCCGGCAGACGACACCCGCATGGACTTCCACGCGCCCTGCCCGTTTTAAGCAGCACCTCAGCAGTTACGCCGTGGGGACGGTGTCCAAAATTTCGTAAAGCTCGCCGCCCTTAGGGTCTTCTAGCACCTCAAAGAGGCGCATCAGAATATCTTGGGGAACCACCTTGGGAATACGGACTTGCCATTCTTGAAAGGCGTCAGCATTTTCCCAATCCGCTGTCGCAATATAGCGATGCGGATCGCCGCTGTTCTTCATAAAGTCAGCCCGCAGAAAACCCGGCACATCCGCCGCCCGCACGAGAAATAAGCCTTCATTATAGGCTGCCTCAAACGCAGCCGACTGGCCTTCTTTCACCTGAAAAGTCAAAACACTCCGAAACGCCATTTCCGCCTACTTTCTCGCCCAAATTAAACTGCACTCCCTTGAGTTTTGGCAACATGCAACGCAACCGTCAATGCACAATGCGACAAAACGGCCCCACCTTTCGGAGGGGCCGCTTCGAGCGTTAGAATTTAAAACAATCGCCGCTCAAATACTCGCGAGACATTGCACAGATTCTACGCAAGCGGCAGCTGCTTCACGCCCCTTATTGTGTCCATCATCTTGAGAACGCACCACCGACTGCTCCTCGGTATAGGTCGTCAGAATACCAAAGCTGAGCGGCACACCAGTTGCGAGTGAGGCGGACATAAGCCCCTGGGCGGTAGGCCCGCTGATATATTCAAAGTGTGCAGTGTCGCCTTTAATGACACAGCCCAAGCACACAACTCCATCGACTTGGCCTGACTGCGCCAGTTTCTGCGCAATCAAGGGAATTTCAAACGCACCCGGTGCGTGAATAACCCGAACACCGTCAGTAGAGATGCCTCGTTCTGCCAATTCAGCCAGTGCACCATTCAGCAGCCCATCAGTGACCGTCTCATTAAAACGGCTCACAACAATGGCAACCCGTGTATCTGGGGCTTGTGGTTTAAAAGCCGATGGCTTGAGATTTTGTTGCATGGGTCTCTCCTATTAGATCACCGGCCTGAGGTGAGGCAAGCGCATGGCCAAATTTATCGCGCTTTGTATCAAGGTATGTTGCGTTAAAGGGATTAGGTGTCATCACCAATGGTTTCTGGTTGCGTACAGTCAATCCATATCGCCGCAACCCTTCCACCTTGGCTGGGTTGTTACTCAACAAGTCAAGTTCGGTGACATTTAGGGATTTCAGAATTTGAGCGGCGATACCGTAGTCCCGCGCGTCAGCATCAAATCCCAAAGCAAGGTTTGCCTCGACGGTATCAAGCCCTTGGTCTTGTTGTGCATAAGCCCGTATTTTATTAGCCAAGCCAATACCGCGCCCTTCTTGCCCGCGCAGGTAAACCACCATGCCAAAGTCAACTTCTGAAATAAGGCTTAAAGACTCTTGTAATTGGGCTCCACAATCACATCGTAAAGACCCAAGCGCATCACCGGTTAAACACTCAGAATGCACACGAACCAATGGTATGCTCTGCGAATCTGGATCACCCTTGATCACCACCAAATGCTCAGTGCCGTCAACAAGGCTGCTGAAAGCACGCACAGTGAGCGGCTCATTGGAAAAGGCGCTTGGCAACTTCGCAGTCGCTACTTCGTCTACAACACTCTCCGTCAAATAACGATGGGTGACAATTTCCTGGATCGTCAAAATTGGCAAATCATGTTCTGCTGCAAACACATCTAAATCTGGACGTCGCGCCATATGGCCATCGTCGTTCATGATCTCGCAGATCACACCAGCAGGCTGCAAACCCGCAAGCTTCATCAAATCCACTGACCCTTCGGTATGACCATTGCGAACCAAAACACCGCCCTCTTGAGCACGCAAGGGAAAGACATGGCCCGGCGATACAATGTCGTCGGGATGAGCGTTTGGATTAACCGCTGCTTCAATCGTACGCGCCCGGTCATAGGCAGAAATGCCCGTCGTCACACCCTCAGTTGCTTCGATAGAAACAGTAAAGGCTGTAGAACGACGCCCCTTGTTGTCGCTCACCATTGCTGGAAGACCAAACTTATCGACTTGCTCTCCTGTAAGCGTGAGACAAATCAGCCCACGGCCTTTCATGGCCATAAAATTCACCACTTCTGGTGTGGCAAATTCAGCAGCAACAATGAGATCACCTTCATTTTCCCGATCTTCATCATCAACGAGAATAATCATCCGGCCCTGCCGGAGCGCGTCTAGCGCGACAGATAAGCGTGACATAAGCTCTCCACATATTTTGCGATAACATCCACTTCAACGTTGAGCGGGTCGCCTATTGTGAGTGTGTGTAGATTTGTGTGTTCCCACGTATGGGGAATAATGGTGAGACCAAGCCCAACTAAATTATCTTGTTCGCCATCAATTCGATTCAACGTCAGGCTGATCCCGTTAAGCGAAATAGATCCCTTTTCGATGCAATATTTCGCAAGCTCTGGCGTCACAGCCACGGTGAGGTGGTAGGTCTCCCCCTCCTGTTCAACCTTGGCAAGAACGGCCTTACCGTCAACATGGCCTTGCACCAAATGTCCAGACAGCCGCGTTTCCAACCGCACCGATCGTTCCAAATTGACATAAGCACCTACGGCAAGCGCGGAGAATGAAGATCGCGCAATTGTTTCAGAACTCACATAGAACGTTGCAAGCCCTGCAGCGTCATATGTGACAACGGTCAGGCAAACACCATTCACCGCGACACTTTCGCCCAACTCCAAGTCGGGAAACCCAGTCGCGATTTCCAGAATTATGCTGTGTTCTGCCGGCGTGACTTGCGTCACCGGAGCCAAGGTCTCAATGATCCCTGAGAACATCTTTTTCCTTTCCACCAACAAGGCTAGAGGAGCCATCTCGCTGGTAAACTGTGGTTGTATCTAAGGCTTGTGATTGATTTGATTGTTGGATAACGATGTGCTCGTCCCAAAATTCAGTATCCAGAATGCTTTGCGTCACAAGCGGCCCAGCTTCCACCAGGACTTCCAATGCGCCTGCATCTCCTAGCGCCCGCAGCAAGGTGTCGATTGATGTTTCAATCACAACATCGAACCCACGCTCTTCGGCTGCGGCAACATAGGCCGCCGTTACGCGGGCGCGTCGGTCCAAAATGGCTAAGCTGCGTTTTTTGCGAACAAAGTCTGACACCCGGCGAACAGTAAACAATGGATTGTCGGCAAGAACGGTGCCCGAACCTGTAACAATCGCATCCGCGCGTCGCCGCAAACTATGAGCAAGGTCAAGCGAGACTTCACTTGTGAACGTCTTGTCGCCTTGAGGAGGGATCATGCTGCCGTCTACTGTAAGCGCCTGTTTCACGGTTACCCACGGCAAGCCAGTTCCAGAGTGCTTTACGAACGGAGCGATCAGTCGATCCAATCGGCGACACAGGTCGTTCGTATCGAGCCCTTGAAGGCTATTTAAAAAGAAAACATCCCGGCCAGAATTTTTTAGGCGTGCAGTACCGCCTCCTTGAACATGCCTATTTGGGTCCAGTGATCCGATCCAGATTTCTTGCACTGACGTAGCCAGCAACGCGTCACAACAAGCAGGCGTGCGTCCGGTATGGTTGCAAGGCTCGAGAGTAACGATAGCTGTATGAATATCTTTAAGAGTGCCTTGCTCTTTACAGAGCTGAAGCGCGGAGGCTTCCGCATGCAGCCCTCCAGCACGTTGATGAGCTGCCAATGCGAGACGATGGCCAGCCTTATCAAATAATGCGCAGCCCACCGCAGGGTTCGGTGCCGTCGCTCCTTCAAACAAGCGAGCAGCGTTCAGCGCATCTTCAAAGCCGCACACAATCTGATGCGCAGACAATTGCGTTGTCTGATTTTGAGTTCTTTGCGATGTGCTAACGTCTTGACCCATACTTCACCTATAAATGATGACGCAGGGCACAGATGGCTAGGTGCAGACGCACCCAAGTATAGCTGCACACCCAGCATGAGACGCAGGAGTGCATACAACAATCAGCCATTGTTCTCTTCCATCCGGACTCTAACCGTCGGCCTTGGGATCACACCAAGTCTGCTGACCTCTTGGAGAAAAAATCACCCCAAGAGCGCTCGCGGGCTGATATGCGAAAACGCATAATCACCGCCGGTGGGGAATTTCACCCCGCCCTGAGAACATCTTCAAAACTCCGTTAGGAGCAATACAGTTAGATATAGGAAAAGCAGGAGAAACATCAACGCGCAAAAATGCAGCATGCTTTGCATGATAAAAAATCCCAGCTTCCGTCTACAAACAGACGAGAAAAAAGGAACTTCATTTTATCATGCAACCAAGTCGAAGGTTCATTTAAATGGATGCAAATCGCGCAGGCACTTCAGGGTCACGCGTATCCAACAAGGGCATATCGTCTCCAGACAGACCAGCATAAGCATCCGCCCATTCAGTCACCCAAGCAGGATCTGTAACATGATCAGGATGGTGGCCAGGAAAGAGAGAGCGCAACAACGCAGGTGCAATGTTCCAGCCAAATTTTGCGACCATAGCCCACAAGCGGAAACGGCACCGTAAACTGCCCCATGTTCCATCACGTTTCATCATGCGCTTATAGGCACGGCGGCTAAATTTACTGATGTGATAAGTGGCATATACAAGCCCAACAAGGCGCGCAAAATAGTTGCCGAACAATTCTTGATACAGCTCAAACGCCACTGTTTTATGTTCTGTCTCTTCAACCATATGCCACAAAACCAACGAAGTAACGACAGGGTCGGCATCCACAAACAAATCTTTACGAGCACTAATCAACCATTCAGTAATGCCCATTGTCATGGTCTCGAAACCGGCCGTATAGGCCAACCGCCAGCGCAAACTCTTGCCCTGCAGCCGTTTGTAGTCTTCGGTCATCTCAGCTTCAACGTCGCTGAGGTCGGTATAACCTTTGCGCTTCAGCGTATCATTGTAGCGCTGGTGATTCATATAGTGTTGGCCTTCTTGACCAATAAAACCACGCGCATCTGCTTTGAGCCCCTCATCCGTCAACTGCATCATCGCTTCACGCACAGTCTTGATGAGAAAGGGTTCCAAGTAAGGCATCGTAAGAGAAGCGCCATTGACCATATGGCTCCACTCTGGCTTCTTGGGGTTCCAAATTGGCTCAATAGAATCCACGTATGCAAAAGGAATCTTGCGGATCAGCATAGGCCGCCCGCCGTCACGTCCCCGCACTGTTTGCCCGCTCATGACGCCACCTCATCCGCCGCGCTCAACGATTTGTAGTGCGTCCAAACCCCGTAAAACAAAAGCCCAAACAACACATGAACCGCCATAATCGGGGGCCAACCAGAGAGGTAGATCAAACTATTCGCCAGTCCCCCACCAAAGGGACCGCCATCAAAAGAGAGGCCCCGTGTATCAAAAACAGCATTGGCAATGGCTGGCAATGTGAACAACCAACCGGTGATAAGGGCCGCATAGAACAACACACGCGCCAGTCGCGCACTCAATTTGATAAAGGGCGCACAGGCGGCAATCCCCATCAACATAAGCCCCTGAGTGATGCCTTCCAAATGCGCCATATTCCACGCACGAGGGTCTCCACCAATTGTAAACTCGATATGGTTCAAAATCGGCCACAGGTCTATTTCTCCCAGCAAATGAAAGAAATAAAGCCACCCCGACAACGCCGAGGAGATCAACAACCCAACTCCATTGAGAACCAAAAGAGTGCGGTATCGCTCAGTTAAACTATACATCGGTCGGTCTCCCACAAGTCTCGCCTATGCCCCTCCAGAGGAACAGGCGCAGAAATTACCACCTTTTACCTATCTGTCAAATAATACTGACCATAACTACGCATTTTAACAGGTTTACATTTCCCGGCTAACACTCACCGGCCCCATCCCTGCATCCGCCACACCGTGCGCCCGCCGCGTTCCCGGCACACGAATGTCGTCCACCAAGTCCTGAATATCTTGCGGCGGCGTGGGCGTCATAAGGGCCACAATAATGCCAACAGCCATCGACACCCACATAAAGACAAATCCAATACCCTCAGGCGAAACACCCAGCCAATAATCTGCCGGAACGCCACCGCCAAATTTGAAATAATAGATGTAGGCAAAGGTCGAAATCAGTCCAACCAACATGGAAGAAATAGCTCCCTCCTTGTTCATCCGTTTCCAGAAAATACCGAGCAGGATAATCGGAAAGAGGGACGCCGCCGCCAAGCCAAAGGCAAAGGCGACCACCTGAGCCACAAACCCAAGTTGAGACGCAAACAGCCCCAACAACCCAGCCGCCAAAACCGCCCCTGCCGCTGATGCACGCGCGACACGCAACTCTGTCGTATCGCTCATGTTTTTGAATAATGTCCGCCGGCACAAATCATGGCTAATCGCCGATGAGATGACCATCAACAAACCCGCCGCCGTGGACAGAGCAGCCGCCAAACCACCGGCAACCACAAGCCCAATCACCCAACCGGGTAGTTGAGCGATCTCAGGATTAGCCAAGACAAAAATATCTCGATTGGCAATCACTTCGTTTTCCAAACCGTCAGGGGCCTGCGGTCCCCTCACCTGCATTTTTCCGTCCCCGTTTTTGTCTTCAAACGAGAGCAGTCCCGTTTGCTCCCAAGACTTAAACCATTGAGGAATGGGCATGCCGCCCTCGGCCTCAATCGCCTGCGCCGCTGACGCATAATCATCGCCGCTCACATAAGTCGCTTCATTGACCGTGTCGATAAAGTTCAACCGCGCAAAAGCCCCCACCGCTGGAGCCGTTGTGTAAAGCAGCGCAATAAAGAGCAAGGCCCAACCAGCCGACACCCGCGCGGCTTTGGCACTCGGCACCGTAAAGAAACGAATGATGACATGCGGCAAGCCAGCCGTACCAAACATCAAGGCAGCGGTGATACAGAAAATGTCGAACATGGATTTACTGGTGGACGTATATTCCAAGAACCCTAAGTCGCGCACGACACCATTTAATTTGTCCAACATTGAAATGTCTTCGCCTGCCGCGTTGGAGATAAAGCCAAGTTGCGGCACCGGATTGTCGGTGATGATCAACGAAATAAAAATGGCCGGAACGGTGTAAGCAAAAATAAGCACGCAATATTGCGCCACCTGCGTATAGGTCACTCCCTTCATGCCGCCAAGCACCGCATAGAAGAACACAATGACCATGCCGATCCCAATGCCCCACTCAAAGGGCACACCAAGGAAGCCGGAGAAAGCAACGCCGACCCCTTTCATTTGCCCCGCAATATAAGTGAAGGAAACAAACAACGCGCACACAACAGCCACGATGCGCGCGAACGTCGAATAGTACCGATCGCCCACAAAGTCGGGCACCGTAAACTTTCCAAATTCCCGCAAAAATGGCGCCAGCAACAAGGCGAGCAACACATAGCCCCCCGTCCAACCCATTAAATAGACAGATCCCCCATAGCCTAAAAAGGCGATCAATCCAGCCATCGACAAAAAGGACGCCGCCGACATCCAGTCAGCCGCTGTTGCCATCCCGTTCACAACGGGATGCACATCATGCCCGGCAACATAAAAATCGTCCGTAGACCCCGCCCGTGCCCACACAGCAATGCCGATATACATGGCAAAGGTCACAGCAACAAACAGATAGCTCCAGAAGGTTTGGTCCCCAAATGCACTGTCCATGATCAGCCCTCCACGCCGTAAATGCGCTCAAGCCGGTTCATGGCAAAGCAGTACACAAAAATCAGAACAACAAAGACATAGATGGAACCTTGTTGGGCAAACCAAAACCCCAAAGGCGCCCCGCCAATGGAAAATTGATCCAGATATTCTTGAAAAAGAATCCCCGCCCCATAGGAAACCAAGAACCACACCCCCAGAAGAGAAAGCGTAAGCTTCAACGTCGCCCGCCAATATCCCTTCCGATCTCCCCGCCTATCCGTCTCAGCCACATTCATCTCCCCCATATTTTCGCTTATTGGCGGAGAGTTGCGGGAAAAAGTCAAGTCGTGTGTCAACCCGCTAAAAGATAGCGTGCCTATCGCACGGTTCCTGACCGAAGGGCAAGGAGCACAAACCGCTACCTGCTAATCCTCACTTGATCAATTTCCGATAGAAGGCGTTTGGTTGCATCATCTCCATAAGTCGGCCCACAATGCATTCCCGCAAAAAGACTTCTCGTCGCTGGCTTTGACCCCTGGATCATCGTCTTAACGCCTGTGTTGATCATGAAGGACACACAATTCTGTCCTTGATGACTCATCTGAGCATAAAGCCCCGGCCCCGTAGAAAAGGTGCGTCGCTGAACACGCGGATCAGCCTGACCTTCAATACCAAACACCCCCCGCGCCCGCATCCCGCGCTTAAAGTCACTCAGTCGCTGAACGGCAAACGGCAACGCAAGGTTATTAGCGCGACACAGTTCCAAATAACCTGTCTGGGTGGTTACAACATTCCAACGGCACAATTCGCGTTGAAGGTCGTAAGACTTTACGACTTCAAAAGTACTGTTAGAAAGGTCCATATCCATATGACTATGGACACTCTTAGATTTTACATTAGACGCTGCATCATCAATGATCGGCGGCACATAATCTTGAGCACTAAAGCCAGTTTTAGAAAATGTCTCTTTTGTCCCTGTGGCAACAAAGCTGGGCAACAGGCGGCAAACTTCCAAAGCCTCGTCATCCCAATAAAGCTGTGCCAGCAACTTGTTATTCCGGAAAACACCCGCGACCGGCATTTTCGGCGGTTTGACCCCGCCTGACGCATCCACTGGTTGCGCCATCCCGCATCCGTACCACCCTTTATAATCTGTGATTTTTATAGCCTCGCGGTTGCTGTCATCCACTTTCCGAAAAGACCCTTTAACCGGTTGCCACCATTCAAAACTATCTATGCCCGCTCGTTGCGTCTCCGCAAAGTCACCCAATCGCCGCTGCCAATTGGCCACCGTCGGCATGGGGTCTGCTACGTCGGCATCTAATTGCGCCGCCGTTGGAAGAGGCACATGCCGCTCTGCCCTCTCAGGAGGTGTTGAGGAAGGGCTTGCACATGCCGCAACGAAAACAGCCATGCCAAAAAGAACAAGGCAAACCTTGGCTATTTGTGCCGTGTTAAGTTTCAAAGCTTTATCAAGCCGAATACAATTGCTAGCCATTTCGCCTCCATATTTTTGAAAAACGCACATGCCACCACGGCACTCAGAAAAGGCTAGCTCAAAAAAAATCAAAATAGTATATTTTATTTATAATATGGTGCATTTACCTTATTGTTTATGCATTCTTGAGACGCAACTCAAACATCATGCTCTCATTTAATGAAATTCGTATATCATAATTAATTTGAAATATTAATTTTATCGGAGATATCCCACGTCACTTCCATACGTCAGCGCTCCTGGGAATATTTCCAAAGCACTTCAAGAAATAAGGAAGGCAAGTGTCCCAGACAAAGTAAGTCAAGATTTTGTTAAAACCATACTCAAAATACGTGGTGGATCTGGTGATCAAATAACTTCTTTTTTGAAAAAAATGGGAATGGCAAACTCAGACAGCTCAGTCACTGAGAGCTATAGAAAATTTCTGATTACAAACAATTCGAGACGTCTTTACGAACTGAAGCCGCAAGAATGTCTGAGCTTTATGAAATATTTTATTGCCTTGAAAATTCTATCCGCCGACTAGTCATGGACGCAATGGAGGAATCATCAGAAGGAGTCAATTGCTGGGACAGTGAACTAGTGTCAACTGGCATTAGAAATGAAGTAAAAAGTCGACAAAAAAAGAAATGGAAAGCGTCGCAACGATTAGGTCTGAGAATCCAATCGACGACACCACCTTTGGCGAGCTTTCCCAACTCATAATAAACAATTGGCACTTATTCGAACCTGTTTTCCAATCAAAGACAGCTGTCAGCACCCTAATGAATCAACTCAACACGCTGCGCGGCCCCATCGCGCATTGCAACCCAACCAATAAAATCAAATACGATCGGCTGAAGCTTGCTGTTAAAAGTTAGTTCGATCTAATGTCGTAATGACTACCCATCCGAAAACCCAAAGGGGGCGACCGTGCGGCGGTAGTCTTCGCGCAGCACGTCCCGCCCGATCGGCACGGCTGACCGCGCGGTGCATTTTGTGCGGTGACACAAGCGGCAGGTGACGCCGATGGGTGTTGGGGTCAATCGGTCCAAATCCAAATCCTTGGAATAGATCAACCGCTTCGTATGTTTTTCAGCACATCCCAGCGCAATTGCCCGCTCCACGCGCGGCGCACCGTAAGAGCCACCGCCAGCTGTCACCGTGCGCGCGATGGAAAAGAACTTCTCTCCATCAGGCAATTCGACCCATTGGGTGATAATGCGGCGCGGGCTTTGAAATGCTTCGTGTACTGACCAAAGCGGACAAGAGCCCCCATGCCGCGCAAAGGGAAAGCCTGCCGAGTCCAACCGTTTAGACACATTGCCCGCCGGGTCCACCCGAATGAAGAAGAACGGCACCCCTTCCCGCCCCGGATTTTGCAATGTTGTAAGCCGGTGCGCAGTCTGCTCAAAACTTGTGCCGAACTGACGTGCCAAGGCTTCCACATCATAAAAATGCATTTCAGCAGACTTCAAAAAGGGCCGATACGGCATCAACAAAGCCGCCGCCGAATAATTCGCCAGCGCCCGCCGGGTCAAGCGTTTGCCATTTTCCGTGACAAAACTACTTTCCTGCAAATACCCATCAATCACCGTGCCCAGTTCCAAATAAACCAACTGCAACGCCAACTGAAAATTCTCACTGGCCCGGTCCAGCGTTTCATCCAGCACAATCTCATTGCGGTGACGGTCCAAGCGACGCATCGCCCCCACCATCACATCCACAGGCAACCGACGAATATGTAGGTTATGACGATCCGCAAAATAGGCCGGAAGGTTTTCAAACCCATCCATCGCCGCAATCAGCTTCTCCGCTTCCCCATCAATATTGGGAAATGAATTACGCCGCGCCTCCAAAAACCGCTGCGCCTCTGCCACCGGGTCAATCGTCGCCATGCGCTCGCCCCCCTGGTCGGCAATCGCGAGCTGCCCCTCCTGATAGGCCGTATAAAGTCGCAAAAAGGCCTCTGTGACCGCCGGAAACCCACTCGCCGCCTCTTCAGCCTCCATCGGGGCCAAATCAAGGTCCGTAAACAACGGATCACTGAGCACGGCCTTCATCCGGCTGGAGGTCTCATCACTGCTATCTCCGGCAAAGGTATTGAGATCAATTTGGTAGGCATTGGCCAACCGTAACAACAGGTCCGCCGTCAAGGGCCGCTGATTACGCTCCAACAAAGCAATATAGGACGGGGAAATCTCCAAATCCCCCGCCATCGCCGCCTGCGTAAGCCCCAACTCCCGCCGCAACCGACGCAACCTAGGGCCGATATACAGCGCGCGATCTTTTGCCATGAGTCTAGGTCCTTTGAGAATTTTATCGCAGAAATCTGCGGAAAATTGCAATGATTTTGTGCAATTGTGACACAACTTAGAAAAACTTTACAGCTTTACAAATATAGCTTGTAAAGCTTTACAAGTCCACCTTATTGCCCCTGCACAAGCCCGCTCGCCAGTGCTAAATCACCCTCAAGTCAACACACCGGCCTTATCTGGGTCGGCTCGTATTGCATCCACAGAGGCCTTACGGCCATCGGACAATTTAAGGAACCAGAGTTATGTCATATAAAAGCGACATCACCGAAGTCGGCTCTCTCATCAAGAGCAACAACGGCACTTGGGACGGCATCAACGCAGAATCAGTAGCTCGTATGCGCGCGCAGAACCGCTTCAAAACCGGTTTGGAAATCGCACAATACACTGCCGACATCATGCGCAACGACATGGCTGCTTACGACGCAGACCCATCCAACTACACTCAGTCTTTGGGTTGCTGGCACGGTTTCATCGGCCAACAAAAAATGATTTCTATCAAGAAACATTTCGGCGACACAAAAGGCCGCTACCTCTACCTTTCTGGTTGGATGGTTGCAGCGCTGCGCTCTGAGTTCGGCCCCCTTCCTGACCAATCCATGCACGAAAAAACATCCGTGCCTGCATTGATCGAAGAGCTTTACACATTCTTGCGCCAAGCAGATGCACGCGAATTGGGCGGCATGTTCCGCGACCTTGACGCTGCAAACGAAGCTGGTGACAAAGCTAAAGCTGCTGAAATCATGAGCAGCATCGAAAACCACCAAACACATGTTGTGCCAATCATCGCCGACATTGACGCTGGTTTCGGTAACGCTGAAGCGACTTACTTGCTTGCGAAGAAAATGATTGAAGCTGGCGCATGTGCCCTTCAAATCGAAAACCAAGTGTCAGACGAAAAACAGTGCGGCCACCAAGACGGTAAAGTAACTGTGCCTCACGAAGACTTCTTGGCAAAAGTACGCGCTTGTCGTTACGCTTTCCTTGAAATGGGCATCGACAACGGCATCGTGGTAACACGTACCGATAGCTTGGGCGCTGGCCTGACCAAACAAATCGCGATCAGCAAAGAGCCTGGCGATTTGGGCGAGCAGTACAACTCATTCCTCGATTGCGAAGATGTAAACCCAGCCGACATCAAAGACGGCGACGTTATCATCACACGCGATGGCAAATTGCAGCGTCCTAAGCGTTTGGCTTCCAACTTGTTCCAGTTCAAAGCTGGCACCGGCGAAGACCGCTGCGTAATGGATTGCATCGCATCCTTGCAAAACGGTGCAGACTTGCTCTGGATCGAAACTGAGAAACCACACGTTGAGCAAATCGCTGGCATGGTTGACCGGATCCGTGAAGTTGTTCCAAACGCCAAGCTCGTTTACAACAACTCCCCATCCTTCAACTGGACACTGAACTTCCGTCAGCAAGTGTTCGATGAATGGGCAGCTGAAGGCAAAGACGTATCAGCTTATGATCGTACTGCTTTGATGAACGCTGAATACGACGACAGCGTACTTGGTGCGGCTGCGGACGAAAAAATCCGTACCTTCCAAGCTGACAGCTCCAAGCGTTCAGGCATCTTCCACCACCTGATCACCTTGCCGACTTACCACACTGCAGCCCTGTCTACTGACAACTTGGCTAAAGAATACTTCGGTGAGCAAGGCATGCTCGGCTACGTAGCCGGCGTTCAGCGTAAAGAGATCCGCCAGTCCATCGCGTGCGTTAAGCACCAAAACATGGCCGGCTCTGACATGGGCGATGACCACAAAGAATACTTCGCAGGCGATGCAGCGCTGAAAGCATCTGGCGAAGACAACACAATGAACCAGTTCAGCTAAGCTTTAAGCCAAACGGTTATACGAAAGCCCCGGTTGCTCGCCAGCAACCGGGGCTTTTTCATGCCCAACAGCGCGCCCGCTCTCCGAAAACCCAGTTTTTCATACCTCACACGCACCATTTGTCGCGTTTCGCCCCGATTTGCCATTCGGCCCTTATCAAGCCTGCCAAAAGCCCCTATATAATCTCCAACGAGCCAAGCGCACCAACGAGGGGCGCTTTATAGGTTCTGCGTCCGCCTGTTACAGTTAAGAACGACTATCAGATACCCTTGACTCTTGAAGGCTGATTAGGTACTTGGACGCACGAAGTTGAGCCGCCAAAAGTTGACCGACGATAAGCCGAACGGAGCCGAGTGTTATGGACGCAGCTACACAAGCCAAGCCGAAAAAAGTAAACCCGAATGCCCCAACAGAGGAAACCGTCCTCTCTGTGGAGCATTACACGGATCGGCTGTTCAAATTCCGCATCACCCGCCCACAAGCTTTCCGCTTCCGCTCTGGTGAATTTATCATGATCGGCCTGCCCAAAGCAGAAGGCAAACCGATCCTGCGGGCCTACTCCATCGCCTCCCCCAATTGGGACGAAGAGTTGGAATTCTATTCCATCAAAGTGCCAGACGGCCCGCTCACCTCAGAGCTGCAAAAAATCAAACCCGGCGACAAAGTGCTGCTCGGCAAAAAACCCGTGGGCACCCTTGTCCTCGACGCCCTGTTGCCCGGTAAACGCCTCTACATGTTCTCCACCGGCACAGGCTTTGCGCCCTTCTCCAGCTTGACCCGCGACCCCGAAACATACGAGCGCTTCGACGAAATCATCGTCACCCATAGCTGCCGTGAAGTCGCTGAGCTGCAATACTCAAAAGAGATCATCAACAACCTGATCAACGATCCACTGATCGGCGAAATGGCCCAAGGCAAATTGCGCCTCTACAACACATGCACCCAAGAAGATTATGAAAAAATGGGCCGCATCACAGACCTCATCCGCAACGAAGAACTGTTCAACGACATGGGCGTGCCCAAACTCAACCCCGAGACAGACCGCGCCATGATCTGCGGCTCCATCGACATGACCAACGAGCTCAAAGACCTCATGGAAGCCCACGGCCTCAAAGAAGGCGCCAACAACGCCCCCGCCGAGTTCGTCATCGAACGGGCTTTTGTCGGGTAACCTCCCCTCCCATTCGGCGACCCATCGCCCAAGAAAAAAGCGCCTCCCAGTGGGGCGCTTTTCTCGTTTCCAAACAACTCAAAATGTTACCAAATGTTAGCTCCCTCCAAACGCCAACACAGCTTCATGCGTGTTCATGAAGTCGCGGAACTTGGACCATTTGCCGTCTTTCATGGTGATGACATGCACGAAGTCGGATTTGATATCGCGGCCTGTGGACTTGGCGGTGAGGTGGAGGACGCCGGTAACGACCACCTTGTCGCCGTCGCTGAGGAATTCTTCTGCATCAAACACGTGAATGTCGACGGATGACAACACGGTTTCAAAAAAACGACGAGCCGCGTCCATGCCATCATAAAATCCGGCATAGGGGATAATGTTGGATGGGCCGTAAAACTCAATCCGAATATCATCATTGAGGTAGGCCAGAATGCCCGGAATGTCGCCCGCCCCAAAAGCGGTGAACAGGGCTTGGGTGGCTTCAATGTTGGCAGCACTCATGAGGCAGCTCCTTCTAAGTCTTGGGTAAATCGCAGGGTTAAACGCTCAAAACCATGGTTGAGCAGACTGGCTGTTTGGGGCACGGGAAACGCGCCGCCCAAACTAATGTCATCCCCGCGCGCCAGCACACGTTCCATCAACACCCGCGCTTCAAGCTTAGCTAAGGCAGAACCAAGGCAATGGTGAATGCCCACGCCCAGCGTCAATTGTTTGTTGAGGTTGGGGCGGTCCATATCAAACCGATGCGGGTCCGGGAACATGGCGGCATCGTGATTAGCCGCGCCGAAGAACAACGCCACCCAATCCCCCTCTTTGATCGAGGCATCTCCCACGCGCACATCTTCCAATGCAATGCGGAACAGCCGTTGCGGCGGTCCAGAATGGCGCAGAGTTTCATCGATAAATTTCGGGATCAAAGCAGGATCAGCCCGCACCCGTGCCGCCTCAGCGGGCAACGTCGCCAAATTGTAAAGCAAATTGCCAATGAGGAATGTCGTCGTTTCCGCCCCCGCGACCACCAACGTAATGCAAAAGCGGATCACCTCTTCAATGGTCAACTTCTCGCCGTCCGCTTCCGCCTCAATCAACGCGCGGATCAAACAATCTGGCACCGCCTCGCCCGCCGCAAGTGCGCCTGCCATCGTTGATACTTTGTCGATGAAATACGCCGCAAGGTCTTCATTGCTGGCTTGGCGCTCTTGGGCCGTTAGGTCCGCCGATAGCATAAAGGCCGTCGCCCAATGGCGAAACCGGTCTGCATCCTCAGCAGGCAAGCCCAACATATGCACCATCACCCGCGCAGGCAGCACCGACGCAATCTCCTCCATCACATCAACGTCACACCCATTTTGCGGGGTCAGTTTGGCCAATAGATCATCAACAATCGCCGCCACGGCCCCTGCTTCTTTTTCAATGCGGGGGCGCGAAAAGGCCATCGCAACAATATTGCGAAACCGGTCATGCACAGGATTGTCGTGGTTGACCAACATCAACGTCGGCGCCGAAGACGCCTCCTGCAACGGATCGCGCGACGAAAAGACATGGTGGTTCCGCGACGCCTTAGAGACATCCTCATACGACAGAAAAACCCATGCCGATACAGGCTCATCCTGTCCCGGCACAGTGCCCGGCGGATAATCTTTATAACCCGCAACCGGACTGACAGGCCGCAGCTCATCATAAAGCCCGTAGGGGTCTGAAATTGTAGAAGCAGCCGTTAACCGTGCAACAGCACTCTCAACTGAATTTGTAGCCATCGTTCCCTCCCTAAAAGACGAAGGCTATTTAATTCACAAAAGAAACAGTTTACAAGATAAATAATTATTTTATGGCATTTATACAGACACGCCTCACCCCACAGCTTAAACTCAGTCGGAGTTTTCCAAGGAGTTTCCTCAATGTCGGCCTCAAAAAAACGTGTTGTCCCTGCAAAAAAGAAAGCCGCAAAAAAAATCGCCGCCCCCAAAGACGCCGCAACTCGCTTTCTCGAATTTTACTATCCGATCCATTATAAGGCCGGCGTGCGTGTGGAAGACGCAATGCGGGGCGACGAATTGGGACGCCATCAAGTCGCAATTTTATGGTTGATCCATTCCGAGGGCACAAACGGCACCCACATGAGCCGCAAAGACATTGAGCAACATTTGCGCCTCTGGTTTGATGTATCCAGCGCCGCCATCACCAAAGCCCTGCGCGCCATGGCAACCGCCCCCTTGAACCTGCTGACCCAAGAAGAATCCGCACACTCAGGCCGGGAAAAAACCGTCACCCTATCGCCCGCCGGAGAAGCGCATGTCGAAGCGATGATTGGCCGTGGTGACGCCTTCATTCGGCGCATCATAGAAACGATGACCCCAGAAGAAATCAACCAAGGCCTACACTTCTTCTCCCGCATCTCCGACATCGTCGATGAGCTGAAGTAACCACTCTCTATATTGAGTGTGAGTTAATACACAATATGGGGAAGACATTGCCGTTTAAAAGGCTACGCGCACAGCTCTGAACAATTAGGACAAGATAGTAAGTCATATGCACATAACTAATCATCTCATACGGTAGGAATGGGCGAAACATCTTGATCATTATTTACCAATTTGTCAGGTATCCCAGCTTCGCGTATCCTACGTCTTGCCTCGGCTTGAACTGTACGTGCTGAGACTTCCAATTGAATTGCAGACGATGAGTCTCCGTCGATATCAGCTCTTAGTGCTTGCACCATTTGCAGACGAATATCATTTACCAAATAATATCCGTAAGTTTCGCCAAGTTCATCAAACCCATTCTTGTATTCTGGCAACACTTTAAGGACTTCCCTTTGTATCGCTCCCTCTTTGAAAACATTTTTCTTCAAAATTCTAGATCCCAACATCTTCAATGTTATCGCAGCATGCGAACAAACAAAAACATAAACATTATAATAAGATAACGACTTCTCGCTTAGATAAAGCTCTACCAGCGCTGTGTCCGCACATTTAATCTCCTCCAGTATTTCATCAACCTTCAACCCCTCCGCAAGCGATGAAAATAACTCAGTGTCAACCTCGGCATTGAGGAGCTCTGGAATTTTAAGGGTTTTCAGAATCTCTACGACTACCGTCAGCTTGGCAGCTAATGCACAGATCCTCAAAACAGTTTCCGCGGCTTCAATTTTTCTATTCAATAGCGCAGCATTACGGTCTCGCTGCATGCTTGACATAAAGTTTCCAATACGCTCGAGTTCCTTTCCTTGAGAAACTAACCGAGCCGCCGCCTCCTGCTCATCTGTGCGCAACTTAGATTTAATTTCCTCTATTTCCTTTGAAAGTCGCGCATCAATTGAGGAGGATAAGTACTTGAGAATACCCTCGCGAAAAAGCAAGCCCCCTCCTCCCAAGAGGCTAACGATTAAGAATGGTCCAAGGACATTATTTGACAACCAATCCCACATTTAGACTGCACCTTTGGTAATTAATCACGACTCCATAAATCTATCTTACATAACTGACAGTCCGTCGTAGCATTTACGATATCCTCAAACCAAATACTTCATTTCAATATACGTAGCTGACAATGGCAAAAGACCGCAGTCCCTTAGGGATAACATTATAGTAGTTCACAGAATTCTGCTAAAAAGATCCCGGAACAGAATTATTGAAGTTGTTTTTGATACTGGCGCACGCCAAAAAATATCAAGCCAATGGAAAGAGCGAGCAACAATCCAAATGCTGGGTTTACACCGTAAAGCAGCAACTCACTGCCATCGGAATGCGTCATCGTGCCCCCGTAAGTCCCCCGGACAAAATAGGCGATCAAAAAAGAACCGCTCAATACCAGCGAAATAAAGGCCGCATACAAAGGCTTGCCCTGCCACCACACCAGCCAAACAGAAAATAGAGCGAAGGTCGCGTTGGACAGCAACTGCCACACCTCATGCAGCCGCGCGTGTCCCGGCCAATCTTGATTGAACACATGACTGGGACCAATTTCAAGAACCGGCAAGACAACAACAAAAATGAAGGCATTAAGCGTAACAAAGATTTTAAGCGGCATGACTCTCTCCTATATATTGACGCTGTCTATATATAGGCATGAAATTGACGTTGTCAATTTACTTGAGGCCCGAGCAATGTAGAATGCCTTATGACGAATCGAAAACGTGCGCCCTATCACCATGGAAATTTGCGGAAGGCCCTTCTCGCTGCCGCCTTAAAGGTATTGGATAAGGCTGGGCCGGATGCCATTACAATTCGCGAAGTCGCACGGCTTGCGGGTGTATCGCATGCTGCCCCCGTCAATCATTTCAAAGACCGCACAGCGCTTCTCACAGCCGTCGCAACCCAGCTTTTTCAGGAGTTGGACGCTGTCATAGAAAAACAAACTGAGAAAACACAAGGCAAGCCTGTCGAGAAGGTCAGCAGCTTTATCAACGCCCTCATCGCCTACGGCCTAGAACACCCAAACAGATACAGGCTTTTATGGCGGCGCGACCTCGTCAACAACCAAGATGAGGCTCTACAACAGGCAATGGACACAATTTACGACAAGCTTGTCGCCACCCTTGAGCGTTCCACACGCAAAAAGCGCTACGACAAACACACATCAGCCGTCGCCCTCTGGTCACTCGCACACGGCTATGTATCCATGCGCCTAGACGGAAATTTTGTGCCCATGGCCGACACCATAACCAAGCAACCACGTGAACAAGCCATCGTCGAAGCCGTTCTTGCCGCGCTCAACATCTAAATGAAAATAAACCTCGTCGGAAGGAAGAGCCTCACTCATCCGACGTTTTCAACAGGAGGCACGGGCTTTAGCAAACGGCCAAACGGTTCCTCACCTAAGGCAGCCGAAAGCTCGTCACCTCGCCAAGCAACTTTGCCACCAATCATAACCAAAGGAACAACCCCCTCAGATCGATTGACCAATTGATCGTGCTGATAATCTTGACGGAAAATGCGCTGAATTTGAGCCTCACCATCATAATTTGAAAGAGCCACGGGGTCGATCAGCACGAGGTCAGCCACATCATTTTCGTAAATCGTACCGCCATCAACACGGAACAAATCAGCCGCGTCCTTCGTCAAGCGTTTGACGATATAACTGACATCCCCATCGCCCCCTTGTTGAGCGATTTTAAGACTGCGTAAATTCACATCATAAAATGCCATATTGGTGATATGGGCCCCACTATCGTTGAAACCCGGAATCAAAAGCGGATCCATCAATAACTCGCGCACAACGTCTGGGTTCCGGTTAGCAGTAACAGTTGACCAACTCATATCAGTGTCAAAGGTACGGAACATCTGCAAGACGAAGTCAGCTTCATCTTCTACCCAAAGGAAGTCGTCCGTTATTAACTGTCTTTCAGCATTTTCCATGTCATCGAGTATCTGACCCCCTTGAACAGCCTCCACCCTTTTTAAGATCGTATGAAAGCTCAAGCCACTCCATGATGCCTGTGGACACACATCAATATGCATCTCTGCCAAATCGCGTGTTAAAGCGTACTCCTCTCGTTTCAAAATACGCTGGAGGCGTGCACGTCCCCACCCCTGCTTTCCCTTCATCCACATCTCTTTGAATTCAGCAATATACTCAGGATCGTTCAATAGGCGCATACGCTCACCCTGGTCCTCAAGATCCGTTTCATTCAACCGTCGTAATGCAGGTATTTCTTCAGCCAACGGGGTAATAGGGCCATCCGACCAGGTTTTGAACGGCGCACCGAGCGCCTGCATATGAAAGTCGCCATTGACCCAATTTGAATTCAATAGCTTTGCCAACGTCCTTGCTAGAGTTGCAATCGAACCATTATTTGCAATGTCCAAAGCAGCCACAACTGTCGTGCGTAAAGCACGTCCATGAAACCGGCCACTGGTCAGAAAGAAGGTCTTCAGCGTCCCCAAGACACTGTCCTTTGGCGGAGTAGCCTGCCAGGTTTTACCCTCTTCTCGTACCACTTGAGTAAGCTCTTTAAGCTCTTGATATTTAGCAAATTGAGTGGGAATGGTTTTGTCGCAATTTGGCTGATTTGCGAGATAATGAAACGGCAGGGCATCGGTGGAGAACCCAGCATACCCGCTCTTCAATCCAGCCCTCAGAGTATCAGCCATAGACGTTAGTTCAGCCGTGGTTGGATCACGTGAGATACTATCTTCAAAGCCCATAACTTCAATGCGCAGCATAGAATGCGGCATCAATGTAACCACATTTGGCCCAAGATTGATTTGCGATAAATGCTTCAAATAAGCATCAGGGTCCGTCCACGTCACTTTGTCAGCACATGCCCGCAAAACTGCTTTGGGAATATTTTCCACACGCGCATAGCAATCAACAATGGGGTCGGTCTCCCCTTTTCGTTGCGCACCAAAAGCAAGACCAAGACTACAATTAGCAATAACAACAGAGGTTGTGCCATGACGCACAGATTCCGAAAGAGCGGGGGCCACCTCTAATTCTAAGTCGTAATGAGTATGGATATCGAACATGCCCGGGAGCGCCCACAAACCAGACCCATCAATAATTTGATCCGCAGTTGAAGCCTCAAGGTCTTTGCCACGCGCCACAATCCGCCCGCCAGAGATTCCAATATCTTCAACAATCGGCTGCTCGCCGTTATTAAAAATTTTCACACATTTAATCAGCGTTTCAAATTTAGTTTTCGCCGTATGCATTGCACCGCCCTCCCTGCAAAATCAATAGCCCCTGAATAAACAGCGGGCATACCCTTTGCACCAGCCTAGCGTCATTTGGGGAGGAAAATCATTAGCCTATGTTAAGAAGCATTCGCTACAGATCAATGTTACTTGACTCTGCCTCATTCAATGAACGATGGATTCGGCTCAATGTGATGGGTGACATGCCCAAGTATGAGGCAATGTGAAAATCTGGCACCAATTTCTCAAGTGCAGGAAATGCCTCTCGGAACTTAATAAAACGAGTGGTGGCATCTTCCGTCAAGAACGAACGTTCCCGATCTTCCTTTTCAACATACAAGCGCACCAGGTAATTTCTAAAGACCTTGTCCCAACAATCGTGACCTTTTGCAAATGATCGAATGGCACCAAGTGTACTTTCATATATAGAACTCTTGCCGATAGCTTGAACTGAGTACCAGCAATCTTTGCCTTCCAAATAGGGACTGAACACAGCAATAAATTGGCCTTTGGTCCGAAAAGCTAACGTCTTTTCATTCCCATCCGCCGTTGTGCAATACACGCGGAACACACCCGCCGCAATAATGCCAAATCGCTCGGACTTGGTTCCTTGCTGGATAAAAAGTTCATTCTTATCGAAGGTCACAGGTGAAAAAATATCTCTAGCACGCGTCCACTCAGAAGATGGAACCGGCGCAAGAGAGCATAGGTCATGACGTAGTCCAGAGAAATTAGACATTGTTTCCTTACTCATCACGCGTCCACTATTATAAAATAGCATCCCCCCGACACCTCACAAAAAGGACCGAGACGCTTCCGCTCACAGCTCTGTCTTCAAGGACTTAACCCATTGACCATACACCGTGTTTTCTAATTCTTAAAATACACCGCTTGAGTTCAAAAGGCGTGCCGAAACATGCGCTTATAAGAAAATCGATAACTTATGGAAAAATGGTAGCGAAGGAGGGACTCGAACCCCCGACACGCGGATTATGATTCCGCTGCTCTAACCAGCT
>JARGNZ010000012.1 GCA_029209985.1 Parvibaculaceae bacterium
CTCTCAAGTTTTTCGTTGATAAAACAAATAAGCAGTTTGTCTTAGAGCGCAGCATTTTGTCACGACCCAACACAAATGGGTTTCTGTGTCAATTGTGGATGCCAGATGGTCGATATCACAGGCTTCTTTAGAAAGGCCGTGCTGTCACCCTTTCATGATCTTGGATAACAATGAGCGTGTCGTCTTGTTCTATTCGCACGATTGGCTATCGAAAAATTGAGGTTGCATGATGTCAGGCAACCAGTCTAGTACGTGTGGGTCGGCGCCAAACCTAATGGCTGTGCTTTGCTGCGGGGATGCGTTTCAATGCTATAAAATTGAGGGATCAGCATAATGAAAATTTCCAATGCATTGGAAAAAATTGACGAGCTTCAACTGTTTATTCCAGCCTTCCAGCGCGAATACGTATGGAAGCGCGATGATGCTAAACAGCTTGTTGATTCTCTCATCAAGGGGTATCCGACTGGAACGATGTTGACTTGGGAGACGGCCAATCCGCCTGAGTTAAAGGGGCCACACAAATATGACGAGAAGCAGGGTGCTGTCCGTATTCTTTTGGATGGTCAGCAGCGTATCACGACACTGTATATGTTGGTGCGTGGCGAAATACCGCCGTATTACACTTTAACTGAAATTCTAAACGATACACGTGGCCTTCACGTAAATTTAGAAACTTTAGAACTTGCCTATTACACAAAAACGCGGATGGAAAATGACCCGTGTTGGCAAAATGTGACGGATATTTTTCAACGAAAAGTACGGGCCAAGGACATTGTTCGGCAGTTGGAGGCAAAAGGTGAAATCGTCAGCCGTGATCGTGATGACCTTTTGGATGATAATACAAGAGCGATAGAGAATATTCTGGAGCGCGATTTTCCTGAACAAACTATTCCTGCAAAGGCGAGCATTCGCGAAGCCATTGATATTTTCTATAAAGTGAATGCAAGTGGCGTGTCGCTCACCGACGCAGAATTGGCATTGGCGCAAATCTCAGGTTATTGGCCTGAAGCGCGAGATATATTCAAGCGTAAGCTTGCTGCGCTCGCCGAGGAAGGATTCGTATTTAAACTAGATTTCGTGGTTTTTGCCCTTCTTGGATGTCTCTACCATATCGGGTCTGACATGAAGAAACTACACGACGCAGACAACGAGGAGCGTATACGCAGTGCATGGAAGTTGTTGGATGAACAGGTCCTGGATTACGTCGCGAGTTTGATGCGTTCGCATGCTTACGTCGACCACACGAGTGAAATCAATTCTGTATATGCGCTTATTCCGATAGTCGTCTATTGCTTCGATAAAGATGGGGAGCATTTGAATGACGTTGAGATCCGTAAGTTGATAAAGTGGTTCTACTATTCGCAAATTAGAACGCGATATGTAAGCCAGCTTCCTCAGAAGTTGGATAGAGACCTTCGCATTATTAGCGAGTCTTCCAATCCGTTTGACGAGCTTTTGGCTGTAATCAAGGAGGAACGCCAACTCGTTATTACGCCAGATGAATTTGTTGGGCGATCAATTTCACACCCACTCTTTGGATTGTTGCGCTGGTATTTGAAGAGCCAAGGTGCGGTTTGCTTCACGACAGGTGTGGCATTACGCCAATCTATGGGTAAAAAATACACCTTGGAGAATGATCACATTTTCCCATACTCGAAGCTCAAGGCAGAAGGGTATGGCATAGAAAATCGTCTCAAATATTCACTGGCGCAAGAGTTTACGAACCGGGCCATTCTTACCCAGGTTGCCAATAGAAGAAAGTCGGCAAAGGACGCAAGCGCCTACCTCGCAGATGTTAAATCCAATTTTCCGGATGCTCTAAAACTGCAGAGCGTGCCGGAAGATACTGAGCTTTGGGAGATCAACAACTATGAAGCTTTTCTTCAAGCACGACGCAAGAAATTAGCCAGCCAATTGAACGCATTTTTGAATGATATAACGGAAACAGCCCCGCCTGAAGCAGCTATCACACTCGAAGAAATGATCGTTGAGGGTGAGGGCGAGGAGCTAGAATTCAAATCGTCATTGCGCTGGGATTTCCGTGAGCAGACGACCAATAAGAAGCTTGAAGAAGTGATTGTTAAAACAATCGCTGCTTTTGGCAATGGTCAAGGCGGTACGCTTTTAATCGGTGTTGCAGATGATGGGGGAGTGCTTGGGCTTGAAGGCGATTATCACTCACTCGGCGGCGCCAATCAGGACAAATTTCAACTTCACCTGCGAAATTTACTGCATGAGAGTTTTGGGAGAGTGTTTGTTACCAACAAAATAAAAATCCAATTCCCAGAGGTCGATGACGTCGAAATTTGTCAGCTTGATATCCAGCCAGCAGTGACGAAGCCGTTAGTGGTAACGGTCAAAGATAAGAGTGGACAGTCTCGCGAGAAAATTTATGTGCGAAGTGGAAACTCATCCCAAGAGATCCCGGTGCACGAGATGCAGTCTTTTCTGTCTGAGAGATTTCCAACATGATGGGAAAATATAAACTTGTGAGTTTGTAACCTAAGACGGTTGTAAACCCCGCCTGCTGTCGCCAATTTCTGACTTAACAGCTCTCACAACTGTCGCTTCCGCGCTGAGGGGGAGATTCTGGTCCAGCGGCGGAGTGGAAGGCGATAGCGAATTTGGCGTAGCCGACCATGGCCGCGACATCGGTGGCCGACATGTCAGTGTTCAATAGTTGTTTAGCTTTTTCCATGCGCCGCCGGGTGACATAGGCAAGGGTCGCGAAAATTATTTTTGATTGAAGGTGCCGGTAAAGCCGCGCGGTTCTACCTCTCGGTCCGACGCCCCGTCGATGCCTTGCTTGGGCTTCTATTTGGTGTGGCTGCGTTCAAAACCCTGACCTATCAGCTCAATTAATAATCGGGCTGAGATTGGCGGGAGCAGGCAAAGAATAAGGGAAAAATAAGCGTACTCGTCAATCTTCCGCATACTGCTGAATTTTTTAATAGAGTTCTGTCCTGATTGCACTGGAAGAAAATACTTTTTAAGTAATACGGTATTGATAGGCGATAGAGTTTTGTGCAAAAACTTCCCACTTAAATTCTGCCAGAGAGCTTCCTGTATGTTTCAGCTGCATACCTGTCTGTCATTCCTGAAATATAATCAGTAAGAAGCTGGGTTCCCGAGTATAGATCATTCACAGAATTAAAATCGATATTGGAGTAACGCATCAATTGTGCTGTAAAGTTTGGCAACAAAGAAGGCTGCCAATCACATCGCTTTAAATCTTCAAGCATCTCTTTATATATGTCGAGCAATCCAAAAAGGATCTGATGCCCAGCAATTTCTAACTCGGTTTTACGTTGAGCCGTAAATATTCGAGTTGATGAAAGGCCCTTCATCTCTTTAACCACTTCTTTGTATTTTGTGTCCTCGATAAGGCTATTCGAATAATTGCCCGACATGATTTCTTTATAATTATCCATGAATGCGTCAGCGCTACATTTAACAAGGTTACCTATGGAAAGTGCCCGCAAATAAGAAATTTTGTCTGCATTATTTTGATTTTCTTTATACGCTGGCTTGCTGTCGATTAACTGGCAAAGTAGCGTTTCTACTTCTTCAAAACTCAAATCACGTGATAATACGGCATCTTCCAAATCCACAATATTATAGCAAATATCATCGGCAGCCTCGACTAAAAATGCAAGTGGGTGCCTGCACCAGTAACCTTCACTTGACGCACCTCGCTCTATCAAGCCTACCGACTTAGCGATATCATCGAAATATTTTTTTTCAGATAATAAGTATCCATGCTTTTTTGCACCGATGTAATCATCTTGGGTAGTGCTGGGTAAATGGGCAACTCTGGGGTATTTAGAAAATGTCGCCAAAACAGCATGAGTGAGCTGGAGCCCACCATTGAAGTGTTCGTTCTCCAATTGAGTTAAGATTCGAAAGCCCTGAGCATTACCTTCAAACTCACTGAATTCTTTTTGCTGATCTACTCGCAACTTAGAAAAAAGGCTGTTTTCATTTGTGAACTCATTTGAAAACCATTGGCTTATAGCTTTTTCCCCAGAATGCCCAAAGGGTGGATTACCAATGTCATGAGCTAAACAAGCAGCCTGAACAACATAGCCAAAATCGTCTACCGTTATTTTACCTATGTTCTCTCGTTCAGATACTTTAGCCCCGACTATCGTTCCAATAGACCGACCAACACTTCCCGTCTCAATGCTATGGGTTAATCGATTATGAATATGATCGTTTTCCGCCATAGGATGAACTTGAGTTTTATTTGCTAACCTTCGAAAAGAACCAGAAAAATGAATCCTATCCAAATCTTTTTGATATGCGTTTCGTCCTTTCTCTTCCTCATAACCTGGCCGATTTAACCTGCTTGCTGAAAACAGCTTGTTCCAGTTCATCATTTCCATGTCCTTTTATGCTGCCTGTCAGACAGTTTAGCTATCAAGTAAATCATAGGCAAATACGAGTGCCAGTTAAACTACATTTAAAGGTATAGCGGCCCCGCACTCGAACTTTCCCCGATGCACCATTTTCCCCGTCCGAATATTTCTACGTGTTGAAACGATATGCAATCGCTCGTTCAAAATGCAGAGACGGATGCTTCAAATCTCATCCTGCACGGACAAATAGTTGTCCCATATGTACTGTCGAGCGTTGGCGGGGTCAGCGGGGTGCATGTTTAATGGGGCGAACATTCTCTTCGAAGGGGACATGGCGGCGTCGAAATGTTGTGTCCTCAACATATTCTGGGGCGCTGATCCGATCCATTCGAAAATGGCGGAAATCCGTGCGTGCCGGGTCCCAAGCCACCAAATACCATAGGGGAGGCAGGATCAGCATGGCTTGCGGTTCAACAAGTCGGTTGGTGATGGTGTCGCTTGCATCGCGGTATTGGAACCTCAGCTTTCGTTTTTGTAGAAAAGCTGTTTCGAAGGCGGGCAACAGGGTGGGGTCCATCTCTCCCATATCGGATATGTCTACCCGCGATGAAAGTTGGCCAACGTACAGGCAATCTAGAAACCGTCGCAGATCTTGGACTTTGTCCGACGGCAGAGCTTTTTCTATTTTGGCAAGCCCGGCATCGGCAAGACCTGAAAAAGGCAAACTGCCAGCGGCCCTCATAGCCCCCACGCTGATGAGAAGGGCAAATACCTCTGCGACCGAAAGTTGGGCTGTAGTTTGAATCGATTGGGGGTCGAGTTGTAGGCCGCCGCCGCGTCCGGGTTCTGAATGAATGACAAACCCCTCATCGCGCAATGCACTAATGTCCCGTAACACCGTGCGCCGAGAGGCACCCACTTCCGCCGCCAACTCAGCAACTGTCGAGGTGCCGTTACGCCGAAGGCTGCGCACGATGGTGTCATGTCGGAGGCGAATGTTCATTTTTTGAAGTAACTACTTAATGGTGACATATTTTGACACCATTACAAATTAAGTAACGGTTGAACATGTCTAAAGGAGATATTTATGTTGAACCGTGTCGATTTTCCCAAGCCCACCCGGATCACCGTCAATGGTGTTGAGCTTGAAGTCTTTGAAGCAGGCCGAGAAAACGCGGGAAATCCGATCGTTCTCTGCCATGGTTGGCCAGAACATGCCTTTTCTTGGCGCCACCAAATGCCCATTCTTGCTGCAGCAGGCTACCATGTCATCGTGCCCAACCAACGGGGCTACGGCAATTCATCTTGCCCAAGCGATGTCGCAGCCTACGATATTGCGCACTTGACGGGGGACCTCGTCGCACTTCTCGAGCACTACGGATACAAGGAGGCAACCTTTGTCGGGCATGATTGGGGGGCGAGTGTTGTGTGGGGCTTGGCTTTGTTGCATCCAGAGCGGGTCAGCAAGATCATCAACCTTGCCCTTCCGTACCAAGCGCGGACTGAAAAACCTTGGATAGAGTTCATGGAAGAGTTTCTAGGCAGTGATTATTATTTTGTGCATTTCAATCGACAGCCGGGCATGGCAGACGCCGTGTTAGATGAAAATACAGCCCAATTTCTGCGCAACATGTTTCGCAAGAACGTGCCTGCGGCACTGCCCGAGCCGGGTATGATGATGATCAATCTGGCAAAAGCACAAGCGCCGCGTGGGGAGCCTCTGATGAGTGACAGTGAGCTGGATGTGTTCGTTACGGCCTTCAAAAAAACAGGCTTCACGAGTAGCATCAATTGGTACAGGAACCTTGATCGCAATTGGCACATTTTGGCAAATGCAAATCCAATCATTCACAAACCGACACTGATGATTTACGGGGTGCGTGATTTGATTCCGAAGTCTGAAACGCTCGCCGATTTCGTACCCAATGTTGAGGTGGTCAGCCTAGAGTGTGGCCATTGCATCCAGCAAGAAAAGCCACAGGAAACGAATGAGGCGATTTTGAATTGGCTAGAACGATAGAGAGTTACCTGTTCTCCGCCTTTCATAGCTGTCGCTTACTCTTCCCCTTTATTTTCTGTCGATAGCATCAGTTCCAGCATCTTCGCCATTTCATCCGCAGTTGTTAAAATTGGTTTTCCGCTGCGCTCAACTCGTGCCTGAATGAGAGATCCTTGGAGGGCTGAGGTGCAGAGTTGGGCGAGGCATTTGGCGTGTTCTCGAGAGAAGCCATCAGCCTTGAGTTTGGCGCACAAGATATTAATACGTGCGTTATAGGCAGTACGCCCGGCCTGTGAGATCAAACGCTCCTGTGGAGCTAGTTCAAGCAGAACAGTCGTAATCGGGCATCCATCTCGATAATTTGATTTTTTCATCCACCCAGCTAAAAGGCGCGCATGGGATTTGATTAGATCGGCAGTGGTCTGACTTTTCGAGCATAATTGCTCAAGGGTCTCGACCACGCGTTCTCCAGCTTCTGTGACAGCAGCCACGGCGATGGAGGTTTTCCCCTCGGGAAAATAATAGTAGAGCGATCCCTTGGGGGCATTGCTTGCGTCAACAATTTCGTTCAATCCGGTGCTGGCATACCCCTGTCTTCTAAACAGCGTTACGGCTGCGTTGATGATGGGTTGCCGGTGTTTTTGTTGTCTGGCCATTTTATTTCCAAAATTATATTGATTGGTCTATTTGCTCATGAAACCGTGCGACGATCAAACCTATTGGAGAAGAAAATGAGCTTGACTTCACAGAAAATTGAAAAAAGATCCATCAAAGACCACTCGAGCAATGACGCTTTAGACCTCGTTGCGTTCTTGAGCGCTGGATTGGGTAAGGCAAAAGTTTTGCCGCTTCGACCACAAGATGAGGCGTTGTTGAAGGGAGTAGACAGTTTTTGTTTTGGCCCAGATGGGAGCCGCAAAGCGTGGTCTATTGGAGAGGGGCCGCTAGTCGTTCTTGTGCACGGCTATTCGGGGCGGGGGGTGCAAATGGCAACCTTGGCGCGGCATTTAGCATCCAAAGGTTTTCAATGCTTATTTTTCGACGCAGGAGGGCATGGGGAATCTCAACCTGAGAAGATTGGTTTCTCCACCTTTATTCGAGACACTCGAGATTTTTTCATCCACATTAAGACGCCCGTCTATGCACTCATCGGCCATTCCGCCGGGGCATTAGCGATGATGCGGGCCCGGGAGCTATACGGTATAAGCGCGGAAAAATACGCTATTATCAGTGCGCCCCTTTTCCCCTACGTACCATTGGAATCGATGCGCGCGACAGGGGCCCCTGAAGAGTCGATTGGATATATGAAGGCGGTTTTATCCGACCAGTTTGAAATGAGTTGGTCTTCTCTTGTGGGAGGGGAAGCTTTTGTAGTAGAGACTGACAAAGCTCTACTCGCAATTTATGACACAGAAGACCCAATGGTGAGGCATACGGATGCTGAGGTGTTGGCCGGGATATGGCCCAAGGCAACTGTCGTAAAGACCAGTGGATATGGCCACAACCGTATTTTGCAGGCTGAGGAAACATTGGCGGCTGTGGCCGGTTTCGTGAACTTATAACGGAGAGTGTTTCAGCTTTAAGGGGGCATAAGCTATTGTCGCCGCTTCCACGCGGAAGGGGAGCTTCCAACCCAGCGGCGGAAGGCGGCGGCGAATTTGGCGGGATTGGCGTAGCCGACCATGGACGCAACATCGGTGACCGACATGTCAGAGCGCAACAGTTGCTTGGCTTTTTCCATGCGTCGCCGGGTGATATAGGCAAAGGGCGTGTAAGTTGTTTCTTGCTTGAAGGCGCGGGTAAAGCTGCGCGGGTCTAGGGCGACCGCTTGAGCAAGGTCTTTAACACGAAGATCCGTATCCAGACTCTCTTCTATTAGATCGAGCGCGCGGCTCAGGCGATGGTTTTTAGGAGTGGTTTCTGGGCTTTGGGGAGAAAGTTGTGCGAGTTCTGCCAAGCGGTGGATGATGAGAGAGAGCCCATGCTCGAAGAAGGCGGTGGAGGTGCCATGCAGCTCTGCATCATGCAGCAAGGCTGTCATCACCGAGGAGGCGAGCGGGTCGTCATATAAGCGGGTGGTGGCTTGGGCAAGGTCGTCGGAGGCGAGTTTGCGCCCATGACACGCAGGTAATTCATCCAAACAAAAGGCTACATTGAGGATGCCCATGGTGGGGGTAAAGCCGGAGGCTTCCCCGCCAGGTAAAATTAATCCGACACGCCCTGGCCGCCACACGTCGTCAAGGGTGCCGCTGCCCATCTCGCGCCGGGTACGCCCCCCGCCGGAGGTGCACATGCCCAAAACCGTATAGGGAATGCCCGGTCCATCTCCTTCAAACGCGTCATATTCTCCATGACGCACGAGAATAGACCCCGTGGGGTTGGATAAAGACAAGTGCGAGACATCTTCAAACTGCTTCATGCGTTTGAGATATTGATCTCGCCGTTCGCTCCATTCCATCTGTTCTACCTACTCAATACGCCGCTTTTGGGGTGGTTTTACGCCTGTTTCAGAGTGGCGGACCCGCGTCACCTTATGGTAATTGGTAATCATTATCAACTGCAACGAGTGATGTATTGCGGTGCGCCCGACGGCACAAAGCAGCCAGCACGGGGTTTTACGAGGGTACAATGAAATCCAAGATGAGTTTTGCGCGGCCAGCATTAGCTGTGTCTGTGATGTTCGGGTCTGCGATGTGCGGATCGGCGATGTGCGGATCAATGGCACTGGCCCAAGAAGCCGGAACGCAAGGGGCTGACGTACAGAAAGCTGACGCCGCCCAAACGGTACACGCGGCATCTGCGCCTGAGATGGTGAGGCTAGACGCCATCACCGTGTCTGCTGAAAAAACAGATCGTCTCCTTAAATATACAGCCTCCAGTGTAGTGGTAACGGACGAAGAGCAGCTCACCGAGCAGGGCATCACGTCTGGGAATGAACTGCTTGAGCGTATTCCAAACATTGTATCGGTTGAACCGGGGAACGATGCGCCAACGGTGCGCGGGCTAGATGGCACTGGCCCTGCGTCCGGCGCAAACGCCTTTTTTGCAGGCACACGCCCGCGCTTCAGCTATCAAGTGGATGGTCGCACCTTAGGGTTCAATGAAGCTGTGTTTCAAAACACCAGCGTGTGGGATGTGGAGCAAGTTGAAATCTATCGCGGTCCCCAAAGCACCCTGCAAGGGCGCAATGCGATTGCGGGAACCATGGCCATTAAAACGGCAGACCCGACGTTTGAGTGGGAGAGCAAAGCGCGCGCCATTGGCGGCGGGCAAAACACACGGGTTTTCTCTGGTGTCGTTTCTGGTCCACTGATTGAAGATGTGCTGGCATTCCGGGTGGCGGCTGACTATCAAAGTCATGAGTCTGATGTTGAATTTACAGCCTATCCCGAAGAGGCAGATCCGGGCCTTTATCGCAACACGACGTTACGGGGCAAGTTGCTCTTTACCCCAACACCGGATGTGCGTTCGTTACTCACCTTCTCTCATGTGACGGGTCGCTCTCCTCAAGCAGAATATGTGGGCGTGCCTTATTCGGACGGAAATGCGAAGTTCCCAGAGCAGCCGACATTCTTGTCGCGCAATGGCTCGATAATTTCGGACACGACATGGGACGTTTCTGACCTCCTATCGCTCCAAGCCTATCTTGCTTATACAGATTTCCGCACCATCCGGCGCACTCCCGCCGGCACAGGCAACGTGGAAATTACCGGTGATGAAATCGTCTTTGAACCTCGAATTAATGTAGGCAATACGGGAGATCAACTATCTGGTTTCCTCGCCGCCTATATTTTCCGCACCGACCAACATGAGACAATCGACTTTTTTGGCGGTGGCCACTATGTCGATGAAACAGAAAACAACGCTCTTTATGGGGAGGCGACGTTCAACGCAACAGACGCGATGAGCATCACCCTCGGCGCACGGTATGAAGAGGAAGAACGCATTCGCTATGGTGCCGCAGGTCCCTTGGCTTTGAACTTTAATGAAACCTACCGAGAGTTTTTACCGCGTGCGACGGTGACGTACGACCTCAACCCAGCATGGACAATCGGCGCGACAGTGGGGCGCGGCTACAACGGCGGCGGCGCAGGCATCACCTTTGCCCCTCCTTTCACCGCCTATACCTACGACCCAGAATACGTATGGAACTACGAAGGTTTTGCACGCGCTGAGCTGATGGGAGGCCGTCTCGAATTGACAGGGAACCTATTTTACAACGACTACACAGACCTTCAGATGCCATTCATCCTTGGGGTGAACTCGACGGTCATTCGCAATGCAGAAAAAGCAACCACCTACGGTTTTGAAGCTGGGGCGCGGTATCTGTTTGCAGAACGCTCAGAAGTTTACATCAATGCCGGTCTGCTCCAAACCAAAGTCGATCGGTACAATGACCCACTTATTGAAGGCAATGACTTGGCACACTCACCCGCGTTTACAACCGACATTGGGTTTTCATGGGCGGTGGATGACAGCTGGGTGATTGCGGGCGATGCGCGCTTCACAGACGCATATTATTCAGATGCAGCAAACTCATCAGCGCGGGGGAAAATTGACCCCTACGTCGTGGCCAATGCGCAAGTGTCCTACAAAATTGGGGATGCCCGTTTGTTTGTGAATGCAACCAATCTGTTCGACAACGATAGCGTTACCAACATTGTTCAAGGCACCACAGCAGCCGATGACTACGCAACGGTGATGCAACCGCGCTTGGTCACAGCCGGTATTGAATTTAATTTCTAAGAAGGACCCCGCAGGTCATGACGCAGCGAACAATCCGTAATTGGAACTTCATCCACAAATGGACAAGCCTCATTTGTACGGTGTTCCTGCTTCTCCTGTGCGTGACGGGATTGCCTCTTATATTCCATCACGAGATCGACGAGTTGACGCGGGCACCAGAACTCACCCAAGAGGTGCCAACAGGTGCCCGCGCAAACTTAAAAGATATTGTCACTCAAGCCAAAGCAGAAGCCCCGGAAGAGTGGGTGATTATGTTTATCGCGTGGGATGATGAAAAACCGATTATTCAAGTCATCGTTGCCCCCAACATGCAAGCCACCGAAAGCGAGGTTATTATTGTCGCTTTTGATAGCCGAACGGGAAAGCGCCTTGAGGTGCCACCAAGTAATGAAGGAGTGATGTATTTTCTGCTTGACCTGCACGCAAGCCTGTTGATGGGGTTGCCCGGCATGTTCTTTTTAGGATTTATGGGCGTGCTATTTATGGTGTCCTTGGTGTCGGGCGTAGTGGTTTACGCACCCTTCATGCGCAAGATTGCCTTTGGCACGGTGCGCAAAACCCGTAGTACCCGGATTAAATGGCTAGACACGCACAACATGGTGGGGATCGTCACCCTTGGCTGGTTGACCGTCGTGGGCTTTACCGGGTTTATTATTACGATGTCGACGCCCATTCAAATGATCTGGCGCGCCGACCAAATGGCAGAACTCACAGCTGACTATCATGACTTAACACCGCCGACACAGCTTGCAACGCCGGATGCCGCGCTGGCCTCCGTGTTGGCAGAAGTGCCAGATGCTAAAATCGCTTTCATATCATGGCCCGGAAGCCCTTTAAGTACGCCCTATCATTATCTAGTGGCGATGAGTGGGGACACGCCGCTCACCGAACGCCTCATTCAAATGGCTGTGGTGGACGCGACAACAGCAGAGCTGACAGATGTGCGCGACACGCCGTGGTATGTGAAAGGACTTTTCCTTTCTGTGCCGCTTCACTTTGGTGATTATGGTGGCTTACTGCTCAAAATAATTTGGGCCTTGCTCGATATCGCGGCGATCATTGTACTTGGGTCTGGGGTCTATTTATGGCTTGGCCGTCGCAGCCCGTCGCGCATAAAAACGTTAAACGACCCAACAGCCCCCTTGGCACTGGAGCCTGCAGAATGAAGCGCTCATCAACTGTTCAAAGCGGCTGGCAAATTTTCCGCTGGCCTCTCGTCTTAGGGATTGCCAACCTCATCGGCCTAGGCTGCGCCCTCGTCGGCAACGGCTGGCTCGACGCCCTCTCATGGGCCTGCCTCGGCGGTGCGGCTATATTGTGCGCTGTGCTTTATGTGAGAGCCCCTCAATAAACACACGTCCCTTTTTCCATCTCCCGTGATACGGTTGACGGCGTATTCGTGCAATCGGCACGAAAGGCAGCGGGGGATGAGGATGACGGGCCTTGAGATTTTAATGGGAGTGGGTGGGGGGCTTGTGTTGGCTCTTGCCGGTGGATTGTTTTGGTTGGATCGGCAGTTTGAAGAGCCGTCGGCTAAGCGGGTGGTGTCTGTTGCGGGGGCGCTGGGGGCGAAGTCTGTGCTGGCGGTTTTTGCGCATCCAGATGATGAGCAACTCATTGCTGGGCTGCTTATTCGGGCGGTGCAAAAAGATGGGGCGGTCACGCGCATGATTACGGCAACAAAGGGAGAAGCGGGAACGCCGTTGCCGCAGATTAGCCGTTTGGAAGAGCTGGGTACAATACGTCATGCTGAAGTGCTCAAGAACGGTTATGCATTAGGAATCCATGAACAGCTTGTGTGGGACTATCCCGACGGGGGATTGGTGGACCAAGATTTTGAAATCTTGGTGGCGCGTGTACAGGATCAAATCAAGGCATGGCACGCAGATCTCATCATCAGCTTTTGGCCCGCCAGCGGGTTTTCAGACCATCAAGACCATAAGACAATTGGGGCGGCCACGGTGGAGGCGGTGAAACGTATGCGGGCGATAGACCCTGACACGGCACCCAAAGCGATTGCGTATATATTAGCGCCCTGCGCCATGATGCAACGCTTAGGCGGGGCGTTGGGTAAACGAGTGGTGGCCAATCAACCAGCCCCCACCCACGCCATGCCGGGGGAAGGTTGGGCGAAAATTAGAGGATGGGACAATCACGCCTCGCAGAAAGGCTATGTGCAAAAGACATATGGTATGCCCCCATCTCTCATCCATCGGTTGTATGACAAAGAGCATTATTACGTCGAAGAGTTTTAGGCGAGGGTGAGCGTAGATAAAGGGAACTCAAAGAACCCAAAGAATGAAGGCCCCCGCATTAGACGTGCGGGGGCCTTGGATATTGGGGCAAACAGTGCGTTTGATTAATGCAGTCGATTGACGGGTGTTATGCGTCGCTAGAGACTTTGTCTTGTGTCTTTGTGTCGAAGTCGCTGGCATCGTGGCGTTCGATCAATTGGCTGGACGGCTCGCCCCAGCCGCGATTGACCATCCGGCCCCGTTGCACCGCTGGGCGCTCGGAAATTTGATCTGTCCAGCGAATGACGTTTTTATATTCGTGGACTTGCAAGAATTCTCCCGCTTCATAGATGAGGCCCTTCACCAATGCCCCGTACCAAGGCCATACGGCCATGTCGGCAATGGTATATTCATCCCCGGCAAGATATTCATTGTCCGCAAGCCGACGATCGAGCACGTCGAGTTGGCGCTTCACTTCCATCGCAAAGCGGTCGATGCAATATTCAATTTTGAAAGGGGCATAGGCGTAGAAATGGCCAAAACCGCCGCCGAGATAAGGGGCGCTGCCCATTTGCCAGAACAACCAAGACATACACTCAGTGCGTTTGGCAGGGTCTTTGGGGAGAAAGGCATCAAACTTTTCCGCCAGGTGCAGCAGCATGGCCCCAGATTCAAAAATACGGGTTGGGGTGTCGCCGCTGCGATCCATCATCGCGGGGATTTTTGAGTTTGGATTAATGTCGACAAAGTCGCTGCCAAATTGATTGCCTTCACCGATGTTGATCATCCACGCATCATATTCAGCGCCGCTGTGACCCAATGTGAGCAACTCTTCCAGCATGACGGTTACTTTAACGCCATTGGGTGTGGCAAGGGAGTAGAGTTGGAAAGGATGTTTGCCAACCGGCAGTTCCTTGTCGTGGGTTGCGCCAGCAATCGGGCGGTTAATGGCTGCAAACCGTCCGCCATTTTCTTTGTTCCACGTCCAAATTTTAGGAGGGGTATATTCTGTGCTGTCAGTCATGTTTCGTCCCATCTATGCAATGAATGGCAATATGAGAGTTAATGTATTGAGGGGCGGACCTATATACAAGGCATGGGGAAAAGCCACGCACACCTAAGTGCCATCTATCCAGCGATTTCGGCCATTTTAGCTTCACGCTTGCGTTACCCCGCTGGGTGGCGGCGGTCGAGGTGGCGGAAAGACCAAAGCGCGATAAAAGGGCGCATTGGTTCCCCTCGACTTGAAGAGGGCTGTCCTGTACCTAGGTTCCAAGAAGACGCTAGGGTAGTTCGTTTACCCAAGGGTTCCCCCCCCCACTATCAAGGAGCGCGATGCAATGCCCTATGTGAATTTCAAACTGACCCCTGAAGGGTTGACGCCAGAAAAGAAGAAGAAACTCATGGCGTCAGTGACAGAGCTTCTACAGGTTGAATTGGGTAAAAACCCAGAGACGACCATTGTGATTATCGAAGAGGTCGAAACCGACAATTGGGGCATTGGGGGACGCAGCGTCACCGACAGGCGTAAAGAGAGCAGCACATGAGCCAGTCAGTTTCATATGGGCTATTGATGTTGGTGGCCGGCATCGGCATTCCAGTTATGGCGACCCTTAATGCACGCCTTGGTATCGCATACGGAAATGTGGCCATGGCGGCGTCTATTCTCTTTTGTGTCGCTTTGGTGTGCAGTGTGGCAACGCTCTTTGTAATGGGCCTGCCCGAAAGTAAAGCCCCCTCGCTGCCTTTTTATTATTATTTGGGTGGCGTCTTAGTCGCTTTCTATGTGCTGACCATCACCTATGTGGCACCTACATTCGGCGTCGCCAATGCAGTGTTCTTTGTGCTGCTGGGACAGATTATCGCCTCTGTTCTAATCGATCACTTTGGCATGTTTGGCATGGCTCAAAACTCCTTGTCGTTTCAGCGTGTGCTGGGGGTTATCTTTATGGTCGTTGGTATTATTTTGGCGCGTAAAACCATTTAAGGAGCGCGCCCCATCCAACCACTGTTGGGTGGGGCCAACCCTCTAAATGCCCGCCAGAAACGGGCAAACTTCCCACTTAATCGGTCCCATTGAGCGAAGTCCCAGCTTTTGCAATTAGCAAAAGTCCCTGAGAATCTGGGGCTTTACCCGCCCCATTGTGCAAAACGCGTCATGCATTTTTCGCATTTTGCAGGGCGATATTTGTATTTTGCATAGAATCCAAATGGCACCTTCCTTTTTCCAAATATAAAAGGCCGGATTTCCGCCTTTCTGGTTAATAGGCGCACTGGTCTGTTCCCTGCATTTCCTGACAGAAATTCTCAAGTCGGTAATAGGATTTCATAATGGCGGATATTTCTCAGGGGGCCGGTATCTCCTCCAACGGGCACCCCACGGCGGAAGCCGTGTTGTCCACGCTTGTGGACGGCGTCGCGTACTATGATGAGGACGCTCATTTTGTTTTCTGCAATCCTCGATACATGGAATTGCTCCGCTTAGACCCTGCCTTTTTGAAAGCCGGCGTTGAATGGCAGGTCGTGGCGCAGAGGCTGCAAGATGCCTGTGCCACACAGTCTCCCGATATGCCGACAGAACCGCTGCGCGATCAAGGGCCGGTGGAGTATCATTTAGATATTGAAAATTGGCGGCGGTTGGAATGGCGACCGATGCCAGAGGGCGGGTTTCTTGAAATATGTACGGATATTTCTGACTTAAAACGTCGCGAAAATTTATTACAGCGCCACGAGACGGTCATTCAAACCACGGAGAAATTGGCGCATTTGGGTTATTTTGTCATGAACCCGGAAACCCTCGAAACAACTTATATGTCGCCGGGTATTTTAGAGATCGCCCCGTCATTGGAGCCGGAGGAAGGCAAGGTCTCCTATGGCTCATTGATCGACCGAGTGCATCCAGACGACAAAGAAGAAGTGGCCTCAAAAACGATGGATGCGGTGCTCAATGGCAGCTCTATTAAACTGGAATTTCGTGCGTTGACGCAGACCGGTGATATTCAACACTTGTGGCTTTCAAATGCAGAGATTTTCGACACTGATTTAGCACGCACCGTGCGCGTTGGCCTGGTGCAAGATATTACCGAGCGGGTCAAAAGAGAAGCTGAAGGTCGGGAGCACGAAGCTTTGCTCCGGGCGGTCACCGATACGGCCCTTGATTGTGTGGTGACCGTCGAGGCCACAGGTATTGTGCGAGAGTTCAACCCGGCTGCCGAAGCGACCTTTGGCTATAGCCGTGACCAAGCCATTGGGCAGAACCTAGCTGACCTGATTATACCGCCGCATTTGAAGGATGCTTACACTGCTGGCTTGTTGCCCTATCTCGATTCAGGGCGTCATGTGGCGCTGCAACGTCGAGTTGAGGTGACCGCGCAGAATGTTCAGGGAAAATTATTTCCGATAGAGGTGGCGTTCACGCCGGTCAGTGTGAATGGGCAACGTTTTTTTACGGTCTATCTTCGCGATATTTCGGCACAGGTGAGCGCGCAGAGGTCGCTGGAAAAGAGTGCTAAAAACTTAAAGGTTGCTCAACGCATCGCAGCGGTGGGCAGTTGGGAGCTAGGGCGAGGCCGCAAAAGGTGTACGTGGTCTGACGAACTTTACACCATCTACGGCATGAAAAAGGGAACCGTTGAACCATCTAAAGAATTGATGTTGTCTTTGCTTCCTTTGGATGCACGCCAAGGTGTTGCAGATCGCATACAGCGCCACATCGACCAAGGAAAGCCTTTTGAGGTGAACCACACAATTGTGCGTCAAACCGGAGAGATGCGTTACGTATGTATCCGGGGGGAACCTCAGTTGGCACGAGATGGGACCATCACGAAATACGCTGGGACCATTCAGGACCAAACCGATTTACGGCTATCGCAAGAAGAATTGCGGGTGGCCAAAGAGGAAGCGGAAGCCGCTTCAGAAGCAAAGTCTGATTTTCTGGCAATGATGAGCCATGAAATAAGAACGCCCCTAAACGGCGTGTTGGGCACTTTACGTGTGCTCGAACAGTCCTCCTTAGATGAAGACCAGCGTTCGCTTGTGCATCTTGCAACCACAAGTGGTGAAACGTTGAACCTTATCCTGTCAGACGCGCTCGATTTCGCAAAAATTGAGGCAGGTCGATTGGAGTTGGAAGCAACCCCCTTCCGACCCAGTCTTTTGATCTCAGACATTGCAGAATTTTGGCGGCCTGTGGTGGAAACTAAGGGACTTGCATTTGACGTGACAGTACAACCGGGGCTGCCTGATGTGGTCATCGGCGATACAGGCCGGATTCGCCAGATTCTCAACAATCTACTGTCAAACGCCGCCAAGTTCACCGATATTGGCAGTATCAATGTGACCCTCGCTGCGGAGAAAAAAAACGGAGGAGAAAGCTTTTTGTCCCTCTCTGTGAAGGATACCGGGCAAGGCATCTCGGATGAAGATAAGTCCAGCGTGTTTTTGGAATTTCGCCAGCTTGGCCATCATGACCAAGAGCGTCGGGGGGGCACAGGCCTTGGCCTCGCCATATGTCGCAAGCTTGCGGAGATGATGGGCGGAAATGTTTCCTTTCAAAGTACGCCGGGAGAGGGCAGTCTATTCAAATGCGTTGTGCCATTAAAAACAGGGAACAATGAGATGCTGCCCGTCGAGAGTGAGAACACGGCTCACAATCTCAAACAACTGACCACACGTCAGGGGGGGGCTCCTACTATTTTGGTTGTGGAGGACAACGGCACAAACCAGCTTATTGCCTCGCGGTTGTTGATGAATATGGGCTGCCAAGTTGATTGTGTGGGAGATGGGCAGCAAGCACTCGAAGCTGTGGCACGGCGAGAATATGATGTCATTTTGATGGATATCAACATGCCCGTGATGGGCGGGTTGGAAGCGACCAAGAGATTGCGCGCCTTGCCTGATATTGGCCCCAAGTTCCGCATCATTGCTTTGACAGCCTATGCCAGAGAAGAAGATGTGCAATCGGTGAAAGACGCCGGTATGGATGGTTTCACGACCAAACCGATTATTGGCGATCAATTGTATCTTGCGTTGGAAGAGGCGCTCCAAAGCTCCCCGCCACATGTACATATGCCAGCCACAAGTGAGCCGTCGCACGCCATCATCCAACGCGAAACATTAGACGAATTGTTGGCCGAATTTTCTCTCGATGTGCAGCAACGTCTTGTGCAGTCCCTCTGTGTCGATGTAACCAAGGCGGTAAATGGCATTGTGCGAGCGGTGGAGAATAAAGACTTAACTGAAGTTGAACATCGCAGCCATACCCTACGCGGGGTGAGCAGTACATTTGGCGCCTTTTCTTTGCAGGCGCAGGCCGAGGAAATAAATGCACAGTGTCGGCAATCCAATAGGCTGCCCACCTATGAAGAAGCGCAGAGAGTGTTGGCCGCTTCAGAAGAGGCGCTGAAAGAATTGGAACGTATTTTTGCAGTTTTACAAGGAGGCGCGTAATGAAAAGTCACGCTAAAGATACAACGCCTTCGCAGGAAGAAGCGACAGAGCAAGCGTCTGTGCTTGTGGTCGAAGACACATTGTCTTTGGCAATGGTCTACATGGAACGCCTTGCGACTGAGGGGTATAAATGCGTTCACGTGGAAACCGCAGCCCAAGCTTTGCAGGCACTCGAAGAAAACGAATTTAAGCTCATCTTATTAGACCTGCAGTTACCAGATACCAATGGCATGAGCATTCTCGAACATGTCACCGCCCAGAAAATAAAATCAGCGGTTGTGATCATTACAGCCAACGGCACAATCAACGTGGCGGTTGAAGCCATGCGCCTTGGGGCGTTTGATTTTCTAATGAAACCCTTTTCAAAAGAACGCTTGCTGACCGTCACTCATAACGCCATTGAAAGCATCACGGCCAAGCACGAAGAAACGGACTTGAGTGAGGGGGATGCCTACACGAAGTACCTTGGTTTCATCGGCAGTTCTTGGACGATGCAAAATATCTACACGACGATTGAGAATGTGGCGAACTCCCAAGCAACCGTTTTTATTACGGGAGAAAGCGGGACCGGCAAGGAACTATGCGCTGAGGCCATCCATATGCGCTCTCCACGCCGCTCGAAAGCCTTTGTGCCCCTAAACTGCGGAGCCATTCCAAAGGACCTCGTGGAATCTGAAGTCTTCGGCCATCTAAAAGGGGCTTTCACGGGGGCGCTCGCTGACAGGCTGGGGGCCGCAGGGCAGGCCGATGGCGGCACATTGTTTTTGGATGAAGTCTGTGAGATGGAGTTGAGCTTGCAGACCAAATTACTGCGCTTTCTCCAAACCAATACCATCCAACGGGTCGGGTCGTCCAAGTTGGAAAATGTTGATGTGCGCGTGATTTGCGCCACAAACAGAGACCCTGCCGAAGAGGTGCGGGCGGGCCGTTTCCGTGAAGATTTATATTATAGGCTCTTTGTCGTCCCCATTCCCCTTCCGCCTTTGAGGGCGCGGCAGGGGGACGTGATAGAGATCGCCAATACCTTTTTACTGGCCTATGCGAAGGAAGAGAACAAGTCGTTTGTTGGCATTGCCCCAGAGGCGGAACAGCAGTTGCTGGCTTATGATTGGCCGGGGAATGTGCGCGAGCTACAAAATGTTATCCGTAACCTTGTGGTGCTCAATAATGCCGAAATCGTAACGCTTGATTTGTTGCCGGAACATATTCGGTTTGCAACCTCAATAGATATGGCGATGCATCTAGAGGGCGCAACAGGACCAAGTGCGTTGGACGGTGACGGAGTGAAACTTTCCCAAGTGCAATCAGCCCCCCAAGAGACAGGTGTGCCGGTGAGCGATCCCATGAGTGTGTCGCTGGAGGGCAAGAGCTTGGAGCAGATAGAGCGCGAAGCGATCGAAAAAGTGATCGCACAGTGTGAAGGCTCTATTCCCAAAGCAGCCAAAATACTTGATGTCAGCTCTTCCACGATCTACCGCAAGCGAGAAGCATGGGAAAAGGTGACAGGGCAAGCGAGCGAACAAAATAAAGCACCAGCCTGACCGGCTGATGCTTTATGGGGTTGGTTCTAAGGGTCTAATCGATGAAGGCCCCGACCGGGTCCGCTTCGACTGTATTTTCAATGTGGCCCAGTTGGTCAAATTCCACACGCACAACATCCCCCACCTTGAGCCACGGAGAGCCGGGCATAAAGGCTGCAACGCCTGAGGTGGTGCCGGTGACGATCACATCGCCCGGCTCCAATGTGAAGGCGGTGCTCAGGTGGGAAATGAGAGCGGGAATATCAAAGAGCAACTCACGGGTGTTGGAGGTTTGCCGTTCTTCTCCATTGACGAAGAGTTTGAAATCAAGCTGGCGACCATCCACCTCGTCAGGGGTAACAAGGGCCGGGCCGAGGGGGCAATGACTGTCCCAAGATTTACCCATCGTCATGGTCTGGGAGGCTAATTGCCAGTCGCGAATGGTGACGTCGTTGCAGATAGTATAGCCGGCCACGACCTCCATGGCACGCCCAAGCGGCACCCGGCGACAGCGCTTGCCAATCACCACGGCTAACTCTCCTTCGTAATCCATTTGAGCCGATTCTTCGGGCAGATAGATCGGCGCATAGGGACCCGTCACAGAGGTCGTTTGTTTATTAAAAATAATTGGCACTTTAGGTTGGGGAAAGTCTGGATTGATCGCATGTAGTTCGGCCAAGTGGTCCTTGTAGTTCAAACCCGCCGCCAAAATCTTTTGGGGATGAAGCACAGGGCTTTGCAAGGTGACATCGTTGAGTTTCACCAACGACCCCGTTGCGGCACGGGCGGTTGCCATGGCCTCTTCACCCGCCGCGAGCAGGCCGATCATATCCGTGGGTAACGAAGGGGCTGCTTGGGACAGGTCCACGATGTTGTCGTCGTATAGAACGCCAATACGAGGGGTTGAGGTGGTGTCTTGTGTAAAGGTGACGAGGCGCATGAGGTCTCTCCTATGACTGAAAATGAATGCTAAGGCGGTCGAGCTGTTGCTCCAGAGAAGTGGTAGCGTTGACCAACCCGAAAATATATCTGTCAGGCCGTATGATGACGGCTTGATGGAAGGCGAGGAGGATGTCCATCGAGGGGCTGGCCCGCTCCGCCTCTGGGAGAATAATTTGTTTCGCCCCGATGAAGGATAGCAGCGCCTGATGAGCTGCTGAAAGCTCTGGAAGAGGGGCGGCTGAAACAATCGCAAAGTTGGCCCCGATAATATCATCCAGCAAGACAGGCCCTTGCTCTGTGTTGACTAACGCTTGCGGTGCTGGGAAGCCAGTGATGCCGTCGCTGTCGTCGTCTGCGCCTAGGGCAAGGACCCCGCTATGTAAATGGGGGAAGCCACGGCTGCCGCCATATACGGCGTCGAGTGTTTCCGGCCAGTCCCCAGTGACTTGCGCTTCTGCAAGCGTATCAATCATCCGGCCCATTTCAGCCGCATAATCCACGAGGTCTAAGGCATGGGGCAAGCGTTCTTCTTGGTACGTTTCTAATATTTTACTGGAAGCCAGTCCCCGTTCTACAAAGTCTAATTTCCAAATGAGATTGGCCGCATCGCGCATGCCCGCGCACATGCCTTGTCCAAGAAAGGGGGGTGTTTGATGAACGGCATCGCCCAATAGGAAAATACGCTTATCCTGCCAGTGATTGGCGGTAGCAGCGTGGAACTGATATACCGCCGAGCGTTCAATTTTGGAAATATCTGGAGTTACCCATGGACGCAGCAGGTCCCACTGTTTGGCTTCGTTAAGCATCTCATCCCAAGTTTCCCCCTCATTAAGTTGAAACTCCCACCGACGGCGCTCGCCCACACCGGCAACAAAAGTAACCCGGCGCGCAGGGTCACAAATCTGTTGGGTGATTTTTGGTAGGTCAGCGGCCCCCGTCATAAGCACATCAACCACCAGCCAATCCCGGTCATAGCCCAGACTATCAAACGCAAAACCTAAGTGTTTGCGGGTCGGGCTTGCCGCCCCATCGGCAGCCAGTAAATAGTTGGCTGTGAGCGTGAGGGCCTCCCCGCCTTCTACGGGGGTGGCCACGATGGAAACACCAGCAGGGGTTTGGGTCATCTCGCTGGCTTCATAGGATAAGTAGGTTGTCACTTTCCCGGTGGCTTCCGCGCAGTCGCGCAGCTGCCGTTCTAGGGTGGGCTGGTGAAAGAAACACAAGTCCGGCCAGCCACTTGGCCCCAGGGTATCGGGGGGAATATCAAACCCCTCAATGCGCTCGCCGGTTGCTTTGACGAACTCCGCCCCCAAGCTTGAGGCCGAACGGGCATGGACGTGCTTGGCAATGCCAAGCTCTTGGAAAATCCGAGAGATTTCGCCATCAAAGCAAATCGCTCGCGGAAGAGGGTAGAGGTCTGGCAACCGATCGACGACGCCAACGCGCCACCCGTGCTGTGCGAGCAAACCAGCCGCCGTGGCACCAACAGGACCATAACCAATAATCAAGGCATCAAAGTGGGTCATTATTCTCTCCGACAAAGACCAGGGGCTTAGGCCATTTCTGGTGGAGCACTTTTGCCCCATTGCGTATTCATCAACGCATCGACGGGTTCTAGCCCCGCTTCATGGTCGGCTCGGAAGAGGTCGCCATCTGTCCAGTGCTCAACTTTGTGGCCCCAAGGGTCTTGCCAATAGTCGAAAACTTGGCTGCCAAGGATGTGGCGTCCCACACCCCAGACAGGCGTGTGTTCTTTTTCTTTCAGGACCTCATGGCCCAGCATGAGGTCGTCCATTCCGCTGACTTCCCAAGCCGCATGGTTGAAACCGGGGGTGCCCGTGCCTACAATAAAGAGCGTGTGATGGTCCACCGGCATGTCGCCGCGATCGCACCGCATGAACGCCCCAAACACAGCTTCTTTTTCGCCGATATAAATTTCATCAGATTTGATGAGACCTAAGTGGCGGTGATACCAAGCCGCTGATTGCGCATAGTCGATTGCCCCAATGGCGCAATGGCCCAGACGTTGCACATGGGAAGCGCCGTGCCCAACACGTTTAACCGCGTTGAGACGGGCTTTTGTGAATACATCATTGCTGGGCACGATGGCGCGATCATCTTGGGGCAGGGCCGGGGTGATGCCGTGCACCACTTCCACTGGAAACCCATTCGGGTCCATCAACCGCACAACCAAACCGCCGCCCGGCTCGCTGCGGTACTCAACAGGCAAGTCACAGGCATGGGCAAGCGTTTGAAGCTCTTGCTCGGTTGCCACTTGAAAAACAGGGCCGATGAAACCCGGCTCGCCCAGCTCCGTGACATGCACATAGGGATCCGTGCCTGTGCCGCGCATATAGAGGGCGGTGTCGGTGCGGGCAAATTCCACCATGCCAAAGTCGATCAGAAAATCTGCCATCTTTTGAAGGTCAGGCGCCCGAAAGCGCACATAGGCAATATCGGTCACTTTAATGAGGGGCGCCGTGTCTGTGCCACTGGTTGTGGTCGGTTGGCTCATAATCATCTCCTGTGCAGAGGGCGGAAGCCGGTTCAGATGGGTATTAATTTTGCAATTACATAAATATTGCTACACTAATTTTGTAAGATTGCAAATTTAATAATTGGAGAATAGTAGCCGCACGTCTAAAGTCTGCTATAGGACAGCAGGCGCAGAGTGGTGGGGATCGCATCAAGCGCGTCAATTTCCTGCTGAATTGGGGCGGGTGGGGCCAGAAAAGAAGGTGGAAAACGATGCAATCAGGTTCTTCAGCGACAGGAAGCAAACGCCCAGCTGATCATACCCGCCAGCGCGCCAAGCAGGCCCGCGCGATTGAAACCCACGCCCAGATTTTGGATGCAGCCACTTATCTTTTTTCAACCAAGGGATATGAAGGCACAAGCGTGCGCCAAATAGAAGAGCATGCAAAAACGCAACGCGGCCTTGTGGCGTACCATTTCGGCAATAAAGATAACCTGTGGCGCGCGGTGGTTGATCGCATGTTTGAAGGGCTGATGGTGGACATGACACATCGGATCGAGGTGTTGACAGACGTGTCCCAACAGGAGGCGGCCCCCGCTCTGCTGCGGGCCTTTGTGCGCTATAGTGCAACCCATCCAGAGCTTAATCGAATGATTATGCAAGAAAGTGTGAGTGCGGGATGGCGCATCGAATATTTTGTGCATGAGCATATACGGCCCATGTTGGACCGTTTCGGCATGGTGGCCGATACCCCAATGCAGACAAATGAAGAAGCGGCGCAATTTTATTATCTATTGGTCGGGGCTGGGGCGTTTATTTTTTCGGTGGAACACGAATGTGAAGCATTGTTCGGCTTTAATCCGCGTTCAGAAGAATTTGTGGAAAAATACGCCGAAAACCTTGCCAAATTGATGTACGCGCAAAAAGCGGACGGGTAAGCCCCCTTAAAGACTACCGTCAAGGCGGTTTGCCGCCGGGGCGCGTATTTGGGTCTTAGTTGGCCAACTTCAAGTCCTTGCAGGTCGATTTCCATCCCCCAAATAAAGATCTCCAGCCCAGCATACATCCTCACTTATGAGCATGTGAAACCGGGCGGGAAAGGAGACGACGATGACAAATGCCACCGACGCAGCAAGCGGTTCCGGTGACTGGACAAGACACCGTTTGGAGGAGCTTGAAAAACTCCCGAAAGGAGCATGGATCGCCATCATGGTGGTGAGTTTCATACTCTTCTGGCCTATTGGCCTTGGTGTTCTTGGTTATTTATTATGGAGTGGAAAAATGCGCTCATGGAAATCTCATTCAAGGTCTCGGGGGCGGCATCGCAGCCGTAATCGCAGCACAGGCAATTCTGCATTTGATGAGTACCGTGCAGAAACCCTAAGACGCTTGGAAAAAGAACAAGCTGATTTTGAAGAGCATTTAGAAAACCTTCGCCGCGCGAAAGATAAAAGTGAATTCGATGAATTCATGGCGAAGAGAACCGCTCCAACACCCTCAACCTCTTCTTCAGGGGACGGGTATTAACGCGCAGCTAATCTTCTTCTGACAGTAGACTAGCTTGGCGTCCCCCACTAAACGCAAGGGGGACGCCTATAGCATGTGTAATCAATCTTGAAAATTGGGTGCCCGTTTTTCTAAGTTTGACATAATGGATTCAACTTGATTGGGTTTGCCAATAATCTTGTCTTGCTCAACAGACTCCAACAACAAGCCCTCAGCCGGAGACAAAAGAGGGGCTTGAGTGAGCAGGTGCTTGGCACCGCGAATAGCCGACGGGCTTTTGTTGGCAATGTCGCGCGCGGTCTCTAATGCGAGCGCACGCGGATCTTCTACGATGCGTGTTGCAAAGCCGTAGTCCAAAGCTTCTTCAGCAGAAAAAATACGGCCTGTGTACGTCAGTTCACGAACAATATCATCACGCACAAGGTGGCGCATGATTTGTGTGCCAGCCATGTCGGGCACAAGACCCCATTTAATTTCCATGACAGACATCCGCGTGCCCGGTGCCAAATACCGCATATCAGCCCCAAGGCAAATTTGCAAACCGCCACCAAATGCAACGCCGTGTACCGCCGCAATCACCGGCATGGGTAATTCACGCCATGCCCATGCGGCATATTGTGGACGATTGGCAATGCCGTGAGTGCGTTTTTCCAAACGTCCCGTATCGTCCTCTCCCGCTGACCCCGGCGTGGGGGCCTTGTCACCAGCCTCTGCCATTTTGCCAAAGTTGCCCATATCCAAGCCCGCACAAAAGGCGCGACCTTCACCCGACAGCACCACGCAGCGCACCGACCTGTCAGCACTGAGCTGCTCGGCCGTGTCGATCAAGGCGGCAAACATTGCATCATCCAGCGCGTTCATTTTGTCGCCACGGGTGAGAACCACATCGGCCACGCCGTGATCTATCGTTACTGAAATACGGTCGCTCATATTTTAATCCTCTAAAATGATTTGGCGCGATGGTGACGGGCAGGAGTGAATTTGCCAAGGGTTTTTACATTTTTCTCAAGCGGGAAAGTGCAGGAAAGGCTTGCTTTCTGGCGCAAAATATCACATCTATATTAAATGGGACAGTTGACAAGAAAAAGAAGGGCGAAGCATTTGATTTCCCCTGCGTCAACTGAATGGTCACGCGAATGGAGGCAATTTGAATGTTGAAACCGGTCACACAAACGTATCAGCAAGACGAGTATTTGCCGGACCCGGCATATGCGCCTGCTTATAATCCGCCGGCCGATTTTGACCTGACAGATGCCCTGTCCTTTACCCAAGGCCAGCCCTTTGAGTTTTTTAAGCGTCTGCGCGACAACGCGCCTGTGGCTTGGGTTCCAATTCCAAAATTGGCAGGTTTTTGGGCCCTCAGTAAATACGAAGACGTCAAGCGCGTAGAGCTGGATCCTGAAACATTCTCCTCACAAGTCGGCGGTATTTTGCAGAGTTATGGGAAAGAAGGAACCGCGCGTCACGAAAAGCTGCACAGCGCGTCCCTCAATACACTCATTTGCCTTGACCGCCCCAACCACATTCAATTGCGTATGCAGCACCGTGGGTTTTTCACCCCTGCCTATATTGCAGAGTTGCAAAAGAAGGTCGCAGTGAAGGTCGATAGCTTGCTCGACGAAATGGAGGCCAAAGGCCCCGTTGTCGACATGGTTGAGATGTTTTCTTCGCAACTGCCGCTTTTCACCTTGTGTGAAATGCTGGGGATTGAAGAAAAGGACCGCGCCAAAGTTGTCCGCTGGATGCACTACCTCGAAGTCGTCGGCTATGTCATGGCTGAACGGGAATCCGGTGGTAAAGTGAACCCCATTTTCATTGCCAAATTGCTTTGGAACGTGCGTCAGATGTTTGCCTTTGGCAAAAAGCTGATGGAAGACCGCCGCAAGAACCCGCGCGATGATTTGATCTCTGCAATCGCCAAAGCAGAAGTGGAAGGCGAGCCTCTATCGCCGGAGTTTTTGGATGGATCATGGTTGCTGATTATCTTTGCTGGTAATGACACCACCCGCAATACGCTGTCGGGTACAATGCGTCTGCTCACTCAGTTCCCAGACGAGAAACAAAAACTGTTAGACAATCCAGACCTCATGCCAAATATGGTGCATGAAGCCATTCGCATGGTCTCCCCGGTGATGTATATGCGCCGGACATTGACCAAAGACGTTGAGATGAGCGGTCAAAAAATGGCAGCGGGCGAAAAAGTTGTCATGTATTACGGAGCAGCTAACCGCGACCCCTCAATTTTTGAGAACCCAGATCAATTTCAGGTGGAACGCGAAAATGCCAGCAAACATATTGCGTTCGGCCTTGGCCCGCACGTGTGTTTGGGGCAACGGATTGCAATGATGCAGCTTGATACCGCCTATCGTAAAATTCTTGAGCGTTTCCCCAATGCCCGCTGGACCGGCAAACAAACCATGGCACCCAATAACTTCGTGCATGCGATCAGTCATTTGGAAGTGGACTTAGGTACCGGCTCATAAGTAGTCTCCCTGCATGAAATCAAATTGATACATTGCAGATTGTTGCGGGGAATACTTAAATGAAGGCATTATTGTACCAAGGCGCTGAAGACATTCAGTACGAAGATTTTGCAGATCCTGATCTGAAAGCCGACACCGACGTGCTTGTGAAGATGACGGCATGCGGTATTTGTGGAAGTGACTTGCATATTTATCAGGGGCATGGCTTTACCACTGATAAGGGCTACTGCGTTGGTCATGAGGCGATTGGCGAAGTAGCTGAAGTGGGTAAGGGCGTGCGGCGCTACAAGCCCGGCGATCAGGTGATGATATCGGCCGCAGCGGGGTGTGGCAATTGCCGGAATTGTCTCGGGGGGCATACCAATCAATGTACGTCGCCGGGCGGGGCAAGCTGCTATGGCTTGAGCCATGCACTGGAAGGCTGCCAGGCTGAAGGCATCGTTGTGCCAATGGCCGATTTTAATCTGGGGCATATTCCAGAAGGCGTCACACCAGACCAAGCTTTATTGCTGACAGACAACCTGCCGACAGCACACCTGGCGTGTAAAAATGCTGACATTGCACCGGGAAAATCAGTTGCCGTTGTGGGTCTTGGCCCCATCGGTTTGATGGCCGTCGAGATTGCCTTCGCTTTGGGGGCGACGAAAGTATATGCGATTGATTTGGTAGAGCATCGACGCAATCAAGCCGCAGAACTGGGGGCCATTCCATTGGCGGCGGATGTCGCACGTCAAACCATTGAAGAAGACACCAAAGGCATGTTCTTACCCTGTGTTGTGGAATGTGTCGGCGCAGATGCCACCATCGATATGGCCATTAAGCTGGCAAGCCGGTGGGGCACGGTGTCAGCGATCGGTGTTAATCAGAATATGAACTTCAATTTCCCAATGGCCCTTGCTTTTGCCAAAGGACTGACCTTCCGCATTGGAACTTGCTCAATACAATCTCACTGGGATGAATTGATTGAGCTTATTCGGGGCGGACGCCTAAAGCCGGAAGCATTCATTACAAATCGCATGGGCTTGTCTGAAGGGGCTGAGGCTTACAGACTTTTCAACAATAAGATCGACAACACCCTTAAAGTGGTGATGACCCCGTAAATGAAGATGATTTAGAGTTCCCTCGTTTTGATTGGCACTAACCAACGATCAAGCTTAGATCGTAATTGCAAGAACGAGGGAACTCTGCCACACCATGCCTATGGCTATAGAAACCCAATCTTTTGCAGGCGCGCCGACCACTGTTTCCTATGACGTTCTCGTGTTGGGCGCGGGGGCGGCTGGGCTGATGTGTGCGTGGGAGGCGGCCAAACGGGGTGCGCGGGTTCTGGTGCTCGATCATGCACAAAAGGCAGCCGGGAAGATTCGTATTTCTGGCGGGGGCCGGTGTAACTTCACTAATCTTGATGTCACGCCTAAAAATTTCCTGTCACAAAACCCACGTTTTTGCATCTCCGCCTTAAAACGGTTCACGTCTCAAGATTTTATAAATCGTGTGGCAGATGCGGGCATCGCCTATCACGAAAAAACTCTGGGGCAATTATTCTGTGATGACAGCGCCCAGAAAATCATCGATTTGCTTTTGTCGGGATGTGCGGCGGCAGGCGCGCAGGTGCAAACCAAAACTAAAATCATTGCTGTGAGCCAATCGGAAAGCGGTTTCTCCGTGAACACCGACCAGGGCGCATATAAAAGTGCGCAGGTGGTGGTGGCAACCGGCGGGCCGTCGATCCCGAAAATGGGCTCAAGTGGGTTTGGCTATAAGCTGGCAGAACAATTTGGTTTGAAAACCATTCCGCCCCGCGCGGGCTTGGTGCCCCTGACGTTTGAAGATGAGTTGTTGGCGCGCGCCAAGGAGCTGGCCGGTGTGTCGGTGGAGGCGGAAGTCGCCTGTGGGAAGGTAAAGTTTGCGGAAGGTCTGCTGTTTACGCATAGGGGATTAAGTGGGCCCTCGATCTTGCAAATTTCTTCCTATTGGACCGAAGGTGATGCGTTGACCATCAACTTAGCGCCCGCAATGGATATGTTTGATGTTCTCCGGGAAAGCCGGAAAGAACACCCGAAACAAGACATCCGCACAACCTTGTCGCACCACTTGCCTCGTCGGCTAGTGGAAAGCATTTGCGAGGAAGTCTCTATTGAAGGCCGTTTGGCTGACTTGTCTGACAAACGACTACGCCATGTATCAGATCGGATTAACCAGTGGCGCGTGATCCCCAAAGGCACAGAAGGCTACCGGACCGCAGAAGTAACCTTGGGGGGAGTTGATACCGCCGAGCTGTCCTCCAAAACATTTGAGGCCAAAAAAGTCCCCGGCCTTTACTTTATTGGCGAAGTTGTGGACGTGACTGGCCACCTTGGCGGGTTTAATTTTCAGTGGGCTTGGGCCTCTGGTTTTGCGGCGGGCCAAAGCCTACGCTGTGGCATATAGGTCAGATTCTGCCTTCACAGATCACCATATTCTTGCAATATCCACCCCTAATATTTGCCAATAGGGCGTGATTAGGCCGGACTTTACCGAAAAAACATCAGCGTTTCAGCCATATTCTCTTAATGCCACACCTTTGCATGGTCTATTGCAATATTGATAGGTCGGACTGACAACTAATCAGCTTTATGGTGTCCCCAATGAAATTTAACGATAGAGCGCGCCTGTTCATTTAGGGAAAAAGGGCGGGCTGGGGTATGTAATATGACACCGACATTGAAGAACGCAGGGCTGGGCGCGAGCCTTCTCCTCCTCACGACAACGGGCACAAGTTTTGCCGCCGATGAGTTGGGAAACCAAGTAGAGCAAAGTCAGCCGGTACCTGAGGTTGTTCAATTAGAGCAAATTGATGTGGCCGAAGAGCGCGACCAAGCCGGCTTCTTGGAAAAGAAACCGAGTGACTTGCTGTTTGGGTTCAAAAAACCTCTGTCGAAAACACCGCGCTCAGCAACCTTTGTGAGTGATGAAACCGTTGAGGCATTTGGGGCGACCACCGTCAATGATTTGATCTCCTTGGCACCCGGCACATTCACAGCTTCTTTTTACGGAGTAGAAGGCGCCCTTAACATTCGCGGAACATTGGCGGAAACATATTTTCACGGCTTTAAGCGGATTGAAAACCGCGGCACCTACCAGACTCCCATTGGGGCCTCTTCGCGGATTGATATTTTACGCGGGCCACCAACAGCCAACACCGGTCCCGGTAAAGTGGGCGGCTATTTGAACCTAGAACCCAAAACAGCCAAGCTGAATGAAGAGGGTGGCTTCCTCGATGAAATCGTGGGCGAAGTCACCGGCACATTCGGCTCGTATGACAAAACAAATGGCACCTTCCAAGTGGGCGTGCCTTTGACTGTGGGCAAAGCGGATGGCGGTGTTTATTTCTACGGCGAGATTGAAGATTCTAGCAGCTATTACAGAGGCATCACACCTGAGCATCAATTGGTGCAGGTGACGTCAGATTTCGACGCCAACAATGGATGGACCTTCGGTGGTGGCGCGATGATTTATGCAGCCAAAGGCTATGTGCAAACGCCCGGTTGGAACCGTTTGACGCAAGACTTGATCGACAACGGTACCTATACGACCGGCCAAAACACAGGCCTTACCGACGCAAATGGGAATGGCTATCTTGATCGCTCCGAATTGCCAAACGATGGCGCAGGCTTGGAACTCACCTCTTACCCGCAATGTTTTGGGGGGTGCGATGTTGCGCCAGTTTACACCACGCTGGACACAGGCGTCGGCACGACAAACCTATCAACCCGCGATGTACACATCTCGGATGCCGATTATTCTGATACGACCACTTTGACCTTATTTGGCGATGTGGTGCATGAGTCTGAAAACGGGTCTCAGCTTAAATTCCAAGGCTTTTTTGATTACCTCGATAATGAACGCTTTGTGAGCTACGGCTTCCCCGCAGATTATGAGGCGTTCACGGTAGAAGGGCGTGTCAGTTATCTCTTCGATGTGGCCGTTCCCGATGCCCCGATTACTTTGCGCAACAATATTGGCGTTTCAAACCGCTATTATGATGTGACTGCAAAAGAGTCATTTAATTATGGCGGCATTGCCATTGATCGTCGCGACATTGCAGCAGGGGCTTCTTCAACTGACATTTTGGGGTCTCCCTTCCAAGCAGGCAGCGGCTACACGTGGGACCTTGATCGCGATACGCAATGGAATGATCTTGGCGTGTTCGCCATGACTGATATTGAAGTCTATGACTTTGCAACCCTGACGCTGACAGGCCGGTATGATTGGTACTCAATCGACTCAACAGAGAATGGGGCCTTGTGTTTTTGTAGCGTCACAGAGGCATCTGATGAGAAAGGCGAATTTACGTATTCGGCCATGTTGATGTTTGACACTGGCATTGGCCTGCGTCCTTACATTACTTACGCAGACACAGCCGCGATTGAATTTAGTCAGGCTGGCGAAGTCTCCCCAACTTTAATCGCGGATGATAATTGGATTTCTGAAGGCGACTTGATCGAAGTCGGTGTGAAGGTAAATCTCATTGATGGCATCTTGAGTGGGGGCGTGGCGGCCTACCGTCAGCACCGCACAAAACTGGGTCGGACCACGGTTAATAATACAGTGGGCGAAGGGGTAGAAGTTGAGCTGACTTATCTGGCGACAGAAAACATGAGCTTCCGCCTTGCTGCGAACGCTCAGCAAACAAAGTTTGAAGATGGCTTTGATGATTTCTATTATTTCTCACCGTCTACCTTTGGGTTGAGCGGCACCAACAGCTACGGTGGGGCCTATGCGGGCTTCAAGTTCAGCGACCTCGTGGGCATTACCGGCAGCAACTATTATGCCGGTGCCATCGAAGACCGCCGCATTCCTGAAGTTGTCGCAAGCCTTTACGGCACTTATAAAAGCGATCCGACCGATTGGGGTTTTTACGGCGGGACCGCTGGCGTCACATACGTGTCAGAGACCGCAGGCTTGGCAGAAAATCCGGTCACCTACCCAGATTATTATCTCGTCAATGCGTCGGCATTTGCAGACCTGTACGACTGGAAAATTTCACTCAACGTCGACAACTTGTTTGATGAAACCTATTTCACCCCCGTCGCCGACCTCTACAGCGATGTTGCAGCCTTGCCCGGAAAAGGGCGTGAATGGCGCGTAACAATGGCTTACCGGTTTTAGGAGTTTTTATGTCCGCGCACGCCAATGAGGCAGAAGCGACTGGGAAGGATTTGAACCAAGCACACAGCAAAATGCTGGGTGCTTGGTTGGTTCTTTCCGCCTTTAGTTTTATGTTCTTTCTTGTGACAGCCGCCACCTTCACTTCATTGGGGGTGGCGCTGCCTTATATGATTCAAGACCTTGGCTGGGATTGGGGCGTCGCAGGTGTCGGCTTTTCCATTCTCGGGATCGCATGCGGTGTGTCTGGCTATGTCCCCGCCTATTTGATCCGAAGGTGGGGTGTCTCCTCCACCATTGTGATCGGCAGTGTATTGCTCTCCGTTGGTTTCCTCAGTCTCTTTTCTATGGGTACCATCGCAGTTCCACTGGGTGGATCTGCATGGCATGTCAGTCCCCTCATGGCCTATTACCTTGGCTGTGCGCTGACAGGTGTGGGCTTTACACTGGTGGCCACGGTCCCCGGCACATATGTCATTGCGGGGTGTTTCGAACATCGATCCTTTGCTTTTGGCGTTTATTTTACGATGGGTGGATTGGGCGGCGTGGCCGGGCCCGCTCTGGTCTATTTCGCCGCTGATATTTTAGGGGATTGGCGTTGGCATTGGTTAGCCATGTTTGGCTTTACGGTGCTTGCGGCGGTGTTTTTGCTCGCAGTGCTGAACCGTGTGGCGATCAACAATGAGCATGACGACGAAGACGAAATCGACGCGGTGCCTGAACCTTCAAACCCGGCGGTGTATCGCACCCAAGAAACATGGACCGTGGCGCAAGCTATCCGCACACCGCAGTTTATGATTTTGTGTGCCGCCTATGTAGGCTTTCTCTTTATTGGGATTGCGGTGAACACTTTTTCTGTGGGGCACTTGCAAGAGCAAGGCGTGGCGATTGGTCTGGCGGCTTTGCTTTTATCAGGTGAAGCGTTGATTAATGCACTGTCGCGTGTTGCAGGCGGCCTGGTGGGTGAATTTGTTGAACCCAAACGGCTCTTGATAATGTCTTTGTTTGCGCTCGTGCTTGGCATGGTCGCATTGACCTACGGCACATCGGTGCCGACATTGGTGGTTTACGCCATTGGTATTGGCATTGGCTATGGGGCCACATTTTTGGCCACGTCGGTTTTATTGTTGAACTACTTCGGCCATAAACCGTATCTTCAATTGTTCGCAATTATGAATTTGGCGGCAACAGTGGGGTCCTTGGCCCCTTTTGTTGGCGGCTTCATGCGGGAAGAAACGGGAAGCTTTGAAATGCCGTTCTTGCTGTTTACCCTCGTGCCGCTTCTTATCTTGTTGGCGGTTGCGCGTATGAAACCTCCTCAACTGCGCGGCGCCGAACATGCGTCAGATTTATCACCCACGGCCAAGGCGTCTTGACCGACGTGTAGAGCCAAAAATAGTTGTAAAACTCATGAGCACAGCACCTGCAAATAAAAAAAATTCAACGACTGCAGCGTCGCCTTCTTCCCAGAGCGTTTCCTCCACAGATTGGCGGGCGGCAATGGGGAGTTTTGTGGCAGGGGTCACGATCGTCACCTGTGCCGATGAAAACGGTATATATGGCACCACCGTCTCTGCCTTTTCTTCTGTTTCCATGGAGCCACCACTTTTGTTGGTGTGTATGGATATCAACAGCCGGACATGTGGCCGGATAGAGAAAAGCCAAAAGTTTGCCGTGAATATGCTGGCGGAAAACCAAAAAGACCTAGCGTATCAATTTGCATCCAGCAAGATAGAGCACCAATATGACGGTGTGCCCTATGAGCTGGGCCAGCTGGGCGCGCCTCTTTTAGAGGGGGCGACCTGCCAAATTGAATGCACATTGAATGATTCTGTAACGTCAGGGGATCACCAAATTCTTATTGGGGCGCCGTCTAACGTCAAAATCCTCTCGCATCTAGCGCCTCTGGTCTATGTCCGGGGTGGTTTCCACGGTTTAGGCGAAAAAATGCCCTAGAGTGGGGCCGTATCATCAACTTTACCGAATTTGCGGTTGCACTTTTTCCTGACATCGCGAAGCTGTATTCTTAGAATGTTAGTGCGTCTGCTTAGACTCCGTGCCAAGTAGACCTAAAGTGACACGCTGGGGCAGCTTTCGGGGGCTTATACGTGTCATTGGTAATCCTATGAGCGAGTTGAGGAAATTAATGGAACGGTCCAGCACCACAAAAGACTACATCGCAAAAGATCAAAGTACGTTTATCGTAGGTGGGGTGGCATTAGTCATCGGGTTGATCCTCGGCTTTGGCATATCCGCGCTCCTTGGCGGAAACGAGAATGGGTACTCGGTCACAGACGATGGCATGACACTGACCCTGATTGCGCCCAAAACAGATGATGAAGCACCCATCGCCTCCGGTAAGGAAGTGACCTTAACCGCACAGCAGCTTAAAGCCATGCTCGCACGTGTACCATTGGCCAATTTGATGGCGGCCCAACAACGCCCCAACGGTGTGATGCGTTTGGTGCGGGAACAAATTGCGGCGCGGACTGTTTTGCGCGATGCCCTCACAACCGATTGGGCACTTAAAGATGCCGCCGTTGCCAAGGCACGCCAAGTCGCTGAAAAAACGATGATGGAAATCTATCTCAAATTCGTTTCCCAGCCAGAGCCGGGCTATCCAGAAAAAGCAAAGCTTGAAAAAGTTGTCGCCGAAAAGCCTGACCTTCTAAAAGGCCCGCGCGAAGTCAACCTTGCACAAATTTTTATTGGCTTGCCTAAAAACCCGTCCGAAGAAGATCAATTGGCCGTGCGCAAGAAAGCCATCGCGATCCATGAGAAAGTGACCGCAGAGGGCGCAGACTTTGGGGCGCTGGCCAGCTTGCACTCTGATCACAAGGACAGCGCCATGAAAGGCGGCGAGGCTGGTTGGATTACAGATGATAAAATCGTACCGGAATTACGTGCGGTTATTTCACAATTGAAAATCAATGAAGTGAGCCAACCTATTCAAACAGCGAAGGGTATTCACATTGTGAAGAACCAAGGCGTGCGCCCTGGGCCTGATCGGTCGGTTGAACAGGTTGTTGCACGGCTGCGTGTTGCTGTTCGTAAGAAGTCTGCTGAGCGCCGTCGTCAAGCTCTGGTAAAAGACCTTGCAAGTAAGCAATCGGTGGAAATTGATGCCGATGCCGTTAAAAAAGTAATCGCAGAAGTAATCGCCTCTCGCCAATAAACGCTTGGCATTGATGCGCTAGAACAAATGAACCCCCGAGAGCGTGCTCTCGGGGGTTTTCGTGGTCATTACACAACTTTGGAAGGGTTTTAGAAACGTACGGTAATCGCACCTTTCCAGTTTTGACCACGGCTAGGCTCTCTGTTGAGAACTTCCGTGTACTGCTCGTTGAACAGGTTATCAACACCAAGGTTCAGCTTCACGCTTTCAGTCACTTTGTAGCTCGAGAAGACATTCACAAGGTTGTAGCTATCCGATGGCACGTCGTTGCGGTCTTGTGCGGCAACCGCATGCCATGTGACACCTGCGCGTAGAGCATTGTCAGCGGCACGAAATCCAACAGTGGTCGAAACTTTGTCTGCTGGAATGGTGTTGAGATAGTCACCCGTGTTCTCGTCCTTACCACGGATGCGGGAGTACGACACGGATCCAAAGACGTTGGTTGACTCATAGTTCAACGTCGCCTCAATCCCGCGTAGATTAGCCTCTGCGACATTAAGGAATTGATAGGTGGTGTCAGACCAGCTGAATGGGAATGACGGGCCAAAGGTCAATTCAGCATCGATGTAATCTTCAACATCCATGTTGAAGTAATTGGCTTTGAAGGCCACCCGGTCATTTGATTGGAAGAGGTTTGAAACAGAGATATTTGTACCAAATTCCCAGTTCTGTCCGACTTCCGGTTTCAAGTTCGGGTTAGGAAGAAATTCAAAGGCCGCAGCACCAGGGTGAATGCCGCTTTGCAAGGTCTCTGTGGTGGACGGGGCTCTGAAGGCTTCGGCCCATGTCGCATAGACCGTCACGTTTTCAATAGGCGTAACCGCGACAGTTGCTTTCGGAGAGACGTGCGTATCTTCCATGGTGGCTGAAGGGGCTGTGAGTTCGTATGAATCATACCGGGCAGCCAAGATGAGATCGAGCCAAGTGGTAATGGCAATTTGGTCTTGAACAAAACCACCGTAGATAGAGCGTTCCCCACCCGGTGTATAAATATCTGCGCCACCTGTGCTTTCATCCATAGATGTGACCGTGTCGAAGAAACCGTCTACGCCGTATGTCACTTCATGGGTACCAAAACCACTAAGGCGGCTGGTGTTGAAGATATCAAAGCCGATGGTTTCTACTTCATTGATCTTTGTGTAGGGACCACCAGAGCTGAGTTTACGTTCACGGGTATTTTTCGTGTTGGTGTAATAGGTAGAGGCAGACAGATCGACCCATGCATTGTCATCAGGCGCATAGCTGTAAGCAAGGGTTACTGTGTTGTCTCTGATTTCTTCGTCGTAGTCTGCTGACTCGTAATCGGACCGATTGATGAGCAAGGATGTTTTGATCGTTTGGAAATCTGTAAGAGCATAGCTTGCTTTTAGAAGCGCATTGCCATTGTCTAATTCTGTGTAGTCGACTTCATTACCGTCGCCATCTTCATAGTTGCCATTTGTGCGATATGTGATGGAACCAAACAGATCTGTTTCATCATTCGGCATCGCATAACCAGTAAGGGTGGTTAAAAAGGTGTCATCAATTGAATGGTAGCCAAACTTCGCAGTCATCCCTGAGGCGGCACCTGGGTCAAGCAAGTCAGCGGCATCTTTGGTGATGAAATTGACAACACCGCCAATGGCGCCGGAACCGTAAACAGCCGCAGAAGGCCCACGCACGATATCAACTTGTTTCAGCAACTCAGGTTCGATGAAAACAGCCGTATTAGCAGCATGGCCTGTGCGCTGGAAGTTTTGGCGGGTGCCGTCAATCATGACGTTGACCCGGCCATATTCCTGCATACCGCGAATGTTGATGCCGATCCCCGGACCTTCTTCTGTTTTGGCCCCTGTGACACCGGGCACGCCGATGAGCAGCTCATCCACACTGGTTGCTTGGATGTCTTCAATGTCTTGTTCTGTGATCACGGTGGTGGACGACAGCGTTTCCAAAGCAGATTCTTTGGTCTTCGTCGCTGTGATGGTGATCGCGTCCAAGGCAACAGCCGCGACTTGGATGGGTTCGTCAGCAGAGGCGCTTGGGGCAAGCAGCCCTAAAGCAAGTGCGGCCATGCCCGTGCCAGCCAGCAAACGCTGGCGCAAGTTTGTGGGGCGAGCGCATGCGGTGCGCTCTGAAAGAATATGTGTCATTGAAACTCCAGCCATAGTTGTGGTGCGCCCTCCCGAGTACGCGTGCAGTTTCAAGCTGGCCGGTAATAGCTGAAACGCACTGGTACAGGATCATCACCAATACATGCCCTCATGGGCACATATGCTCTAGCAATCATGATATTGATAATCAATATTAAAACAGTCGGAAGTTTTTTGTCTGGCGCTATTGTGACTATTTAGCCACGATGCTCTTGTCGGAGCATTGGGCGATACGGCGCTGGAGGCGGCACCTTCAGAAAAATAGCGGAAATTGGGAGAATTAAAGTGATAAGAACAAAAATAGGCACTGTCGCGGCATTTTTGGGTGCATTTATTGGGAGTTTAGCGGGGGCACACGCGCAGGAAGAGGGCACAACCGGTGCTAATGTGCACTATCACCAATCTGAAGCCACAAAGACCCTCGGCCTGCCCTTCTCAGATGTGGTGCAAGTTGGGGATGTGTTCTTTTTGTCAGGTCAAATTGGGGCGTTGCCAGGCACCCTAACAATGGCGGGCGATACGATGGAGCTACAGGCGCGCCAAGCCATGGATAATATCGGTGCCGTGCTAAAAGAGCAGAACCTCAGTTTCGATCATGTCGTGAAATGCACGGTGATGATGAAAGATATGAGCCAATGGGGTGCTTTTAACAAAGTATACATCACTTATTTTAAGCCAGACCAATATCCTGCCCGCAGTGCGTTCGGCGCAAGCGGCCTAGCGATTGGGGCCTTGCTAGAAATTGAATGCATCGCGGCAAAATCGTAGCCGTGGCTCCTTTACTTGCTGTTTCCAAGGCTTACCTCTACACAGAAGAGAGGTAAGCCTTGGAGGACATGAATGCCGAATTTTGCACAATTTCAACAAATCTCAGAAAGCCTCAGTCTCCTAAATTGGATTGGGCTGGTGTTGCTGGTTATCTGTTGGTTGTTATACCCGATCGTTAGTCGCAGGCTCCCAAAGTCTGATTTAACGACTGAAATTGAACGGCAACGACATAAATGGATGGCTGAAATGCTCCACCGTGAGGAGCGTATTACAGACGTGTCTTTGGCCCGTGGCCTATTCGGATCTGTATCTTTCTTTGCCTCCACCACCGTTTTGTTGATTAGTGGACTGATCGGCCTGCTTGCGTCTGCTCCCAGCTTGTATGAAAGCCTGACGCTTTCATCTGTGTTTGATGAAACGGGGCTGGCTATTTTTGAAGTAAAAATCTGTGTTCTGATTATTATCTTCATCCATGCCTTTTTTAAATTTGGCTGGTCGATGCGGTTGCATACGTATTGCATGATTTTTATTGGGGCTGCCCCCCAACGTGAGTGGCACGAAAGCGAGGAGGCTGCGAAGGTCTCCCGGCAAGCGGGGGCATTGAGTGCTTTGGCCTCCAGACACTATTTTGAGGGGATGCGGGGCTATTATTTCGGCTTAGCCACCTTACCGTGGTTTATATCGCCTGTTCTCTTGATCATCTCTGTACTTTTGACGATGGCCGTGCTTATACGTCGGGAACATTATTCGCGTGCACTAGACATCGTGCGTCCGCCGATACCGGACAACGCATAAACCTCTGCGCCGCCCACGCGCTAAGACGCGGATTAAATCCGCTGAACCATCGATAGGAACCAAATTGACCAACGCAAAGCCTTTAGATTTGGCCATTATTGGTGGCGGCCCCGCAGGTTTGATGGCGGCTGAGGCCGCTTTGGCCGCCCGTCCTGAGTTGACCGTCTGTGTGTTTGAAGCAAAACCGAGCTTGGCCCGCAAATTCCTCATGGCAGGCAAGAGCGGCCTCAACCTCACTCATGTTGAGCAAACAAAGGCCTTTTTGTCCCGCTTTGGGCGCGCGTCTAATAAGTTAAAATCACAAATTGAAGCCTTTCCCCCTTACGAGTTGCGTCGTTGGGCCGATGACTTGGGCGCAGAGACCTTTGTGGGCAGTTCGGGCCGTATTTTCCCAGCAGTCATGAAGGCCTCCCCCTTGCTGCGTAACTGGTTGCGCCGCCTTCAACGACAAGGGGCCGACGTGCGCCTTAACCAAAAATGGTTGGGCTGGGATGAAAAGGGACACCTCAAGTTTCGCGATGTGAAAACAGGTTATGAGCAGCTCATTGACGCCGATGCAACCATTCTCGCACTTGGCGGTGCCAGCTGGCCCAAGCTTGGGTCTGTGGGGGACTGGGTGCCATTGCTCGAAGAAGCAGGCATTCCATGCGCCCCGTGGAAACCGGCAAACTGTGGCTTCGACACTGACTGGACAGCTTTTTTCAAAGAAAAATTTGGCGGCGAACCGGTCAAAAATGTGCGGTTGAGCATTGGGGAAGAAGCCTTGCGCGGTGAATTTGTGGTGTCTGATAAAGGTGTTGAAGGCAGCGCCATTTATACATTGTCAGCTCCCATCCGCGATGCGCTGGAAGAGAACGGCACCGCAACAGTCTTGCTTGACCTGATGCCCGACCGAACAGCCGCCCAATTGGCCAACCGTTTGTCGGTGCCACGGGGGAAACGTAGTTTCGCCACTCACATGCGCAAGTCAGTGCGATTGGAAGGGGTGAAGGCGGCCCTTCTGCGCGAATTGGCGCCAGAGATGGCACAGGCGGCGGCTCTTGAAGATCCCCAAGCTTTGGCCCAGACGATCAAAGCTTTGCCGTTAACGTTGTCCGGTGCGCGCCCTCTTGAAGAGGCCATTAGTGTTGCAGGCGGTGTGCGGTGGAGCGCCTTGTCCTTTGACCTATCCACGCGGGAACGCCCAGACGTATATTGCGTGGGTGAAATGGTGGATTGGGAAGCCCCAACTGGGGGTTACTTGTTGACCGCCTCTATGGCTCAAGGCCGATGGGCAGGCAACGCAGCCGCAGAAGCCTTAATGCCAGCAGAAGTAGATGACGGTTTGAGCGATGAAGAGCGTGACTTTGCACAAGATCTACCAAGTTTTACCCAAGAAAGTGACTGAAGCTAAATTCAGCCTAGCTTGACAAAAAGCGGCATCAGCTCTACCCAACTCGCATTGATTTTCCTGAATTTTCCTGAATTTCCCCAGCGTCGAAGGTGAGCTATGCCCCACATCTACTCCGAGAAGGATCTCGATTTCATCCTATACGATATGCTCGATACGGAGGGTCTGTTAAAAACGGAGCGGTACGCAGAGCATAGTCGCGAAGCCTTTAATCAGATTCTCGAAACATCTACCCGCATGGCGGAAGATTTATACCAACCACATGCGGCAAAAGTAGATGCCAATGAGCCGGAATTTGACGGTGAAAAAGTCACCATCATTCCCGAAGTAAAAGAAGCCCTCGATGCCTACCGCGAGGCGGGCTTCCCCGGCGCTTTGTTTCCTTTTGAGCAAGGGGGCATGCAGCTTCCGGTCACCATTGCCCAAGCATCCGGGTTCATTTTTGGCGCAGCAAATGTTTCGACCGCAGGCTACGCCATGCTCTCCTTAGGGGCGGCAAATCTGATCAGCTCATTTGGGTCGCAAGCACAACAAGACCGGTTTCTAAGCCAAATGATTGAGGGGCGGTTCTTCGGCACCATGTGTTTGTCTGAGCCACAAGCGGGCTCATCCTTGTCAGACATTCGCACCAAAGCTGTGCCACAAGAAGATGGCACCTACGCCATCACAGGCACCAAGATGTGGATTTCGGGCGGCGAACACGACATGTCTGAAAACATCATTCATATGGTCATGGCGAAAATTGAAGGGGCTCCGGCGGGCGCCAAAGGTATTTCGCTCTTTATTGTGCCAAAAATCATGGTGAAAGAAGACGGCACCCTAGGCAAGCGTAACGACGTGAAGCTGGCGGGCCTTAATCACAAAATGGGCTATCGCGGCACAGTCAATACCTTCCTCAGCTTTGGCGAAGAAGGTGGGGCAGTGGGCTATTTGGTTGGTGAGCCCAACAAGGGTCTTGCCTATATGTTCCAGATGATGAATGAAGCCCGCATTGGTGTTGGTCTGGGGGCTACGTCTCTCGGCTATACTGGCTACCTTCATTCCCTTGATTACGCCAAAGGCCGCCCTCAAGGGCGCTTGATTGATGGTAAAGACCCCACGACGCCGATGGTGCCGATCATTGAACATGCTGACATCAAACGCTTGATGATGCAGCAAAAGTCCTATGTCGAAGGGGCGCTCCACCTTTGTCTATATGCGGCCCGTTTGGTCGATGACATTGCGACATGCGAGGACGCAGCCGACAGGAAAGACATGGAGCTATTGCTCGATCTTTTAACCCCGGTTGTAAAGTCATGGCCCTCAGAGTTTTGTCTCGAAGCAAATAAACTCGCGATTCAAGTACACGGTGGGTACGGCTATACCCGCGAATATCCCGTTGAACGCTTTTACCGTGATAACCGCTTGAACCCGATACATGAGGGAACGCATGGCATTCAAGGCTTGGACATTCTGGGCCGTAAGGTTTCCATGGCCAATGGCCGGGCGGTGGAATTGTTGATCGAACGGATGACGAAAACAATCGTGGCCGCTAAAGCCGAGGCCACTTTAAGCGCCCATGCAACCGCTCTTGAGGAGGCCGTCGGCGTTCTGGTCTCCACAACCCAAACCCTGTTGGGGGCGGCGATGCAGGGGGATGTGGCGCGGGCCTTTGCCAATGCAACGCTCTATTTGGATGCTTTCGGGCATGTGGTGTTGGCGTGGTTCTGGTTGCAACAGGCGCTCAAAGCACAAGAGAAATTAGCGCACGGGGCAGACGGTGATGACGCTGCTTTTTATGCAGGCAAACAAGCTGCATGTACTTATTTCATGCGCTACGAACTGCCCAAAGCCGTGTCCAGTTTACACGAACAAGCCAAGTTGGATGACACTTGCGTGTCTGCTGACCCAGCCATTTTCTAAGTCGAATGATACTCGCATAGAAACAGGCCCGCACGAATTTCGCGCGGGCCTGTTTTGCAAAGGGAGCTGCCTAGCGCACAGAGGCAACTTCAGGGCGCGGCGTGACAATTGGAAAACGTCGATTGAACTGATCAAAGCAGCTTGCCATATCAGCAAAAGCCAAGGCGTCCCCTTCAAAAGTAAGCCGCCCTTGCGTAAGCAGATCTTCGGCTGGTTCTAATTGCATCATCAAAAGTTTGAAGTCCACGCTGGTCATCGTCAGGCTGGCTGTCGCATTGTCCCGGCTGCGTCCGGCAAAATGATACAGCACCCCATTTTTCAACGTGAGCAAATAGGTGGTGTCGAGGTCGGTGAAGTTGAGGTTAAACGCATAGTCGCGCTCCCCCGCCCGCAATCCATTGAGACGTACCGCCATAACCTGCAACAGGTTGTCCACTGGCAAGCCTTTGGCCATGCCCGCTGACACAACTGCGCCGGTACTTTCAGGCAGGCCGTGGCGCAACTCATGTGCGCCGCACAGATAGAAGTTGCGCCATGGGCCAGACTCAGACTGGTATCCCAGTTGCTCCAAGGCATCGGCCTGCAAAGCTTTGGCGTCTTGGTTTTCAGGGTCTGACATGACCACATGGTTGACCACTTCTGCAACCCAGCGGAAATCTCCCGCGTCAAAAGACGCACGGGCTTTTTCCAGAACGGATTGCGCCCCTCCCATAAACTCTACGTAACGTGCCCCAGCCGCTGACGGGGGGTGAGGGTGTAAGGTCGCGGGATTGCCATCAAAGTACCCAAGATATTTGACATAAACCGCCCGCGCATTGTGGCTGACCGTGCCGTAATAATCTCGGTTATAAAATTCATGGCCCAAGCTATCTGGGAGTTTGAGTTGTTCAGCAATTTCTTCTTTGTTGAATCCCAAATTAGCCAACCGCAAGGTTTGGTCATGAATGTATTTATATAGATCACGCTGTTTGGTGAGATATTCAACGGCAGCGTCTCTGCCCCAAATGGGCCAATGGTGGCTGGCAAATTGAACATCCATCTTGTCGCCAAATAGGTCGATAGATTCTTGGATTTGATGCGCCCACGCTAATGCATCACGCACTTGCGCACCGCGCGGGGTATAAACATTATGCAAATGGTGCGAGGTAATCTCAGACATGCACAGGGCTTTGAATTGCGGGAAATAGAAAACCATCTCCGCCGGTGCTTCTGTGCCATGGGTCATCTGAAATTCAACGTCCACCCCATCCAATGTGCGCGTTTCTCCTGTTGTCGTCAGGCTGTCATTCGGCACCGCAAACCCGGTTGACCCCATAGAGAGCACAGCCCCAAGCCCCGTGGTCACAAAACCGTCTGGGGCATGGGGGATGAGGTTGCCATACATATAGGTGGCGCGCCTGCCCATGACATTCCCCGCCAGAACATTTTCACTGAGCGCCTCGTGCACAAAACCTTCTGGCGCCAAAACAGGCAAGGCCCCAGAATTAATATCTGCATGAGTGGCCACCCCCAAAATACCGCCGAAGTGATCGACGTGGGAATGGGTGATGATGATGGCGGTGACCGGACGCTCACCTAAATGTTTGTTGGCAAGATCAAGAGCCGCTTTTGACGACTCCGCCGACGTGAGGGGGTCAATGATGACCCAGCCTGTGTCTCCCTTAATGAAGGTCATGTTCGCAATGTCAAAAGAGCGAACCTGATATATGCCGGGGACAACCTCAAAAAGTCCATGATGCAGGGCGTTAAGCTGCGCCTGCCGCCAGAGGCTTGGGTTGGTTTCGGCTGGGGCTTCTTCTTTTAGAAAGGCAAGCTTCTCCAAACTCATGGTGACTTTGCCATCATTTTCGCGCCGAATAGAAATGTCATCGAGCGTGGCGATGAAACCACGCGCCGCATCTTCAAAGCTGCGCCGGTCCTCAAAGGGGAGTTCCTCCAAGACGGCGTTGTTCTTTTCAGTGGTCGCTTGTGTGGCAGGCTTCTTGGCGCGCAACGCCTCCGCCAAGGGTGTTGTCCCAGAATATGTCGTCATAATGCCCTCCCAAAGGCTGCCCCGTTGCGGGGTGCTTAATTTGAGAAGAGGATAAGGGGATATGACGCGCGAGGCTATGCCTTGCAGCTATCCAACAGGTCATTTAGGGCAGAAAAATCAAAATCTGGGTCAGGGCTTAAAAAAACCAAACCGGAAGAGCGCGCGGCGGCATCGCGTGATGCACTCTCAGTTGCTTCTGTAATTTCAACCCTACCTTGGCTAAACTGTAGCAAACATAAGGCATTGCGTTCGTCCGTAAACCACCCTTTGGCCCGCACAAGGCCGCTTGATGCTGTCGACAATATATCGCATATCATTTTTCTTGATAGTCTTTGGGTGGCCGGGTAATGCCAGCTGACATGCGTATGGTCGACCCATGATTCTTCCGTCGTGTGATCAGCGAAGTGCCACGCGGCTTCTAAAAGAGAGAGGAGAGTAATCGGCGCTTCGGTAGCGCGCACTTGCGGCGCAGAGGATAATGTTTTGATCCAATCACTGACCGGCTCAAAGGCTGATGGATCCAGAAGGTCTTGTTTGGTAAGCAACAAGAGGTCCGCATGCTGAATTTGGTGGCGTACTAAATGTTTGACGAATTTGTCATTGGCTTGGGTGCGTACATTGACGCAGTCCACCAAGGTGACAACCGGCCCGGGCTGTAGCAGGGGATTGCCATGGGCATAGGCTTTGAGACGCGTGGGGTCGCTTACGCCACTGGCTTCCAAAACAATATGATCAAGCTCGGCATGACGTGCCGCAAGCATATCGACGGCATCTCCAAGGGAGTCCGTGAGCTTGCAGCAGATACACCCATTGTTGAGGCTGATGACATCATCGTCCTCAGCCTCAATAAGGGTGGCGTCAATATTGATGGCCCCAAAGTCATTGACCAATAAGCCAATACGCGGGGCATTGGGGTCGCTGAGCATTTGATTGATCAACGTGGTTTTACCAGCCCCTAAATAGCCGCCGATGATGGTGAAGGGAAGAGCGGGATGATTAGGCATTTTTTTTCACAATTGGAAAAACAGCGCCTTCAAAAATTGTTCCCCAAATAGGAATGTCTTTAAGTGCCATTGGGTCGATGTCATATGGGTTTTGTTCCAACACAACCATGTCGGCCTTTTTGCCGGCTCGTAAGCTGCCAACCTCATGTTCAAGCCCCATAACATAAGCCGCTTCAATGGTGATTGCTTTGAGCGCATCCTCAACGCTTAGGCATTCAGTCGGGGCCATGACAGTGCCTTGCGATGTGACGCGATTAACCGCAACCCATGCGTTGTTCAGCGGCAGGGCGGGGGCCATTGTGTAATCTGAATGAAGAGCGGTTGGGACACCTTCGCGGATACATGTGCCCAAGCGCCCAATTTGGGACGCGCGTTCATAGCCCACGCCTGCCTCGGCATATTGATCGCCCAATTCATGCAAATAATAGACATTGGCGGAGACGCAGCCCCCTAAGGCTTTCAGGCGGCGGACTTGTTCAGGGGTGGAGAGCCCAAAGTGCTCAATCGTGAAGCGATGGTCAAACCGGGGGCGTTCCCACTGCAGTTTTTCCAATACATCCAAAGCCAGCTCCAACCCCATGTCACCGGTGCAGTGCACATGGATGCGGTAGCCAGATTTCCAGTAAAGCTCTGCGGCTTCCTCAAAGCTTTCAGGCGGCATCAACCATTCACCGTGGTGCCCATCCAAATAACCCGGCTCGCCAAGTTGCATAAGTTGGGAAAAGAAAGCGCCATCGGTGAACAGCTTAACGTGATTAGAAAACCGCAACCGGTGCGTATTGCGTTCGGGGAGGGCATCAATCAGTTCGAGGGTTTTTTGATGGCTTTTGTTGGTCGCTGATAAACCCATCGCATTGGCGATCATTTGAATACGAAAAGGGGTTTGATCATTGTCATACATCAACTTGGCCCCGGCATATTCCATGTCGAGATCAAAAATGCCAACGGCCATATCGCCCAATGTTGTATGCCCGCCAAAGTGAGCGACTTCGCGCAGGCGGTTCAACCCATCCATGGCGCGTTCTGGGGCCATCAGGTAGGGGGTTAATTTGCTGGACGCTTTGTGAAGGCCCATCTCAAAGAAGTGCCCGTCGTCAAACTTAGCTTGCGGGTGATTGCCCAAGCTTTCGCGGGTGATTTCCATCCACTCAAGCGCCTTGCTGTTGACGATAATTTCGTGAAAAGACCGGTGCCACAAAATGACCGGGCGGTCGCCAACCACTTCATCGATCATTGGCTTGGTAATGACCCCATGCCAATTGCGATGGTATCCCCATGTGAAAAGCGGGGCATCCGGGTCTTCCATATTATCGGAAAGCTCTTTCAAGCGTGCAAAAAAGGCGTCTTGGGTGGTGACAGGCTGCACAGTGCCCCAAGGCAAGCGCCATTCCATTGCGGTTAGAAATTCCATCTGCAAAATAACAGCCGCCATGCTGGGATGAAGGTGCGGGTCGATGAACCCCGGCATCAATATTTTATCTTCAAACTGGCGGTCAACCGTGTGGGCATAACGGTCTAACCAAGGCTTGAGTGTCTCTAAAGATCCAACTTCCAGAACCAACCCGTCACGCACCGCAACCGCTGTTGCTTCCGGTAATGTGGTATCCATGGTGATGACCTTACGGGCGGTGAAAACTGTAATCTCGGATGCGCCCGTGTTCTGAACTGTCATATCTGCTGCCTCTATGGATATATGGGTGTGAAAATGGTGCCCATTTTTACGATCTCGTGAAAAATACCTTGAAATTTTCACGCATGTACCGCAAATTTTCAAGAGTAGAAGTGAAAAGTCTCGCTCAATGGGAGTTTTTCTTGGAAAAGGGCGTTGTATGGCTGTGAAATCCACAAAAGCGGGTGAAACAAAAACGCCTTCGTCGTCTGCGCACGCGGCTTATCAGACCTTAGAGGGGCAAATTGATTCTGCCTTGGACGCCCAAATGCAGGTGGCCATTGGACGTGATATCCGGGCCCTGCGCCAAGGGCGGCAGGTAACCTTGAGCGAATTGGCGTTGAAGACAGGCCGCTCTGTTGGATATATGAGCCAACTAGAACGCGGTATCTCCAAAATCAGTCTCAATGATCTGCGCACCCTTTCCAAATTTTTTGAAGTACCCATCAGCTTTTTTCTCGATCACCACAACACTTCCCCGCGCGATCAAGGGGTGGTGGTGCGCAAGGAAAACCGACGTTCAGTGGGGACCAGAGAAGACGGCATGAGCGAGGAGTTGCTGTCCCCGGATATTGCCGGAAGCTATGAGCTGATGCTGACCCGCATTGAGCCGGGCGCAAGCCTAACGGACGAAGTGCACCGCCCGACCGAAGAAACCGGCTATCTCCTCAACGGTGAATTAGATGTGTGGATTGACGGGACGCATTTTCATTTGCGCCAAGGCGACACCTTTCGCATCGATCATAAATCCTTCCGCTGGTCCAACCTTGGCACCACAGTCACAGAAATTGTATGGGTGACGGCCCCTCCTGTTTATTAGATTTAGAGTGAGTTTCGAGCAGCATGCGTGACGAAAAAGACCTTCCCTCAAAAGCCCGTGTCGTGATCATTGGCGGCGGCGTTATCGGATGTTCACTCGCGTATCATTTAACCGAGCTTGGATGGCGCGACGTGGTGGTGTTGGAGCGCAAGCAACTGACCTGTGGCACCACATGGCATGCGGCTGGATTGATTGCGCAGTTGCGGGCCACGCGCAACATGACCCGCTTGGCAAAATATTCCGCTGATCTTTATGGCCGTCTTGAGGCTGAAACAGGCATCGCGACGGGCTACCGTCAAAATGGATCCGTTTCTGTTGCCCTCTCGGCAGAACGTCTAGAAGAGTTTCAACGCAACGTCTCTATGGCACGGATATTTGATGTTGAAGCCCATATGCTGACCCCCGATGAATGTATGGAGAAGTACCCCCTCCTTAACCCCGAGGGTGTGACAGGGGGCGTATGGATTCCAGAAGATGGTCAAGGTGACCCAACCAATATCACCTATGCCTTAGCGAAGGGGGCGCGCAACAGAGGGGCGCAAGTTTTTGAAAACACCAAAGTAACCGCGATCACCCAGAAGGCGGGCCGAGTGACCGGTGTTGTGACCGAACGCGGTGCCATTGAGGCGGACGTGGTGGTCAATTGTGCGGGCATGTGGGCGCGCGATGTTGGCGAGATGGCGGGCGTGAACGTGCCTGTGCACGCCGCAGAGCATTTTTATGTCGTGACGGAAAACATGGACGTGCTGACGCGCGGGATGCCAACTCTACGTGTGCCCGATGAAGCTGCGTATTATAAAGAAGATGCAGGCAAAATTCTGCTTGGCGCGTTTGAACCGATTGCAAAGCCGTGGGGCATGGAAGGGATTGCAGAGAACTTCTGCTTTGATGAACTGCCCGCCGACATGGACCATTTTATGCCGGTGCTGGAAAAAGCCATCAACCGGATGCCCGCTTTGGAAACCACGGGCATTGCGACGTGGTTTAATGGGCCGGAAAGCTTTACCCCAGATGACCGTTATTTGCTCGGTGAGGCCCCTGAGGTAAAGAATTTTTACGTTGCAGCAGGCTTCAACTCTGTCGGCATTCAATCTGCGGGCGGGGCTGGCAAAGCCCTTGCCGAATGGATTGTCGCAGGCGAACCTCCCTTTGATCTGTGGGATGTCGACATTCGCCGTATGCAACCTCACCAAAACACACGGCAATATCTCTATGAACGCACAGGCGAGACACTCGGCCTCCTCTATGCCGACCACTTTCCTTACCGCCAATATGCATCAGCACGGGGCGGGCGCCGCACACCGTTCCATAGCCAGCTAGAAAAGCACGGAGCTTGCTTTGGGGAATATGCGGGCTGGGAACGCGCCAACTGGTTTGTGCCTAAAGACGCACAAGCAAATGGCAAAAAGCCCGCGTATGAATATTCATGGCAGCGCCAAAACTGGTTTGACTATGCCCGCGAAGAGCATAGAGCCGTGCGGGAGACAGTCGGCCTGTTCGATCTCTCAACCTTTGCCAAGTTTCGGGTGGAAGGCCCAGACGCAGAAGCTGTTTTGCAGCGGGTGTGTGCCAATGATGTGGCGGTGGAAACGGGCAAGATCGTCTATACTCAGTGGCTCAACCATAAAGGGGGCATCGAGGCAGACCTCACCGTTACACGTCTTTCTGAGACAGCTTTTCTGGTAATCACCGCCCCGGCTGTGCATGTGCGCGATTTGACGTGGTTGCGCCGTTTGCTGCCCGAAGACGCCCGGTGTGTGGTAACAGATGTGACCTCTGGCGAAGCCGTGTTAGCCGTGATGGGACCACAGGCCCGCGCGCTCTTGCAAAGCCTAACCCGCGACGATCTATCCAATGAGGCATTTCCCTTTGGCTCGGCCCGCGAGATTGAAATAGGCCATACAAAAGTACGCGCTCACCGGGTGACTTATGTTGGTGAGCTTGGATGGGAGCTTTATATTTCCGCCGACTTCGCCCAGCATATTTTTGATCTGGTGTATCAAGCCGGACAGAGTTTTGGTGCGCGGCTGGCGGGTATGCATGTGTTGGACAGTTGCCGGATGGAAAAGGGCTATCGACACTTTGGGCATGACATCAGCGACGAAGACCATGTGCTTGAGGCAGGACTTGGCTTCGCGGTGAGCGTGGATAAAGCGCCCTCAAAATTTGGTCACTTCATCGGGAGAGACGCGGTGCTGCAGGTGAAGCAGGAGGGTATCAAGCGGCGTTTGCTGCAATTTAAGTTGGCGGTGCCAGAGCCGCTTCTCTTCCATAACGAGCCAATTTTATCTGATGGTGCCTTTGTGGGATACTTAACCTCGGGCAACTATGGCCACCACCTTGGCGCATCAATGGGGATGGGCTATGTGCCGCGCGATGCGGAAGCCAAAGTTTCTGCATTGCTTGATAAAACATATGAAATTGAAGTGGCGGGTGAACGCATTCCTGCTATTGCATCACTCAAACCTTTTTATGACCCACAAAGCGCGCGTGTGCGCAGCTAATTTTCACCCGAACCAGAAGCGCATTCCAAATGCGCATGAGGATACATATGAATACTTCATTCGACATTATTCCGCTCACAGGGTCTTTAGGCGCTAAGGTTGTGGGCGTTGATTTGGCCAATCTCTCGAATGCTGATTTTGATAAAATATGTGCAGCATTCTTCAAGCATTCTGTTTTGGTGTTCCCGGATCAAGATATTACATTGGATGATCAGGTTGATTTTGCCCGCCGTTTTGGCACGCTCGAAGTCCATCCTATTGTTAATGGGATGGAGGGCAAGCCCGAGGTCATTAAGATGCTCAAACCCGCTGGTGAATCCGCCAGCTTTGGCGTGGGCTGGCATACAGATAATTCTTTTTTTGAAGAACCATCCATGGGATCGATTGTGCATGCGCAAACCATTCCGCCATACGGGGGAGACACACTTTTTGCCTCTCAATATGTCGCGTATGAGCGCTTGTCCGATGGCATGAAAGCCATGCTAGAGGGCATGAAAGCCATCCACACCGCGAAGGACGCCTATACGTCTGACACGGCACAGGAAAAATACGAGGGCAAAACCGCCATCACCTATCGCTGGTCGGATAGTGTTTTGAACGAAGTGCTGCACCCCGTTGTGCGCACCCATCCAGAGAATGGCCGCAAGGCGCTATATGTGAATCCGATGTTCACCACGCGTTTTGAAAACATGACCGAAGAAGAAAGCCGTCCTTTGCTGGAGTATCTCTTCACGCATTGCACGCGGCCTGAATTTAGTTGCCGCATTGGTTGGGAGCCGAAACAAGTGGCGATGTGGGACAATCGCTGTGTGATGCACTATGCAGTGGATGATTATAAAGACTTTGAACGTATGCTCTATCGCGTAACGATCAATGGTGAGAAGCCCGTTTGATACCGGCGGATGGAATGAGTGAGGCGTAATGTCTAAGCGGTTTTTGATTTTAGATGGATATGATGCGCCCGGCCGGGCTGCATTGGAGCAGGCCCATTGCACACTTGCAGGCTCGCTTTATCTCAACATGCTCACAGCCGCTTTGCCCGATGCTCAGGCCGATATTTTGCATCCGGCAGATGCGACAACCACAATGCCAAGCGGCGCAGGGCTGGGCGACTATGATGCCGTGCTGTGGACAGGGTCAAGCCTCACCATCTATCACACAACCCCGCAAGTGACCCGGCAAGTAGAGCTGGCCCGTGCGGTCTATGAGGCAGGCGTGCCTAGTTTTGGCAGTTGTTGGGCATTGCAAATGGCGTCATTGGCTGCTGGTGGGACATGTCGTCTCAATCCAAAGGGGCGCGAGTTCGGTATTGCCCGTAAAATCTCTTTAACCGATGCAGGAAAATCGCACGCGCTCTATCGCGGCAAGCCAGCTTGTTTCGATGGCTTTACATCGCACTTTGATGATGTCGAAGCCTTGCCGCACGGCACCCCCGTTTTGGCGAGCAACCGGGTGACGGATATTCAGGCGGCAGCGGTGGAAAAAAACGGCACATCTTTTTGGGCGGTACAATATCACCCAGAATATGATTTGAATGAAGTCGCGGGCCTGACCCGGTTCCGGGCTGAAGGGTTAATCAACGACGGCCATTTTGCAGATCAGGCGGCTCTCGATGTTTTTGTGGCAGAATTGGAAGCCCTGCAGGCCGATCCAACACGTAGCGATATCGCGTGGAAATTGGGCATTGATCAAGATGTTCTTGATCCCGCCATGCGTCAACTAGAGTTCCGTAATTGGTTGGACGCTGTTATTCTCGTCTGATCCTGCCGAAGAGACGCACCATTCAAATTGCGCTGTCAGATGGACATCTGTCGGAAATGGGGACACGCCAATAATCACCAATTCGCTTGCCGCACGTTCTGGGTTGGCTTTCAAAGGGCGGCAATCAAGACGGTTGCCTGCCAGTTGAATGCTATGGGCGCAGGCATCTCCTGCAAAATAAACAATGCCTTTGGCGCGGATCACTTCATTGGGGAGGGCTTCCAAAAAGCGCTGTAGCCGTTCCCTGTCCAGAGGTTCCCCGCTTTTTCCCTGCCACGTTGTAAAAGGCAAGGCGTGCGCATGGGCCGCTGCCGGAAGTGGTGTTTCCCCATGGGTGCCAAAAAGAAGGGGGAGGGGGAGAGAGGCCTGGACTGTTTCTACAATGCGGGTATCGGGTTTGTAACCGTGCAGAATATCGGCGCACTGCGCAGCTTGGCCAGGCTTGGCAAGGTCCATTTTGTTGAGCACAAAAAGGTCTGCAGCGTTGATTTGGCGCTCAATCGTATCCGTAAGTCGAGGGTCGTTGTATTGCTCACAAAAAGCCCCCGCATCGGCCATAACAATGATGCCGTCGAGGCAGAGGTCTTTATCAATCTGGGCAAAGTCGGCGAGGCGGGCAGGGTCTGCCACCCCGCTGGCCTCAATCACCACATGATCAAATTGATCTGCCTGCCGCGTAAGGTCGAGCAGGGTGCTGATAAAACTATCACCAATAGTGCAGCATACGCAGCCATTCGATAGGGTCATGGTTTGCCCATCGTGCTGGTCGATCAAACCCGCATCGATGTTGATAGAGCCAAAGTCATTGACCACCATGGCATAACGTCGCCGGTTAGGTGCCCGCAGCAAATGGTTGAGCAGGGTGGTTTTGCCGCTGCCCAAAAATCCACTTAAAATGGTGACGGGTAATGCCATGAAATTCTATCGGTCCATTGTGCTGGCTGGGTGTCAGAAAGCATTAGTCTGCATTGGAAAAAATACGTCCACCAAGTACAGTGCCCCAGACACGTATGTCTTTAAGGCGCTCCGGTCCAAGCTCATAAGGGTCGTCTTCTAACACCGCAAAGTCGGCCCATTTGCCAACTTCAATGCTCCCAACTTCTCCATCCATTTTGAGAGACCGCGCCGCCCCCATCGTAATCGTGTAAAGCGCTTCGTCGAGGTCTAAGGTTTCTTCGTCTCCCCCCAGCACACGGCCCGATGAGGTGGTGCGATTGATGGCGCACCAAGCGGTAAAGAGAGGATCAATAGGCGTGATGGGCGCGTCTGAGTGAATGGCAAGGGGCACACCGTTTTTCAACGCCGCCCCCGCATTGTCAATTTTATTGGCCCGGTCTGGCCCCAGAATAGTGGAATAGTGCAGGTCGCCCCAATAGTAGATGTGATTGGAGAACAGATTGACGCCAATGCCTAAATCCGCCATGCGATTAAATTGTGCTTCATCGGCCATTTGGCAATGTTGCAATGTGTGGCGGTGGTCGCCCCACGGGCTGCCGCGTAATACTTCTTCTAAGGCTTCAATCACGGCTTCCGTGGTTTCATTGCCGTTGGTGTGGATATGAAGTTGATGGCCTGCGTCGTGATAGGTTTTGATGGTGGGCACCAGCGCGGAAGGTTCAATGTACCAAAGGCCATTGGGGTTGCCGTTAAAGTAACCCGGCCATTTAAGGCGCGCGGTGAACCCTTGGATTGACCCATCAGCCACTAATTTGACCAACCCAAAACGGGCTTTGTCTGTGCTGCTTTTCTGGGCGGCTTGTACCCGTGCTAGCCCTTCAGCCGGGGGCAAAAGAGTGCCGCCAAAAGCCGTTACCAAGCGGCACGGATAATCTGGTTTACTGGTTTCTGCCACATAACGGGCGACAGTTTGCTCGTTCAGGTCGCTGTGCAAATCCGTTACAGTGGTGACACCAGACAGACGGCAGAGGTTGGCAAAGTTACGGAGCGACTGAGAGGACGTGGAGGCCCCCATCATATCAAAGTCGATGCCTTTGGTTGCTAAATAGATGCCCACCATGCTGGCAAATTCACCGGTTGGCTCGCCGTGCTCATCCTTAAATACAACGTCCAAATTAATAGAGCGATCAATTTCAGAGCGGCGCAAGACTTCGCTGTTGGTATTGAGCAGATGTAAGCTTGCGTGCAGCAGCACGATCGGCCGCGTTGTGGAGACACGGTCAAGGTCGCTGGCTTTGATCCGGGTGCCCCCAAAGAAGATCGGGTCAAAGCCCCAACCCACCAACGGGGTATTCGGATCGGGAAGGGCTGCATCCAGTTCTTTGAGTTTGTCGATCACCGCCTCTAAGTCGGTCAGCCCTGTATGCGTGGTGCCATCGGGACCTAAGCGATCATAAAAGCCGATATAGGCATGGTCCCAGAGGGCGCCTTCTAAAATGTGGCTGTGCCCTTCGATCATGCCGGGCATCAAGACTTTGTCGCTAAACTGGGTATCGAGCTGATAGTCACCCCATGCAGAAACTTCTTCCAAGGTGCCAACAGACAAGACCTTGCCATCCTTCACCGCGACATGCGTGGCAATGGGGCAAGAAGGGTCCATTGTGATGATGGAACGGGCGGCATAAACCGTTACTGACATGGTGCTCTCCCTAAATGATGATGGGGGCAGAGTGCCATGAGGGGCAGGAGGGGTCGAGGGTATTTATGAAAAAATACTACATATTTTCATAAGCAAAGGGCGGGTGTGATGCCCAACCGCTCTCACGAACGGCGGGGCATCACATGTATTATTTGTGGAGCGTGAAGATCATGCCTTGGTCTGGGCGTGCCTGACCTTCGACAATTTGCAGCCATGCCTCTCGAAGAGTATCGACGCCGCTCAAATTGTTGATGCTCAAACCGGTCTTGGCGACATCCAGAAAAGCTGCCCATGCTTCTGCATAGCGTGCTTGAAAACCTGAGCCTCCCCATTCTTTCAGGCGTTTGCTGGCTTGGTCTGGGGCAAAGAAGACAGTGGGTTTTGGCCCGTCAAGGTCTGCCAACCAGCCTGATTGATCCCAATGCGAGCTGCCCACAATGCAATCATACGTCAGATTTTCACCAAAGTGATCGTGCACAGATTTGCGTTGCGCCGAGCTACCGGAAAAATCCACATAGAAGGATTTGGACGTGGCGTCCAGCTGGGTGATGTCGTCATAGCTTACAACTTGGTCGTAGCAACCGAGCGCTTTTACAAAATCAATATTGCCGGGGGAGGTCAGCCCCACCACTTTGCACGTCGCCCCATGGTTCTTTTTAAGCAGGAAGGCCATGCCGAACGCTGTTTTGCTGGAGGCGCTTGAAATCACAACCTGCTCACCGCCGAAGAAGCCATTGTCCGCAATGTAATCATCCAACAAAAAGGAGGTCATAAAGAGCGGGCGCAAAAGGGCTTGAAGGTCTTCTTGATCTTCACGGTAGCCTGCATCATTGCTGGTGCGGATATATTGGTTATAGACCGTATGCAATTTAAGGCGGTGGTCCATCTCGTCGATGAATTGGCTCGGTGTGATTTGACCCGGCTTAGCCACAAGGTGCGTGGTCATGGGATAGTAGCCGTAAAAGCGTTCGCCAACTTTTACCTCAGGGCATTTTGAGGCGACGACATTTGCAAAGCCCCACACAGGTACATTGCCCCAACCCTCTTCAGCTGGAAAATACTGCCAATAGGAAAAACGGTCGCCAACAGCTGCGTAAGTTACATTATTGGCTGTGAGAGAAAACCGATCCAATGCAAAAAGGATCTCGCCGTCTTTGAGGTCCGCCTCACTCGGCACTGGACTTTCAATAACACGTGTTTCGGTGATGGCGTCTTTACGCACTTGTAGCTGTGTAATCGTCATGGGGAGCCCTTTGAGTCAATGTCTAATGACGGCAGTATGGCGTGGGTGACGCAGGGGTCAATTTCATTTCTTAGTGATCTGATTGTGCAGGAGTGAACACCTGTAGAGGGGGGAGGTCCTGTATTTGGTCGCTATCCTTAAAATGAAAGGAAACGTCGCGGCAAAATACCGCAAGCCCGTTATTTTGGGTGAAGGGGCCCTGATTTCAGTAGTTTTTAGCATTTGATGCCTTATTGAAGGCTTAGAGAGGGAAAATAGCTCTTATTGCTATTGTTTCTCAAGTGCATGTTGGTATGTTTGCGTAAATGTTGGGTAGAATTACGGCGACCAATCTCTAAGTTGAGCATTTGGAATAGGGACCCTCGCTGGGTGTCATTAAGCAGGTGTTCTTCAAGGCACCTATTTTGGCCTCTTGGGGTCTTCTGCCACTTGGGGAAGAAGCAGCGCATTGACAAGAGAATGTGGTCTGAGGCGGCGCCGTGAAAAAATGGAATTTTAAGTAATGAGTGATCAGGTTCAAATGAGTTCGACTGCCCCGCAAAAGGTTGCACGGTCGGTTTTATGTGCGTTGGTTCTGTTGTGTTCCGGGAGCGTTGCCGCTGTTGCAGAAGGCCCAACCCCTGCCGCCCAAGCAGAAAGCACCCTTGGCATAGACGCTGCTTCCCTTGAAAAAGCGCTGGTACCAGCCAGAGACAGTGAGACCATAGCCGGGGATAGTGAAATTGTTGTCGTTGAAGACGCTGACGCGCTTCTAATAGAAGAGGCGAGCGGCGCAGACGCCACAGAGCAAACCTTGCCGCACAATTTATCCCCATGGGGCATGTTCATGGGGGCCGACATCGTTGTGAAATTGGTCATGTTGTCCCTTGCATTTGCGTCGTTGTTGACGTGGACGATTTGGGCGACAAAAACCCTTGAGATTTCCCGTGCTAAATCACGGTTGGCAAAAGCCAATACGCGGATTGCGAAGATGGGGTCTTTGGTGGAGGCGGTGAAAGCAATAGCCAATGCAAAAAATGATGTAGGGAACCTCTTGGTGGCCGCTGATTGGGAAGTACGTCAATCTCTTTCAGATACATTTGACAAAGAAGGGGTGAAGGAACGTGTGATCTCTCACCTTGAACGCTTGGAAGCTGGCAGCGCGCGGCGCATGTCCTTTGGGACGGGCGTATTGGCAACCATCGGGTCAACTGCCCCATTTGTTGGTTTGTTCGGCACCGTGTGGGGGATCATGAATGCCTTTATCGGCATTTCTGAAGCTCAAACCACTAACCTTGCCGTTGTGGCTCCCGGCATTGCTGAAGCATTGTTGGCAACAGCCCTTGGGTTGGTCGCGGCCATTCCAGCCGTGATGATTTACAATCACTTCTCCCGTCAACTTGCGGCCTACCGCGCCGAGTTGAGTGACGTGTCTGCTATTATTTTCCGTCTTGTCTCGCGCGATTTAGACCGTGGGCGGGCCGATTTGTTTAACGCAGCGGAGTAGAACAATGGGTGCACGCTTAAAATCTGGCGACGACATACAAGAGGAAATGTCAGAAATCAACGTCACACCGTTCATCGATGTGATGCTGGTTTTGCTCATTATTTTTATGGTTGCCGCCCCATTGGCCACCGTGGATATTCCCGTGGACCTGCCTTCCAGTCAGGCGCAATCACAGCCAAAGCCTGACAAACCTGTCTATCTGACCCTCAAGACTGATTTAACCTTGGCCTTGGGCGATGACTATATTGAGAGTGCTCAACTGGCGGGCGAATTGGACAAACTGACAAAGGCCAATAAAGAAGAACGAATTTTTTTACGGGCTGACGAAGAGGTGGACTACGGCGACTTGATGGGTGTGATGAACCAGCTACGTACGGCGGGTTATCTAAAAATTGCCCTCGTGGGTCTTGATGATTTAGGGGCAAACAAAGCTCAGCCATGAATATGCAACCCTCTGACATGACGCCTCCCGCTTCCCGCCTTGGGACTGCAAGCCCAGCTCATGGGCATGCAAGTTCAGACGTGCGGATTAATGTGGATTTGCCAAAAATTGAGCTTGGTGCAGCTCGCTGGGTCAAGGGATTGCTTGCGGGTGCCTTGCTTCATGCCGTCGTCATTGGATGCTTTTTCATCACCGTGAATCTCTATCCCGATGTCCATGAGGTGCCTCCATTGGCCCTCAATATTGACCTCATGCCTATCCAAACATCGCCCGTTGAAAAAGCAGACGATCAACCGCTGGATGTGAAAAAAACAGACTTCGTGCCAACCCCTGTGGAGCCGGAACCGGAGCCGGAAGAGGTTGAAGAGCCAATACCGGAAGTTAAGCCAGAAGTTGTTTTGCCCAAGCCGGTAAAAAAGAAAAAGAAAAAAGTCACCAAAAAGGTGGTCTTGAAGAAGCCTGTGGAGCAACGCCCACCGGAAAAAGAACGTCGCACTGCGGCCGCTCCCGTACAATCTGAGAAGGTCGAGAGCGCCGCTCAGCAAATAGGGGTATCTGCTGAGGTTCTGGCCGCCAAAGCCAGTTGGCAAAATGTGCTCCGAAGTTATTTGGAAAGCCGGAAGCGCTATCCATCTAACGCCCGCCGCCGTCATCAAGAGGGGATCGTCTCGGTATCCTTTTCTGTAGATCGCCAAGGTAAAGTCACCCGGGTGGCACTAGAAAAGTCCTCAGACCATAGATTGTTGGATGAGCACATCCTTACTTTGCTCAAACGCGCCTCGCCGTTACCAGCACCTCCAGCCGATGTGGAGGGAAATTCGTTTCCTTTCGTGCTGGCATTTGCGTTCTATATCAAATAGATAGTGACTCCTGACAGGCTCATTTCGGCGGTTTCCCCGAAAGACTATTGTTGCGGCTCGTCCCATACCCCATATATCAGCTAGGCTGATCGAAGGTTTCGCAACATAATAACATTTCTTACTATTTCCGTATGTACTGCAAAATTTAGCGACGGAATGCGAGATGTGATGCGTTGAATGAGGATGGGCAAGGCGGCGGGCAGGGTGATGCTTGAATTTTGCCGCGATAGTGTAAAAAAATTAAGGTACATTCTGGCGCAGTGGACGGCGAGAGAATGGGATAATATGAAAAAATTTATTGGCTGTTTGCTCACATGTAGCGTGATTGGCGTGGGTGGCTGCGCGGTGGGGCCGGACTATCAGCGGGCTGGGTCATTAAACGACATCTTGGGCCTGTCAGATGATGCGGCCGATGCCGCCGATGCCTATGTCAGCGCGGCACCAAATTCGATCGCTGGACCGATGCTCACCATGTCACGCTGGTGGGAACGCTTAGATGATCCCATGCTCGGGCCATTGGTCGAAGAAATGCTCTCCAAAAATTACACCCTTGCTGCGGCTTCCGCACGGGTGATGCAATCTCAAGCACAATTAGAAAGCGCCTTTGGATCACGTCTTCCCAGTGTCTCTGTGTCACCGTCGGGCACGCGCGCATTCACTACCGATGCGAGCGGCGACCGCCAATACGCGAATGCGTTCAGCGCGTCGGGAGCCGTTTCATGGCAAGTAGATTTATTTGGTAAGCTGCAACGCTCCCAAGGGGTTGCAGCTGCTCAGCTCAACACCTCTATTGCCTCGCAAGAAGGCCTTGTACAATCTATGATTGCTCAGGTTGTGCGCAGTCGTGTGGCCATCGCTATTTTGAATGAACGCCTTAAAGTGGCTCAGACCATTGCCCACAGTCGCAAGCTCACACTAGAGAGTGTGGAGCGCCGGTATCGTTCAGGGGCGGGGGAAACGGGTGCCGCCGATGTGCATAACGCACGACAAAACTACGCCAGTGCACAAGGCGATATACCGGACCTCAAGTCAAGCCTCGCCGTTGCAGCCCACGCGTTGGATGTTCTCCTTGCGCGTGTGCCTGGCACCACCAGTACACAGCTAGATGATTTCCCCCTCGTGCCGCCTCCGTTAGACGTGCCAACGCAGGTGCCTGCAGATTTACTGGAGCGCCGCCCAGATGTACGTGAAGCTGAATTTGCGTTGATCGAGGCAACTGAAACAGTCGGTGTGCGCATTGCGGACATGCTGCCTAACTTAACGTTGAGCGGCAATCTTTCCTCCGATACGGCCAACTTGAGCGACCTATTTAGCGTTGAAACATTGGCGGGCAGCATTGTCGCACAACTCACGCAAACATTGTTTGATGGAGGCGTGAAATGGTCAGCGGTGGACGTGAGCCGAGCGCAGGTAGATGAAAAAGCAGCCGATTATGCACAAGCCATACTGGAAGCGGTGCAAGATGTTGAAGACGCGCTGGTAAGCGAAACATATTCCGCTGAGCGCGTGACGTATCTGCAGGCGGGGGTAGAGGCTGTCCGTCTTTCTGAAGGCATATCCAACAGCCGATATATCAATGGCTTGGGGACTTTCCAAAGCCTGCTGGATGTTCAGCGCCTACGCCAACAGTCTGAGCAGACATTGTTGTTAGAACAACAAGATCAATGGAACGCACGTATCGACTTGATGCTGGCATTGGGGGGAGATTGGCATCAAACACCCACCCAACCAGAAGAAAATAATCCGATAACACACGCCACTGCCGACAGCGCACTGACACAAGAGGATAAGCAGTAATGGGTATCTTGGATCGTTTTTCCAAACGAGATAACGAGAGCGGTTTCTCTGGGTCATTCTTTGCAGACAAAGAAAAGGGTGAAAACTTAGGCCGCTTCCAATTGGTGATGGTTGTGGTGGTTCTTGTAGGCGCGGTTCTGATTACCAGCTTATTGGGCAGTTCCCGTTCAGCCCTTGAACGATCAGGTACGAAAGAGCTTGCCCCCTTAGTGGCGACCATCGACGTGCAACCAGCCACACATAGAATTTTTGTAGAAGGAAGTGGAACGGTCGAAACTGGGGCTGACGTCAACATTGTGCCGCAAATCAGTGGGCGCATTGAATGGATGAACCCTGACATGCGCTCTGGCGGTCGGTTCGCAGCAAATGAAGTTGTCTTCCGCGTAGAGCCTGTTGAGTACAAATTGGCAGTGCAAAACCAACAAGCAAGTGTTGCTTCAGCTCAAACTGATTGGGAATTGGAACAGGCCGAAGGTCAAGCAGCAGCTGCAGAGTGGAAACAGATTAACCCGAATGAAGCAATCCCTGAGTTGGTTGCGCGTAAGCCCCAAATTCGCCAAGCCTTGGCCAGTCTTCAATCAGCGAAGGCAAGCTTGGCCAATGCGAAACTGGACCTTGCCCGAACCAACTTTAGTTTTCCATTTTCAGGCCGTGTGCGTGCTTCCACAATTGAAGTGGGCCAATACGTGAGCGCGGGCCAATCTTACGGCACCGCCTATTCATTGGATGGGTTGGAAATTGAAGTTCCTCTTGCAGATAAAGATTTGCGCTGGTTCGACCCTGACGGAAACACAAAAGCAGTTGTGACCACAACCTATTTGGGACGCACCTACGAGCTGCCTGCACATGTGGTACGGACCGGGGCCGAGCTGAACGCACAAACACGGTTTTCCACCGTCATTGTACGCCTTGATCAGCCAAACACTGAGAATGCCTCCGATGCTCAAGCTGCTAAATCAGCGACTAAACCAGCGACTAAACCAGCGACTAAAGATGAGCGGAGCTATTTATTGCCCGGCGTATTCGTCAATGTGCGGTTCTTTGGTCCTGAAGTGGATGATCTGTATGAAGTGCCCGTCGAGGCCTTTCAAGAGAACAATATTTTGTGGATGGTGGTTGATGGGCGTTTGCAAAGCGTACAGCCACAAATTTTTCACCTCGGGTCTGAGACTAATCTGGTGAAAGGCTTAACCCCGGAAAGCAAGATTGTCTCTCGGGCTGTGTCAGGTGCCGTTGATGGCATGAGTGTGCGTGTGTTTGATGGCTTGGCCGCTGGCGCAGCCGCAGCCGCAGCCACAGCCACGGAGGCGGCTCAATGACCGACCATCAGTCTCAGCGTAATGGCCTCATCGGCTGGTTTGTGAACAACCATGTTGCTGCCAATCTTTTGATGGCGTTCTTTTTAATCACAGGCCTTTTAGCCTTGCTCAGCATGCGGGCTGAAACATTCCCGGACATCAATATCAAGCAGATCACTGTCTCTGTCGTCTACGCTGGAGCCACCCCCTATGAGGTGGAAGACGGTATCACGCGTCGGGTGGAAGAAGCCATTCGGAGTGTTAATGGTGTGGAGACCATCACCTCAACAGCGGTTGAAGGTGTGGGAACTGTGGTCGCGGAGTTGGATGACTTTGCCGATGAGGATGACGCTTTAAGCGAAATCAAAGATGCGGTCGACAGCATTTCAGACTTCCCTCCCGCTGAAGCCGAAGAGCCTTCCGTCACTAAATTGACAGCAACCTCTGGCGTGATGACATTGGTTGTTTACGGTGAGGGAAGTGAGAAATCCATTCGTGAAAATGCAGAGCGCCTTCAAGACGAGTTACTTTTGCTGCCGGGCGTGTCTATTGTCAATTTGCGGGGTGTAAGGACTTATGAAATCTCTATTGAGATCAGCGAAGATGTGTTGCGCCAATACGGCTTAACACTGGCAGAAGTTTCAGACACCATCAGTAAATCTTCCTTGGATTTACCCGCTGGCTCGATCAAAACCAAGAGTGGCGAAATATTGCTGCGGACATCCGCCAAAAGCTACACAGGACAAGAGTTCGGCGACATCGTCATTCGCAGCCAAGTGAACGGCGGCGTGTTGCGATTGCGCGATATCGCAAGCATCCGTGATAGTTTTAGCGAGGAAGATATTGTCAGCCTGTTTGAAGGAAAGCCCGCAGCTTTCATCAATGTGAATAGAACGGGTGAACAAGACTCGTTGACAATAGAAGCGTCTGTCAAAGAAATGCTGGGAGCTTTTTCTCTGCCAAAAGGCCTTGATCTGGTGATTTGGGACAACCAAACCGATATCCTACGAGATCGGATCAGCCTTCTTGTGCGCAATGCCATTCTTGGGTTTGCGTTGGTCTTCTTCTCGCTGGTCATGTTTTTGGACTTGAAGCTGGCTTTTTGGACCAGTATGGGCATTCCGATTTCCTTTCTGGGCGGATTGATGATTGCGTCGTATTTCGGCATTACCATCAATATGGTCTCGCTTTTTGCACTCATCGTTGTGCTGGGTATCGTCGTGGACGACGCCATCGTGGCGGGTGAGAATATATTCACAGAACAAGAGTCGGGCCTCAAAGGCCCCGGTGCGGCATTGGCCGGGGTGCGGGGCATTGCCGCTCCCGTCGCCGTTGGCGTGTTCACCACCATGGCCGCCTTTGCACCGTTGCTTTTTGTGACCGGTGTTCTGGGGCAGATCATGAGTGCTGTCCCCATCATTGTGATTTGCGTGCTTTTGGTCTCGCTGTTTGAGGCCTTCTTTATTCTCCCAGCGCATTTATCTGCGGATACGCGGTGGAGCCGTGGCCCCCTTAAACGTCTGCAAACCAAAATCAGTGAGGGCCTTCAAAATTTCACTCAAACTAAATTACGCCGCTGGGTGGAAAGAGCCATTCGGGTGAAGTACCTGACGTTGGCAATAGGCTTGGCCGGATTAATTTTGATGGTCGGGATTATCCAAGGCGGTTTTGTTCGGTTTGTTTTCTTCCCAGATACAGAAGCCGACAGTTTAACCGCAGAGCTGACCTTGCCAGAGGGTACGCCGGTGGAAACCACATTGGCGGTAACGCGCCAACTGTTGGCCGCTGCAGAAAAGTTGAATAAGGAAATTGCAGAAGATTCAGCTCCCGGTACGCCAGAGGTGTTTCAACGGACATCCGCTGTTATTGGCCAAGGGGTCAGCAGTCGGGGGCCGGGCGGGTCGGGCGCGCAGGGCGCAACATCAGCCCATTTGTCGCAAATAAGAATTGAGCTTTCGGGCAGTGATGACCGGAACTTTTCTTCCGGTGAGCTGGAAGCTGCATGGCGCGACGCGATCGGCCCCCTTCCCGGTATTGAGAGCCTCACAATTGATAGCTCATTGTTCTCAGGAGACCCCGACGTGGAGGTGCGTTTAAGCCACCAAGACGAAGAGCGGTTGATGGAAGCAACCGAGGCTCTGAAAGCTGCGATAGCTCAAGTGACCGGTGCGGTGGAAATTGAAGACAGTTTTGATTTGGGCAAACGCCAATTGGAGTTTACGTTGACGCCGGCTGGTTATGCAGCGGGATTGACGACCAACGACCTGGCCAGCCAAGTGCGTGAAGCATTTTATGGGAATGAAGTTCAGCGCATTCAACGCGGGCGCGAAGAACTTAAAGTGATGGTGCGCTATCCAGAAGCAGAACGCCGTTCCTTAAACGATGTATTTGATATGCGTGTGCGCCTTGCCGATGGCTCCGAAGCCCCATTGTTGGCGATGGCCAGCATTTCAGAAAGTCGCGGCTTTTCGAAAATCACCCGTGTGGATGGTCGCCGTATTGCCTCTGTGACAGCTGAAGTTGACGGTGCTATTGCCACCCCAGGGCAGGTGAATGAGGTGATCTGGGCTGACATTATGCCTCAGCTCTTGATTGACATTCCCGGCTTGGTTGCATCCCAAGAAGGCCAATCCAGAGAGCAAGCTGAAGACGTAGCATCGTTAAGTGAGAACCTGCTGATTGCCATCTTTATCATTTATGTGGTGCTGGCAGCTCAGCTGAAAAGTTACATTCAGCCGTTGATTATTTTGATGGCAGTGCCTTTTGGATTCTTTGGCGCCATTCTGGGTCACCTTTTGATGGGCTATGACCTGACCTTTATTTCAGTGTTTGGTATGGTGGCGTTGTCGGGTGTTGTGGTGAACGACAGCATCGTTTTAGTGGACTATTACAATCAATTGGTGCGGGAAGGGATGCGGCCTAGTGAGGCGGCAGTTTCGGCGGCTGTGCGTCGTTTCCGGCCCATTATGCTGACGACCGCCACAACTGTGCTGGGTCTGTTGCCGATGTTGACGGAAACCAGCTTGCAAGCGCAGTTCCTCATTCCCATGGCGATCAGTTTGGCGTTTGGCATTCTCATGGCAAGTGGCGTGATCTTGTTTATTGTCCCCACCATTACCTTGATAATTGAAGACATACGCCATCGAGGAAAAACCGATGAAGTAGAGATCTAAGAGAAGGCCGGTTTGCAGAGTGCAAAGCCGGCCTTTCTTTATGTGCCTGAGTGGTTATGCGGCATCTGTTTGTTGATAGAACAGACTGATAAGTTCAACAAAATCATCTTCCCGCTCCCCCATATAGGGGGCAAATTGCAACAATATTTGATAGACACCCCGGTGGATCACGGCAGGTCCATCATCATCTGCCTCCATCACCGTTGCAAAGTTCAGCCAGTAAGTCAGAACCATCGTGATGTGAAGCGCGAGACTTTCTTTTTGTGGGTCAGATAGTGTGACCATGCCTTGGCGCTGTAAGTTTTCGGTCAGGGCCACGATGGCTCTATTTTTTCGTGCGACGATTTCCCGAAAGCGTCGGGCTAAATCGGGAAAGCGTCCGAGCAGGTCATTGAGGTTGCGATAAAAAAATCTGAAGTCAAAGATTTCCTCAAAAATCACGTAGAGGTAAACCCAATTATCTTCGACCGTGAAGGGCTTCTCAAACGGCCCTTCAAGCACGATCCGCATTTCTTCTTCAAAGCTCGCAAAAAGCTCGGGAATGATTACTTCCTTGCCACGAAAGTGATAGTAAAGATTCCCCGGACTGATATCGACTTCATTGGCAATGTCGACGGTCGAGACATTGGCCTCGCCGTCTTGATTGAACAAAAGCAAGCTGTTCTTGAGAATACGGTCGCGCGTTTTCATAGGCCTTAGCCTTTTGTTGTTTTACGCTTTGCAGTCGTCTTTGTTTTGGACTTCGCTTTCGCCTTAGGTTTGGCTTTTGCTGCAACCTTTGCTTTGGCTTTAGCCTTCGCTTTCGGCTTTGTTTTTACTTTAGCCTTAGCCTTAGCCTTAGCCTTAGCTTTCGGGGCTGCTTTCGTCTTCGCTTTTGCGGCAGGTTTGCCGGTGCTTTGTGCACTGAGTGCATCAACTTTGGCAGAAAGCTTTTCAATCTGCTCCGAGAGATTCTTGATTTCATTAGCTTGGTCGCGGTCCAGCACGTTGAGACCTAAGAGACCACGCATGCGATCCAACCGGTCTTCCACCGACTGCATGGCTTCTTTTCTGGTCGGCACGCCGCTGTCGGACAATTTATTTTCAAGCGCAACGCCCTTAGAAACAAGCTCTTCAAACATATGGCCGGTTTCCTTGGTGACGCGATTGACAGTTTCCTGTGCATCATCAACCGCCTGGCCGTAAGCGCCGACGCCTGCAAGCCAAATGCGGCGGGCTACATCAGTCGCTTTTTCTGCGGGTTTTTTCGGTGTTGTCATTTGGTCCTCCAAGGATCAAGCAAACTTCAATCAGACGATGGCGCTCTCTTGTTCATTACGATGCGAAAAAGAAGCAGGTCATGCAAGAGCTGATCACTTAAAATTAAAAAAAGTGTAAGCGGAAAACGTATCGGAGGCCTATGGGCAAAAGAAAACCCTCCGGCGGGAGGGGGCCGGAGGGTCTCGGGAGGACGCACCCACCTTCGCGTACTCATGGGGGTGGAAGATGGGTGCAAGCGACGGTCAGGGAGTTAGGCTGCTTTCTTGACCGCCGTTTTAGGTGCCTTTGCAGCGCGAGGGGCGCGGCTCAGGGTGTTTACTTTTTTCGTCAGTGCAGCAACTTCAGCTTCCAACTCTTCAACCCGCGTTGCAGTAGGCACGAATGGGAATTTGAGTGAAGCGCGAAGTTTCTCAACTTGACCTTCAAGGTTCAGGTTGGCTGTTTCGCGCGCTTTTGTGACTTCGTCACGTGCTTTAGAAACAGCATCGCGTGTTTGTTCTTCAACAACAGTGCCTTTGTTGATGAATGTGTCGAACAATTCTTCAGCGCGTTTGCGTGAACCTTCAGAACGTTTCATCGCTTCATCAAATGCAGCGCCGTAAACGCCCAAGCCAGCCAACCAAAGATTGCGAGCAACTGGAAGAGCAGCGAATTTAGTTTCTACTTCAGCTTTCTTAGCCATGATCTCATCTCCTATGGGGCTGCCGGGTGGGGGTGGCGATGGCAAAGGCCATCTGTTTGGGGGCGCCCGTCTTGAGTTGATGAATAGGCCGGAAAGACTAGAAAGCGCATACTAATCTCTAAAAGGAAAAATTAGATGTTATTTTTCAATGGGTTACGAATGCCTTGGGAGGTGAACGTAGGATGAAAAATCCCAGAAATTGCATAGATATGCTGGTCATAGAGAGAGGAAGGGTGCCCTCAACACAAAAGGCGGCCCATCGGACCGCCTGTGTAGAAACGTACCAGCTAAGAGCTGTAGGGTTATTTCCAACCAGCCCGATCGTAAACCATAACGGCTTTAGCTTGGTTTAATCCCAGTACGGAGGTGTTGAGATTGTCCTCTTTGAACGTCCCAAACTCTGCAATGGGACCTCTTGCGGCAAAGGCAGGCACAATAGGATATTCGTTATTGCCCTCTGAAAGCAAATGTTGTGCGGTTTCATTGGTCAGATAGGTGAGGAACGCAAGGGCCGCTTCTTTATGCGGCGCGTATTTCAAAACGCCCGCCCCAGAAATGTTTACGTGTGTGCCTGTCGTGTCTTGATTGGGAAAGAGAATGTCAATTTTTTCGGCTTGTGCCCGTTCGTCTTCATCCTTAGACCCAAGCATACGCCCCACGTAGTAAGTGTTCACCACGGCGACCTGGCATTCGCCCGCAGCAACTGCGCGGATTTGCGACCGGTCATTGCCTTGAGGGGGGCGAGCAAAGTTAGCGACAACACCTTTGGCCCATGTTTCTGCTTTTTCCTCTCCCAGATGCTCAATCAATCCCGCCATCAAGGAGATATTGTAAATGTTGGAGGAAGAACGAATGCAAACTTTGCCTTTAAGATTTTCATTGGCGAGGTCTTCGTATGAATTCAACCCTTCGGGCAGACCGGTTTCTTTGTTGTAAACGATCACGCGGGCCCGCTTTGAGAGACCGTACCACAAGCCATCAGGGTGGCGCAGGTGCGCGGGAATGCGTTCGTCCAACTCAGGCGCGCTCACCGGTTGGAAAATATCTTTTTCGACAGCCCGCCACAAACGTCCGCCGTCTACCGTGATCAGCAGATCAGCTGGACTATTTTCGCCTTCATTGACAATCCGAGCAATCAGCTCGTCACTGTTTCCCTCAATGAGGTTGATGTTAATGCCCGTGCTGTCCGTGAAGTTTTCGTATAGATCGAGGTCAGTGTCATAGTGACGTGCTGAATAGATATTGAGGTCTTCGGCCTGCGCAGTTGCATACGGCAGGAAAGTGGAAAAAGCCAAAAGGGCAAGGGTCGTCGGGACCATACCAAGAGAGGCAAAACGGAAACTAGGAAATTTGTGCACGGAACACCTCATTTAACGGTCCAGCAAGTGGATATTAATAACGATACTCATTTGAATGTAGAGAGTGGTAGGGGGTTTTGCAACCATTCCGCAGGGCTGAAAGATAGAAGCCCAGTGTTGCGCCCTAGGCCCCGGTGTGAGGTGGAAAGGCAAACGCGGCGCTTGAATCATACTCAATGTCCACAATCATGCCGAGATTGAACCGGTCAGCATCTGCCAATTGTACACGCAGCCGTGCGGCTTGGGGCCGTGCCCGCAATACAACATTGGCAAGCCAGTGATGGCCGACAAACCGTAAGTCTTCGATAACATACGGCGAATTGGAGCCTGCTTCTGCCGGGCGCAGATGAATGGCATCAGGCCGTAGGATGACTTTACCCACCGCTCCCGTGGGCGTGCCGAGCGGCGTGTCAGCTAAGGACAAAGACCCAAAAACAAAATCAGCTTGCCCGCCTGCAAAGCGGGCTTCAAACGCCATGGCATCCCCGAACATGCCTGCAACCAACGCGCTCTCTGGTTTGAGGAACAGGTCTTCAGGGCGGCCAAACTGGGCCAAGCTTCCTTGTTCAATCACAGCAATTTTGTCGGCAATTTCCATAGCCTCATCCGGGTCATGGGTCACAATAAGCGTGACAGCTCCCGATTGCTTCAAAGCCATACGGGCATCTTCGCGTAATTGACGCCGACGGGTCACATCGACGCTAGCAAAAGGTTCATCCAGCAACATCACTTCGGGGGCTGGGGCCAACGCGCGGGCCAGTGCAACCCGTTGCATTTCACCGCCGGACAACGTGTGGGGAAAGCGTTCTTCGTATCCCGCTAAGCCCACGTTGAGAAGCTGGGTGGAAATACTGCGATTGGCCGCATCCATTTCCATGCCGTGTAGACCAAAGCCAATGTTTTTTGCGACCGACATATGGGGAAACAGGGCGCTATCTTGAAAGACCATGCCGATGGGTCTTTTTTCGGGGGGGGAGGACATTGTGGCATCCGCCAACACGGTGTCCCCCAAACAAATTTTCCCCTGCTGCAAGGTTTCCAGCCCGGCGGCTAACCGTAAGAGGGTGGTTTTGCCACTGCCAGAAGTGCCCAATAAGCAGACGATTTCACCCTTTTTAGCAGTCAGAGAAATATCTTTCAGAATGGGGTCCGCGCCGTAACTGTGGCGTATGTTCTCAAAAGATAGACTCATATGTGCTCAGCTTATAATTCGGGGTATTTGGAAAGAGACGCAAAATCATTTGCGTCAGGCCGGACATAGTTGTAGCAGGGAATACGAAGAGGTCACATAAATAATATTGTGCCACAACTAGGTAGCTGTAATGGATAAGAACACTCAGATAGGGCTGAACCCACTTTCGAGCATCCAGCACGGCCTGAAATCGGCATTTACTCGGCAGTCAGGCAGTAAATGGACGGTCGCGTCTTTTGTGATTGGCTTGGTGCTGCTGGCTCCCGCCTTGACGGTTCTTTTCAACTTGCTGTCCCCCAGTGGGGATGTCTGGGTGCATCTGCTTTCCACAGTGCTGCCGACTTATATTGGGAATACGCTTTTACTGATGTTGTTTGTGGGTCTTTTGTCTGCACTGGCGGGGGTAAGCACCGCCTGGTTGACCGTCACAATGGACTTTCCGGGCCGTCAGTTTTTTGCGTGGGCGCTCATTTTGCCGCTCGCCACGCCCGCCTATATTGTGGCCTATGTATATACGGACCTGCTGGAATATGCCGGGCCCGTGCAAACGGCGTTACGTGCTGCAACAGGCTGGGGCTACCAAGATTATTATTTCCCCCCCATCCGCTCTTTGGGCGGCGCGGCCTTGATGCTGTCACTCGTTTTGTATCCCTATATCTACCTGTTGGCGCGGGCATCGTTCCAACGTCAATCTGTGGCGCTCATTGAAGCGGGGCGGACGTTGGGGGCATCACCGTGGAGAGTTTTCTGGCGTGTTGCCATGCCCACAGCCCGGCCCGCCATTGCAGGTGGGATGGCCCTAGTGCTGATGGAAACCATCGCTGATTTTGGGGTTGTTGATTTTTTCGGTGTGCAAACACTGACCACCGGCGTATTTCGCACGTGGTTTAGTTTGGGCGACCCGCAAGCGGCCGGGCAAATTGCAGCGTGGCTGTTCATCTTTGCGGTCGCGTTGGTTTTGCTAGAACAGCAAAGCCGCAGAGGACAAGTGGCCAATGCCACAAGCCGCGACCGAGCGATTGCGCCTACCAAAATGTCCCTACCAAAGGGTGTCTGTGCCGCTCTCTTTTGTGCCTTGCCCATTCTCTTCGGGTTTGTTGTGCCCACCGGCATCTTAATCCAACTCACCCTCGCCACTGGTGACCCGCTATTGGGCCGGTCTTTCTTTGGTTTTGTCAGCAATTCTGTGAGTGTTGCCGCCTTAGCAGCTCTGCTTGCTTGTCTGGTCGCAATCCTCTTGGCATATGCCGCCCGGTTGCATCCCACCAAATTCAACCAAACACTCATCCGGCTCGCCACCTTGGGTTACGCCTTGCCCGGTGCCATGCTGGCGATCGGCATCTTGTCCTTATCAACATGGTTAGATGCGACATTTGCCAATTCACTAAAAAGCCTCTTTGGGGTGACGCCCGGTCTTCTCATTACGGGCACCATCGGGGGGCTTCTCTTTGCATACGTCTGCCGGTTCCTCACCGTTGCCTATAACGGTGTCGATTCAGGATTGCATAAAGTGCATGGCTCCCTCGACCTTGCAGCCCGTTCCCTAGGGGCTGGCCCAAGCCGGGTTCTCACCGCTATCCATTTGCCGATGATCCGTGGCTCGCTCATTTCGGCAATGTTGTTGGTTTTCATCGATGTGATGAAAGAACTGCCCGCAACCCTGCTGCTGCGGCCCTTCAACTTTGAAACCTTAGCTACCCGCGTGTACCGCTTGGCCTCCGACGAGCGTTTGCCAGAAGCCTCAACGGCGGCCTTGGTGATTGTTTTGGTCGGCTTAGTACCCACCATCGCGCTGAGTCTCTCATTGGCAAAGTCCAATAAGTGGCAGAAATAGGCGGCTTTCCAGTCTCTTTAGGGTGTGGCATGTCGCCAGTTGCGATCAAGGCGCAATTGCGATACCTCTATTTAGATGGGAACGGTCGCTCCAATTTCATGAGCTGACAAAAATGGGATAGCGTAATGGGTAAGAAGTTAGTGGTGCTGGCCTTGTTGGCGGCAGGTGGTTTAGGTGCTGGGTATGTGTGGATGACACGCGACGAGCCTGCTTCTACGCGTCCGGTTGCAGTGTCTCCAGAAGCATTGCCTGACGAGCTGAGCACAACAGAGACGGCGCCAATGCCTGTGCCCGCTGGCGATGCCGTGCTGGCGACTTACGCTGATATTGCTTTGGCGATGTATGAAGATGCAGCCTCTTCGGCGCAAGCGTTGAAAATCGCGGTAGATGCCCTCAGTGCCAATCCCACCAATGAAAACCTAATGAGCGCCCGTGCAGCGTGGATTGCTTCGCGCGTGCCTTACCAACAAACCGAAGGTCTGCGTTTTGGGAATGCAGTGGTGGATGAGTGGGAAGGCAAGGTCAACGCATGGCCGCTGGACGAAGGCATGTTGGATTATGTTGACCCATCTTACGGAGAGACATCAGAAGACAATCCGCTTTACACAGCCAACCTTGTCGCAAACACAAGCATTCGCATTGGCCGTGATGTGTTGGACACAACCGTCATTACCAAAGAATTATTGTCTGAGAAGCTGCACGAAGCATTGGGTGTTGAGGCAAATGTTGCCACAGGATACCACGCCGTCGAATTTCTGTTGTGGGGACAAGATCTAAACGGCACCGACGCAGGCGCAGGTGCGCGGCCCGCCACTGATTTTGATACTGCAAACTGCACCAACGGAGAGTGCGCGCGCAGGGTGCATCTTCTCCAAGTGCTGAGTGAGCTATTGGTGGATGATCTCAATGAAATGGTTGCCGCATGGTCCCCGGAAGGGCAGGCGCGCACCGACTTGTTGAGTAAGGACGTGGAGGCGGGGCTGTCTGTTATCTTTACCGGACTGGGGAGCCTGTCATACGGCGAGTTGGCTGGCGAACGTATCAAGCTCGGGCTGATTTTGCATGACCCAGAAGAAGAGCACGATTGCTTTAGCGACAACACACACAACGCCCATTTCTATAACCAAATCGGCATGTTGGCCCTATATAATGGGCGCTACACCCGCACGGATGGCACTGTGGTTGAGGGAGCAAGCGTGGCTGAATACGTCAGCGCAAAAGCGCCGAGCGAAGCCACGCTGATTGCTGAGCGGATGGCAGAAACCCGCGCGGCGATGGACGTGATGCGCATTAACGCAGAAGAAAACGGTGTTGCGTATGATCAAATGCTGGGGGCCAATAATGAGGCAGGCAATGCGATCATCCAAACCGTTGTCGATAAGCTTGTCGCTCAAGCCCGCGCCTTGGAAGCGGGTGTTGTGGCCTTGGGCCTTTCCATCGAAGTCGAAGGGTCAGATAGTCTTCAATAAGGTTAGCGCGTGAGCGCATAGAGAAAGCGTGTAAGAGTAATGAAATCCTATCCCCCATCGCGTCCATCCGTTGCGCCCCCAAATGGGGTCAGTCGACGTTGGATGCTCAAAGGGGCGGTAGCGTTAACGGCTCTTGGGGGAGTGCCAGCACGCGCCGCTCTGTCTGATTATGCTAGTGCCTATCGCCCCCTGGCCCCCCGTGGCCATGTGCAGGCGGCGGGCACACCGCAACAGGAAAAATTTGTTGCCCGTCAAAGGTCTTTCTCCTTGATGGATGGACAAATTCAATCTGATAACTTCTGGTCGTTCACAGATGATCTGCTGCCGGTCATTCGGGTGCCCCAACACACCCCGCTCACCGTGACCCTCAAAAACGAATTGGCTGAACATACTGCCATTCATTGGCATGGCATTCGATTGCCCAATGCCATGGACGGGGTGCCCTATGTGACCCAGCCGCCCATTGAGCCGGGGGATGAGTTTACTTATGAGTTTTCACCGCCCGACACCGGCAGTTTTTTCTTTCACCCACATTGCAACACGGTAGAGCAATTAGGGCGGGGTCTTTTCGGCGCGCTTATTGTGACAGGCGATGAAACCGAAGCTTACGACGATGAAATTCTATGTGTCGTCCGCGATTGGCGCACAACCGCTGCCGGTGACTTACTGCCTGTCGGTACTGACGAAGGGGCCTCGCGTTCTGGGACGTTCGGAAATTTGCGTACCACAAACCTGACCCAGTCCCCTGCCTATCAAACTGTGGCGCAAGGGGATGTGCGCGTGCGATTGATGAATTTAGACAACACGCGCGTGATGGAAGTGGGGATTGAAGGGGCGGAAGCGGCAATTATCGCGATTGATGGCAATCCCGTGTCCCCGTTCCCCTTGTCGTCGTGGCGACTTGGCCCTGCGATGCGTTTAGACATCGTGATGCGCATGCCCACACAAGGCACGGTCAAACTCTTTGATTACTTTTCTGCGCAACCTGTGTTGTTGGCAGCCTTTAACCCCACAGGGGCACCGTTGCGCAAAAAGGCATTTGACCCAGCGCCCTTGTTTAAGTCTGATATTCCGACACCAGACCTCACATCAGCACGGAAGGTGCGGTTTGATTTTTCTGCATCGGCACAAACACAGGCCCTGCAAGATTATGCGGCAGAAGGTGTTCCGTGGGCAGATGAACTGTGTTTAACCGATAAGACGTTTTGGGCAATCAATAAGACGGCATGGCCGGAGGATGGCCATCGACAGGCACCAGCCCCCTTGGCTACATTGCGCAAGGGCGAAACCTGTGTGATGGAACTGGTCAACCAAACACCGCACATGCACCCCATCCATATGCACGGGCACACGTTCAAATATTTAAGCTCCAATAAACGCCCCTTGCCGCCTCATCATACCGACACTGTTCTGCTGACCCCTAAAGAGCGGGTGAAGGTGGCTTTTGTGGCTGATAATCCGGGAGATTGGATGTTCCATTGCCATATTATTGAACACCAAGACACGGGCATGATGGGGATGATCCGTGTGGTAGAGAGCTAATGTTGGCCCGCCTCCTCACTCAGACCCGCCTCCTCACTCAGATAAGCATCGGGTCGGGCGTGGTGCTATGCACTTTGGGTCTAGCCCGCGCTGAAACCACACAGACACCGTTAGATGCCATCATTGGGCAGTCGCTCTTTGAGAGGGTTTGGGTCTCTGCCCCTGCATCGACCAAAGCGACAGACGGCTTAGGCCCGCTTTTTAATGCTCGCTCCTGTGCTGCGTGTCACCCCGGCGGCGGACGAGCGGAAATCAGCCTCTCCGCACAGGGCGACATTATTGGCCCCGGCCTTGTGGCGCGGTTCACGCAGGAGGCAGCGCAAGGCGATCCTTTCTATGGACGCCAGCTCCAATCAAGCGCGGTGCAAGGCCGTGATGCTGAAGGCAAACTCTCCTTACAGGCAGATGGGGTTCACGTAAAAGAATTGACCGCAGGCCCGCTTCACCCTCACACCCATGTATCGGGGCGCATCGCCCCGCAGTTGCATGGACTAGCCCATTTGGCAGCACTTGACCCGGAGGTCATTGCAGAGAACGCAGACCCTGAAGATAAAAACAAGGACGGCATTTCTGGGCGTGTGCATTGGGTTAGAGATGCCACGGGTGGACAGCAAGCGGGCCGGTTTGGGTGGCGTGCGGCCCATCCGAGTTTGACGTCTCAAAGCGCGGAGGCTTTTCTCATAGACCTTGGGCTCTCAACCTCGCTGTTTCCCTCTCCAGCGGGCGATTGCACAACAGCACAAACAGCATGTTTAGAAAGCCCACACGGTGACCCGACGGTGGAAATTCCCGACAGTTTGTTGACCCTGATCATCCGTTATTTGGAAAACTTGTCACCTCCCAAAGCACAGGCAGACTCGCGCGGGGAGGCCCTTTTTAGCGCCACGGGATGTGCCGCCTGCCATATCCCACGTCTGGTCCAAAAGGAAGGCGCGGTCCCCCCCGCCTATACTGATTTATTATTGCATGACATGGGAGAGGCTTTGGCTTCGCCTGCCCTGCACAAGGAAGTCGCCGCGTCTGAATGGCGCACGGCTCCGTTGTGGGGGATGGGGCAAGCCATCGCGCAAAATAGTACCTTCCTACATGATGGACGGGCGGCTACTATCCGCCAAGCAATCGATTTTCATGGAGGAGAGGCGCTCAGCGCACGCCAAGCGTTTGAGACCCTTTCAGCCGAAAACAAACAAATACTTCTGACCTTTGTGGAGACACGATGAACCGTTTTTTCAGCGCCCTAGTGGTGTGCATGTTGAGTGTATCCGCCTTTGCTCACGCAGAGGAGAGCGCAAGCCCAGAGCAGGGCATGGGGGCGGCGAGTGCGCGCAATGAAAACCATCGGTTGGCATCTATACGTCTGATTGAAAACTACTTGGTGCCTGCTTATGAAGCGCTGGCCGCGCAAACCAATGCACAAGCGACAGCATGGGAGGGAGCCTGTTCCACCCCGACTGCCGAACAATTGGCGCAGTTGCAACAGCACTATGTGAAAACCGCAAATCTATGGGCAAAAGTGGAGTTTATTCGATTTGGCCCCGTGAGCTTTTTGCTGCGTCATGAACGGGTAAACCATTGGCCAGAGCGTCGCAATGCAGTGGGCCGTGCGCTCACCTCTTTGATAGCAAAACCTGATGCGGACGTGTTGGCGCCGGGCCAGTTTTCGCGGGCCAGTGTGGCGGTGCAAGGCTTGCCAGCTTTGGAGCGTTTGTTGTTTACCCAAAGCGAAAAATGGCAAAGCCCAGCAGATGGCGATGGGGCTGCTGTTGCATGGCGATGTGCCATTGGAAAAACAATCGCGGCAAACCTCGCCACCATTAGCACCGAAATCGTGCAAGGGTGGCAAGAGGCAGAGGGGCCCTTAGCCCAAGCAAAAGCGGGAAACCCACACGTCCTATATTTTACGGACGCCAGCGATCTTGGTCGCCGCCTGTTAACCGACCAAATGACCGGCTTTCAAATTATGGGTGACATTAAACTCGAAGCCCCGCTTGGGAGCGCGTCTGAAGAAGGCACAGCGCCGGTGGTAAAGGCGACTAAATTAGAAGCGTGGCGGAGTGGGCAAAGCAAAGCCAACCTGTTGGCCAATTTGCAAGCGATGAAAGAGATGACCTACGCTTGGGGCACCACCTCGAAGTGGACCGATGCGCAACAGACCGAGATTGCAAAAGCATTTGAGGACACTCGCACGGCTTTCAATGCACTGCCCGATGACATGAAGTCCGCACTCGAAGAAGGAACGGCACAAGCCCCCATACAACAAGCACTCACGGATCTGCGTTCTTTGCGCAACCAAGTCGCGAGTGTTTTGCCTGATAGTCTAGACTTGACCTTGGGCTTTAATGCGTTGGATGGAGATTAGACGCTTGGCCTGCAGCTTTACTCCCAATCGACGGACGTTTTTACAAGGTAGCCTAGCGTTGAGCGCCCTTGCTGCACCTACCGCTAAAGGGTGGGCCAGAGAACCTACTGAAAAACCCACTAAAAAATCGACTGAATTTATCAGCGGCTTTGGAGGCAAGGATCACCAGTATGGCGCCGCCAGTTGGTCTCCACAAGGCGGGGCAAATGCGGTGCTTCCCACCAAAGGGGTGCGGTTGCATAAAGTCGTGCAATCTCCTGACGGGCAGATGATGTTGGCCGTGGCACGCCGCCCCGGCACCGTTGGGTTCGCGTTCGACCGAAAGGCGCAAACGCAAAGCCAGTTTACAAGTGCTGCGCAGCGCCACTTTTTTGGTCACGCTCATTTCTCACGTGATGGCCATCACGTTTTTACAACTGAGAATGCCTATGAGGCCGAGGAAGGACGCATTGGGGTGCGCCGCGTGGTTGATGAATTTACGCAAATCGCAGACTGGCCAAGTTACGGCATTGGGCCGCATGATCTTGTGATGACAAAGGGGGGAAGCGAAATTGTCGTGGCGAATGGCGGCATCCTCACGCATCCGGACCAACCACGGTCGAAACTCAACATTGAAACAATGGACCCCTCATTGAGTGTGATCGATGCAAAAACCGGCACGCTGTTGCACCAAGCGCGCTTGCCCAAAGAACATCATCACCTCTCCATTCGCCATTTAGCGCAAGCAGGCGATACCGTGTTGTTTTGCTGCCAAGACCAAATCAGACGATTTGATCCAGTGTCGTTGGTGGGCAAGATGACACAGCAAGGCAAGCTTGTGGTGTTTGAGGCACCCGGCGAAATGTGGCGGCGTATGCAAGGTTATGTCGGGTCTGTCGAAACGGATCCCTCTGGCTCTTATGCGGTTGCAACCTCACCGCGCGGGGGTATCGCTCTTTTTTGGGCTGTCAGCGGGGGGCAGTTTTTAGGTGCTTTACAAGCCCAAGATGTATGTGGGGCCGCACAGGGGGGGCAAGCAGGCGAGATCATGCTCTCAACGGGGATGGGGGAGGTGCTCACGGTCTCGCTCGCTTCAGGCAAACCAAAGCTTATCGCCCGCCAAACAACCGCCCTGCATTGGGACAACCATTTGACACGCCTCTCCCTTTAGCGTCGGGGGATTACTCTTCGTAAGGTTCCAGCTTGTCCAACTGTAGCGTATAAGCGGTATTGCCCAATACATTCTCGTGACGCTGGGTGGTGAGCGTTCCTTCAATCCACATGGGATCCCAAAGAGATGTAAAGGCGACGGGCGTTTTGGATTTTACATACACAATTTGGTTGGGGGGTGGCGGCGGCACGTGAATGCACGCACCCACAAAAGGCACAAACAGAAATTCGGAGATTGTGCCTTCCGCTTCAAAGTCGAACGGCACAATGAAACCGGGCAAGCGCACTCTCTCATTGTTTAATTCGTCAACTGTATCAAAGGTACCAATTTGCATGGAGGTGCTCATCCCCACATCCCCTGCAGACCCTTCTTCGGGCAGCGCATTTAAGGCATCTAATGGGCTGGGTGCATTTTCGTCCGAGCCGCCCGGTGTAGATTGAGAAAGTGGTTGCTGTGCATTCATCAACGCCTGCTCAATTTCCCTGATCTGTTGGTCGAGAGCTTCCTCTGCCTTCTGTGAAATCAAATCATCCCAACTAATTACAAGTGCGGGTTCGAGGGCGTCCGGGGCGGCTTCTTGCGCCATGTCAGTTGATGTGAAGGGGGATAGAAGAAAGACCGCTACGCCGCCAAGGAGGAGAGCGCCACCAAGGGCAAGCAAAAGATAAGGGCGTTTCATAAGTGTCCTCAATCAACCAATAAATTGTTAGAGCCGAACCGTTAGACCGTCGGCCAAAGACCTCCTGTAGGCCAGCGCTGCCGGAAGAAGGCCGAGAATAAAACCGGCTACCGTCACCAATAGCACAATCAGGCCATCATAAGCACCCGGTGCCAATGAGTTTAATGTAACACCGTAATGAGTTTCAATAATGGGTGCACTGGCATAAAGCAATCCGTTAACGAGACAAACGCCCAGTAAGCTCCCCACGCCAGCCAGTAAGGTTGCCTCGCTGGTCAGCAAAGCGGCAATATGCCAAGGACGTGCCCCAAGCGCGCGCAACAGCGCCATTTCGCGTCGCCGTTCATTAAGCGAGGTGAATAGGCTGGTGAGCAGAACCATCAGCCCGATGATGATGACAAATCCCGCGATAGCCGATAAGGCCCGCTCAGCAACGGACACTACATCCCACAATTGGCTCAGAGCGACACCGGGAATAATGGCGAGCAGGGGTTCTTTTTGATATTCGTTGATCTGGCGCTGTAACTTCAAGGTAGCCACCCGACTTTTCAACCCGACCAGAAGGGCTGTAATAGAGGCCGGTTCTAGGGATGGCGCGATACTCCGCAGATCATCTGCATCCTCGCCAGTTTGTTTTTGGCGACCACTTTCCCATCCACGGTGCACAGCTTCCAACCCTGCCAAGCTGACGTGCACTGTTCGGTCAAGCGGTGTGCCTGTGGGTTCTAAAATGCCGGCGACTTCAAACGGCAAATTATCGTGTAGGGCAAAGCTTGTATTGCCCAGCCCATGGGCGACGATCAGCGGGTCGCCAACATGTAGCGATAAAGAGTGCGCGACTTCTGCCCCAACGACTGTGTCAAACAGGTCTTTGAATGGTGCCCCTTGCGCAAAGGAGAGCGGTTGTTTGCGCCCATATTTGTAATGTTCAAAATAGGCATTGGTGGTTCCCAATACCCGAAACCCCTGCATACTATCGCCGAGGGATAAGGGAATGGTCCAAGCAATGTCGGGATGCTGTTGGATGTCTTGAACGCTGCGCCAGCTGATATTGTTGGTGGCATCCCCCACGCGAAAAACAGAATAGAGCAGCAGATTGATGGCCCCACTACGTGCCCCAACAATGAGGTCGGTGCTGGAAATGGTATTGTCAAAACTGGAGCGTGCCCCCAGACGAATTTTTTCAACCCCCAGAAAAAGCGTGACGCTCAAAGCGACAGCCAAGACCGTTAAACCAGCGGTGAGGCGGCGGTTGAGCAAACTTCTAAGGGCCAAATGCGGAATAGGGCCAAGCCACGTCATGCATGCACCTCTTGCAAAGAAAGAGAGGGGGTGGACAGGGTATTGATCTCGTCCATATCTAAGTGACGATCAAAATGCGTGGCGAGGGACCGGTCATGGCTCACAAAGATCAGGCTTGTGCCTTCCACGCGGCATTCGTTCAGCAACAAATCTAAAAAGGCGTCCCGTCGGTCTGTGTCCAGCGCCGATGTTGGTTCATCTGCAATAAGGACCTCCGGTTTGCCAATTAATGCGCGCGCAACAGCCACACGTTGTTGTTGCCCCACGCTTAACGTAGAAACTGGACGCCCCCACAGGCTGGTATCTAAATGAAGCTGGTGCAAAAGCCGGTGTGCTTCTTGCTGAATGGTCTCGTCATGGCGGTGGCGCGCACGGGTTTTACGGTAAGTAGAAAATCGACAGGGCAGGCACACATTGTCCGTGACAGAAAGATAGGGCAGCAGATTAAACATTTGAAAGACAATGCCGAGGTGGTCGGCGCGGAATTGATCGCGTTTGCTTGAGGAAAGCCGCGCCAAGTCTTGGCCCAACACCTTCACAGACCCCTGCCACGGGGCCAATACGCCGCTTAACAGTCCTAGAAATGTACTTTTGCCAGAGCCTGACGGGCCTCTCAGAAAGACACGCTCTCCGCGTCCAATCTGTAGGTGAGGCACGTCCAGCACAGGCACGTCCGCCTGCCATCCATAGCGTACATTGCTAAATTGAATGATAGGCGGGCGTCGGGTTTGCTCGCTATTGACTGTGGGCTGGGTCATGTGGGGAGGCTCTCAGCAAGGGAAAGTAAATACGCCACCCCAGTGTATCTTGGAAATTGACCACGGGGCAAACGCCTACCGCAAAGCAAATGCTGTATTGTCAGGCGTAAGGGTTGCGGCCAACTGTTTATCATCACTGAGGTAAATTGTTTTGAGGACTTCAATGCGCTCAAAACTTTGAAATAAAGACACCTCCAGTGAGCTGATTCTTTCAGGCGCGTCGCATTGATATTGATATTCTGCATCAACGTCTGCGTGTGCGCCCGCCTCAAAAGAAGGCATATCAATTTCGGCGGATGTCAGAATGCACTCAGCTGCCTCATTCAATTTGAACAACGCGTCTGCCTTTGCCAGCAGATCATGCGCTTGTGCGAGTGCCTTTGTTTCCGTGTCATTGGTCGGCTTGTGCTCGAAACCAACCAGCGAGTCTAAGGGTACTTCCAATTCCATCACAAGGGACTGGACATCAACAGCCATTGTTAAATGCGCCTCTCCGTGCACATGGGCAGAGGGCGTACCATGGGTGGCATTAGAATCAGAAGCATCATGATCAGAGTGGGAATCATGAGAAGAAGAGCTATGGGAATGCTCTTGAGCCAGTGCCGGGGTGTTCAAAGAAAGAACGCCCAACAGGAGTACGCATAATGAAAGTTTCTGAGACATTTTGATATCTTTAAGTTGGGAATGGAATTGTTATATTATATCAATTCCTCGCTTGTGAAAAGCGGTTTCACAGTCTCATTTAGATTTACGCCATATGCTTTGCTGGCAACGGGGCAAATGATCTTATATAGTTGGGGGGAAGCTCTAAAATAGGAAATAAAACAGACGTATCGTTTAGGGCGATAGGTCGGCTACCCGTTTTAACCTCGAAGACCGACACTAAAAAGACAAGAATAAAAGGCATCAAGGGGCGTCGTTATATGCCCCGGACATAATAATTGGGGCGGCAATTTTAGGTGACAAAGGGACAACTGTGAGTAAGCGACAAACAACTGTGGCAGCGGCCATCGCTGGACTGGTTCTAGTTGGTGGGGTGGGCTATTTTTTAGCTGGACCATCCACAAATCAGCAGGAGCAGTCGAACCAAGCGACACTGGTTGAAACAGTGCGCGCTCAAGAGCAACTGCTGAATATCCGTATTGAAGCGGTTGGCACGACGTTAGCCAAACAAGCAATCAACATCGTGGCGGAGGTGAGCGGTCCACTTACAGAGATCCTGTTTGAACCGGGCCAGCGCGTTGCGCAGGACGATGTACTCGCGCGCCTAGAACAAAAGGCCGAACAAGCTTCTGTGGTTGAGTTCAGAGCCTCCGTCACCGAAGCCAATTTGGCGCTTAACCGCGCTCGGTCTCTGCGTGCCAAACGCAATGTATCCGCCGCGACAGTGGAAGAACGCCAAGCGGTGGCCACACGCGCGCAGGCGCAATTGGACCAAGCGGTTGAACGGCTGGCAAAACGCACCATCCGCGCTCCTTTTGCAGGACAGGTAGGGCTTAAACGTGTGCACGTTGGGGCGCAGGTGGATGCAAGCGTGATCTTAACCACATTGGATGACCTCTCCCAAGTCGAAATCGATTTCGCCGTGCCTGAACGGTTTTACGGCCAGCTTAAAAAAGGGCAGGTGATATCGGCAAAAAGTGCGGCCTTCCCGGATCGTACATTTGAAGGGGTTGTCTCATCCATCGATACACGGGTGGGGGAAGTGTCCCGCGCCTTCAAGGTGCGCGCGCTTTTGCCAAACGACGACGGCAGCTTGCCAGCCGGCATGTTCATGCACATCGACGTGACGTTGAAATCTCATAAAGGCGTGGTGGTTCCTGAGCAGGCCGTGGTGGCCAATGCAGAAAGTAACGTGGTCTACACAATTGTGGACGGTGTGGCGCACAAAAATGACGTGCAATTGGGACGACGCGAAGTGGGGATCGTGGAAGTAATTTCCGGGATTAAGCCTGAGGACGTGGTCGTCATCTCAGGGGTGCAACGTCTGCGTGACGGGGTGCCGGTGAAAATAGTCTCACCCCAAAGTGAGCTTGCGCCTACCTCCCCCGTTTCCCAAGTTAAGAAATCCGCCAACGCTGGCTAGGAGTTCCCATGAGCTTGCCTGAATTTTGCATTCGTCGACCGGTCTTTGCAACGGTCCTGAGCCTTCTCATCATCACCTTCGGCTTAGCTGGTCTCATGAATTTGCCTGTGCGCGAATTACCAGACGTAGATATGGCTGTTGTGAGTGTCAGCACCGCTTATGTGGGGGCTGGCCCTGAAATCATCGATACCGATATTACGGAAGTGATTGAAGGGGCGGTGGCCGGTGTTGCCGGTGTTAAACAAATCACGTCTTCAAGCCGGTTGGGGCAAGGCTCCACCAGCATTGAGTTTGAAAGCTACCGCAACATTGACGAAGCCGCTGCCGATGTGCGCGCGGCAGTAGACCGTGTGCGGGATAGTTTACCTGTAGATGCAGAAGCGCCTCTCATTGCTAAAAATGAAAGCGATGCAGACCCGGTGATGCGTGTTGCATTCAGCAGCGACCGCATGAGCCCGTCAGATGTGACAGACTATGTGGAACGGTTTGTGGTCGACCGTCTATCAACGCTAGACGGTGTTGCCCAAGTAGAGCTGTTTGGAGACCGTCGCTACGCAATCCGTGTATGGCTTAACCGCCGTGCCATGGCCGCGCGCAATTTAACGGTTGAAGATATTGAAGCTGCGATTAGACGCAATAACTTGGAGTTGCCAGCCGGTGAAATCGAGTCTGAAAGCCGTGCCTTCCAAGTGCGGACAGACACCCGGTTAAACCGGGTGGAGCAGTTCCGCGATATTGTGATCAGCCGAGTAGATGGCTATCCAGTGCGATTGGGGGATGTGGCAGAAGTAAATCTGGGTGTGGAAGAAAACAAAACCATCGCTCGCTCCGATGGATTGGTTGCCGTTGGCTTGCGCATCATTCGTCAGTCACAAGCAAACACTGTCTCGATTTCAGAGCGGGTGCGGGCGCAGCTAGAAAAGATTAAGCCAAACCTTCCCGAAGGCATGTCATTTGTCATTCCATCTGATGATGCCATTTTTATTAATGAATCCATCAGTGAGGTTGTGCGCACTCTTGGCATTGCTGTCCTGATTGTGATCTTGGTCAACTTTGCCTTTCTGGCGTCATTGCGCGCTACATTGGTGCCATCCATTACCATTCCGGTTTCGGTCATTGGCACCTTTATCGGCATTTCTGCTTTAGGCTTTTCCATCAATGTTCTCACATTATTGGCGTTGATTTTATCAATCGGCATTGTGGTGGATGATGCCATTGTGGTGTTGGAAAACATTCAGCGGCGGGTTGAGGCAGGTGAAAAACGCATGTTGGCGGCAGTGCTAGGCTCTCGCCAAGTCATCTTTGCCATTCTGGCCACCACCTTGACCTTGGTGGCTGTGTTTGTGCCCATTTCCTTTATGCAGGGGACAGCCGGTAAACTGTTTGGCGAGTTTGGTTTTGTGCTGGCGGTGTCGGTGACCATCTCTACGCTTGTGGCCCTTACCTTGTGCCCAATGTTGTGCTCGCGCGTGTTGAAACGCGGCGAGGGGGCCAATGCCGCATCGCGTTGGTTGGATAAAAACTTCGAGCGATTGGCCGAAAGCTACCGCCGTAGTTTGACCCGTGCGATCAATAACGCCCCAATCGTGGTGGCCATTGGCATCGCCTTTGCGGGTCTGTCTTACTTTGCCTATCAAGCATTGCCTAAAGAACTGACGCCGAAAGAAGACCGGGGCGTGTTCTTTATATCTATTACGGCACCGCAAGGGGCGAACCTGGCATATACCGACAAGCAGGTGCGCGGCATCGAAGAGAGCTTGGATTATTTGTACGACAATGGAGAAGCTGAACGCATTCTCGGCTTTTCAGGCACAAGAGGGCGCCCTCATAGAGGGTTTATCGTGGTGCGCCTAACGCATTGGGATGAGCGCGGACGCCACTCCACCAAAACAGTGCGCGAAGTTGTCGGCTCGTTGAAGCAACAACCCGGCGTTAAAGCAATGGCATTTAACCCAGCAGGGCTGGGGCTACGAGGGAGCCGCCATCCCCTGCAATTGGTGATCGGCGGGCCTGATTATGCCAGCGTTGAGAAATGGTCAGAACAAATTCGACGTAAGACGGCAGAAAATCCCGGTCTGCTCGATGTAGACATTGACCTAGAGCGGAACCAACCTCAGCTTAGTGTGAATATCGATCGTGCCCGTGCGGATGATATGGGGGTGCGGGTGGAAAGTATCGCCCGTGCGTTGCAAACTCTTTTGGCATCGCACGAAGTCACAACTTATGTGGACCGAGGGCGCGAATATTCTGTAGTGCTCAAAGCGCGTGATGAGGATCGACAGACCCCACAAGACCTCAGCAATATTTTCGTGCGCTCGGATCGTTCCGGCGAACTTGTGCCCCTCACGGCTTTGGTCGCATTGGAATCTGGGGCAGCAGCCCCAACCTTGCGGCGCTATAACCGCCTGCCTTCCGTAACCATTAGCGCTGAATTGGAAAACGGATATTCATTGGGCGAGGCCATCGATTATATGGAAGCTGTGGCTAATGAAACCGTGCCGCCAGAAGCGCGTGTCGGGTTTAGTGGCCAATCTCAGCAATTCTTGGAAACGTCGTCAGGGGTGGCCCTTGTCTTTGGTATGGCACTCTTGATCGTCTTTCTGGTGTTGGCTGCGCAGTTTGAAAGTTTTGTGCATCCTTTCATCATCATGCTGACAGTCCCTCTGGCGATTTCGGGGGCGCTCTTGGCCTTGTTGATCACCGGCAATTCGTTGAACATCTATAGCCAAGTTGGCTTGGTATTGCTTGTGGGGTTGATGGCCAAAAACGGCATCTTGATTGTCGAATTTGCCAATCAGCTCAGAGATGAAGGGCGCTCTGTGCGCGAGGCTGTGCTTGAAGCGTCTGCTGTGCGCTTGCGCCCCATCCTAATGACCGTTGTGTCCACGGTGCTGGGCGCGGCTCCTCTTGTGTTTGCGAGTGGGGCAGGTGCGGAAAGTCGTTTGGCGATTGGGACTGTCATCATTGGCGGCCTTGGTGTTGCGTCCATTATGACCCTGTTCCTCACGCCTGTGCTCTATGATTTATTAGCCCGCTTTTCAACGCCCGCACATGTGACCGGTGTGGCGCTAGACCAAGAGCTTGCGGAGAATAAAGCTTCACCAAATGCAGCAGAATAAACCGCAGGTGGGAGAAGCCTGAATAAGACAGAGCCTGCTTCAAAAAAGAGGCGGGCTCTCGTCAAAACTGGTGCTGAAGAGGGGTGAAAGGGTTTATTTCGCAGGCAGGCGGGCCTCTATAGCCGAAAGTCGCTGCGAGATTTCCTCTAACTGTTCCGCCTGAGCCGCCCCCGATGAGGAGGGGCTAGGGAGAGCGCTCAAAGCTTTCCAATAGGTGTCGCTCAACCGGCGGGCAAGGTCACCCACATCAAGATCGTCGCGGTTTTGAATGATCTGGGTCCATGCCGCATGTTCCACGCCCCCCAGCACCATGTCGCGGGCTTCTGCCCCATCTAACGTGTCGCACAGCTCACCGTCTGCCATCGCATCTGCCAGCACATCGCGTAACAGCCCCGTATAGCCTCTGAAAATATCGCGGCTGTGGGAGGTGGAATAGGCGGTTGTCGCCCGCACTTCCCGTATCCACATCATATAAAGTTCGCGATGCGCCAAAATGGTGGAGAGGTGCTGTAACACAAGAAAGCCAAGCTTGTCGCGGGTAGAGCTGAGAGTGGCAAGCGAGGCCTCAATCTGAGATGCGTTCTGCTGAAACCAGCGTTCCGCCACACGAATCGCTAAGTCCCGCTTGTTGGAGACGTAATTATAGAGGCTTCCCTCCGACAGGCCGACCGCCACAGCAATGTCCGCCATGGTCGTTTTTTCGTAGCCCTGACGGGCAATAAGCGCCCATGACGCATCCAAGATCGCTTCTTCACGATCTCCCCATTTCCCTTTTTTGCGTGCAGCCGGTGTCATTTGCTTGACTCTTAAATTGAGGATGCCTCAGAATATGTCAAATAGTGGTATAAATAAAGACATAATACCCTCATATTTAAGGGCAGGAGAGCGAAATGACACTGAACGCATTTGAGGAGCCAGAGCACATCACGCTGTTGCGCTCGACCTTACGTCGCTTTGTGGAAGATAAAGCTCCGCGCGAAAAGCGCCGGATTTGGGACAAGACACACAGTTTCCCAAAAGACGTTTTCAAGGAGCTAACGGATCTCGGTGTGTGCGGTCTCACGATCCCTGAAGAGTTTGGCGGGCAGGGTGTTGACCTTGTGGCGGCTGTGGCTGTGATCGAAGAGTTGAGCCGCGCCGGTCCCTTCTTAGCGGGTCCTTACATCCACTGTGCGTTTTACGGCGGGGCCAACATCACAGAAAATGGATCGCTCGCCCAAAAGCAAAATCTCCTCCCCGGTTTGGCAAAAGGGGAGACGGTCTTCTGTTACGGCTTGTCAGAACCTGATGTAGGGGGCGATTTGGCCAGTGTGAAAACCCGCGCACGGCTAAGTGAGGATGGCAGCGAGGTCATTATCAATGGATTGAAGCGGTGGTGTACGGGGGCTGATTTTGCCGACTACATCTATTGCCTCGTCAACTCCGACAGTGAGGGTAAGAAATACCGCAACCTGTCATTAGTGTTGGTACCAACCTCTGCGCTTGGGGTGAGCATGCAGCCGATTGAACATGCAAATTTGCGCTATACGTTGTCCAGCGATGTCTATTTTGATGATGTCCGTGTGCCCGCCGAAAATATCGTTGGGGGACCAGAAATGTGGAACAAAGGCTGGGGCATGTTGGCGGGCCGCACCCTCGACGTGGAGAAAATCGAAATCTCCTCAGTCGCCTTTGGTTTGGCCCAAGCGGCGATGGAAGAGGCATGGCAATATGCCCAAGAGCGGGAACAATTTGGTAAACCCATTTGCGCCCACCAATCCGTGCGCCATGCGCTGGTGGATGCTCGCACAAAACTACAAGCCTGTCGCCACATGCTCTATCACGCCGCAAGCTTGGCGCAGAAAGATCGTCCCTGTGCGGTAGAAACCAGCATGGCCAAATTATTTATTGCAGAAAATGCTGTTGAAATCGTCTTGACGTGCCAACGGGTCCTCGGTGCATACGGCATGACAGATGCCTATGACATGGAGCGCCACGTGCGCGATATTTTGGGCATGCCAATTGTAGGCGGGTCTTCCAACATGCAACGTAACAACATCGCATCCCGCATGGGCCTGCCAGAATAGGAGCACTCACAATGACCACTCAAAATTGGTTGGCAAAAGCCGACGCATTTGTCCCGTTTCTAAAATCTCGCAGTGACGATATTGAACAGGCACGCCATTTGCCCGACGACATTGCAGAGCGTTTTTGTGATGAAGGCTTTTACATGTTGATGGTGCCCCAAGCCTATGGCGGCACAGAGATTGACCCGCCCAGCTATTTCCAACTCATTGAGCGTTTGGCGCAGGGAGATGCCTCGGCTGCGTGGTGTGTGATGATTGGCTCAACAACGGGTCTGCTGTCCGCCTATATGCCGCAGGATGTCGCGCGCGATATGTTTGCACCGGAAAACCGAACCATTACTTCCGGTGTCTTTGCCCCCAAGGGGAAAGCTGTGCAAGAAGGAGAAGGGTATCGGGTCAGCGGCCAATGGCAATGGGGGTCAGGAAGTCACAATGCTAAGTGGGTCGCAGGTGGTTGCATGGTGATGGAAGAGGGCAAGCCGAAGCGCATGAGTAACGGTATGCCAGTGTCGCGTATGATGATGGCCCCCAAGGGGGATGTTGAGATGCTCGATACATGGCATGTATCTGGCTTATGTGGAACCGGCAGCACCGACTATGCCATGAAAGACCTCTACATTCCAAAGTCCCACGCAATTTCCTTAGTCGAGGATAGGCCGGTTGAGCGACCTCTCTATACGTTCCCCGTGTTTGCGTTGCTTGCCGCTGGTGTCAGTGCCGTCTCGTTGGGAATTGGTCGGGCGGCCATTGATGAGCTGATTGGTTTTGCCTCTGAGAAAACGCCTCAGGGCGCTCTGAAACCGTTGGCTGCGCGCCAAGAAACCCAAGGCACCGTTGCAGAGGCAGAAGCAAAATTACGCTCAGCACGTGGGTGGTTGTTTGATGTGTTGTCTCAAGCTTGGGAAACCACCCAAGCCACCGGTACAATGACCCTTGAGCAACGCCGCGACATCCGTAATGCCGCATCATTTGGGGCCCGCACAGCCGCAGAAGTGGTGACAGCAGCCTATCAATTGGGCGGGGGCACATCGGTCTATAAAAAGTCACCGTTGCAACGTCATTTCCGAGACGTGAATGTGACCACGCAGCACATGATGGTGGGACGTCCCGTCATGGAGCAAGCGGGTCGCCTTTACATGGGTATGGAAACGGACATCTCCACTTTCTAAGGAGAAGCCCGTTTCACCTGAGCGTATGGCGTGGTTACATTAACGCATCAACCTTTATCTCTTTGCTCCCGGTGGGCAGGGAGATAAAGGTGCCATCTTCCCCGAGTGTAATGTCGCCCTCAA
>JARGNZ010000013.1:0-64571 GCA_029209985.1 Parvibaculaceae bacterium
CCATGGCCAGCATGCCTCTTTATGGGGGCACATTGGCAGATGTAAATGGGATCAAGCCCTTCAAATTTAAGATAATGGGCAAGGTGAAATTGGTGGATACCAATGTTTTTGGCGGCACCCTGCTGATGCTCGTCAACGGGGTCGCGTGTTACATGCTGATGAGGCTTCCTTGAAAACGTCCTAACGATCAATGGAATATGCCGTTGTAAGGCGCTAGGGTTCAATCCCCGTGGTTCTTTAGGTGAAATAAAATGAGAAATCTTATGTCCGTATTTGCCTCCGTTGTGGCACTTTTGTCTGCGGCACCTGTCGCGGCGAAAGAAAAGCCGCTGACAGATCAAGTCACACCGATCATGGGAACGGTCAGCATTGCAGCTCCCGCCCAAGCTTTGAGCTTTGCCCGATTTGAAAAGAATGGAAAGCCCGCCTTGATGCTGGTTGAAAGCTATCAAGACAGCGCAGTAACAGGCAAAGACCTCAGCACATTATTCGATGTGTCCTGGGAAGATCCAATAAGTTTGTTCCAGAACTACACCTACGCGGAAATACAAGTAGCGGTAGAAAATAATGTCACCCTTGCAGAAGTAGGTGTGCCGGTAGATCAATTGCTCATGCCGGTACGGCTGACAGATGACCATATCGCAGCCGGGACAAATTTTCCTGCTCATGCTGAAGAAGCAACAGTGGAAGATGGCCCCTTTCTATTTCCTAAGCGGGTCGTACCAACACATGCACGGTCTTCGCTATCGATGGGGAAGGGGTTGTTGGACTTTGAGGTGGAGTTGTGCTTCGTGGCCATAGATACGCTGAACGTGTCAGATAAACAGGGACGTGTCGGCTTGCTGCTCTGTAATGACTTCACCGACCGGGAAAAACTGATGCATCATCTCGATGCGTTTGATGTGACATCTGGTAAAGGGTTCACGACGGGAAAAAGCGCCCCAGGGTTTATGCCTATCGGCAATCTCTTTGTTGTCCCTCAGGATCACCGGGCATTTTCAGAGCCGTTGACGTTGACGCTTTATCATAATGGCGAACTGGCCCAGCAGGCCATCCAAAGTGAAGCGATCTGGGATTATGACGATCTACTGGAACAAATAAAATTACGCAGTGAAGCCAGCTGGGCATATCAAGGCGAACAGGTTTCGCTGGCTCTGTCCGGGGACATGATTGCCCCCCGCACTGCCATCCTCGCAGGCACGCCAGACGGCACGCTATTCAAAGGCCTGCCTTTTAAGTACCAAATTTTGGGCGTGATGGATTGGGTGTTCGGCGGCTGGAATGAGCCGGTGCCATATTGGATTGTGAACCGCTATGTGGATGCAGCTAAGGCAGAAAAGTCTTATCTTCAAGCTGGGGATAGAGTGGAAATTCACGTTGAGGGGCTGGGAGAAATCACCACCACAATCGTGCCATAACCCAGATGATCTCATGATACATGGTTTCGACCTGCTTCCATTTTGGGGAGCAGGTCGAAACGTATCAGGCGACCTTCTGATTTACTCTACTTTGCCTTCGTAAATCTGAAAGTGCGTGTTGCCAACACCGGGTTCGTCAACGCGTGTCAGGGTGCCGTCAGGTCCACCCTTGTAGTTGTAACACCCGCTGGTGCGACCGGACCCAAGGTTGACACAAAACTTGTCATCTTTCACCGACCATGTGCCCCCGTAGAAAGACCAGCTTCCTGTTTGGTTGCAGGCCCGTTCTTTGCCAGAAATTTTGCCGTCGGGAGTGTAGTATTCTTTGAAGTCATGGCGGGCTGCACCGCATTCGCGGTGTTGGCCTTCAATGGTGTTGCCAACAACTTGGCTTGCAACCTCTTGCCCTGACAAATAGACATCGGCCAGTGCGGGTGAAAATGCCATGCAAGACAAAGCGGCGGCTAGTGCGAATTTTTTGTACGTTTTCATGATCATATCTCCGGTCATGTGGGGGGAAGGAGTATATGATCTTTGTACCTCTCATTTTCAGTCCGATCTTTGATATGAGTCAAAGATCGGACCAAAAAAGAAAAATTATTTATTGAGTTCAGTCCGTTTAATTTTTTTCGCCAAGGACCATTTGTGCACCTCGGTAGGGCCGTCATAAATGCGGAAGGCGCGAATTTCACGGAAGACTTGTTCGACGATCGTGTCGCCGCTGACCCCAGTGCCCCCCATCACTTGCACGCATCTGTCCGCAATGCGGTAGAGGGCTTCAGATACAGCGACTTTCGCCATGGAGCTTTCTACAGTGCCCAAGTCACCGGTGTCTAATACGTCTGCGCACCAGTCAATCATCAGTTCGGCTTGTTTCAGGTCGATCAGATTGTCGGCCAGTTGGAACCCAACCCCTTCGTGATCGACAAGCAACTTGCCAAAAGCTTCGCGCTTGCACGCATACTCGGTGGCAATCTCATGGGCGCGCAAGACGCTGCCATACCAACGCATGCAGTGAGACAAGCGGGCAGGAGATAAGCGAATTTGAGCGTATTTGAAACCCTCCCCAGCATTGCCAAGCATTTGATCGGCCGGAAGGCGCAGATTATCAATGGTGACAATAGCGTGCCCTCCTGGCATGGAGCTGTCGATCGTGTCTAGTACCCGGTCGGTCCGAATGGCAGGGTGCGGCAAGTCCACGAGAAAAAGGGAGGCGCCTTCTTCGGCCTTGGCCATAACGATGCCTACTTTTGCGCCCTCTGCGCCGGTAATGAAGGCTTTGCGGCCATTAATAACCCAATGGTTGCCATCAAGTTTGGCTGTTGTCTGCATCATGGAAGGGTCAGATCCTGCCCCGCCTTCATTGGCCGGTTCGGTCATAAAGAAGGCCGACCGAGAAGCCCCCGAAACCAATTGATCGAGGAAGCGTGTCTTTTGGTCATCCGACGCCACCTTGCCCAGCAAGTACATATTGCCTTCATCTGGGGCCATTGTGTTGCAGGCAAGCGGGCCGAGCGGTGACAGGCCGCTCATCTTCAAAACTGTGGCGGTGCCTCTTTGATTTAGGTGACTGCCATCCTCAAAAATGTGAGGGGTCAACACGCCCGCGTCTTTTGCTTTTGCCCGAAGTTCTTGCACAAGCTCATCTGATGGACCGTGGCTGCCAAGGCGTGGGTCTTTTTCGTAAGGCACAACAACATTGCGCACAAAGGTTTCAACTTTCGCAGCAATGTCCGCTGCGACTTGAGGGTCAGTGACAATCATGGGGTGTCCTTACGGCTTATAAAGTGGATATACGCTTTAAGTATCAGCCCGATGAAAGCCCTGTCAATCAACCCCCAAGGGACGTAGGGGCCGTATGGGAGGCGGTGAAGCGTAAATGAAATCGCTGCGGTGTGTCCCAAACCAAGGCATCCACTTATGGCTGGGTGGAGCATCAAGATAATCAGACCACACCTCCCGCATGGGCATGAGGCATAGCCTATGGCACCCGCAGTAAGTGTTCATTTTTGTTGATCTAGCTTTGCATCAGTGTGTTTGAAAGTGAGATAGGCTCTCGGCAAGTCACCGGGGGTGGCATTAAACACAGAACAAATGATGGCCATTTAGGTGGCAAAAGAGGGATTTGGTTCATGATCGAAAAATGCATTGCAGAATGGCACGCATATATCTTTGGTAAAAATCAGGGCGCACTGGAGAACCTAATCGCTGACGATTGTGTCTTCATTTCTCCAATCGTCTTCACCCCGCAATTGGGCAAAGAAATCACCATTGCCTACCTTCGGGCCGCAGGAGGTACAATTGGAGGCCAAGGCGTACCTGGTGAAGAAGAAAAAGCAGAGAACGCAGGCAAGTTCAAATACACCAAAGAAATTTTGGCTGGAAATCATGCGGTTTTGGAATTTGAAACCGAGATGGAAGGTAAATACGTCAATGGTGTAGACATCATCACCTGTAATGACGAAGGCAAGATCATCGAATTTAGAGTGATGATCCGCCCGTTGCAGGCGGTGAACCTTGTGCATGCCGCTATGGGTGCCATGCTTGAGAAAATGAAAAACGGATAATAACAACAGCCAGTATTCAGGTTGTTTGAAACAAATAGAGGCCCGCTTTTAAGCGGGCCTTTTGTCTGCTCGGCCCTTAAAGTTCCGCCTATTTCATATTTGACTCTCTAAGGGCCTCCCCTTAACCTTCAATTTAATGATAAGCATCATTTTTAAGATGGGATGCACATAGACGCAGGAGAACCTCATGACCAATCAAGCAACTGCCCCCTCGCCACTCGCGCTGATGGGGGTGCCGGGTTCTCCTTACACCCGTAAAATGCTGGCTGTTCTGCGATATCGTCGCATTCCTTATAAGCTTATTTTGGCAGGCTCGGGCCGGTTTCCCGAAGGCTACCCACGGCCCAAAGTGCAATTATTGCCAACCTTCTTTTTGCCCAATGCAGCCGGTGACATGGAAGCGGTGGTGGATTCAACGCCGCTTATCCGGCGTTTTGAGGCAGAGTTCTCAGGCCGCGCGGTCATTCCAAATGATCCCGCCCTCGCGTTTCTCGATTATCTGCTAGAGGATTATGCGGATGAGTGGCTGACCAAAGCGATGTTTCATTATCGGTGGCATTACCAAGCCGACATTGAACGCGCTGGTTCCATTTTGCCCCGTTGGACGCTGGACCCACAAGCAGAAGATGTTGCTGTGCAAATGGGGAAGGTTTTCGCTGAGCGTCAAATTTCGCGCTTGCACGTTGTGGGATCAAGCCCAGAAACCGCCCCGATCATTGAAGCAAGCTATGAACGATATCTGGCGGTGATGCGTGCCCATTTAGAAACTTCTGCGTTTCTACTGGGAGCCCGTCCCGGCTCAGGTGACTTCGCCGCCTATGGCCAACTTACCCAATTGGCAAAATTTGATCCAACCCCCATGGCTCTTACCTTTGAAAAGGCCCCGGTGGTTTTTGCATGGACCGATATGGTGGATGATTTAAGCGGCATGGAACCTGCGGATGCAGATTGGACGGACCGCACCGCCATCCCCGACACCGTGCGGGCGATCTTCCGCGAAATCGGTACATATTATGTACCTGCCTTGCGTGCAAATGCAGAGGCGCTGATGTCTGGTGCCGACAAGGTAGAGACAGAGATTGACGGTGCCCGGTGGATCCAGCAGCCGTTCCCGTATCAAGGCAAGTGTCTGCAATGGATACGGGCCGAGCATGACAAGCTTTCCGATGCCGACCGTAAGGTCGTAGATGACGTGCTGGCGGGCACTGGTTGCGAAAAACTCTTTGCCTAACTGTTGAGGACGAAACTTATGAAGCTCAAGAAAGCGCTCATCGCATCAGCCGGTGTTCTGTTTGTCCTCGGCGTGGCCGCATGGGTAAACCGCATTGATATTATTCTGCACACTCCCGGTATCATTGCCAATATCAAGGACCCCATTGGCCCCCATCAAGAAGTGCCGTGGCAAAGGGGGCAAGGAAAAGCAGTCTCGCAGTCCACACCTGTATCCACAGCTACATCGTCAGCTTCTAAGCGCAAGCCGAACATCATTTTCATTGTGACAGATGACATGGGCTTTAACGACATCAGCTATTATGGCGGGGGAGCCTCTGGCACGCAGATGCAAACCCCACACATTGACGCTTTAGCCAATGAGGGCGTGGCGTTTTTGAATGGATACGCGGGCAACGCCATATGCGCCCCGTCGCGGGCGATGATTATGACAGGCCGGTACGCTACCCGGTTTGGGTTTGAGTTCACGCCCACGCCGCCGGGCATGCCGCTGATGGTGGGCATGGTGCGTGAAGATAAGGGCCTGCAAACAGAGCTGCCCTTTATTCAAAATGAAGGTGTTTATGAGGACGTGCCGTCCTATGCAGACTTGGGAATGCCTCCCACTGAGGTCACTATTGCCGAATTGCTCCAGTCGGCGGGCTATTACACCGCACATATTGGCAAATGGCATTTGGGCCGTAACAACGGCATGGGTCCCACCAACCAAGGGTTTGATGACAGCCTGTTGATGGGCAGCGGCCTCTACCTTCCTGTGGACCATCCTGATGTGGTGAACTCTCGCCAAGAGTTCGATCCCATCGATCTCTTTTTGTGGCCCAATATGCGCTATGCAGCAAGCTTCAACGGGGGACCGATGTTTGAGCCCAAGGGGTACATCACCGATTATTATACCGATGAGGCGATCAAAGTTATTGAGAACAATAAAGACCGCCCTTTTTTCCTATATCTCGCGCACTGGGGCATTCATACGCCGTTGCAAGCCTTGAGGTCTGATTATGAGGCGCTGGCTCATATCGAAGATCACCGGTTACGGGTCTATACGGCCATGACCCGTGCGGTAGATCGCAGCGTTGGCCGTGTGATGCAGGCATTGAAGGATAATGGACTGGATGAGAACACTTTGGTGATTTTCACCAGTGACAATGGCGGGGCAGGATATGTCGGCTTGCCAGACCTCAACAAGCCGTACCGGGGCTGGAAGCTCACCCTTTTTGAAGGGGGAACACATGTGCCTTACTTTGCGCATTGGCCTAAAAACCTGCCGCAAGGCGCGACGTTTGATCAGCCCGTGTCCCATCTGGATCTATTCGCGACCGCCGCAGCTGCTGCAGGTGTTGCGGTCCCCACCGACCGCAAAATGGATGGCGTCAATTTGATGCCCTACGTGCGGGGGGAGCAAACGGGCGCGCCCCATGAAAAACTCTTTTGGAGCGATGGTGGGTATCAAAGTGTTTTGAAAGAGGGCTGGAAGCTACAAGTGTCGGACCTTCGTGATAAAAAGTGGTTGTTTGATTTATCTAAAGACCCGACGGAACAAATCAACCTCGCCGCCCAAGAGCCTGAAAAGGTGGCCGAGCTTGTGGCCGAGTTGCAGGTCCATAAGGCGGAGCAACGGGCACCGCGCTGGCCGTGGGTAGGGGCCTTGCCCATTCCCATAGATAAAACCTTGGCCCAACCCATTACCAAAGAGGATGATTTTGTGTTCTGGGAGAATTGAGAACACACGGGCAGTTGGCGCTTTCACGCGGATTTACCCCCCGTGTTGATCTCTGATCTTGCTCAATCATGTTGATAAGTTGCTTAAAACGCTTGAAATAATCAACAGGGGGCAGTTCGGGGACTTGACCCCAGCAGCACTTCATTGACTACTATGTCTAAACCTAATGGGTGCACAGTGGCTTTCAGTCACGAACCGGGAATGGACGTGGCATGGCAGGAAAATTGACCCTTCAAGAGCTTGAAAGAGCCGTGAAAACTGGCAAAGTCGACACGGTGTTGGCCGTTCAAGTCGATATGCAAGGGCGTTTGATGGGCAAGCGGTTTCAAGCAGAGTTTTTTTTAGAGAGCGCGGTCACAGAAACCCATTCCTGTAATTACCTTTTGTCTACTGATATGGAAATGGAAACGGTCCCCGGCTACGCAAACGCCAGTTGGTCGGCAGGCTACGGCGATTATGCCATGCGCCCGGACCTAAATACCTTGCGCCTTATTCCTTGGTTGGAAGGCACAGCCCTTGTTCTGTGCGATCTATATGATCATAAAACCCACGAAGAAGTGAAGATTTCCCCCCGCGCCATTTTGAAGCGACAGATTGCCCGCCTTGCGGACATGGGGTTCACACCGATGATGGCGACAGAGCTGGAGTTCTTTGTCTTCAAAAATTCATTTGAAGAAGCCCACGAGCAGGGCTATCGCCACCTTGATTTGATTAGTCCTTATAATGAGGATTATCATATCTTCCAAACCACCAAGGAAGAAGACTTGATGCGTGCCATTCGCACTGGGTTAAATGGCGCAGATATTCCCATTGAAAATACCAAGGGCGAAGCAAGCGCGGGCCAAGCTGAGGTCAACGTGCGGTATGCCGATGCCCTGTCCATGGCCGACCGGCACGCCATTGTTAAGAATGGCGTGAAAGAAATTGCGTGGGCAAAGCAGCGCGCGGTGACCTTTATGGCCAAATGGGACAATGCATCTTCGGGCAGTTCGTCCCACATCCATCAATCCCTTTGGACCCCAGATGGCAAATCAGCGTTCTTCGATCCTGAGGGGCAATACGGCATGTCGCAAACGATGCGCCATTATATGGCTGGTCTTCTGCACCATGCCCCTGCGATGACGCTGTTTTTAGCGCCTTACGTAAACTCTTATAAACGCTTTGTTGAAGGCACCTTTGCCCCCACAAAAACCGTGTGGTCGCTCGATAATCGCACTGCTGGTTTCCGGGTGTGTGGCGATGCAAGCAGTGCAGTGCGTGTGGAGTGCCGTATTGGCGGCTCTGACCTCAACCCCTATTTGGCCTTAGCGTCTCAAATAGCAGCGGGCATTGATGGCATCGTGAATAAACGAGAATTACCAGAAGAGTTTGAAGGTGATGCTTACCAAGGTGAGGGCGTGCCGGAGATTCCAACCAACATTTCGGATGCAACCGCAGAGCTGGATAAGTCAGCAATGTATCGAGACGCATTTGGCAATGAGGTTGTGGAACACTACCTACACGCAGCGCGGTGGGAGCAGTTAGAGTATAATCGACGTGTGACCGATTGGGATTTAGCACGTGGTTTTGAAAGAGCATAAAATGTCGAAAGTAGTAACCTGTATCTCCCCCATTGATGGTTCAGTATTTGCTGAACGCCCCGTGATGGAAACCGCCCAAGCGGCAAAAGCTGTTGCCGCTGTGCGAGCAGCACAACGTGACTGGGCAGCACGTCCGTTGGCCGAGCGGATTGCACTGGTAAAAAAAGGCGTGGCGCGTCTGAACGAAATGAACGATGAGGTTGTGCCAGAGCTTGCCCATATGATGGGCCGTCCTGTGCGGTATGGTGGCGAGTTTGGCGGTGTTGATGACCGCACAAATTATATGTCCGACATCGCACCAAGAGTTCTGTCTCCCATTGAAATTGAAACGTCGAATGATTTTGAACGCCGCATTGTACGTGAACCACACGGCGTGGTTTTTGTCATTGCCCCGTGGAACTATCCTTACCTCACAGCGATCAACACAGTCGCACCGGCCTTGATTGCGGGCAATGCGGTGGTGATTAAACACGCCAGCCAAACGGTGCTTGTGGGGGAACGCATGGTACGCGCCTTTGCAGAAGCAGGCGTGCCAGAGAATATTTTCATCAATCTATTTTTAGATCACAGCACCACCGAAGAATTATTGAAAGCCCGCAGTTTTAATTTTGTAAACTTCACAGGTTCTGTGGGCGGCGGGCGCGCTATTGAGCGGGCAGCTGCGGGCACTTTCACGCCGCTTGGGCTAGAGCTGGGGGGTAAAGACCCCGGCTACGTCATGGAGGATGCCAACCTAGAGGCTGCGGTTGATACGCTCATCGATGGGGCCATGTTCAACTCTGGTCAGTGTTGTTGTGGCATTGAGCGCATCTATGTGCACGAAACCCTTTACGATGAATTCGTCGAAAAATCAGTTGGCATCGTCAGTCAGTATAAATTGGGCAATCCGTTGGATCCAGAAACAACGATGGGCCCCATGGCGAACATCCGCTTCGCAGATGAAGTCAGAGGTCAGACCAGCGATGCGATCGCGGCCGGTGCTCGGGCAATGGTGGACCCAGCACTCTTTCCCCAAAATGAGGGCACCTATCTGATGCCGCAAATTTTGACCAATGTAACGCATGACATGCGGGTCATGCGCGAGGAGAGTTTCGGCCCTGTGGTCGGCATTATGAAAGTTAAGTCTGATGAAGAAGCATTGGCCTTGATGAATGATAGTGACTTTGGTCTCACAGCATCATTGTGGACGCAGGACGTGCAACGGGCAGCCCAGATCGGTGGGCAAATTGAAACCGGCACAGTCTTTATGAACCGGGCTGATTATCTGGACCCGGCCCTATGCTGGACAGGGTGCAAGGATACCGGACGCGGCGGTGCCTTGTCGGAAATCGGTTTCCATAATTTGACCCGGCCCAAATCCTACCACATGCGGAAAAGCCTCTGATGACCACACCAACATTGACAGCAGATTGGTCCTACCCAACAGCCATTCGTTTTGGGGCGGGCCGTATTCAGGAATTGGCTGATGCCTGCGCACAAGCAGGCATCACACGGCCCCTTTTGGTGACAGATAGAGGGCTTGCGGATTTGCCCATCACCCAAAATGCCCTTGAGCTGCTTGAGGCGGCAGGGTTGGGCAAAGCCATGTTTGCAGATGTTGATCCCAACCCAACGGAGCTGAATTTAGCGGCGGGTATTGAGGTCTTCAAAGCAGGGGGGCATGACGGCGTTGTGGTCTTCGGTGGTGGTTCGGGCATTGATCTAGGTAAGTTGATTGCCTTCATGGCAGATCAACCCGGCTCTATCTGGGATTACGAAGATGCGAGAAATCAGTGGAGCCGGGCGAACGCGGATGCGATCCACCCAATCATTGCGGTGCCAACAACCGCAGGCACAGGGTCTGAGGTGGGACGCGCGTCGGTTCTGACAAACTCGCTGACCCACGTAAAGAAGATCATTTTTCACCCTAAGATTTTACCGGCACTTGTGATCAGCGACCCAGAGCTGACCATCGGCCTACCTGAGGTGATCACTGTCGGCACTGGCATGGATGCGTTCATTCATAGCTTAGAGGCATTCAGCTCGCCATTTTATCATCCCATGAGCCAAGGCATTGCACTTGAGGGGATGCGCTTGGTCAACGAAAACTTGCCGCGTGTGATTGCAGACCCAACGGATGTTGTCGCCCGGGGGCACATGATGAGTGCCGCCTCCATGGGGGCAGTCGCCTTTCAAAAGGGGCTTGGGGCCATCCACGCCCTCTCGCATCCAGTGGGGGCGATTTATAACACCCATCACGGCATGACCAATGCAGTGGTCATGCCTTTTGTTGTGGCCTTCAACCGCCCAGCAATCGAATCCCGTATTGTTCAGGCCGCTGCCTATCTTGGCATCGCCGGTGGGTTCGATGGTTTTTATGCGCACATCATGGCCATGCGAAAAGATTTTGGGGTGCCGGACCGTTTAAGTGGTCTTGGGGTGGACGATCAACAAATGGACACGCTGTGTGCTGCAGCGATTGCGGATCCTTGCGCAGGGGGCAATCCAGTAGAACTGACGCTTGAAGCGGCCCGCACTCTTTATGAGCAATGTATTTAGCTCTAAGTAACGGCAATAAAAAAGGTCCGTGAGACTTGCTCACGAACCTTCAATGACCGGCAGGTGCGCGAGCGCGCCTGCCTATCTCTTATTGCTGTGGAATGTCTGTGAGCAATTTTGCAGTCACAGTGCCAGAGTCGCCGGTCAACGTGGTGGTGTCGCCTGCTTTTGTGACAGGTTTTTCTGCAACGCCGCATAGTTGGCTTTGGCCAGCAGGTGTGATGCAGAGTGTGTTTGTCGCAAGGTCATTAGAATATGTGCCGGTGCCGCCAGTTGTGCTGGTGAACGTGCCGTCAGCCATGAAGCTAACAACCGATACAGTGCCATCGGCTTGGGTGAACTCAACTTGTACAGCGTCCGCCGCAAAAGACGCGGTAGACATGGCAACCAAAACAGCTGCTGACGCAATCATTTTTTTGAACATAAGTTTTCCCTCCAATTAATTTCCCCCCAATGTCGTGGGTTACGGCACTATAGAGAGCGTTGTTAACCATGGCAATCTACTGATTGTTCGTGGACGGTGGAAATAATCTCATTCTTTTGGGCCAAACATAAAAGGGCGACCGCAAAAGCGGCAGCCCTTTAATCTTCTTAGAATTTGTGACCCTATATATTATAGGGCTATTCAGCCGCAATGGCCTTTTTCAGCACAGGGGCTTCCCCAGTTGCTTTGGAAAATTCCATGATCCCATCTTCCAAGCCGCCAAAAGACAAAGATACAATGTCTTTCACATAGTTTTGGTGCAGCTTCCAAGGTGTTTTAAGACCTTGTTTCGGGAACTTAGCCGCAGCGCGTTGTACGTAGCCTGAGGAAAAGTCCAACCACGGTTCCAGCTCGATGTTTGGATCGGTGTTGCGCGGCGTGCATTGTTGAACGCCTTTCTCATCCATGTGGTTGAGGATACGGCAAACATATCCGCATGTGAGATCGCACTTGAGCGTCCAAGAGGCGTTCGTATAGCCAAAGGACGATGCCAAGTTTGGAATGTCGCTATACATCATGCCTTTGTAATTAATGGTGCTGGAGAGATCCATCAATTTGCCATCGACGGTAATTTCCATACCGCTCAATACCTGCAAGTCCAGTCCGGTTGCGGTCACCACCAAATCAGCATCTAGCGTTTTGCCTGATTTTAGTTTGATGCCTGTCTCTGTGAACTGATCAATATGATCGGTCACAATTGAGGCGGACCCATCTTTCAACGCATTGAACATGTCGCCGTCTGGCACCAAGCAAAGACGTTGGTCCCACGGATTATATTTAGGGGTGAAGTGTTCTTTAATATCGGCGTCAGAAACGGAAAGGTCTTTGAGCGCACCCAGTAATTTATTCTTCACAAACTCAGGGGAGCGACGGCAGAGATTGAAGAAGTACATCCCCATGAGCACGTTTTTCCAACGTGTAATGCCGTAAGCCCATTTGATCGGGAGGTAACGCCGCAAAGCGTTGGCAAAGCTGTCTTCAGCAGGCCGCGAGACCATGTAGGTTGGGGAACGCTGTAGCATGGTGACGTGCTCAGCTTTGTCCGCCATGGAAGGCACGAGCGTAACCGCAGTAGCGCCACTGCCAATGACAACAACCTTTTTGTCGTCATAGGTAATGTCGTCGGTCCATTTTTGCGGATGCACGACCCGGCCTTTGAAGTTTTCAATGCCAGGAAAATCTGGTGTGTAGCCGTGGGCGTAATTGAAATAGCCGCTGCACATGAAGAGGAAGTTGCAGGTGTACTGCACGATCTCTTTTTCAGGGCCGCTTTCAACATCAACGGTCCACAAGGCTTGTCCACTATCCCAACTGGCCCGCTTAACGTGCTGGTTGTAGCGAATGTGCTTGTCGATGCCGTAGTCTTGAGCCGTCTCTTTTAGGTATTTGAGAATGGAGGGCCCATCAGCAATCGCTTTGGCTTCTTTCCACGGACGAAAGGAATACCCAAGCGTGTACATGTCAGAATCTGAACGAATGCCAGGGTAACGGAACATGTCCCATGTGCCGCCCAATGAAGCGCGTCCTTCAAGGATCGCGTATTTTTTATCTGGGCAATTGGATTGCAGGTGATAGCCCGCCCCAATACCCGAAATACCCGCGCCAACGACGAGTACGTCCAAATGCTCTTGAGTCACTTCAGTAACCTCCAGTTATTTTTCAGGAGCCTATCACCGGGTGACAAAATGTCAAATTTTCGTAGGGAAACCTTGGATAAGTGAGGGCAAGGCACGGAAACCGTAAGGTAATTTAGCCCGCCGTTTTTCCCGATCTAAACGATTCTGCGCATTCTTTGGCTCAAGGCCGTTTTCTTCATGGGCTAAATGGGGGCATATAGGGAAACAAAGAGATGGAAATGAAGGTCCGGCCCGCTGTTTTCTCCCGAAAATTTTCGTCCGAGGAACCGTTCAATCAGGCGGCGAGGGTGGGGCTTCGTTTACATCGCCCATCGTGAGGAGTGAGATCAATGAGTAACGCAAAAATTGAAATGAATGATGTGCTGGGGAGTTGGGTGCTTTTAAGCTGTGATGAGCTGAGCGGAGACACCCCCAAAGCCATGTACGGGGAGACCCCGCAAGGCCAGATTCAATACACCGATGAGGGCCGCATGTCGGCATTTTTAATGAACCCAAATTGGCCAACAGAGGGAGGAGAAGCGACACGAGACTTCAATCGCTTTTTATCTTATGCCGGCACGTGGGAATTGAAAGACGGCAAGGTGCATCATCAGGTTACCTTTTGCTCGCTCCCCTCCATGATTGGCCAAACATTGGTGCGCTCAGCCGAATTTGTGGGAGATGAGTTGCATCTGAGAACAGAACCACGCACGAGCAAATCTGGTAAAACCTATGTTCAGCATTTGCGGTGGGCCAGACCGCTAGCTAAATAAGACCATAGCTAAATTAAGACCGCTAGCTAAGTGAGGCCAGCCGGGTCAATCGCAGGGCTTGTTTCCTGTCGAAGGATGCTTAAATGAAGGGGATGGAAAGCCAGTCTATCTGCATTCCATTTGAAAAGAGGGGTATCGACCACCCGCTTTTCCCCTTCATGCGCACCGTCCACGGGGCAGCCGGGGGTGCACAGCTTCAATGTTGGCTTATAGAAAGTGTCGAATATGGTCAAAATCCTCCCAAAACTTATAACGGTTACACAGGCTGTTACATTAACCCCGAATATGAAGCGGATCACATTAGGCGGCGAGCATTTGGCCGCGTTCCCGAGCGGTGTTGAGAGCGCGCACGTCAAACTCACTTTTCCGCTTGGGAAAGAAAAGATGGTGCAGCCAAGTGCTTGGGAAGCGCTGTTTGCCAAAAAATCCATCTCGACCCGCCCTTACACGGTTCGTAAGTTTGATGCGGCATCCGGCGAACTTGAAATCGATTTTGTCTTGCATGAGCACGGGGGTCCCGCAGGTAATTGGGCCGCACGTGCAGAGCCGGGTGACACCATTGCCTATGCGGGTCCCGGCCCCACAAAACTGGTGGATGGCGCGGCCGATTGGTTTCTTCTTGCGGGCGACATGACAGCACTGCCTGCGATCGCCGCTAATCTGGAACAGCTCCCGAAAGACGCCATAGGTCATGCCCTGATCGAGATTACCTGTGAGGCAGACAAACAAGACATTGCGGCTCCAGAAGGCATTGAAATTTCGTGGCTCATTAATGCAGAGCCGGGCCGCAATCAACATATTTTGGTTGATGCGGTGCGTGAAATTCCGTGGCGCAGTGGGGTGCCCGCCGTGTGGGTGGCCTGCGAATTTACCGCGATGAAGTCGTTGCGCGGGTACTTCAAAGACGAGCGAAGTGTTGGCAAAAATCAACTATATGCCAGCTCATATTGGAAATATGGCGCAACAGAAGAAGAGCATAAACGTGTCAAGAATCTAGACATGGCTTCATAATTTCAGCAGGGTTGGGATATTGGCTGGCATTTTTTTCCTCCAAAAAGGCCAGCCAGCCCTTACGTCAAATCTTGAGGCTCTTAACAGGTGCCGTTTGAGCCCTTGCGGTGTATTCTGTGAGCCTTTATCTCATAAGGCAACGAACCCAAAAAAGAGGATGCTCAAATGACTGACGCATGGATTATTGACGCTTGCCGTACCCCACGCAGTATCGGCAAAATTGGTAAAGGCGCATTGGCTGAAATGCACCCACAGCGCCTCGGTGCAACTGTGCTTAAAGCAATCGCGGAACGTAATAAGCTCGACACGGCTGATGTAGATGACATCCTCTGGGGCACAAGCTCCCAGCGCGGCAAGCAAAGTGGCGACCTTGGCCGCATGTCTGCTCTTGACGCGGGCTTCGACACAAAAGCAAGCGCGATGACCCTCGACCGTTTTTGTGGGTCAGGTATTACCACTGTCAACTTGGCTGCAGCCTCTATCATGTCTGGCATGGAAGACCTTGTCATCGGCGGTGGTGCAGAAATGATGTCATTGTTCGGCACCCCTGAGTTTAAGGGCTCGCCTTTCATGGACAATGGCAACTTGCACTTGCGTGAGCTGCACCCACAACCACACCAGGGTGTGTGCGCGGATGCGATCGCAACATTGGAAAACATTCCACGCGAAGCACTTGATGATTTGGCTTTTGTAAGCCAGCAGCGTGCAGATCACGCGATCAAGAATGGTCACTTCTCTAAATCTTTGGTGCCTGTTTATGATGATGAGGGAAAACTATTGCTTGATGTTGAGCAATTCCCGCGCCCACAAACAACCCGTGAAGGTCTTGCAGGCTTGCAAGCATCATTCGGCGGCATTGCGGACTACCCGCTCGACGAAGAGGGCACAACATTCCGCAAGCTTGTGGCACAGAAATTCCCAGACCTTGAAATCAACCACGTTCACCACGCGGGTAACTCTTCAGGTGTTGTGGATGGTGCAGGCGCTGTCTTGCTGTCTTCCCCAACGTACGCAAAAGCGCACGGCCTGAAACCACGTGCCCGCGTTGTGGCAATGGCAAACATGGGCGATGATCCAACCTTGATGTTGAACGCGCCTGTGCCTGCTGCTCGTAAAGTGCTTGAAAAAGCTGGCATGCAAGTGGGTGACATTGATGTGTTTGAAATCAATGAAGCCTTCTCTGTTGTAACAGAGAAATTCATCCGCGACCTTGATCTGGACCGTGAAAAAGTGAACCCGAATGGCGGGGCTATGGCATTGGGTCACCCAATTGGTGCCACAGGTGCCTTGCTCATTGGGACTGCTCTTGATGAGTTGGAGCGGACAGACAAGCAATTCGGTTTGGTGACAATGTGTGCTGCCGGTGGCATGGCGCCAGCTGTCATCATTGAACGCATCTAATACGCGGTTAAATCATCCGATTGACGTTTGAAACGCCCCGGCAGAAATGCCGGGGCGTTTTGCTGTTTGGGGGCGCGCCGCAACCTAACGTCGGGGCCTCCGCCAAAACGGCACAAAGGACATAAAATATGGAGGGAAGGCTTGATTCTAGCAGCTCGACTGGTCAATATACGTCAAATCGTTAGGAACCCTAACTAAAGCAATTGGGAGGCCGGAATGGCTTTGAAGCTCTATCATTGTAAAGGCGCACGCTCAGTTCGTCCCTTATGGACGTTGGAAGAAATGGGCTTGGAGTATGAATTAGAATCCATGCCGTTTCCGCCGCGCTTCATGCGTGAAGGGTATACGGATCTCAATCCGATTGGCACCGTTCCCTATTTCGTAGACGGCGCGGTTGAAATGACAGAGTCTGCAGCCATTAGCCAATATCTGGCGGAACGTTATGGCCCAACTGATATTGCCGTTGCCCCCACCGATGATGAATATGGCGCGTATCTCAACTGGATACATCGCAGTGACGCGACCTTCACCTTCCCGCAAACAATTCTTCTACGTTACACCCAGCTTGAACCAGAAGAGCGTCGCCTCAAACAAGCAGCAGACGACTATACTCAATGGTTCTTCTCGCGCCTTAAAGCGGTAGAACGGGCGATGGATGGGAACGAATACCTTTGCGCGGGCCGTTTCACGGTGGCTGATATTTGCGTGGGCTATGCGTTGGCATTGGCTGATAGTTTAGGTCTACGTCCGGGGTTTAAGCCGAATACGGAAGCCTATCTGAAACGTTTGGAAGAACGCCCAGCGTTCCAACGCGCGATGAAGCTGTAACCGCATTCCGCCCTGAGCCGAACCAGTACACGTTCCATTTTGACGTTTACGTTTGAATACGAAAGAGACACCCATGAGCACGCCAACCCAACAAGAACTTGATGAGTATCGCGCTGAAGCCAATGCCTGGTTCGCGCAGAACACCCCTAAAGACCCCGGCTTTATGTTGCCGCTGACGTTCATGGAAGTTGGGACCGAGCAGCAATTTAACTTTTTGCGGGAATGGCAAAATAAAGTTTATGAGGCGGGCTACATTGGTGCCGCATGGCCTAAAGAATATGGTGGCCGTGGCTTGGATCAAAAGTTCCAGGACATCGCCGCGCGTGAGATGAAAAAGGCAGATACGCCGATCATGCTCAACGCCATTGGGAACAGTTGGGCCGGACCATTGATCCTCGACTTAGGTACGGAAGCCGAAAAGAAGAAATACTTGAAAGGTATTCTGTCTGCAGAAGATATTTGGTGCCAAGGGTTTTCTGAGCCTGACCATGGGTCGGATTTGGGGAACGCTCAAACACGTGCGGTAAAAGAGGGCAATGAGTATGTCATCAATGGGTCAAAGATTTGGACCACCCAAGGTAACTTTGCTAAATATATGATCCTGCTTGCCCGGACCAATCCAAATGCAGAAAATAAATATGCCGGATTGAGCTTCTTTCTCGCACCGATGCACGCCAAGGGCGTTGAAACCGTCCCCATTCGCAAATTGACTGGCGAATACGGCTTTACCCAAACCTTCTTTACCGACGCGCGTATCCCTGAAGACACATTGATGGGCGAAGAAGGTGAAGGCTGGAAAATTGCGATGCGGACGCTGGAATATGAACGCGGTGCCCGCCAAGGCCAAGCCGGTGGCCATGTGATGAAGCAAATGGATCCATCTGATATTTTGGATATTGCCCGCAAAGCCACAATCAACGGCAAGCCAGCGATTGAAGACCCGGATATTCGCAAAGAATTGGTTGAGCTTTTGAGTGAGGCGCGGGGCCTTCAACTCAGCGCATCTCGTGCAGGCATCCAACCATTGGTTCAAGATAACCCCTTGTCGCTTCCTTTGTCTTTGAAACTGTTGAACTCCGAATATATTCGCCGCCTCAACCAATTCGCGATCAAGCTGCAGGGCCTCAAGGGTGCTTATTACATTGATGAGCCGAATGGTTTTGATAAGGGCATTTGGCAACGCGGTTACCTCAATGCCTTCTCGGCAACCATTGGCGGCGGGACATCCCAAATTCAGCGTAACATCATTGGTGAGCATGTCCTTGGCCTACCAAAAACACGTTAAGCCCAGAAGATAAAGCGATCAGGAGAGACACATGACGAAGACTGCAAAATCAGAACGGGCAACGCTTGGTGTGAGCGAAGAGCAAGCTCAACTGCTCGATATCGCGACATCCTTTTGTCGCGACAAATCCCCCATCGATAAAGTCCGCCGCTTGTTGGAAGACGAGCAAGGCTTTGAAACGGCAGATTGGCAAGAGATGGCAGACCTCGGCTGGCTCGGCATTGCTGTGCCAGAAGAGTTCGGCGGCATTGGCCTGTCCTTGGCCGAAGTGGTGCCCGTGGTTGAGCAGATGGGGCGCACCCTCATGTCCAGCCCATTTGTGCAGACAACATTGGCAGCACAACTTATTTTGAAGGGAGGCTCGGCTGCCCAAAAATCTGCTTTGCTCCCAGACCTCGCGTCCGGCACCATTGCGACCTTGGCGTTGAGCGAAGAGAGCGCGGATTGGGACCTCACTAACCTTGCGTGCACGGCAACGGATAAAGGCGATGAGCTTGCCCTCAGCGGCAAAAAATTGTTGGTGGTTTTCGCAGCCTCTGCCGATCTCATTCTGGCAACAGTGTCATATCAAGGAGCGCCCGCGATCGTGGTTCTCACAAAAGAACAGATTGCCGAAGGCGGTTTACGTCGCGAAAATATCATCGACGAAACCCGTCGTTCGTATGAGCTGACACTGGACGGGATCACCGTGCCAAAGAGTGCGCTCCTTCCAACTGAGAACGTACTGCCTGCATTAGCCCATTTGGAACTGGCGGCGTCGTTGTTACTGGCTGCTGAGATGTGCGGTGGCTCTGTCAGCGTTGTGAATTACACAGTTGAGTATCTCAAAACACGCAAGCAATTCGACAAAATCATTGGCTCATTCCAAGCCCTGAAGCACCCGATTGTAGATGCGCACACAGCCAACGAAGTCGCCCGCTCCCATCTTTATAGTGCAGCCCATAATTTCGGCGAGCAGGGTGAAGGTGAAATCGCAACGCGTATTGCCAAGGCAGAAGCAAACAAAGCGTTTGCTTTTTCTGCGGACCGGGCCATTCAATTCCATGGTGGTTTTGGATTTACCTACGAGTGCGACGCACAGCTCTACCGCCGCCGCTCACTCTGGTGCGAAGCTCAGCATGGTGATACAAATTATCACCAACGCAAACTTGAAGAGCTAATGCTTTAGGAAACCAATATGTCTGAGAATTTGAAATATGAGCTTAAAGACGATGTTGCTTATCTCACACTGAATGACGGGAAAGCCAATGCCCTCAGCTTCGAAATGATCGAAGCGCTGACCGCTGCTTTTGATAAGGCGGCCGAGGAAGCTCAGATTGTCGTGCTGCGGGGAGAAGGTCGGGCGCTCTCTGCAGGGTTTGACCTCAGTGTCATGGGGCAAGGGGTCGAGGCGGCACAAAAACTGGTACTTGCCGGTGGTCAGCTCATGCTCAAAATCTACGAACATCCTCAGCCTGTCATTATGGCAAGTCCGGGGCATGCATTGGCCGCAGGTGGGATCATGTTGTTCTGCGGCGATCATCGCATCGGGACGCTCGGGTCTTTCCGCATTGGCCTTAATGAAACAGCCATCGGCATGGTGTTGCCAGAGTTTGCTTACGAGCTTGCGCGTGTATGTTTGGAAACCCGTTACCACACAGCCGCTGTTGTTGGCGCCACGCTTTATGACCCGGCAAAAGCTGTTGAGGTGGGGTACTTAGACGAAGCCTGTGCCAGTGAAGATGTAAATGCGGCCATTGACGCTCAGATTGCACATTACAAAACACTGAACATGAAGGCCTATGCGGGCACGAAGCGTAAGCTGCGCGCGGCTGTCGCAACAAAGATCAGAGATGGTTTTGCGACCGACCTTGGCGCTTAAAATATCAGACAAAGTTAAAGTGATGCCGCGCTGATGGGCGGCATCACTGTTCCGCAAGTTTTGCCAATTCTTGCTCAACAAGCCAAAGGCGGTCCTGTCCCCAAGCGACCACGGACCCAACTTGGAAACTTGGCACACCCCACAAACCTAATTCATAAAGTGCCACGCGGTTGCGCTCGGCTTCATCGCGCCACCGGCCACCCTCATGCCGTAAATATTGTTGCACGCCGTCCCACTCCAAACCTGCCCGGGTGACAATTTGTTTAAGGCCCCGGTTGGAACCCGACCGTATGCCTTGCGCCCACACAGCTTTGAGAAATGAGAGAACATATTCTTCTCCCTTTCCTTGCGAGACCGCATAGGGAATGAGCGACAGCCCACGTTCGGCTGGAGAGCCAAAGGGGTCAGCAACCGGTCCAAAGGGCACACCGGCTTGGGCCGCTTCGCGCTGGGTGTCGATTAAAATATACTGCTGTTTTGCCGCCGACGCAGGGACGCCGCGCATCATCATCGGCAACACAAATTTGATGTTGACCGTTGCATTGTAGCGTTTGGCCAATGCAAACAGTTGGGGAGCGGCTACATGTGTGTAGGGACTGCGCAATGACATATAGAAGTCTATTTCTGCTCCCTGTTTTATCGGCGACGTTGGAGCGCCCAGAACGGGTCGCGGGGCAAGAGGGCTGAAGGGACCCTCCTCACGGCAGGCGCCTAAATCAAAGAGGCGCTGTTCTAAATGATACAACCGATCAATGCCCCAATATTGTTCCCCCGCATAACAGAAGGTCGCTCCCAAATAGTGTCCCATCTCGTGGCGTCGCTCAGCACCAGACACGAGAACAGCTTCAGTCTCACGCGCCGAGCTGATGCCAAATTCATGGGCTAGCCGATCAAGCATCTGGGCATCTTCAGCCCAGAGAACGGTATCGACGGCACACACACACGCCTCAAATTGCCCACGCGCTTGGGCGCTGGTCAAAATCCTATTGGCTTGCTCAAGCAGATCAGCAGAGGGTTGATGCCCCGGATCTGAAAAGCTTAAAGAAAACCGCTCCGCTAACGCACAAGCATCTCGGCGGGCTAAGGCAAGCAAGGCATCGCGTTCGGGAGCTGCGTCGTCGCGGGGGGGCGAGGCAACCATCGCCTTAATGTCAATGTCATACCGCTGCGCCAAAGCGCCTAATACTTGCGCGGTCAGCACAGAATAGGCGTCATCACTTTGGTGAAAATAGAAGACAGTGTGGCGCGCCCCCGCCGCTTTCCGGGTAGCTTCCGCGCGCGTCCGCGCGGCAATATGGCGAGACGGATCTAGTTTGCGCCGAGAAATGAAAGGGCTGACCCATTCGCGAATTGTCATGCTGCACTCCCCTGAATAATGAAGAGCATTAGAGCAGGCCATGCTGTTTTTTGCAATGCTTGAACGCTTATGAACATCACCCCCGCACCATTGCACTTGCCAGACGCGACGTCACGGCTCAGATTAACGGAAATCAACATGGGAGAGTCGCAATGAGCGGTGAAAAGAAATTCGATATTGTCGTGTACGGTGCAACGGGCTTTACGGGCCGTTTGGTAGCTGAATACCTCAACAAGCAATACGGTGTTGGCAAAACCGTCAATTGGGCAATGGCGGGCCGAAGCCAAGACAAATTGGTTTCCGTGCGCGATGAAATGGGCTTGCCTGCCGAAACGCCGCTGGTCGTAGCAAATTCGGATGATGCCGCCTCCATCAAAGCCATGGTCACCAGCACAAAACTCGTGCTCACAACGGTGGGGCCTTATCAGCTATACGGCGAAGGGCTTGTGGCTGCATGCGCGGAAGCGGGCACCGACTATGTCGATTTGTGTGGTGAGCCTGCATGGATGAGCAAAATGATTGATGCCTATGACGCCAAAGCAAAAGCAAGCGGCGCGCGCATCGTCTTCTCATGCGGCTTTGATTCTATTCCCTTCGATTTGGGTGTCTACTTTTTGCAGGAAAAAGCCAAAGCAGATTTGGGCAGCACAGTGCCTCGCGTGAAAGGGCGCGTGCGCGGTATGCAAGGCACATTCTCTGGAGGCACCAAGGCCAGCTTGATGGCAACGCTAGAAGCAGCAGGAAAAGATCCATCCATCATTAAGTTGTTGATGGACCCCTTTGCCTTGACCCCCGGTTTCACTGGCGCCCCTCAACCTGCCGGTAATGTGCCAGAAGAAGATCCAGCCGTTGGCGGTTGGGTTGCGCCCTTCATTATGGCAGCGATCAACACACGCAATGTGCATCGCTCTAATTTCTTGTTAGGCCATCCGTACGGCGAAGATTTTGTCTACGATGAGATGATGATGACAGGACCCGGCGAGCAGGGGAAAGCGGCTGCTGAATTTGTGGCCAACGACAAATCATTCGAAAGCGAAGATGGTCCCAAGCCCGGCGAAGGCCCTAGCAAAGAAGAGCGGGAAGCAGGTTTTTATGACGTGCTCTTTATTGGGGAAGCGAAAGACGGCAAGTCTGTACGCGTCTCAGTGAAAGGCGATAAAGACCCCGGCTACGGCTCAACCTCTAAAATGATTGCGGAAAGCGCGATTTGCTTGATCCAAGATGCGCCCGACACAAAGGGCGGTGTGTGGACAACGGCCCCAGCCATGGGCAATAAGCTTATTGCACGCTTAGAAGCAAACGCAGGTCTCACCTTCATGCAAGAAGACGCGTAAGGCGAATACATCTGAAAATGAGTAAGGCCCGCACGGCGATCGTGCGGGCCTTTGCATGCGCTGCCTAACTCTCTTTAAGCTGTTTCAGCATTTTCTTCATCAACATGGTGCGTTTCATCTTTGAGAGATGATCTAAAAAGGTCACGCCGTCTAAGTAGTCTCTCTCATGTTGAATAACCGTCGCAAGCCAGCCATCTGCATGCAGTGATTGCGGCGTTCCCTGCTCATCTAAATAACGCACCTCAATAGAGCGCGGCCGACTAACCGCCCCATGAATGCCGGGAAAGGAGAGGGAGGCCTCGTCGCGGATCTCAACCTCGTCAGAGGCGGAGGTGATTTCCGGGTTGATCATAGCAAGAGGTGTTTTGATGCCTCCTTCTTGCAGATCAATCACGATGATGCGTTTCAGCAGGCCCACCATATTAGCCCCCAGTCCAACGCCCTGCTCTTGGTAGAGCACCTCAAACATTTCAGAAATGTAGCGACGTATTTCATCGTTAACATGAGCAACGGCTTGGGCACGTTGGCTAAAGATAGGGTCGGGCGCAATAATGAGAGAAAGTTTTGTCATGCAGAAGACATAGCATAATTGCTCAACCTAAACAGCTTCGCGAATGCGCTGGAAAGGCAGTCAAAAAAAGAAGTGAGACGCAGAGGGCGCGTCTCACTTCATACTTGGAAGGCCAAAGGGGGAGAGGCCTTCTCGGATAGCAATAATCCGGTATTACTTGAGGTGTACCCGAACCGGCAGATCGGTTAGGCCCATCACAAAGTTTGACCGTGTATGCGAAGGTTCGCCCACAACTTCTACTTTTGAGAAGCGGTTGAGGATTTCTTCCCAAAGAATGCGGATCTGCATTTCAGCCATGCGGTTACCCATGCAACGGTGAATACCAAAGCCGAACGACAAGTGTTGGCGGGCTTTTGGACGGTCGATCAGGAACTCATCTGGACGATCGATCGCTTCTGGGTCGCGGTTGCCGGACACATACCACATCAGGACTTTGTCGCCCTTCTTGATGGTTTTGCCACCCATTTCCACGTCTTCCAAAGCGGTCCGGCGCATGTAACCCAATGGGGTTTGCCAGCGGATGATTTCAGAAACCATGTTTGGGATCAAAGACGGGTCAGCCCGCAATTTGTCATATTCTTCTGGGTGGCGGTTCAGTGCCAATACGCCACCTGACATTGAGTTACGTGTTGTGTCATTGCCGCCAACGATGAGAAGCAGCAAGGTGCCCATCAACTCAAAGAAGTCCATGTTATTCATTTCATCGTTGTGTGCCATCAATGAAATGAAGTCGAATTTTGGAGGTTGCGCTGCACGCTCTTCCAACATGCCCGCAAATGTCGTGGCACACACAATCAGCTCTGCACGAATTTCATCTTCGGTCATGCCTGTGTCGCCGCCGCCGGGGCCAGCTGTTGTAATGTCGGACCAATGGGTCAGCTTGTGACGATCTTCAAACGGAAAGTCGAACAAAGTGGCGAGCATTTGGGTGGTGATTTCGATGGAAACCTTCTCAACCCAGTTAAATGTTTCGCCCACTGGCAAGCTGTCGAGCACTTTACACACCCGCTCGCGGATCAGCCCTTCAAGGTCTGAAAGTTTTGCTGGTGCCACGGCAGGCGTCACGATTTTACGGTGCACGTCATGCTTTGGTTGGTCCATCGCGATGAAGGTTTTGGGCGCGAACTCAGGATCAATATCGCCCACAAAAATAGACGGCTCAGAGGAAAAGCGTTTGTGGTCTGTGTCGATCGCGATGATGTCTTGATAGCGTGTCACGGACCAGAAACCACCGACTTCCTCATTTTCGGAGTAGTGGATTGGGTCTTCTTTGCGCAAACGCTCAAAGTAAGGCAAGTGACGCTGCGTGCGGTACAGGTCGCGCTGACTCATATCAATGTCTTCAAGAGCCACTGAATAAGGGTCCGCTGGCGGGTCCAGCCGAGGGTCAAGGTCGGCACCGGTTAAAGGCGCAGGTGCATCTGAATCTTGGATAGCTTGGCTCATTTGTCCTCCAGAAGCGGTTCAGGCGCGTCGGGTGCAGCCTGATGATCCGCGTGGTCGTGCGTGGATATCCCATTGTAATGGGTTTTTTCTAACGAAGAGTGTAGATCGGAAAATCACGCGACGTCAATAAAAAATGACGCATGCGTCACCTTTGTAATATTTCGTTAATCGTCACGCATATTCGGCTTGCCGCGCAGGCGCTTAGTCCCAGATTTCCGGGACTTTCCCTCCAAACGGCGCTTCTTAGAACCGAGGGTGGGTTTGGTGGGCACGCGCCTTTTGGGGCGATGGCTCGCTTCTTTCAGCAGGGCGCTGAGTCGCTCCAGCGCATCGCTGCGGTTCAATGCTTGGCTGCGATGCCGGTCTGCGGTGATGATGATTTCGCCAAGTTGTGTCAACCGAGAGCCAGCGATTTGGAAAAGACGCGTGCGCACGTGAGCGGGCAGGGCGGACGAGTGTTTGGCATTAAACCGCAATTGAACAGCGCTGGAGACTTTGTTGACGTTCTGGCCCCCAGGTCCGCTTGCGCGGATAAATCGAAGTTCGATTTCACTCAAAGGAATGCGCAATGTTTCAGTGACAACTAACATGGGCTTCTTTTATCACCGCGAAGACTAGAAAGATATATTTATCAATATGTTATAGATCGTATGCGGATGGATTTTGGGCAGGGTGACACAAACAGCCCTAACGGATTGGCCTTGTCTCACGCCTCTTTATTGGGCTAAGTGGAAGGAACTCAAGGAGGATCTATGCACTATTCCCACACCACATTGCCGACCACGCCAACGGACCAAATCCCCTTCATTCATCAATGGAGCGGTGAGGGGAAACCACGGGGGGTTCTCGTGATCGCGCATGGCATGGGAGAGCATGCTCTGCGGTATGCACCTTTGGCTCAAGCACTGGTAGACGCAGGTTTTGTTGTCTGGGCCAATGACCACCGAGGGCATGGAAAAACCGTGCAAAGCCAATCTCAACTTGGTGATTATGGCCAAGCAGGCTGGGCAGGACTGGTAGACGATCAATTGGCGGTCATTGCCTTGGCCCGAAAGACCTATCCCAACCTCCCCGTTTTATTGATGGGCCATTCGATGGGATCATTTGTTGTTCAGCATGTGCTCACCAAAGCAAGCGATCAAATCGATGGCGCGGCCTTAAGTGGATCCACGGCTGTGGATGTGATGGCGCAATTTGCCAGTGACCCCAGCGTGGATACTTTTGCCCTTATGAATGAAGCCTTTGCCCCCACCCGAACCGATTTTGATTGGTTGAGCCGAGATGCCGCCGAGGTGGATAAATATGTGGCGGACCCTCTTTGTGGTTTCACTGTGACCGACGCTTCTTCCGCCGACCTCATGGCCGCCGGGGTCGCCTTTTCGACATCCGAAGCCACAGCCAAAATTCGCAAAGACCTGCCCCTGTATATTTTCTCCGGTGATAAAGACCCTGTGGGCTTGAACGGCGAATTGGTGACCTTGCTCGCCAACCGCTACCGTGAGGCGGGAGTATCTGATGTAGCTCTCACCCTCTATCCCGAAGGGCGCCATGAGGTGTTTAATGAGACGAATCGCGCCGAAGTCGTCGCAGATTTCGTAAATTGGGCCGAGCAACAGCTCCCTGAGGCAAAATAATCAATAAAAACAGCCAGTTTTTCGGTGAGGGCTTATACGCACCATTCGTAAGGAATTGCTCAGGTTTTGGGCTGGTTTTGACAGCGATTGAAATGGCCTCACGTGACTGAATCTGAATTCACTGTTTTGACTGCGTGCAAAATGGCCCTGAGAGCTGGCCTTTGGCGCTGATTTCTGCAAAATTTGACTGGGACTTAGGCGGTTACCAATACACAGGCATCAGCGAAGCAATTGGCTGGGGTGTCTGTGTGTGACAGGAGAGCTGTATGAGTAAGTTGAGCGATTCCGAAAACCGTATGGAAGAAGCCACCTCCTACGAGGCCTGGGAAGCAGAGGCGAGAGCCCATGATTCGCTGTCAGGCGCGGATGCTTGGAAAGCCAAAGAGCACAGCACGCTTTACGACTACAGTACGTTGCGGATGCGCCTTGCGCGCCTACGGGCACTGCGCGCGGCTAAAGATTATCGGGGCCTTCTCTTTGCATTGAACGAGGGGATTCACGGCAACTTAGGCGGCATGGGGAAATCGAGCCTCTATACAAAAGCCAAGCTAGGCACCAAAAACCTCATTGCAGAATATGTCAACGAAGTGTGCGATGCCTTAGAGCAACTCGCAAGCTTGCGCAGCTCCGTCATCAGCAAGGAGGAAAAAACAGATTTCTTCCATCGCGCCAGTCATTGTTTTGGACGGTCCGCGCTGATGCTCAGTGGTGCCGGTGCGCTAGGCCCATTCCATATGGGAGTGATTAAAGCCCTCATGGAGCAAGACTTGTTGCCCCGCGTCATTTCTGGTTCGAGCGCAGGGGCATTTGTGGCAGCCCTTGTGGGGACGCACAACAACGACGATCTGAAATCATTTTTCAACGCAGATATTATCCTCTCCAACCAAGTGGAAAAGGATGAGGGCAATTCTGTATTCAACTGGCCAGACCGCATACAAGCGCAAGACTTGCGCGATATGATCGATACATGGGTGCCAGATGTAACATTTGCCGAAGCTTTCCAAATGACAGGGCGCCACATAAATATTTCAGTCGCCCCGCAAAAGCGGATGCAAGCATCTCGCCTTTTGAATGCGATCACCTCGCCCAATGTCTTGGTGCCCGAAGCGGTGATGGCATCTTGTGCGGTGCCCGGCGTTTTCCCACCGGTCATGCTGATGGCGCGCGACATCGATGGGGAAAAACAACCTTACCTTGCTGAAATGAGATGGATTGATGGCTCCGTAACCGACGATATGCCCGCCAAACGGTTGGGGCGTCTGTACGGTGTAAATCACTTCATCGCCAGCCAAACCAACCCTGTCGTTTTGTGGAGCCTACGCGACCCCAACACATCGGGAGGCGTGCTGGATAATGTGTGGCAGATGGGCAATCGGGCCGCCAAAGAATGGTTCCGCACCACTCAATCCATTTCAAACCGTATGACCACGGCCTTGCCCAAAGCCAATTCAATTTTGAATATGTTTCATACGGTCGCCCTTCAAGAATATACCGCAGACATCAATATCATTCCGCGTTATCGGTTTTGGGACCCGCGCAAATTGCTGGCCCCGCTGGATAAAGAAGAAACGCTGTATCTGATTAATGAAGGGGAAGCGGCAACCTGGCCCCGTATTGAAATGATCCGAAATTGTTCCCAAATCAGCCATACCTTGGACGGTATTTTGGAAGCAATGGAGGGGGATGTGATCGGTTTGGCACGGTCGCGTGCTCGCAAAGCCATGCCAAAAGCCAAGGCCAAAAGTGCGCCAGCGGCATCTGCGTCCCATACACCAAAAAGCAGGGCTGTTTCTAAAACGCCAGCAAGGAAAGCCGCCCGCAAGAAACCCGCGCAAACAAAACGGCCCCCGACCCCAGTTGTCGGCGATCAGGCAGAAGCGGTTTAGGCCATCTATCATGTAAAGAAGCGGTGCCCTTAACCCGGCTCCGCTTCTGATCCGGCAGGGTTACGCAGCAATCCTCTAAAGGCTTTGCTGGCGTTGGCTTTCCCCTGCACCACATCGTACACTTCTTGGGCAATCGGCATCACAATGCCATGGGTGCGGGCAAGCTCCATCACCACCGGCGCGCTTTTCACGCCTTCCGCGACCATGTGCATTTCATCAATAATCTCATCGATGGACTGCCCCTGCCCAAGCTTTTCGCCGACAAACCGATTGCGGCTTTGCGTGCTGGTGCACGTGGCCACTAAGTCGCCCATGCCCGCAAGACCGGAAAATGTTTCTGGTTTGCCGCCCAGCGCAACGCCTAACCGGGTGACTTCTGCAAGGCCGCGTGTAATCACAGCCGCCCGCGTGTTGTCCCCCGCACCAAGGCCGTCTCCCATACCGACAGCAATGGCAATGATGTTTTTGAGGGCACCGCCTAACTCGCAGCCAACAAGGTCGGTATTGGTGTAAACGCGAAAAAGCCCACTTTGAAAAATAGAGCTCAACCCGGTGCACACGGTTTCATCTTCCATGGCGAGCACACTGGCCGCAGCGGACCCATCCATAATTTCCCGCGCCAAATTAGGGCCGCTCAACACACCGGGCGGATGTCCCGGAAGCTCTTGTGCAATCACTTCCGTCATCCGCATGCCCGTGCTTTGTTCAAGCCCTTTGGACAGGCTGATGAGGGGCACCCATGGCCGGATGAATTTTTTTACGTCTTTCAGGACGCCGCGAAAGTTCTGCGATGGAATACCCATAACAACAACATCGGCGCTGGACACAGCTTCTTCCAACGATGTTGTGGCACGTAGGCTTTCGGGCAGTTTGGCGTCTGGCAAATAACGCCGGTTCGTGTGGAGAACATTAATTTCTGTCGCCGCATCCGGGTTGCGAAGCCAAAGTGTACACGGTGCGTTGCGGGCAACTAAGGCGGCCACGGTGGTCCCCCAAGACCCGCCCCCTAAGACACATACTTTCAAATTGAGTGGATTGTTGCGCTCGTTCCGCACGCGGGCCGTGTCACTCATGCAGTTCTCCCTGTTTGGTGCGGTGTCCGATATCTCATGCGATCAACTGGTGATTGAGAATGAGGGCGGCCCGCGATTGCCTCAAGCCTACGGGGAGATTTTCGATCTGCCAACCTTCGGTTTGTGTGCAGGTGCAAAAGAATGCGGGTTCAGACCGCTCTAGGTTTACGAGATCTTTCATGTAGGGCCTCGAATTCTGATTCAAAGCCGAATTTTTACCAGTTAACGGAATTTACCTAGCCTAGCCTCCAGCTATCTGTATACGATGTATGTAGGGAGTAAGGTCCGAGAGGAACCAGTCATATCGCAAGCGATATGTTGGGCGGGCTCATTGTTTAGCGAGGGATTATGAAACGCATTTCCAACACCGATGCGTCCTTTTATTATGCTGATACCGGACGCACGCCAAGTGTTGTCGGTGGATTGCTGATCTATGATCAATCAACCCATGGGCGCAAGAAAGTACGTTTCAAAGAAATCCTAGAATGGATTGAAGATCGGTTGCATCTCTGGGCACCGTTCCGCCAGCGGTTGGTGAAGGTGCCCTTCGATTTAGGACTGCCCTATCTCGCGGAGGATCCCAATTTTGATGTTGAGTTCCATGTGCACCACTTGTCGCTGCCAAAGCCGGGGGATTGGCGCCAGCTCTGCATCCTTGCGTCACGTTTGTATTCACGCCCCTTAGACCTCAATCGCCCCTTGTGGGAAATCAATGTGATTGAGGGGCTCGATAAAGTCGAAGGTCTGCCAAAGGGAAGCTTCGCCCTCTTAATTAAGCTACATCACATTGTGGCCGATGGGGCATCGGCTGTTTCCCTGTTAACGGCGATGCACGCCATGACGGATAGTTTGGCACCGCCGCCACCGCCTGCCGACGGGGGAGTAAAAAGCAGTGCTCTACCAACAGATAGTTCGTTGTTGATGCGCACCGTGCCGGATTTAATGCGGCAACCTCTCAAGTCAGCAAAGTCTGCTGTGTCACTTATCAAGGGTGAGCTAAAAGTCGGCAAGAGCAGGAGGGAGAGCAATATTGCCTCCGCTCCAAATGCTCCGCAAACAATTTTTAACAAAGAAGTTTCGCCGTACCGCGTATTCGATGCATGTGATTTCCAGTTGGAAGATTTTAAGCGCATCAAACGCCTGTTACCGGTTGCCTCTGTCAATGATGTGGCGCTGGCTGTGTGTGGTGGCGCAATGCGGCGTTATCTCATATCGCGCAATGCATTGCCCAATCAATCTGTCGTCGCGATGTGTCCCATCAACGTGCGCCAAACCAGCGGCGGCGTAGAATCTGGCAATCAAATATCAGACATGTCTGTGGCCTTGGGAAGCGACATTGAAGATCCGTTGCAACGATTGCAAGCAATCAAGATGCGCACAGATGATGCTAAGCAATTAGCAGCTTTGCGCGGGGACGATATGCTCGAGCACACAGTCGGTCTCTTCAGCCCTGCAGTGGCCTCATGGTTTTTCAGGTCTGCTGAAGGCATGAAGTGGATCAGCAAAGTAAAACCGGTGTGTAATACCTTCGTATCAAATGTTCCAGGCGTGCCTTTCGATCTTTATTTCTGCGGAGCGCAAATGCAACGCAGCTATGCGATGGCCCCCTTAGGGGACGGCATGGGTATTTTCCATGCCATCACAGGCATCAAAGAAAACATGTCAATCTCAGTTACAGCATGTCGGGACATGGTACCCGATCCTGCTTTCTATGCAGAATGTGTGCGCGAGTCATTTGAGGAATATCTCGCGCTATGTGCCGATGAGGACGGCAGCGTTGTGTATCTGGAAAAATAAGTAAGACGGCTCTGGGGAGGAGACGGACTTGGAAAATACAAATGTAGTGCAAATGTCGGAGAACGAAAGCCGGACGGTTTTCCTAATCGAAGCGGCAACGTCCTTCGAGCGCGGTACGATTGAAAAATGGATTGCAGATCAACCGCGTTTTGCGGGGAACAAGCATCAGGCAATTTATATAGACCACAACCGTCAATCATTGGGCGCACGCGAGCTGGCTGATTTGTTGGCCGCAAATCACGATGAGGGCGGACAGCCATGGCTAGTCCCTTTGCGGCTCATTTGGAAAACCTCCCATGCCAACGCAAGCCCGGGTCTGGTGCGCAGTCTCTTGAGCAGTGCTTTTGATAAGCCGGGCAGTGTGTTGCAGCGTCTCGTCTCACGCACCTCGCCCAGCAGTGTGCAGGTTGTGGAAGGCAAGGGGGCTTATCTCACCGACGTGAAGCAGCGGTTCCATCAAACTTGGGGCTCAGAAGGGGTGCGCGAAAACCGCCTACCTGAATTCATCCAACGCCAAGCGCTCATCACCCTCGATCGGGCGGAACGCAAAGTGCGTGGGGCACGTTATAAAATTGCACGACTTTTGATGCAGGACGTGATGTCCAGTCCCTCATTCCAACGTGATCTCGGTGGCATCGCGGGCACATTGGGCCAATCTCTTTCTGAGGTGGAAGCTGAATCTAAAGCGTACCTTGAAGAAATGAGCGCGCGCCAATCGACGTTTGCATTGGATGTGATGTTGGGTCTGCAACGCCGAGCTTGCCAAAGTGCCCATGCCCCCAAAATTGACTTCAGACCTGAAGACTTGGTGCGTTTGCAAGAATGGTCAGAAGAGGCCCCAGTTGTCCTCATGGTCACACATAAGTCCATGCTTGATACGATGGCGGTATCTACCACACTTTTTGACAACAACATGCCTGTCCCCTTGACCTTTGGGGGCATCAACCTCAACACTATCGGCTTGGGTAAGTTAGCGGCCAATAGTGGCGTCATCTTTTTGCGCCGCGCCTTTCAAGATAATGAAATCTATAAGGCGACCTTCCGTCGTTATGTTGATTACCTCATTGAAAAACGTTTCTCTTTGATGTGGGCGCTGGAGGGCACGCGCTCCCGCACGGGTAAGCTGTTGCCGCCACGATACGGCCTCATGAATTATGTGGTGGAATCGATCCTCCGCACCAAAGTCCACAATTTACGCTTTGTGCCGGTTTCTATTTCTTATGACCAGATTACAGAAGTTGATGATTATGTTATCGAGCAGCGCGGAGAAGATAAAAAGCCAGAAGGGGCCGGGTGGCTCTTACGGTTCTTAAACGGTAAAGGCTCGAAAAATAAAATCTACATGCGCATCGGGGAGCCGTTGCAAGCGACAGATATAATGCCCGCAGAAAAGCTCAATGAAGCCCTGCCTGATGACGAAAAGAAAAAGCTGGTTCAGCAAATTGGTCTGCAATCTGCAAATCGTTTGAATGAGGCGACGCCGATCAACCTCACCGCCTTGCTGACCCTCATCTTGCTGGCCAATGGCCCGCGCGCCCGGACCTTGGAAGGGTTGACCAAAACCGTGCAGGGGTGGATGGAGCTTGTCGAGCGGCGTAACATTCCTGTGGTCGGTGCAAGTTCTATTTGCACAACAGAGGAAGTGACGCAAACTTTAGAAGCCCTGGAAGAGCATGGAGTGGTGACCCACCATGATTCTGTGTTGGGCGCTGTCTACCGCATCGACAGCGGCCAATATCATAAGGCTGCTTATTACCGGAACACCGTTGTCCACTTCTTCGTCACTGATGCCATCATCGAATTGTCCTTGCTGCATGCAATGGATCAAGTCGATAGTGAGCTTGCATTCTGGCGCGAAGCATTGGGGCTGCGCGACCTTCTCAAGTTTGAGTTTTATTTCCCACCCCGCGAAGACTTTTTGAAAGAAGTGCGTGAGAAGCTCGCTGAACGCGATCCTAATTGGCAAGAGCTGTTGCTGGCCGGAGACGCCAAAGCACGTAGTTTGCTGGGAAGCTCTATGCCGTTGGTCGCTCAAGGTGTCTTGCGCTCTTTCATCGATGCTTACCAAGTTGTGGGGGATACGTTGGTCCAGCGCGGCACCGCACCCGTCACTGACAAGAAAGAGTTTCTAAGGCATTGCCTAGAGGTCGGGACACAAGCCCAGCTTTTACAAAGAATTTTTTCAGAGGAATCGTTGTCTCTGCCGCTCTATGACACAGTATATAAATTGGCGGGACACATTAACCTACTGACCGGCGAGAACGAAAATTTGGTTGAAGATCGGATCGCATTTGCCGATCAGGTACGCTCTGTTAATCGTCGATTGGATATACTGTTGGGACTTTCTGTGAGCCGCCAGACAGATTAGGGCGGCTATAAATAAAGGGCTGAATTCAGCCGATTTGGAAGATTTTAGGGCCGCTGAAACTGCGAGCGTAAAGGAAAAGACCATGTCGACGTATCGTTTTTTGATCGATGAAGTGGAAAAAGGCCCGTCGGGATCACATATCGCGGCATTTTTCGACATGGACCGGACAGTCATTTACGGGTTTTCGGCTCAAGATTTGTTAATTGAACAGGTACGCTCTGGTGAGTTGTCAGTACCCGGTTTGGCAGATCAAGTAACCCAAGCGGTGAAATTCTCGCGCGGGCGTATTGGCTTTGAATCTATGGTGTCCAGTTCGGTGAAACATTTGCGCGGTCAGCTTGATGAGCGCAACTATGAATTTGGCCAAAAGGTTTTTGAGAAACGCGTCGCTTCCCGTATCTATCCAGAAGCACGGATGCTGATTGATGCGCATTTAGAAAAAGGCCACACAGTTGTCATCGTGTCCGCCGCCACGCCGTATCAGGTGGAGCCCGTGGCCAAAGATTTAGGTGTGCCGAGTTTTCTGTGCACCCATCTTGAAGTCGAGAATGGCATTTGCACAGGCCGGGTGATGGAGCCAGCATGTTACGGCGAAGGTAAATCCATCGCGGTGCTGAAATTTATCGAGGACAATCACGCAGAGCTTTCCGAAAGCTTTTTCTATACGGACGGTCATGAAGATCTGCCCTTGTTGGAACTGGTCGGGCGTCCGCGTCCCCTCAACCCTGATAAAAAGCTCACGCGGGTAGCCAAAGCCCGCGACTGGCCGATCAGCCGTTTTGAAGGCCGGGGCCGCACGAGCACACAAGAAATGGCCCGCACAACACTGGCCTATGCCAGCGCCATTCCAGCCGCAGGGGCTGCCGTTGCCGCCTACTCTGCCAATGGCTCGGCCCGTCAGGCCCGCAACTTGTTCAATACGTTATGGTGCGAAATGTCTGCCGCCGCCATTGGTCTCACCCTATCGGTGGAAGGCACAGAAAATTTGTGGAACCACCGTCCGGCCGTCTTTATGGCCAATCACCAAAGTGCGGTGGATGCCATTGCAGTGATGAAATTATTGCAGGGCGATTTCACAAGCATTGCCAAAAAAGAAGTGCGTTCGCAGCCTTTCATTGGCCAAGTCGCTGAGGCCATGGGCACCATTTTTGTCGATCGCAAAAACAATAAGAAAGCCCGTGAGGCATTGGCCCCGGCTGTCAACGCATTGAAGAATGGCACGTCGATTATGATTTTCCCGGAAGGGACACGCAGCCCCACCAACAAATTGTCGAAATTCAAAAAAGGGGGGTTCCACATTGCCATGCAGGCTGGCGTGCCGATTGTGCCGATTGTGTTGAAAAATACGACGGATGCCATGCCAAAGGGCGCTATTTTTGCGCGCCCTGCCACAGTGCATGTGGAGGTTCTCCCCGCGATCCAAACAACCGATTGGGACATTGATGACCTTGATGATCATATCGCTGAAATTCGACAGCAATTTTTGACATCTCTCGATCAAGAAAACCCGACCAAGCCACAAGACTTCATCCGACTCAAAGTCAGCGGTGAAGGCTAGACACCTTTGTCAGCCTGCACAGGCCATCTGTGCGTTTTTGTTAATTGCTGTGTTCGGCTGTGATCAGTGGCAAAAAAGCATTGGAGCACTAAGGTTCTGTGCAATCTGGCGCATGCGTTGAGCGCACTGTCTAATATTTCTCAATAGCTGGCTGCTTGATCTCTGTGGTAGGGTTCCCCAAATTTCAAACGAACACCCCGGTTTTTCGCGTGCCAAACGCGAGAGGCAGGCATTAATCAACCAAGTGCTGTGCGCTAAAGAATAGCACTCGCAGGAGACGTCACCATGAAGACAAGAATCACAGAACTTTTCAACATTGAGCACCCAATCATTCAAGGGGGCATGCACTTTGTTGGCTTTGCTGAAATGGCAGCGGCAGTTTCCAACGCGGGCGGCTTGGGCATCATCACAGCCCTCACCCAAAAAACGCCAGAAGATTTGGCGAAAGAAATTGCGAAATGTCAGAAGCTGACGGACAAGCCATTTGGCGTGAACCTGACTTTCCTCCCCTCCGTGACACCTCCCCCGTATGCTGAATACATTCAAGTCATCATCGACAGCGGTGTAAAAGCTGTTGAGACAGCCGGGAACAATCCATCCAAATGGTTGCCGATTCTCAAAGAGAACAACATCAAAGTCATCCACAAATGCACATCTGTACGCCACGCCCTTAAAGCGGAAGCAATTGGGTGCGATGCTGTCAGTGTTGATGGTTTTGAATGTGGTGGCCACCCGGGCGAAGATGATGTGCCGAACATGATCTTGTTGCCGCGTGCAGCTGATGAGTTGAAAATTCCTTTTGTTGCTTCAGGCGGACAAGCAGATGCGCGCTCCCTCGTCGCCTCATTGGCGATGGGTGCAGAAGGCATCAACATGGGAACACGCTTCATCGCCACGAAAGAAGCACCGGTTCATGAGAACGTGAAAAAAGCGATTGTGGCAGCCTCCGAGCTGGACACCCGTTTGGTCATGCGTCCACTGCGCAACACCGAACGCGTGTTGACCAACGCAAACGTAGAGCGCTTGCTTGAAATTGAAAAAGAAAAAGGCGCCGACTTGAAATTCGAAGATGTCTTCGAACAAGTTGCTGGTGTTTACCCACGCATCATGTTGGACGGTGACATGGATGCAGGCGCATGGAGCTGTGGCATGGTGGCAGGTCTGATCCACGACATTCCAACATGTAAAGAATTGATCGATGGCATTATGAATGAATCAACAGCCATTATTCGTAAGCGCTTGGAAGGTTTTCTGGCTGGCTAAGGCCCGCGCCCAATCCAATCGAGAGTGATTTAAGGCCCGCCAGTTTTACCGGCGGGCCTTTATTTTATTTCGATTTTGGCAATGCGCGTATCAGCACAACAGCAATGGTGATGAGGGCAACAGCGGCCAACACTCCACCAACATAAGAGAACGGCCCCGCCCAGTTGAAACCACCCAAACGGTTACCTTCGAAAGACAGCCCTCTATTTGGTGCGACCAGCGCAAACATATAGAATGCGAAATTACCCCACGCGGTAATCAACAGCCCAATGGTAATTTTAGACGTCAAACTGTCTGCAAGCTTGAAATTTGGAAGAGCTGTCGCAAAGAGAATGAGCACCATGCCATTCATCATATTGCCCAAATGTGCCGCTTTCCACCGTGCCGGAGAGCCGAAGATCTCCATTTCAATGACAAATGGAATGGGCGATAACCCAATTTCTCCCAGTAGGCTGAAGGCCAGAAAGAAACCGCTTATCAAGCCGATAAGCAACACGATCAGGCCGTGTTTGTAGAGTGAAATTTGATAGTTAGCCATAGTTGCCTCTCCCGTTCTCACATCCATGTGAGCCTTGTTTGGATAGTCCCCGAATAATTCTGTCGGTGAATACGCGCTGCATTCTTGAGGTTTCCCCACCGTCAACTAACACTAACACATTATGCGTAGTTGTTGTCAGCATTATTTGACAGGATTTTATAAAATAGCTAGGGTCATCGGACGGCGGCCAATTGGCAAGTGTTGACTCCCAAGGAGAGAGTGATGTCTCAGAATGCACATGTGACCCCAGATGATACCGATAAAATGTCCCTTGAGGGCGATCCGCACCCGATGACTGATATTAAGGTGCGTCCCTTGGTGTTCGACTTCGATGCAATTTTGAGCGGTCCGGTATGGAGTAAGTCCTCACCAGAGTTTTCAATTTTCATCAACGCCCTTGGTTTGCACGTTCCCTACTTTGAGCGCTATCTCATTGCCGCATTGGGCAAAGCAAAAAAAGAAATCACAGACCCCGAATTACGCAAAGACGTGTCAGCAATCATCGGGCAGGAAGCGCATCACGCCAAAAACTATATGGCGTTTAATAAGTATCTGGCCACGCACTACCCAAAAGGGGGCGAGCTTGATGCACATGCCCGCAAGTATTTCACAGAGCATATGAAGACGGATGACTTAAAGCGACTTGTGGGTTTTACAGCAGGCTATGAGACATTCACCTTTTTGGCAGGCATGATCATTCTGGACAACTATGATGCCTGGCTCACCGACTCCGACCCCGTGATGAAGGCTCTTTGGGTCTGGCACCAGGTTGAAGAGGTGGAGCACGGCGCCGTTGCTTTTGAAGCCTACCAGCATCTATATGGTGAGCATGAGTGGTATCGAAAATATATGGTTGTGGTAACGCTGCTGCATATTTTGGGAGAAACCCATAAGGCGTTCATTCATATGATCGCGACGGAAGGCTACTTCCGCAAACCATGGAAAGCGCTGAAGGCATATGGGTTCTTCTGGTCCGTGATGTCGCGAATGGCAATTCTAGCCCGACCCGTTTTTGAAAAAGGCTATTCACCACGCAGGCACCCCTTGGTCAACAAACGCCAAAACCCGGTGGCAAAAGCATGGCGCAAGTTTGAAGGCAAGGGCGGGGCGGTTGCCAAAATTGACCGCACAAAAATGGAAGAAATCATGGCGCAAGGCGTGGCGAAGTAGGGACTACGTAGGGGCGCGAAGGTTTGTCACCTCAATGAATAACTTAGGCCATTGCATGGGGTCGTCGTCCTAGACGGGCTTTTGGAACTCCGTTAAGCTCAACGAAAATCTTTGGAGGAAGATATGGTTGAGAAAATTCAGGTCGCGGTTATTGGTGCGGGTCTTGGGGGCATTTGTTCCGGTGTGAAGCTTAAAGAAGCGGGTATCGAGGACTTTTTAATCTTTGATAAAAACCCGAAAGTGGGCGGCGTTTGGCACGAGAACACTTATCCCGGCTGTGCCTGTGATGTGCCCATCGCGCTTTATTCTCTCTCTTTTGCGCCTTCCATTAATTGGAGTCATCTCTATCCGCGCTCGCCTGAAATTCAAGCCTATGTTGAGGAAGTGGCTGGAACCTTCCAACTCACCCCTCATTTGCGGTTGTCGCAAGGGGCCACAAAGGCTGAATGGAACGAAGCAGAACGCCATTGGACAATCACGACCGAAAGCGGTGATGTCTATGAAGCACAATCTGTTGTGGCGGCCTTAGGACAATTGAACCGTCCCGCGTGGCCAGACATTAAAGGCCGTGATACGTTTGCAGGCCCTAGTATCCACTCCGCCCGTTGGGACAGCTCTGTGGATCTCAAAGGAAAACGGGTCGGTGTCATCGGGGCGGCGGCCAGTGCGGTGCAGCTTATTCCAGAAGTGGCCAAAGAAGCATCTCACCTCACCGTTTTCCAGCGCACACCCAATTGGGTGACACCGCGCGGCGACCGTGAAATTAGTGCCGAAGAAAAAAACCTGTTGATGACGCAGCCTGAAGCGGCCATGCGTGTGGGCGCGGCTAACCGCCAAATCGTTTATGAAAACGCCGATTATTTTTTCTGGCAAGTCTTTGAGTGGACCAAAGAAGGCAGGGAAGCTTACACGCGCATTGCGCTCAATATGCTCGAAGAGCAAGTCCCAGATCCAGAGCTGCGGGCAAAGCTTACGCCAGATTATCCAATTGGCTGTAAACGTATTCTCATCACCGATGAATTTTACCCGGCCATGATGCGCGATAATGTATCCTTGGTCACAGAGGGCATTTCAGAAATTCAGCCAAAGGGCGTTGTCACTGCTGACGGCGAACACCATGAATTTGATGTGCTGATTTATGCAACGGGTTTTGAAACGACGGGCTGGAAATGGTCGATGGATGTGATTGGGCGCGACGGGGCGCATCTCAATGATGTGTGGACCGATGCCCCCGAAGCTTACCTCGGGATCACAGTGAATGATTTCCCAAATCTGTTCGTTCTCTATGGCCCCAACACCAATTTGGGGCACAACTCCATCATCTTCATGCTGGAGCAGCAAGTCGGCTACACAGTAGCGGCTTTGCAAGCGATGAAAGACAAGCAGGCAAAAGCCATGGTGCCGACCAAAGAAGCGCAGCAGCGTTTTAATGCCGAGCTACAAGAGCAGTTAGGCACAACCGTGTGGGCCGATCCTAATTGTAATTCTTGGTACAAGAATACAGAGGGAAAAATTACGCAAAACTGGGGATCGCATACCCGAGGATATGCGGAGGCCACCTCAAAAGTGGACGTGGATGATTACGAATTCCTAACCTAGGAACACTGCGACAAGGCAGTCCTATCGAAAGCCTTGCGGTGTGGTATGGTCCAACATACGGCATGGTAAGGGGACTAAGATGGATGTGTTGATCGCAGGAGCAGGCATGGGCGGCCTCACAGCCGCCCTCGCAGTGCACAAGCAGGGAATGACGCCGCACGTCTTTGAGCAATCCACGGACATAAAAGAAGTGGGGGCCGGGCTGCAAATAGGCCCCAATGGATCGCATGTTTTGCGCGCCCTAGATGTGTTGGACTCGGTAGCCGCGCGTGCGTTTCGTCCGCAGGCTGCTGAAATGCGCTTTGGTCCCACAGGCCAGCAGATATTTTGTTTTCCGTTAGGGGCTGAAATAGAGGCCCGCCACGGGGCGCCTTACCTTCACATTCATCGGGCCGATTTACACCAAGAACTCGCCGCCACCTTAGAGCGACGTGTGCCCGGCGCTCTCCACCTTGGTGCTTCTGTGGCTGGATTTGAGCAAGAGCGTACAGGCACCCGTCTCATCTTGAAAGACGGCACAACTGTTGCCGGGGATGTCTTGATTGGTGCAGACGGTATTCATTCAAAAGTGCGCGAGGGCCTGTTTGGACCGGCCAAGCCTCGCTTTACCGGCAACACCGCGTGGCGTGCCACCGTGCCCGCCGCACGGGTGAGAGAAAACCTCATTCCCCCCAATGCAACCGTATGGGCAGGGCCACATGGGCATGTGGTGACATATTATTTAAGAGGGGGGGAGCTGATCAATATCGTGGGCGTGCGGGAGGCCCGCGAATGGCAAGACGAAAGCTGGACCACGCCGGGCAATAAGCAAGACTTGTTGGATGATTTTGCGCCGTGGTGCGCTGAGATACAAGAACTCCTCCGCGCGGTGAACGCCGACACGTGCTTCAAATGGGCACTGCACGACCGCGAGCCAATGGAGAATTGGTCAAGCGGGCGGGTGTCCTTATTGGGAGATGCTTGTCATCCAACCTTGCCATTTTTGGCCCAAGGGGCGGCCATGGCCATCGAAGATGCTTATGTGCTTGCCCGCAGCCTCGCGCAATGTGTTGAGGCACCAGAGCAGGGGCTGCAAGCCTATCAAGCTGCCCGCATGGAACGCACGGCGAAAGTACAATTAGGGTCACGCGCGAACAGTCGTTTCTTCCATAAGTCGGGCGTCTTGTCTCAAGGCTTAACCTACGGTCCGGTATGGTTAGCAGGTAAATTTGCCCCCGGTTTTATCGCTTCACAGCTAGATTGGCTCTATGGCGAAGATGTGACCCGGAAAGCCTAGTGCAGGCCCCAACAGTGCGACAGTCTAAGATTTGACTCTGCGGCTGGGATCACGATAGTCGACCCATCGATATTTCGCTTGTCTGCGGACGGGCACTAGACTTTAGGGAAAACGAATGAAAAAGATTCTCATCGCAAACCGGGGCGAGATCGCAATTCGCATCGCCCGTGCAGCCGCTGAATGTCAGCGCTCATCTGTCGCCATTTATGCACCCGACGATGCGCGCTCCCTGCATGTGAAAGCTGCCGATGAAGCGATTGCGCTAACCGGCCAAGGGGCAGCTGCCTATTTGGATGCAGACCAAATAATTGCCATTGCTCTGTCGGTCGGCGCAGATGCCATCCATCCCGGTTACGGTTTTTTGAGTGAGAACGCCGACTTTGCAAATCAATGCGCACAAAATGGCATCACCTTCATCGGGCCAAATGCCAAAGCACTCGATGTGTTTGGAGATAAGGTCAAAGCACGTGCGTTAGCCGCTGACGTTGGCGTGCCCTTGTTGCCGGGCACAAATGGGCCAACCAGCTTGGCAGAAACACGCACCTTCTTCACCTCACTGGGAGACAATGCCGCGATCATGATTAAGGCGGTCGCAGGCGGTGGAGGGCGCGGCATGCGACCTGTCACTTCACTCGATGATATTGATGAAGCCTATGAGCGTTGCCAATCAGAAGCCGCCGCAGCCTTTGGCATTGGTGATGTCTATGTTGAGCAGCTCATCACGAAGGCGCGCCACATCGAAATTCAAATCGTTGGGGATGGCAACACCGTCATTCATCTCGGGGAGCGTGAATGTTCGTTGCAACGCCGCCATCAAAAGTTGGTGGAAGTGGCGCCCAGCCCAACTCTGGCACCAGCACTCCGCGACAAACTCACCCAAGCAGCCCTCAAGCTTGCACAAGCAACACAGTATAATAGCCTCGGGACGTTTGAGTTTTTGATCGACGCGCAAGGCGGGGCGGATGCGTCGTTTGCTTTCATGGAAGCAAACCCGCGTTTGCAGGTTGAGCATACTGTCACCGAAGAAATTACCAGCATCGATTTGGTGGCGACCCAAATCCACATCGCGGCAGGCCAAAGCCTGAGGGATCTCGGCTTGAGCCAAGAGAGCTATCAGCCGCGCGGCCATGCGGTGCAAATTCGGATCAATATGGAAACCATGGATGCCCAAGGTGAGGCAAAACCAGCAGGCGGCATTCTCAAGCGTTTCACCGCGCCCTCAGGTCCCGGCATTCGCGTCGACAGCTTTGGCTATCAAGGATATCAAACTAGCCCCAATTACGATTCATTGTTGGCCAAGCTGATCGCATGGTCGCCGAGTGCAAATTATACGGATGCCGTGAATCGGGCATACCGGGCGGCCTGTGAATTTCAAATTGAAGGGGTGGCAACAAATTTGCCTTTCCATCTGAACCTTCTCAAGCGGTCTGACTTCCAAGCCAACGACGTATATACAAACTTTATTGCCGACCATGCAGTAGAATTGGTGGGGCAAGCATCCCATAGCAACCACTTCTTTGAAGAGGAAGGCGACGGGCAAGCTACAGGGCAGGCCGCCGCGATGGAAGGGCCTGCGGGAACAAGCTCCGTACCAGCGCCCATGCAAGGACGGGTGATTTCGGTGGATGTAGCCGAAGGAGATGAGGTGGCCTTGGGTCAGCAAGTTGCCGTGATCGAAGCCATGAAAATGGAGCATACAATCACAGCCAATATTTCTGGTATTGTGCGCCAAGTAAATGCAGCCCCGGATGATGTTCTCTTTGAAGGCACCTCGCTCTTTTTTATGGAAGAACGTGAGGTGGCACCAGATGCCTCTTTGCAAGAAGAAGAGGTGGATCTGGATCATATCCGTCCCGATCTGCAAGAGGTGATCGATCGGGTGAATACAGGCTTGGATGAGCACCGCCCCGATGCCGTGGCCCGCCGGCGCAAACGCAATCAACGTACAACCCGTGAAAACATCGCTGACCTGTGTGATGAAGATAGTTTCATCGAGTATGGGGGCATGGCTCTGGCCGCCCAGCGTCGCCGTCGCTCCATGGAAGATCTCATCAAAATGAGCCCTGCCGATGGTATGGTCACAGGCATTGGGTCCGTGAACGGTGACATGTTTGAAGATGTAGACAGCCGCGCCATGGTGCTGGCCTATGACTTTACAGTGTTCGCTGGCACCCAAGGGGGCATGAACCACAAAAAGACAGATCGAATGCTCGATGTGGCCGAAGAGTGGAATTTGCCCATTGTTCTGTTTGCAGAAGGGGGCGGCGGGCGTCCCGGCGACACAGATATTCCCGCCGTAGCTGGACTGGATACGCCATCCTTTATTCGCCTTGCCCAAATGAATGGACGGGTGCCGCTGGTCGGTGTTGTCTCTGGTAGGTGCTTTGCGGGGAATGCCGCTCTGCTTGGTTGCTGCGACACGATTATTGCCGCAGAAGATTCAAACATTGGCATGGGCGGTCCCGCTATGATTGAAGGGGGCGGCTTGGGTGTGTATAGCGCCGATGAAGTTGGCCCCATCGACGTGCACCGTAAAAATGGCGTGGTTGATATTGTCGTAAAGGACGAGGCAGAAGCGGTTGCGGCGACGAAAAAATACCTCTCCTATTTCCAAGGGCCTGTGGAAAATTGGACGGCAGAGGATCAACGCATTTTGCGCTCCCTCATTCCAGAAAACCGTTTGCGGGCGTATGACGTGCGTACCGTCATTGACAACTTGTGTGATGTCGACAGCGTGTTGGAATTACGCAAAGACTTTGGCATTGGCATTTTAACCTGCCTCGTGCGCATCGAAGGGCGTCCCATGGGGCTTATCGCCAATAACCCCTACCATTTAGGGGGTGCGATCGATGCACCTGCAGCCGATAAGGCAGCCCGCTTCATGCAGCTTTGCAACACATTTGGATTGCCGATGGTTTCCCTATGTGACACGCCCGGCTTCATGGTGGGGCCAGACATTGAGGAGACAGCGCAAGTGCGCCATGTCTCCCGCATGTTCATCAATGCAGCGCATATGAAAGTGCCGTTCTTTACAGTGGTCTTGCGCAAAGGCTACGGATTGGGCGCTCAAGGCATGGCGGCGGGCAGTTTCCACAAGCCCTTTTTCAATATCTCATGGCCAACAGGAGAGTTCGGCGGCATGGGCTTAGAGGGGGCTGTGCGGTTGGGTTTCAAAAAAGAAATGGAAGCCATCGAAGACCTAGACGAGCGTGACGCCTTCTATCAAAAGATGGTCGATGCGATGTATGAAAAAGGCAAAGCCATTAATATGGCATCCTTTTTAGAGATCGACGGGGTCATCGATCCAGAGCAAACACGCCATTGGTTGGTCCGGGGACTTAAATCTGTGCCAGAGACCAAACGCACGGCCAATACACCTCCTGGGTTTATTGACGCATGGTAACGCTGCGTTTTTGACGTAATTTTTCTATCTCCGAATGTGGAAAAAATCCAAGGCGGGCTGATTCTTCAGTCCGCCTTTATTATGTTCTCGACACAGAAGGTAAAATAACAATACTATACCGTAGTCTATTTAAAGTACGGAGATACTTATGATAACCGATAAGGTGAAGCACGCATTTGAAGATGTGTTGAAAGCCCCTTTTTGCTCGCAGCAGGGGGACACAAGCGCCTACCGCGCGACGCTTAAAACAGCGATTGATCAGATGTTGGCCGATCACGGCGATGTCGTGGGGTCTCAATTTGAGGATCTGGGCGCGCAACTCTTGGCAACACGTTCAGATATTCCGCGTCCTGCAGGGGCAACCGCCCTTGAGGCGATACGCCAATTTTGCACACAGCACCAAGCTGAGTGGCAAGAGACGCTGGGCTTTGGCAAGGACGCGTCTGGCATGTTGAGCATGAACGCGTTTTTAGCGCGTCAATATCCTCTGCCAGAATTTCAGGGGGCCGTTGCATTGGCTCTTGGACATGCAGCTTACGCAGCTCCCCTGTCCATTTTGCCTATTTATGATGCGTTAGCACGTGGCTGGTACGCAGATCTCGCGCACCCGCAAAAAGACATGAGCGCTTTGGCAGAAGCGAATGATCCGGAAAATATTCTGGCAAAAAGTGGACGGTTGCCCGATAGCCTTATGGAAAAAGTGTGGGCTGTGATCTCCAACCCGGAAGTGGGGGGGGATGAGCTTCAATTCACGAAAACGATTGCATCCTTCGGGCTTGAATGTGACGAGCCATTCCAAGTGGAAAGCGAACAAGCTCTGTTGCGCCATCCCGGCATGGCTGATGCGGTGGCGCAAGCCCTGCCTGCAACCGTAGAGATCGAGAATTTGAGCAGCTGTTCACAAGGCACGCTTGGTCATGGCTTTTATCACCTCATCACAGATAATAACTTCGATGTGGAGGTAATCGATCCCTCAACGCTGTTTGGTCCTTTAGGTGATGAGCTCTCTCCGAGTGAGTGGATGAACCGCCGGGTTTTACAATTGCACGACGTGTGGCACATCGCGGGCGAGTTTGGTCAAAACTCTGAGGGCGAAATTGCCATATCTGGTTTTCAGTTGGCGCAGTTGGGGCAACAATATTCAGCCAACTTCTTGGCCACCATCACGCTTCTGGCTGTCGCGCAATTCCCTTCAGCCCTTGACCACATTTTGACCCACACGATGGACGGTTGGCGGCGTGGTCGTGAGACCCCACCCCTTGCGTTGGTGGCTTGGGAGAGCATGTGGAATACGCCGCTGGATCAGCTCAGAAAAGAGCTGAGTGTCGCGGCATAATTCATCATAAAATTTGAAAATTACTCAAAGCACTGTATTTTCAATGGTTTAATCGATCTTGACGGGTGTGTCATTTTTGGTTTCACCATTGAAAATCGTGCTATAGTATCCCCATATAAATTTAAGGGTTGAACCAAGATCGCATAAAGCGACGGCCAATACCCATGGAGGATAAAATGAGTAAAGCAGCAATTGCCGACGCAACTGAATTTGCAGCAACCGCTACAAAAGCGGATGTCGAAGCACTTCAAGCAGCCGCGCGCACCCGCGCCTATTCAATGCCGCTCGAGGACATTGATGTGAGTGACCAAACACAATTTTTGAACAATACCATCTGGCCTTATTTTGAACGTCTGCGTAAGGAAGATCCTGTTCATTTCAACGCGGAAAGTGACTACGGGCCTTATTGGTCAATCACGAAATACAAAGACATTATGGCGGTTGATACCAACCATGCTGTTTTCTCTTCTGACTCTGGTTTGGGCGGCATTACCATCCGCGACCCAATGGACGACTTCCGTCTGCCCATGTTCATCGCGATGGATCAGCCTAAGCACGACGATCAGCGCAAAGTGGTGAGCCCAATCGTGGCCCCCAATAACCTAGCCCAGCTAGAAGGCGTGATCCGGGAGCGGGCATGCAAAATTCTCGACAGCCTTCCCATTGGTGAAGAGTTCGATTGGGTAGACCGCGTTTCCATCGAGTTGACCACCCAAATGCTCGCAACATTGTTTGATTTCCCGTGGGAAGACCGCCGGAAATTGACACGTTGGTCCGATGTCGCAACCGCCGATCTTGATTCGGGTATTGTGGATAGTATGGAGCAACGCCGGGAAGAACTGCACGAATGCGGTGCATATTTCATGCGATTGTGGAATGAACGGGTCAACGCCCGTGAGCCGGGCGGCGATCTGATTTCCATGCTGGCGCACGGCGAATCGACACGCAACATGCCGTTCGAAGAATTTCTTGGTAACCTCATTTTGCTGATCGTTGGCGGTAATGACACCACACGGAATTCCATCACCTGTGGCGTATATGAGATGGATCAAAATCCAGAGGAATTTGCAAAGCTGAAAGCAAATCCAGATCTAGTGCCGAACATGGTCTCCGAGATCATTCGCTGGCAGACCCCTCTTGCGCACATGCGTCGGACCGCTTTGGAAGACATTGAGCTGGGTGGCAAGCAGATCAAAAAGGGCGACAAAGTCGTCATGTGGTATGTGTCAGGCAACCGCGATGATGAAGTTATTCCAGATGCGGATAAATTCATTATTGATCGCCCGCGCGCCCGTAATCACTTGTCCTTTGGCTTTGGTATTCACCGGTGTGTGGGTAACCGTTTGGCTGAAATGCAATTGCGCATTATCTGGGAAGAAATTCTCAAACGCTTCCCAACCATCAAAGTTGTGGGAGAGCCAAAACGGATCTACTCCAACTTTGTAAAAGGCTATGAGTCTATGACAGTCATCATCCCTGAAAAATACTAAGCAGGATTTATTCAGCTTGAACCGCCTCCTTCTTTTGAAGGGGGCGGTTTTGTTTAAGGGGGCTTAAAAAGAGGCTGCTCAGCGTTCCGTCCCCCTCGACTCAGTGCGTTCCTCCCCTTATGAAAGAGATCTATTCGATTGGGAGAGAAAAATGGAACCGTTCAAGATTGCCACCCTCGCTGATATTGAAGCTGTAGAGGCAACCCCGTGGGCCGCGCGTGAGAAAGCAACATCTACCTACGAAATTTTTGCACAAAGCGCGCGCCAATACGGGGATAGCCCCGCCCTGACATTTGTCATGACCGGTGACCCAGAGTGTAAAGCCTACACCTCTTCCTACGCTCAGCTTTTTGCAGATATCACCCAAACCGCCAATTTATTCCATGCGCACGGAATCGCTAAAGATGACGTGGTCTCTTATCTGCTGCCCAATTTACCCGACACGCATCACGTCATTTGGGGTGGTCAGGCCGCCGGCATCGTAAATGCGGTCAACCCATTGCTCGACAGTGAACATATCATCGGCATCATGAATGCGGCACAGGCAAAAATTTTGGTCACACTGCCCCCATTACCCGGCCAAGACATGTGGGAAAAAGCATCGGAAGTTGCCGCGAAGGTGCCAACGCTGGAGAAAATTTTTGTCGTCAATCCCTTGCGCTATATAGAAGGCATGGAAGACACGCCGGTGCCAGTGCCCGTAATCGAAGGCCTTGAGGTGCTCGACTTTGCGCGTGAAAAAGCAAAACACGCTGCTGACGCGCTGACCAGCCAACGGGTCTTTTCTCCTGAAGATGTGTGCGCCTATTTCCACACGGGGGGCACCACCGGGGTGCCCAAACTTGCGCTCCACACCCATGCAAACGAAGTTTACATGGCTTGGGTATTTGCTAATTTGGATATGTCTGACACGGGAGAGGCGTTCATTTGCGGTCTGCCACTTTTTCATGTCAATGCGGTCATCGTGACTGGCCTTGGCACGTTTCAGGGCGGCACCCACGTTATTTTGCTCACTCCTCAAGGCTATCGCACGCCGGACGTCATTCCCAATTTTTGGAAAACCGTTGAACGTTTTAAGGCGGTGAACTTTTCTGGTGTACCAACTATTTTGTCCGCGTTGTTAGAGCTACCCCGTGAGGACGTAGATATTTCCTCGTTGAAATTTGCAGGCTGCGGTGCAGCCCCGCTTTCTCAAGAATTGTTTGACCGTTTTGAAAAAGCCTCCGGCCTTTCTATTCTCGAAGGCTACGGCCTGACGGAAGGCACTTGCGCCAGTGCAATGAACCCACCCCACGGCGAGCGCCGGATTGGGTCGGTGGGCTTGCGCTTACCATATCAAAAAATGGCGACCGCTATTCTAAAAGAGGATGGCACGCTCGATCATTTTTGCGATGTAGACGAACCCGGCGTGGTCATGATTTCGGGTCCAAATGTCATCAGGGGATATAAACAAGAACATGCCAATAAGGGGCTCTTTGTAGAGGGTGAATGGCTCAACACTGGCGACCTTGGACGCATAGATGCGCAAGGCTACTTGTGGCTGGTGGGCCGGGAAAAAGATCTGATCATTCGCGGAGGTCACAATATTGACCCCGCTGCGATTGAAGAACCTTTGGCAACGCATCCCGATGTGGCGCTGGTGGCTGCCATCGGTCAAGTTGATGCCTATGCTGGTGAGGTGCCCATGGCCTACGTCACTTTGCGCCCCGGCACAAATGTAACCAGTGAGGCATTGACCAGCTTTGCACGCGAGAACATTGCCGAACGGGCAGCGGTTCCTAAGCGCGTCGAAATTATTGAAACCATGCCTGTCACCGCCGTGGGCAAAATCTTTAAGCCGCCTTTGCGGGTAGATGCCGCACAGTGGTCGTTGCAAGAAGCTCTCAATCAAGCGGGCCTGAAGACACAATTAGCAGTGCGCAATGATCCCAAAAAAGGGTTGGTTGCGGCCTTGTCGGGGGACGCGGTCAGCGAGGCATTGAGCGCCCTCAAAGGCTTCCCCGTTGTGTTTGAGCAATAGATTTGGGTAGGGACGGCGTCGGCCAATGGATATTGGTCGGCGTTAAAGCTGGCTAGGGCGTAAGAGGGAGCGTTGCGCCGACCCATCTTCTTTTCGATTTTTCCAAAGCGTCCAAAAATTGGCTTTCCATTGTTTGGCTTCGGTCGTTTGGTGCGGATAGTGCTGCGCAACCAGAGAAAGAACCTGCTCGCGTTCGAGCGGCGCACTGCGTGAGAAGTTACCATACCCCGCATTAAGATAGACAAGTTCACGGGTGACGAATGTCGGGCCACTCGGCGCGTCATTTTTGTTTGCGGCCACCGGCACTGCCCCCGTTGCCACTTCATCGATAGAAATTTCAAGCGTTAAATCGTCCGCTCCGTCTCTATTAAAGTCGGCCAAGGCAATGCGCTTATGGGCAAGAGCGCCATCCGGCGTTATCCGTGGGAGGCGCGCAATAAGGGGCAGGGCATCTGTTGCATCAAAGAACGTGCCTGAGCCATCATTCACCAGCAAGCGCAGAACGGTTGGCTGTGTCAAATAAAGCGGTTGATGGGCTTGCGTACCGATAAGCAGGTCAAGATCGCCGTCCGCGTCAATGTCCCCGTGAGCGACAGACCACACAGTCCAACGAGGGTTGAGCCAAGCGGAATGTTCTGGCAGCGCGTCCTCAGAAACATAATCGAGACGGCCCTCCGCATTGCTCATGAGCAAGACCAAGGGTTCGCCTTCGCCCCCATCATTCCCCGGACCCATAAAGACATCATCGCGTCCATCATCATTAAAGTCAGCGATCACAACATGGGTCGGTGCCCGGCGCACCATGCGCAGGTCAGAGCTATCAATCATATCTGTAGAACCAAGCCCTCCTGGACCAAGCGTGACATAAAGGGTTGGCGGCACATCGGCGTAAAGAGCTTTGGATTTGGTTGAGGACCAAAGGACGAGATAATCTTGGCGGTGATCCCCATTGAACTCGCCCTTATAGACACTTTCCGGCACTAAATCTTCACGCGGTGGTGGGGGCAGGTCCAGCGAAGAAATAGCAACATCGCTCAATTGTTTTGGCAATTGCGGCAGCAGTGGCATCCGCTTAGCAGACATGGAGGTGGCTTGATTTTCCAACAAAGCTTGTTGGGCAACAATTTCAGCCGAAAGTGCTGTTAACGTGACAGGCTCAGGAGCAGGCATCAGCGCCATGTCCGCCATTGCATAGCTCAACGGTGCGTCTGGTTTGTAGGGTGCAAATATTTTGGCCATAAATGCACCAGAAAGAGGTGCCCCCGGCTGATAGGAGAATGCCCTAAGAGCCGTGCCTGGCGAGACAGGGGCGCCCGGCTGGTAACCCAGCAGGGTCGTACCGAAAGCAACCGTGAACGGAGCTTCGGGTTGGTAAGAGAGTGCCGTGGTCGCCAGCTCATAGGTTAGCGGCGTCTGTGCTTGGTAGCGCAAAGTCAATGCGGCGCTGGCAACAGAAAGAGGCGAGTGCGGTTGATGCCGTAAAGCGCGGCGCGCAATCAAGCTTGTGAACGGAGATTCTGTTTGATACCGCAAGCTGGTGCGGGCGCTTGCATAAGACAGCGGTGAGGACGGCAGATGACGAAGCGCCATTCGTGCGTCGGATACCGTAAAGGGGGCCTCCGGCAAACGCTGGAGACTCAGGCCCGCCCCGTAGGCGGACATCGGCGCCATCGGTGCATAACGCAAAGCTTGTGAAACTGTCGCAGGCGAAAGTGGCGATTGCGGCGCATACCGAAGCGCGGTTCGCGCATCAGCAACCGTAAACGGCGCTTCCGGCAGGCGCATGAAACTGCGGGTCGCAAAGTGCGTAGATACGGGAGCTATGGGGGCATAGCGGAGCGTTTTCGCCGCGAAGGCAACAGCAAGCGGCGGGTGCGGTTGATACTGCAAGGCCCCGCGAGCGGCCAGAGGTGTCATGGGCGCGCTTGGCAAATAGCTGAAGGCGTACTGCGCATCTGCTAGGGTGAGCGGAGGTTCAGGCAAGCGGGTGAAAACTGTTTGAACATCTTGAGATGTGAAAGGCGCTTGCGGTTGGAAGGCCAGTGCCAATTGAGCCATGGATGATGCGAATGGCGCTTCAGGGTTTCGTTTTAACAGTGCACGCATTTGCTGAGAGCTGAGGGGCGCCGTGACATCGTAGCTCAGGAATGCTTTGGCGGTTGCCCCTTCAAACGGAGCGTTGGGGGCAAAGCGCAAAGTGTGCGCGGCAACCAAGTGCGTGAACGGTGGTTCTGGCAGGCGCTGAAGAGCGGCACTGGTAAATGCTGTAGGCAGCGGTGCAGAAGGTTGATACCGTAAAGTTGCCGTGCCGACGAGCGCCGTGAGAGGCGCAGCCGGTTGATAGCGCAACAGAGTAGAGATATCTGCGACTGTGAATGGTAGTTCCGGTTTCCGCTGAAGAGCTGCCGTCATCGTCGCTGCGCTCAACGGGGCTGATGCTGAGTAGCGCAACATCTTGCGGGCGTCCGCCAGCACCATTGGAGCAGAAGGTGCATAGCGCAAAGCTACAACAGCATTAAGATATGTGAATGGCGGTTCTGGTTTGCGGACAAAAGCCAATCGTGCGGTGTGGGCGCTGAGAGGCGCAGAAGGCTGGAACCCAAGGGCTCGGCGTGCCAAAACCGCATCAACCGGTGTTTGAGGTAAATGCCGGAGCATTTTCTGAGCAACCTGCGCATTCATAGGAGCCATTGGCTGATGGCGCATCAAAGTCCCCACGGTGTGGGCTGAGAGAGGGGCGTCCGGTCTATAGGCGAAGGCCGGGGCAATAGCTGCATAAGAGAACGGCGCTTCAGGTTTGCGCTGAAGCAGGTCGCTCATGGCTCGTGAGGTGAGAGGCGCGACAACTTCATATGTCAGGGCTGTGCGCGCAGCTGCAGCACTCAAGGGAGCGTCGGGTTGATATTGAAGCACCTGCTCGCTCGCAGAAAAAGTGAGTGGAGGTTCAGGAAGGCGATTAAACGCGCTGAGAATAGTCTGAATGCTCAAGGGTGCTTGTGGTTGATATTTCAAGCTGGTCTGTGCAGTGCCAAGAGCGATAGGCGCATTTGGTTGGAAACGTAATGCTTGAGCAGCCAAATCATATTGGAATGGCGATTCAGGTAGGCGTGCAAATAAATCAGAAACTGCGTGGGATGAATAGGGCGCGGCAGGTTGGAAAGCCAACATCATCCGGCCATTCGAATATGTGAATGGAGCCTCAGGTTGCGAGGCCAGCAGCTGACGCATGGTAAGCGAGCTGAGGGGGGCAGCGGCTTCATAGCTGAGCGCCCGACGGGCCGCAGCATAGGTGAGAGGTGAGACCGGCTGGTGCTGAAGGGCGCGATGGGCAATCAGGGGTGTGAACGGCGGTGCTGCAAGTCTGCCAAATGCGACCACGGCCATATCCCACGAAAGAGGGGCGGAAGGTTGGAAACGCAAAACAGCGGTTGCCCCTGTGTGCCCAAGGGGGGCGGTCGGCGCATAGCGCAACGCATGGGTGGCTGAGGCATACGCCAAGGGAGCGGAGGGCTGGAATTTGAAACGAGAAGCTGCAGCCGTCGCGGACAGAGGGGCTGAGGGCTGATAGACAAATGCGCGCCGCAACGTGAGTTTTGTGAATGGAGGTTCAGGGTTGTGCTGTTTTACGATTTCTTTGACCGTCGTCTGTTTCGGCTCTGGAGGGGCCGTAACCACCAATGGCTTTTCAGGGGCGACCGTCTTTTTAGGGGCTACAGCCTGTTGAGGGGCCACGACTTGTTGAGGAGCCACGGCTTTTGCACGCACAGCAGGTGTGGGGGTGGTTTTCGGGGCTGTCGCTGTTTGCGGCGGCACCGCAGGTGCGAGAACCGGGGCGGGCTCTGTAAGGACGGCTGGGCGCTTCAAACGCAGGACAGGCCATCCTGTCCCTGGGGCGCGCGGGGCGCTCGTTTCCGGCAGATTGATAATGACACTTGGGTCTGCTGGACGCACGCTGTCTCTGGGGCGCTCAACGGCGGGTGCTTTTTGCAACCGCGTAGGCAGCCGCAACTGGATGCGCTGGGTCGCACTTAAAGGGGCGATGGGAGGCATATCTGTGGCTTGAGTGCCGCTTGGCTCTTGGCTTGATGCGAGCGAGGGCGGCCACTTCAAGTTAACTTTTCCAGTCGGGGGTTGAGCAGAAAGATCCGGAATCGAAGAGAACGATGCGAGGGAAATTCCCAAGACCGTTGCCCCGACATATCGGAAAATCTGCTTTGCCAGCATTTTACACCTTCAAATACAACCACATAGCAGGTCTCGCCTGTCTGCTCGTGGGACTCATATTTTGATGGAATTTGCCTAACGGCAGGTAAAGAACGGTCAATAAACGCAGCTTTTTAACTGTTTCCTTAAACCGTGGTTTACCCTTGCAAACGGCTCCCTTAGTCCCCAAGTTTTAAAGAACACACGCCGCAGGGCCGCAGCAGAAAATGCTAAATTCAGGTTTTCGCGCTCAGGTTTTCACACTAATGAGACTGCAAATGTGGGTGTGGATCGGATTGTCGATGACGAGATCATGTAAAGCCGCCCAATAGGGGGCTTTGAGAAAGGACCGAAATGACCCGTGTGGTTCAATTTAATAGCCCCTTTTTGCTGGGGTTTGACCAAGTCGAGCGTTTGCTGGACCGGGTGACAAAATCAGCAGAAGGCTATCCTCCTTATAATGTTGAGCAGCAAGTGACGGAAGAAGGGCAAAAATTGTCCATAACTCTGGCTGTTGCAGGCTTTGATCCCTCTGATTTATCTGTGACCATCGAAGAGCGCCAACTCGTCATTCGGGGGCGCCAAGGGGAGGATGAGGATAAGACCTTCCTTCACCGTGGGATCGCGGCCCGACAGTTTCAGCGGACATTTGTGCTGGCAGACGGTATGATTGTAGAGGAAGCCAAATTAGAAAATGGCTTATTGACCATTTCCTTGTTCCGGCCGGAACCGTCCAGCCTGGTTCAAACCATTCCGATAACACAAGCTTAGGCGTGTGCAAGGATCCGTTTAAGTCGAGCGTTTGAAGAAATCGCGGTCAAAGGAGTACGACGTGCACAATTCATTTGAAGATACATCCGCAAAAACTGGCGAAACCATGAGCGAAGAGGCTTTATTGGCTTTGGGCGTGCAGAAAATTGTCTACATCCGCGAAACCACGTTGGAAGAGCTGGGCGACGATCTGCACGGTCAGATTGAAATTGGCGAGGATGAAGTGCTGTTCGGCGTTTTCGGCGCTGACGGGTCCCCTTTGGCTGTCCTGAACGACCGTGATGCGGCGTTTGCAGGGGCGCGTCAGTATAATTTTGAGCCGGTAAGCGTTCACTAAACCAATGAACTATCCATTTTATGAGGGCGTGAAGTTGCCCGCTCTTACTTTCCTAAAACGCCGCAAGCAGTAGGTCGTTTGGGAAAGCGGGCCGCACGGTTAGGCGACCGTGGTCGCTGAAGGCTCGGTGAGAAGGGCGTACAACGCTGCCGTATCTTCTGTGCCGCGCAATTTTTCAACAATAGAAGGGTTGCGCAAAAGGCGCGAAATCCGGGCCAAAGCTTTGAGATGGTCAGCCCCCGCCGTTTCAGGCGCAAGCAGCAGAAAAATCAAATCGACAGGCCGGTCGTCAATGGACTCAAAATCAATAGGTGTATCAAGGCGGGCAAAGAGGCCGTAAAGGCGCGGCGCTTCTTCAAGCTTGCCATGCGGGATCGCAATGCCTTGGCCAACACCTGTAGATCCTAACCGCTCGCGTTCGAGGAGCGTCTCAAAAATATGACGTTCAGACAGGCCCGTAATCTCAGCCGCACGCGCGCTGAGTTCTTGCAGAGCTTGTTTCTTGCTGCTGGCTTTCAGATGGGCGATGACGCCTTCTGGAGCAACGAGATCCTGCAGATCCATTTTAATTCCTATATTCCATACGAGTCGCCCGGCGCCATTTTCGAAGAATCGAAGACAACACCGGGCATACATTAGTCAGAGACCTATCACCGATAGCTCATATCTGTAAGCAGAATGAAAAAAGACCGAAAAAGTGGCCGATTATCGCCCTGCGTCAATCCAGCCAATGTGGCCGTCATCTCGGCGGTACACCAAGTTAACACCCCCATCGGAGTTCTTAAAAATGACAAATGGTACGTCCGAAATGTCCATTTGCATGGCAGCGTCACTGACAGCGAGAAAAGGGATCGCCTTAGTGCTCTCAGAAATAACCACCGGGTCTAGCGGCGCTTCTGAAGCGTCGTCCTGATTGTCCGCCTCCGAAGCCAGCGTAACATAAGGCACGTCTAGAGCCGGTAAGGGGGATTTATGTTCGTTGTGATGGTCTTTCAATCTGCGTTTATAGCGCCGCAAGCGTTTGTCCAAACGCTCAAGGGCCGCGTCAAAACAACCATAAATATCGCCGGTGCTTGCTTGCGTATTCAGCCGCATTCCGGAGCTTAGATGAACTGCGCAATCGGCACGAAATTCATGCCCGCGTTTTGAAAAGGTGACTTGCGCGTCGACTGGTCTATCAAAGTATTTGGTAACACTTGTGCTCAATCGATCTGTCACATGTGAACGAAGCGCATCTCCGATGTCGAGATGAATGCCTGTCACTTGTACCTGCATGCGAAAACCTTTCTGGGCCTATTGGATCGAAAACATCGATCCATGCCCACCACTGGGTTACGGGAACCTCCAAATTGAGGCCGTGTAGATCGGTTTTGTCTGCATTCCAGACAAACCCTGCAAAAGTACATCAACACGCAACCGATAGTCAGGTGAAATACTCACCTCAACAGTTTGACACCTCCAAACTTTAGGAGACCCAAACCACTGTCCATCTCACTGGTCCTATCGACCCGATTGCCAGTATTCCTTCACACCTTAAGGCTGAACGTCAGCCCATCGAAGTAGAGCGATCGGAAACTAGTGATCAGGCTCCAGAGTGTCAACAGAGCACTGCAGGAACGAAATAAAACGCAAACAAAACAACAACTTAAGTATAGGAGAAACGGTGGGGAAATCAAAGCTCTTTACGCAAAAGCTTTCTTCTCGCGCCGACGTTGTACCGAAGAGGGAATGTTCAATGCTTCTCGGTATTTGGCAACTGTACGCCGCGCAATATCGATGCCTTCTTCCTTGAGCAACACAACAATGCGGTCATCGGAGAGGATTTTTTTGACGTCTTCTGCCGCGATAAGGTCTTTTATTCTGTGGCGCACGGATTCCGCAGAATAGGCATCCCCCCCAGACGTAGAGGCAATGGAAGAAGAGAAGAAATACTTCAGTTCAAAGATGCCGCGCGTGGTGCCCATGTACTTATTGGAGGTCACACGGCTAACCGTTGATTCGTGCATGGAAATAGCATCGGCAACAGTCTTCAAATTGAGGGGACGTAGATGGCTGACCCCATGCGTTAGAAAGCCATCTTGTTGACGCACAATCTCTGTAGAGACTTTTAGGATGGTGCGCGCTCTTTGGTCGAGGCTTTTCACCAACCAATTGGCATTTGCAAGACAGTCGGTCAGATAGGTTTTTGTTTCTTTGTCGCGGGAGCGGTCTGCGACTTCCGCATAATACTGAGAGTTCACAAGCACGCGTGGCAAGGTTTCGGTATTCAATTCAATCGCCCAGCCCCCATCAATTTTATTGCGCACAAAGACGTCCGGCACAATCGGTTGAATGGGTTCAGATCCAAAGGCATGGCCTGGCTTAGGGTCGCAACTGCGCACATCTTCGAGCAAAGAGGACAAATCCTCTTCATCGATCTCGCAAACTTTCAAGAGCTTGCCAAGTTCCCGACGGGCGAACAGGTCTAAGTTTTCCAGAAAGAGCGCCATAACAGGGTCGTAGCGATCTTTTTCAATCAGTTGCAGCTTGAGGCATTCTTTTAGATCGCGGGCAAACACACCTGTTGGTTCAAAGGTTTGAAGCTTTGCGAGAAGCGCCTCAAGCTCTTCGAGTGGCACGCCAAGCCGGTCGCTAGATTCTTCGAGCGTTTCGGTGAGGTAGCCCGCTTCGGTAAGCTGATCAATCAGATACGCGCCCATAAACCGTTCACGTTCTGAAGAGATCGCGACGTTGAGTTGTTCTGTAAGGTGCTCGTTAAGGTCAATTTCTTTGGTGAGCGTGCTTTCAAAGCTCCCCTCTCCATCAAATGACCCGCTGCCACTGCTTTTGGTGGATTGCCAGTCAGAGCTGCTGGATTGCGGTCCTGCTTCAGCGGCTGCCGCCTCATTGACGCGGTCTGCTTTCGATTCGTCCGCATACACATTATCGTAGTCAGTGTCTAAATCGCCTTCTGGTGCAGGCGGCGCGGTGTCGTCGCTGACAGTCAAAGGCGCAGGCTCAATATCACCGCCCGCTTCACTGGTAGAGGCATTATCCAAATAGGTGTCGCTATCGCCTTGACCATTTTCACCGCGATCAGGTTGGCCCTCTTCGTTAGAAGCTTCAAGCAACGGATTGCGCTCAAGTTCCTGCTCAACATAATCATTGAGTTCAAGGTTAGAGAGTTGCAACAGCTTGATTGCCTGCTGCAATTGCGGGGTCATCACAAGAGATTGGCCCTGCCGCAGCTCCAGCCGTGGTCCTAGTGCCATTGGAAATTGCCCCCGCTCACACCAAATCCCCTAAAGGCTGAACCGGTCGCCCAGATAAAGTCGGCGAACGTCTTCGTTCCCAACAATTTCTGAAGGCTGGCCTTCCATCAACACAGTCCCATCATGAATGATGATCGCCCGGTCGATGAGTTCTAGTGTTTCCCGCACATTATGGTCGGTAATGAGCACCCCAATGCCGCGATCTTTCAGATGAGACACCAAGTCCCGAATATCCCCGATGGCGATCGGATCAATCCCCGCGAAGGGCTCATCAAGCAGCATGAATGAAGGTTGGGTCGCCAGTGCCCGCGCAATTTCCACCCGCCGACGCTCGCCACCTGACAGAGCGATGGAGGGGGTACGACGCAGGTGGGTGATGGAAAATTCAGCTAGTAGATCGTCAAGCATCTGCTCACGACGGTCCCGGTCTTTTTCAATCACTTCCAAAACGGCCCGAATATTTTCTTCCACCGTTAGGCCCCTAAAAATTGAGGCTTCTTGCGGCAGGTAACCAATGCCCATCCGCGCCCGGCGGTACATCGGCAAGTTCGTGACATTCACACCGTCCAGCTCAACCGTGCCATAGTCAGGCGCAATCAATCCGGTGATCATGTAAAAGACGGTTGTTTTCCCGGCCCCGTTAGGACCGAGCAAGCCAACAGCTTCACCACGTTGAACATTAAAACTCACACCGCGCACAACCGGACGGCGGCGATAGCCTTTGCCAATCTTGCCAACCACAAGACCGGAAGTGCTCGCCACCAATTGCGGGCCGTTGTCGTGTCCTACTAAAGACTCGCCGCCAGCTGCATGTGCGTTTGTACCGTTGTTCATTTTACCGTTCATCGTTACATCTCAGCCTGTTTGGCATTAAAATTGTATGAAAAATCTATCAAACTGTCGAAAAACCAGCAAATTAGCCAAAATAAATACAAAGTCTAGCGTTTTGGTGGCTGGAAAAGCCCACGTACACGCCCATCACCGCCCGTAGAGCCGCTGGTAGTGCTTGCATCCACCTTGGCGCGACCGGTGGCCAAATTAATCGCAAGGCGTGTTCCTCGGATAATATTGGGTCCTTGGCGCAAAATAACAGCATCCCCCATGGTGATGGTTTCATTTTTAACCCGGTAAATCGCCCAGTCCCCATCAGCAGATTGATCATTCGCAGACGAAATGTGAACAGCGCCGTTAGCATCAATACGTGTGATCTCAGTATTACCGTCGCTCGCCTCTTCATAAGTAACTTTGAGTTTAGCTGCGTTGAGGATGAGTGTTCCCTGAACGGCTTTCACATTGCCAATGAAGGTCGCTGTTTGGTTATCTTGCGCGACTTCAAGCGTGTCTGCTTCAATTTCAATGGGCTTGGTAGGGTCTGCGGAAAAACCGCCCAGCCCTTTTGGCTTTTGAGAGGTGCTCTGGGCTGCTTTAGAGCTGGCAGGCGCTTCACTCAAGGGCGCCACATTTTGGTTCGCCCCTTCTAGCGCCTTTGTCATGTCCGCTTCTGCATCAGCCTTGGCAGCTTCTTTGGCAGCCAAAGCAGCTGCGTCTTCTTTTGCGGCTTCTGCAGCTTTCGCAGCCGTTGCGGCTTGCGCGGGGTCAGCCACTTGTGCCTGAGGGGCGCGATCTTCTTCGGCCGCCAGCTCTGCAGCGGTTGCCTCAAGCAATGTGGCGGGTTTCGTTGGGGCGGGGTCAGCCGCATATGCGCCATGGTGCGCGCCTTGCACCGCCATCAGGCCTGCCGTCACAAAGAGCGTGGCGGCTAGCAGAGGAGCGCGTTTCAAACCCTGCGCCCCTATAGAGGCGTGTGTGCGTGTGAGGGAGAACGTAGGGAGAATGCCTGCCACAGCCATTATCTATTCTTTCCTAAAGACGGTGTTGCCACGCCGTTGGACGTGTCAGGTGCCGTATTTGTGTCGCTCTTAGAAGCGGGGCGACTTGTTTGATAAAGAGTAAGTTTAATTCCATCGGTAAAGCGAATAATCCCCTCCGCGTTGGAGGAAGTCATTTTATTGGCTTCGAGCAATCCTAAAGGCCCTTGAATGTAAACAGGTGAGGCGCTGCTGATATCACCAGTCTTCAAATCAACCCGCGCTTCGGTGCCATGGACTTCATAGCCCCACGTTGTAAAGGCATCTACCCGCTCATACAGTAGCAGCGAATTGAGATCGACCCGAAGCAAACCACGTTGCGCACTCAGAGATAACCAAGAACCTGTTTCATCCAACATCATGTCGGCTTGAATGTTCTCCAACGAAATACGGTCGCTATTATTTTCCGATTGCCGGGCCGACGTTGCCGTCACCTCAAAAGGGCGGCCCTTTGTATCTGTACCGTTGATGCGCGGGTTCACCATGCGGTGATCATCGGTCACTTGGTCCACTTCGTTAAACGTAATAGCAAGCTTGTCGCGCTCTTCAAAAAGCCCGCCCGCAACAAAGACAGCAAAAACCAAAAGCACCGCAGAGATTGGCAACGCAATCTTCATAATCGACACGAAAGAACTATAGCGCCCAGAACGGCCACCCGGTGGCAGGTCCGCCAAAGAGCTACTGCCATTAGTCTGCATTCCGGCGGCCTGTGTTCCGGCAGCCTGTATTCCGGTATTCGCACCAGAGGTTGTTCCAGAGGGGGGGCTGGAAGCGGGGGCGGTGTTGGTGTCAGTAGGCTCGCTCATTGCGGTCCAGTCAAATGGGCAATTAGTATTGGATGAGAAGGGGTTCAGTATGCGGCGACCGTTAAATAAGGTCAATCATTACACAAATAGCACTCAATTGTGAGCGGAATGAGACGTGGCCTCAGCAGGGCTGCTGAGGCCACGTAAACCATTTATTGGGCCAAATACAGCGCTTAGTGGGAGAAAATATCTTCATCCGGCCACCCAGCCAAATCCAAAGAAGCGCGCACGGGCAGAAAGGCAAAACAAGCATTTGCATATTCCGTGCGTCCCTCGCGGGCCAGCATGTCGTCCAATACGGCTTTCAATTTATGCAAGTGCAACACATCGGACGCCGCGTAAGCCTTCTGGGCGTCGGAAAGTGTATCTGCGCCCCAATCAGAACTTTGTTGCTGTTTGGAAAGGTCCACGCCAGCCAGCTCCCGGCACAAATCTTTCAAGCCGTGGCGGTCGGTGTATGTCCGCACCAATTTAGACGCGATTTTGGTGCAATAAATCGGAGACGTCACAACGCCCAAATATCTCTGCATCACCGCCACATCAAAACGAGCAAAATGGAACAACTTCAAAACAGATTGATCCGCCATCAACGCCCGTAAATTTGGCGCATCATAGGTCGCCCGGTCCAGCTGTACCAAATGAGCTGTGCCATCGCCTGCGGACAATTGCACAAGGCAGAGCGGATCACGGTGTGGGTTGAGACCCATGGTTTCCGAATCAACTGCGACAGAGCTTCCGAAAGAAAGCCCATCAGGCAAATCGCCTTTGTGAAGTGTAATGCTCATGTGGTCCGCCGTTGTTTCAAATTCCTAGTCGCTCAGACGATACCCGCCTCGCCAACCGTTCCGCAAGGGATACCTTGTTCCCCCAGCCTGCTCAACGGAAACTTTAATTTGACCGCAGTTTCAACGGCAGACAATCGCTCTCCGCCTGCTTGACAGAGCACCCTTAGAGCGATTGTCTAAAGAAAACAGGGAGGAAAGCAGATGAATTTAGAGTTCAGCGCCACCGAAAAGACATTCCGCGATGAGGTGCAAACCTTCTTGGCTGAGAAGCTCACATCAGACTTTCGGACCTATACGTCTCTAATGACCAGTGTCTATTCTGATCGCGAAACAGCTTTGGCGTGGCAGGCGGTATTGTGCGCTCAAGGGTGGGCCGCTCCCTCTTGGCCGGTTGAACACGGGGGCTGTGAGTGGAGCGTCAGCCAGCATTATATTTTCCAAAGCGAGCTATCAAAAGCAGGTGCCCCACCGCTCTCGCCTATGGGCATCGGCATGTGTGGACCGGCCTTGCTGGGTCATGGTTCCGCCGCTCAAAAAGCATATTATTTGCCGCGTATTTTGTCGGGGGAAGATTATTGGAGCCAAGGATATTCAGAACCCCACGCGGGCTCTGACCTCGCCCAACTTACCATGTCAGCGGTGGCAGATGGGGACGACTACATTTGCAATGGCTCCAAAATTTGGACCACCCACGCCCATGAATCTAACATGATGTTCTGCTTGGTCCGCACCGATGCAACAGGTAGGCCCCAACAAGGCATCACCTTTATATTGATTGATATGACCACCCCCGGCGTGACGGTTGACCCGATTGGTATGCTTACAGGTGAGCACATTCAGAACGCAGTGTTCTTTGATGATGTGCGCGTGCCGAAAGCTAATGTCATCGGTGAGGTAGATAAAGGATGGACGGTCGCTAAATATTTGTTGGAATTTGAACGCGGTGGCTCCGCCTACGGCCCTCAGTTGCAACAACGATTACACAAAATCCAAACCACGGCAGATGAGCTGGGCGCTCTCGATTCTGCATTTTCTCAAAGGCTCGCCCAAGCCACTGTTGACGTGACAGCGTTAGAATATGCAGAGCTGCGTCTTATGGCGGATTTGAGCAAGGGTGGCACACCGGGCTTGCGCGCCTCTATGATGAAAATCAAAGGCACCGAGCTTAGCCAACACCTCACCGAGCTCGCCATTGAAGTGGCAGGCGCATACGGCGCACCGTTCCAACCCGATCACGTGAAGGCGGGTGGCGTAAATCTGGATCCCCGCAAAAGCAACGAAGGCCCCATCGGCCCGGCATCCGTGCGGGCCGACATGTCCAAATACTTCAATGACCGCGCAGGGTCTATCTACGCAGGGTCCAATGAAATCCAGCGCAACATATTGTCGAAAGGCCAGCTCGGCCTCTAGGCAATAGCTGGTTTATAAACCGACCAACCAAGCGGCTCTAAGTTTTAGCTTTGCGCGCTGCAAGGCCAGTGTTTATTTGTGGACAGAAAAATGGGGAGGAGGGTATGATGACACTATGATACAGCGTATTTCCATATTTCTACTGATAACTCTCACCTTGGTGCTGGGGCCGTTTTTTGGTGCTCCAACCCTTGTGGTGGGGCATGCAGCGGCTATGGATATGACTGCCGATCAACCTAATGCTGCAAGTCAAATGTCTAATGCAGCTCACATGGTATCCGATGGCCAAGAGTGCCCTCATCATTCAGAAAACGATTGCTGCAATCAAAATGCCCCGTGTTCATCAAGTGCCTTATTTTTGGTTGCGGGTGTGTCGTCTTGGTTCGTGACAACTCGGAGAGCAAGGCAATCAACAGCGACATCTGACTTGACGTCGATCTGTTTGAACCAAATTACACCCCCTCCCAAATCTTGATTTTATTCGCTTACTGAGAAGTAGATGCACTTGCATCGAAAATTAGAGGCGTCGCGCATCGTGTATTAATGCAATAAAATCAGGTAATTAAAATGAATTATATCGACGTTTTTCGATCTGGCCCGTCGTGGGTCATGGTCCTGCATCGCTTTGCTCTTTGCAAAGTTGCGGCTTTAGCAATGTTTTGTGTCTTGCTGTCTCCTACGGCTTTTGCCGAAAACTATAAATTGGTCATTGGAGAAACGGAAATCAAACTGAGTGATGGTCCCGTGACCGCCATGACAATAAATGGCTCTATGCCTGCGCCAACTCTATATTTCAAAGAAGGTGAAGAGTTGGTTATTGAGGTCACCAATACGTTGGATGAGATCAGCTCTGTGCATTGGCATGGATTGATCCTGCCCTACACACAAGACGGCGCACCGGGGTTTTCGTACAACGGCATTCAGCCAGGAGAAACATTCACCTATCGGTTTCCAGCTAAGCAAGCAGGAACGTATTGGTATCATAGCCATTCCGCCATGCAAGAACAGCGTGGTATGTACGGTGCCATCATTATAGAACCGAAGAAACAAGCTCAGATAAAGCAGGATAGAGAATACGCAGTTGTATTTTCAGACTGGCACGATACGCAACCAAGCCGCGTGTTATCTAATCTAAAACGGCGACCTGATTTTTATAACTTTCATCAAGAAACCTTGCTTGATTTATTCGATCGCAAGGAAGAGCAAAGCTTTTCTGAAGCTGTCGCCGACCGTATGGCATGGAGCAAGGTACGGATGATGAAGACCGATGTGGCCGATGTGTCAGGCTACCGCTTTTTGATCAATGGTATGGACCCAGAACAGAATTGGACCGCACTATACAAGCCCGGAGAGCGCGTGCGCCTGCGCCTCGTTAATGCCTCAGCGATGAGTTTTATGGATGTGTATATTCCCGGCCTTCAGATGACCGTGGTTCAGGCTGATGGAAATGATATAGAGCCCATCACTGTTGATGAACTGCGGATTGCTGTTGCAGAAACATATGATGTGATTGTGCAGCCTCAGGAAAACCGGGCATACACTTTGATGGCGGAACCGATGGCGCGAACAGGCTATGCCCGAGCAACACTTGCGCCGCGGGCAGGGATGAGTGCAAAGCTGCCACCGTTACGCTCCCGGCCACAGCTCACCATGATGGATATGGCGGGCCACGGCGGGCACGAAGCCATGAATCATAAAGCCATGAATCA
>JARGNZ010000013.1:64671-88851 GCA_029209985.1 Parvibaculaceae bacterium
ATGCCGCAAGAGGGGGGGAAGCATCAAGCACAGGCGCATATGGGGCATTCATCCATGGGGAAAGCCGAAGGGAAGGAGCCATTTACTCAAGATGCTTTCTATAAACCGGGAAGCGGGCTTATCCCATCAGCTTATAATGGCGGAAAATTTCTTTCTTATTCCGACTTAAAAGCTGTCCAGTCAGTATATGCCACGCGCCCGGTAGATCGGGAGGTGCTTGTTCGGTTAACCGGCAATATGGAGCGGTATTCTTGGTCTATAAATGGAGAGACCTTTGACGAGGCTGCGCCTTTTCGTTTTCGTGAAGGCGAGAGAATCCGCCTTAAATTCGTCAACGAAACGATGATGACCCACCCCATGCATCTGCACGGTATGTGGATGATACTAGACAATGGACAGGGTGATAAGCGTCCCGCCAAGCACGTCATTCAGGTCGCGCCGGGCATGACGGTTACAGCCGAAGTGGAAATTGATGCGACGGGCCAGTGGCCATTTCATTGCCATCTACTTTACCACATGCATGCAGGAATGATGCGCAAAGTCATTGTTGAGGCAGCGAGTACTAAAACACTCCCCCAACCCATGCCGCATGCCTCCGCTCTACCTGCAGCGCATCACATGCATCAGCAAGGAGGAGAAGACAAATGACTGCCGCACAGAATTTTGTACTCATCTCTGCAGCCCTTGTCCTAATGCTGCCTGCCTCTGCTCAAGCTGAAGACTTTTTCCTCAGCGCTGATATCGATCGATTGGAGTATCGCTTAGGTACGGGTGGGCGGGACACAACCGCCACCGAAGCTAGGCTGTCCTATGGGGGAAATCATTGGAAGTTACATGGCTTACTTGAGGCTGAATATTCTCATGACGAAGACGCATGGGAGGCGTTGGAACTTCAAGGTAGGTTTTCTATTCCCATTGCAGACTATTGGGATGCCTTTGGCGGTGTACGGCATGACGACCACTCTCATCCCGCTCGAAGCTATGCGGTCGTGGGCATAACGGGTTTGGCACCCTACTTTATAGAAACAGACATGAGTTTATTTCTTTCAGAAAGAGGAGGTCTATCGGCACGCTTGAAAGTTGAGAAAGACTTTCTTTTCACTCAACGTTTAATTATGCAGCCGCAGGCTGAAATTGATGTCGTATTGAGCAAGGGCAATGAAACGAAAGCTGAAAAAAAGAACAGCGTGTCTGATGTAGGCATGCGCTTACGTTATGAAATCACCCGCGACGTTGCCCCTTATATCGGCATCAACTATGAGCGTGAATGGGGAGGCAATGGACACCCACTTCAAGGTAAGAAAGAGCAGGGTGGTGCTCTTTCTTTTCTCGTAGGTTTGAAGTTGTCTTACTAATGGGGATAAAACCCTTTTCATAAGTTGAACACACGAACGGCGTTGCCGCCTAGAAATGCCGTTCGTGCCGTATCCTCAAGCTGAAGCTCTGCTAACCCTTGCAAGGCTTTGCGCGGTGTGATCATGGGGTAATTGGTCCCAAATAGTACTTTGCCTGCGCCGTGCCCCTGCATAAATTCTACCAATTGCGGTGGGTAGCGGCGCACGGTGTAGGCTGAAGTGTCAAGATAGACATTCTCATGCTTGGTCACCAGTGCGATGGCTTCATCTGTCCACGGATAACCTATGTGGCCCGCAACAATCACAAGCTCTGGAAAATCTAACGCCACTTGATCCAGATAAATAGGCCGTCCCACTTCCGACGGCATTAAAGGCCCCGTGTGCCCCACCTGCGTACAAAACGGCACGCCTTCTTCAATGCATGCCGCATAAATCGGATAAAATCGCCGGTCCGTCGGGGCTGCTTCCCACAGCCATGGCAGTACACGAATAGCCTTAAAGCCTAATTCGCGCACACAGCGACGCACCTCGCGCACAGCCTCCATAGGGCGAGAGATATCAACAGACCCAACGCCCACTAAGCGGTCCGGCGCGTGGTCCACAAAGGCGGCCACTTCTTCATTGGAGATCATCACATTACGCGGGGCCACCCACGCACTGATCAGCATCTTATCAACCCCCCCTGCGTTCATCACATCAAGTGTCGTGTCAACGGGAAGCTCAACCGTTGGGGCCTCGCTGCGTGTCCAGCGGCGTAAACTGTCAAAAATAGGGTCTTGGCCGTGGCGCAAGGTTGGGTGTTGGCCCCATGCATCAATAATCATCGCGAAACTCTCCAAAGGCGGGTAGGGTCGCACCTTAGCTAGATATACACTCTAGAGCAACGCTCTAATTTGAGATGATGAACGATGAGCGCACGACAAAAACTATTGACAGCCGCCGCAGAACTCTTTGATCAACAAGGGTATGATGCCACCAGCGTGGCCCAACTATGTGCGGCAGCAGGGGTCTCAAATGGCAGCTTTTTCCACGTTTTTCGAACCAAAGACACGCTTGCCGCCCAGCTTTATCTGGCCGCATTGGAGGATTACCACGCAGCCCTCATTGCCGCCCTTACCCACACCCCCGCAGCGCAAGACGGCATTGCCAGCCTCATTCGTGCGCACCTGAACTGGGTGATATTCAATCGCCGGGAAGCTGAGTTTTTATTCAACGAAGCCCGCTCCAGTTGGCTTGTCCACATTGCCCAAAGCCAAGCAGAAGAAAATAAACAGTTTGGAGAAAGCTTAGCAGCGTGGGTGCGCCCGTTGATGGAAACCGGCGACCTGCACACACTCCCCATGCACGTCTTCGTCGCCCAACTCATCGGCCCCGTTCAAATCTTCTGCCGCGCATGGCTATCCGGTCGCTCATCCGACACCCCGGACAAACATGCAGACGACCTGATTGCATGTGCAACCCGCACGCTGGCATGATCCCACCCAAGCGCGGGAACAGTCGTAAAATCATAATAATATAAGAGAGAGTTTGGTGCCCAGGAGAAGACTCGAACTTCCACGTCCTTGCGGACACTAGCACCTGAAGCTAGCGCGTCTACCAATTCCGCCACCTGGGCACTGCGGAGCGGTAGTTAAGCTGATGCGGGCCGCTTGTCAACGGTTGCTTTGGGGAAGGGCGCGCCAAATGGCTCTTTAGGCGTTTTTAAGCTCAAAAGAAGTAGAATGAGACGATCTGGCCCCTTCACCCCAGCCGCCCCATGCGCTATTGAAGGAGCAACACTTCTTGATGGGCGAGGACGAGCCGCATCAAACCGATCCTGTTGCAGGAGCTTCCATAGGGGAGGAAATGCGGCAACCGACACAAAGGCAAGATTATGAGCACGAACAGCGTGAAACTTGGCGGAAAAGCTCTGGAACAGGGTGACTTGGTCACCGTTTTTGGAGGCTCAGGCTTTCTAGGCCGTTATGTTGTGGCCTCGCTGGCAAGCAAGGGCTACCGGGTTCGGGTTGCCGTGCGCAACACCAACATGGCCCATGACTTGGGTTTGATGGGTGATCCGGGGCAAATTCAGCCGATGCAAGTCAACATTCGCCACAAGAAGTCTTGCCAGTCTGCGTTGCAAGGGGCATCTGCTGTCATCAACTTGATCGGTATTTTGCAAGAAAGCGGTGCCCAAACATTTGACGGTATACACGCAGTAGGCCCCGCGCGGTTGGCCACATTGGCGGCGGAACAAGGCATCACAAATTTTGTGCACGTGTCGGCCATTGGCGCGGATGAGGATAGTACATCGGCTTACGGTCGCTCCAAAGCTTTGGGCGAGCAGGGTGTTATGAAGGCCCTGCCTACCGCCACCATCGTGCGCCCATCCATTGTATTTGGCCCAGAAGATGATTTCTTCAACCGGTTTGCCACCATCGCCCGCCTGTCTCCCGCGTTGCCATTGATCGGCGGCGGTAAAACCAAATTCCAGCCTGTCTACGTGAAAGACGTGGCCGATGCCTTGGCCACATTGGTTGAAACTCAAGGCGCACCGGGTACTGTGTACGAGCTAGGAGGCCCAGAGGTGGCAACCTTTGAAGGGCTGATGACGCTGATGTTGAATGCCATCGGGCGTTCTCGTGTGTTGGTGTCCATCCCCTTCGGCATTGCAACGCTCATCGCGAAGACGACGCAGTTCCTGCCGGGCGCGCCGATCACAGTGGATCAGATCGAAATGCTCAAGTCCGACAATGTGGTCAGCGAAGCTGCGCAAGCAGAAGGCCGCACCTTGGAAGGTCTTGGCATCCAAGCCAAAGCCCCTGATGTTATCTTGCCAACTTATTTGGTGCGCTTCCGCAAAACAGGCGAGTTTCCAGAAGCAGAAGTTGCGTAAATATACGCCGGGGTTTCGCACCCGCTATCAAACAGTAAGAGACTGAACAGTGCAGAAAAGGGAAGCGTGCCAGACACGTTTCCCTTTTCTTGTAAGGGCTGTGGGCTAGAGCCAATATACCCACACCAAAAGGCCAATGCCTAAAACAACTCGGTAAAGTACGAACGGCAACATGCTCATGCTTTCCAGCATTTTCATGAAGATGGCAATGGCCCCAAAGGCTGTAAGGCACGCCAAAGTCGCCGCAATCACCATGTCCATGCCAAGTTCAAAGTTGCCGGTTTCCACAACTTTGAACGTGCTGGCAAGGCCCGCCCCCAAAATAACGGGGATGGACAACAGCATGGAAAACCGGGCCGCGTCTTGGCGCTCATACCCCAGCCAGCGGGCCATGGTAATGGTGGAACCCGACCGACTGGCCCCGGGAATAAGCGCAAACATTTGCGCCACCCCAATGGCTAAGGCTTGGCCCCAGGTCATTTCGCCAACCTTCTTTTCGGTCGCCCCGGTTTTATCAGCCCACCATAAAAGGCCAGCGAAAATCAAATTACCCCATGCCACAATTTCCGCCGTGCGCAGGGCCTCAATCGCGCCAGATTGGAGCAGGGCGTATCCCACCACGACCGCTGGCAGGGTGGCTAAAATGATGTAGAGCGCCAGCCGTCCATCGGCAGTGACCTCGCCCTTCAGCAGCGTTAGTCCGCCCAAAATTAAACGCCACACATCTTGGCGAAAATAGGCGACAACCGCCACCAGCGTGCCCGCGTGTACGGCCACATCCATCAGCACCCCTTGGTCCCCCCAATTTGTGAGTTCGTGGAGTAAATTCAAATGGCCGGAAGAACTGATGGGGAGAAATTCTGTGATGCCCTGAATGAGGGCCAAGATAATGAGCTGTTCAATTGACATGGAGGGTGTCCGTACAGAAAATGGTAAGTCATAGTGGCAGTCTGCTAGATGATGCGCAAGCATATCGAATATGCAGAACTTATATGGCAATTTGATGAGCGCGTGATCGCGACAGCGCGGTTAGGAGGCGACATGAATATAGGTGAAGTATCACGGCGAACAGGAATGGCGCCCAAAACAATACGGTACTATGAGGAAATTGCGCTTGTACCATCTCCCGTGCGCGGAGCAAATGGATACCGTCAGTATACAAATGATAATATCAGTATGCTCGACTTTGTTTCTCGTGCGCGATCTCTCGGTTTCACAGTTGAGGAATGTCGCAACTTGCTGGCACTTTATGAGGATCGTGAACGGGCAAGCGCGGACGTGCGGGCCATTGCCCAAACCCATATTGAACATATCGATGCCAAGTTGAAAGAGCTTGCCGCCATGCGCGCAACCCTGTCTACCTTGGTCAGCAAGTGTAAGGGTGATGATCGCCCGACCTGTCCCATTCTAGAGGAATTGGCGAGCCCCCAATAGATCTGCCAGCCACCGCGCGCTCACGAGAAGTGGGGGCTTGAGACGTTGAAAGTTTTACCGAACCGAAAAACCTGCCAACACCCAAAAATTTCACCACAAAATGGGGATTAAGTCGCAATGCCTCTGTTGCCACGCGCCCCATTGCAGTAGGGTCCTCCCATGCGCACACTCTACCATCAACCATTATGTCCTGTTTCTCGCAAAGTCCGCCTCGTCATGGCGGAAAAGCAGTTGGACGTCTCCACTGTGGAGGAGAACGAATGGGAGCGCCGGGATGAATTCCTGGCTCTCAACCCATCAGGCTGCGTGCCCGTTTTGGTGGAGGAAGATGGATTGGCTGTCTGTGGTACAGGCCCGATTGTTGAATATCTTGAAGACGCCTATCCACAAGCGCCACTTTTACCCGGCACCCCGGCTTACCGCGCCGAATCGCGCCGGTTGGTCGAGTGGTTCGATGTCAAATTTGCCCAAGAAGTCAGCGACGCATTGGTGTATGAGAAAATCACCAAACGCTCTTTAAGCGCGTCGTATGGCGGGGGCGCGCCTGATATGGCTATTGTGCGCACCACGCTGCACAATCTTCGCTATCACTTGGACTATATCAGCTATCTTATGGAAAATCGGTCGTGGTTGGCTGGAGAAATGCTGAGCGTGGCAGACCTCACGGCGGCCGCTCACCTGTCCTGTTTGGACTATGTGGGAGACGTGCCGTGGTCGCAGTACCCTGATGCAAAAGATTGGTATGTGCGCCTCAAGTCGCGCCCGTCTTTCCGTGGTCTGCTCGCCGATCATATTCCCGGCATGCCACCGCCCCGCGTGTATGCAAACTTAGATTTTTAGCACCCCATGTCTTCCAAGCACCCCGCAAAACCCAAGCCGCCCCTCACACCTGAGTTGATCAAAACGACGGCCCAAGAAATTGGCTTTGATGCGATCCACATCGTGCGGGTAGAGGATGTGCCAGACCGTACAGACAAATTGCAAAGCTGGTTGGGCAAAGGGCATCACGGGGTGATGGAGTGGATGGCCGAAACGGTTGAACGTCGCGGCCACCCCAATGGCCTGTGGCCGCAAGCCCGCTCTGTCATTGTGCTGGGCCAAAATTATGGGCCAGACCACGACCCCTTAGAGGTTCTGGATCATCCAGATCACGCAGCCATTTCAGTCTATGCCCGCAACCGCGACTATCACGACCTCATCAAAAAACGCTTGAAGCGGTTGGCTCGGTGGTTGGTGGAGCAATGCGGCGCAGATGTAAAAGTCTTTGTGGATACAGCCCCCGTGATGGAAAAGCCGTTGGCGGCCAGTGCCGGTCTAGGCTGGCAGGGGCGTCATACGAATTTGGTATCGCGTGAATATGGATCTTGGTTATTTCTCGGCTCCATCTACACAACCGTTGAGCTGCCCAGCGATCCCCCCGAGGTGGATCATTGCGGGTCTTGCCGCTCTTGCCTGGATATTTGCCCCACAAATGCGTTTCCCGGCCCCTATCAAATCGATGCACGGCGCTGCATTTCATATCTGACGATTGAATATAAAGGCCATATTCCCGACGAGTTCCGCATTCCCATCGGCAACCGAATTTACGGATGTGATGATTGTTTGGCGGTCTGCCCGTGGAACAAGTTTGCCAGCAATACGGAGGAAGTGGCCTTTCAGCCGCGCGAAAGTTTGGTCGCCCCCTTGCTTAAAGAGCTGGTGGGATTTGATGATGCTGCCTTTCGGGCGTTTTTCACCGCCTCGCCCATCAAACGCATTGGCCGCGACCGTTTTACGCGCAATGTACTCATCGCCATTGGCAATTCGGCTCAAACTGACCTGTTGCCACATGCCGAAGCCTGTTTAGACGACGCGTCTCCGCTCGTGCGCGCAATGGCCATTTGGGCGGTGGGGCGGCTGGCCAGCCCCGCCCACCTTGCTCAAGTGCATGCCGAGCATGGGCCTGACAGCGACCCAGATGTGCAAGCCGAATGGGACAAGCTCAAGGCGCCCCCACCTCCGGCTCCACATTAACGTCCATCTGCGCCAAATAAGAACGGGCAGCAACGGCGGCCGGGTCTTGCGGGCTGGCAGCTCCTTGCACATAAATCCAATCTTCGCGCGCCCCGTCGAGGTCGCCCAGTGCTTGGCGCACCAATCCCCGCTCAAGCCGTGTGGTGACCGCCGCCGCACCTTTCGAGAGCGCCATTTCTAAATCTGCCGAAGCAAAACGAAGCTTGCCCGTCAGGCGGTGGGTGCGCCCGCGCAACAAATAGGCTTCTCCCCAGAAGGGACGTTTGGTGATGACTGCATCTAAGTCGCTTAACGCAGCACTATGGTTGCCTGCAAAAAGGTAAATCCGCGCCCGGCTAAGTTGCAACGCAATGTCACCGGGTAAAAAGGACATTGCGTTGCTAAAGGCCGCCGCCGCCTTGGTGGGTTTGCCAGCCAGCATCCAAGCATTGCCCGCTTGCTCCAAAATTTGGGCACGCTCAATTTCACTGCCCGCATCGGGACGCTTGGCAAGTTCTTCCAAACGCTCGGCCGCCCCGTCGTATAGTTTCAGCTCTGTCAGGGCCAGCGCCGCGCAGTGCAGGGCAGCGGCTCCCCCTCCTTGGGCATACCACGCCAGGGCAACATCATAGGACGCATCAGCATCTTCTGAAATAGCCGCCAAACAACTTGAATAGGTTTCAGCATGTGCCGCAGGGGGGCTGGCCAGTCCGCCAAACAGAAGACTGGAAGTAAAAAGGGCGGCGGCAATCAACTTGGCGCGAAAACTCGGCTGGGTACTGGGGTAAAATGTCATCTGCGCACGCCCTTATAATTTGCTACACCTTCTATACGTATAGGGTCGAACAGACCGGGCGCTGCTGCAAGCCCAAATTGAAGAAAGCCAATGCCTGCCATGCCAAAAAGTCAAACACATCAGCCGCCTTTCTTATTCTGCTTTGGTTTTGGAAGCTCTGCGCAAGCTTTAGCAAGCCAGTTCTTGGAGGGTGGCGGGAAAAATCCGCAGGCAAATAAGCAGGCATGGCGTATTGAAGGCACCTGCCGAAGCGTTGAAAAACAAGCAGCTCTCAGGGAAGCGGGCCTCAAGGCGCACCTCTTTGATGGTGTACATATGTTTGCCGGGGCAGCAGAGCTTTTGGCGCAGGTCACGCACGTGCTTGTGTCTGTGCCGCCCCCATCAGCCGGGCCTGCCGATGTCGTCGCTGACATATTCGCGCAGCAATTGGCGCACCACATGCCCGCCCTCCAATGGCTTGGGTATCTCTCGACGACGGGTGTTTACGGCGACCACCAAGGAGGCCGGGTGAGCGAAGAAACCCCGCGCACACCAGCCGGGCCACGCGGTCAACGACGGGTAGATGCAGAAGAAGCGTGGGAAGCGCTGTACCGCGATCATGGGGTACCGCTGCACATATTTCGTTTGGCGGGTATTTATGGCCCCCATTCCAGTCAGTTGAAATCAGTAAAATCTGGCAAAGCCCGCCGCATTGTAAAATCAGGTCAGGTTTTCTCGCGCATTCACGTAGACGATATTGCAACCATCCTTGCCGCTTCCATGGCTAAGCCCAATCCGGGGGGCGTCTATAATGTCTGCGATCATGCGGCGGCTCCGCCCCAAGAGGTGGTGGCCTATGCCGCGCAACTTTTGGGACAAGAGGCCCCACCGGAAATTAAATTTGAAGACGCGGAGCTAAGCCCAATGGCCCGCAGTTTCTACGGGGAGAGCAAACGGGTAGATAATCAGCGCATCATTGATGAGCTGGGGGTGACGTTGAAATATCCCACCTATAAAGAAGGCCTCAAGGCGCTCTTTGATGCTCAGGAGTTTTAGGTTCAAGAGTTTTAGGCACAAGAGTTTTAGGGCGTTTGTGCGTTCTCTGTCGTTTGTACCAATGCCAGCAAATCATTAAGCGTGTCCATCAGGCGGGCAATGTCTGCAGGTTCTGACAAACGGTGGTCGCCTCTCTTGTTTAAGTTGAGGGTTACATCATCGCTGGCCAAGGCGTCGAGGGTGCGCACCGCATGTTCCCACGGCACATCTTCATCCTGCATACCTTGCAAAATGCGCACAGGACAATGCAGCGGGATCGGCTTGTTGAGTAAGAGGTGGTTGCGTCCTTCTTCAATCAACTTGAGGGTGATTTCATACGGCTCATCATAGTCAGAAGGTTGGCTGTAGAGCCCATCTTCAATCAGCGTTTTTCGAATGGTATCGTCAAAGCCTGCCCACATGAGGTCTTCTGTGAAATCGGGTGCCGGGGCGATCAACACGATGCCTTTCACCAATTCAGGGCGCGCCAGCGCCACCAGCAAAGCAATCCATCCCCCCATGCTCGACCCAATAAGGATTTGAGGCCCTTTAGTGAGACGGTCCATCATCAAGAGGGCGTCGTCTTTCCAGCGGCCAATGGTGCCTTCTCTAAAATTCCCCTCAGAGGCTCCATGCGCAAAATAATCGAATCGCAAAAAGGAATGATTCGCTTCCCGCGCCCATTGGGCTAAGGCGCTGGCCTTGGTTCCCGTCATGTCAGACTTAAAACCACCCAACCAAATGACACCCGGCGATTGCCCCGAAATATCTGGGTTTACAACGTCATACGCCAATTGTGCGCTGTCTTGGGCTTGAAGGAATTGCACGGTAAGGGTGTTTTTCATTGTAAATACTCGTTAAGCGTTTATAAATAGGATAAAATACATAGTGCAGTTAAGGAAAGTGATTGTCTTCACCTTGGGCGATGCCCCATATAAACGAGGATAAAGTAGTAAGATGAGCCAAGCACTAATGATAGAGCCAGTGAGCGTACAGCCTTTTAGCGGTCTAGCAGCCCCAACCGTGCTTCAGGTGATTCCAGAATTGGAAACTGGGGGCGCTGAGCGCACCACTGTAGATATTGCAAAAGCAGTCATAGATTCCGGTGGACGCTCCATTGTTGTGAGTTATGGCGGACGCTTATTAGGCGAGCTGGAAGCGGTCGGCGCAACACATATTACATTGCCGGTGCATTCCAAAAACCCGCTTACAATGTGGTCCAACATTGGGCGGCTCTCCAAAATCATCCGCGAGAATAATGTCGCCATCGTTCATGCCCGCTCTCGGGCGCCCGCATGGAGTGCATTAGCGGCTGCCCGTCGGTGCGGTGTGCATTTTGTGACGACCTATCATGGCAAGGTGCATGATGGTCCCAATCTGAAAATTCTATACAACTCTGTCATGACACGTGGTGACGCGGTGATTTCCAATTCGGAGTTCACCACAGAGCGCATCATGCAATTCCATCAACCCACATCACCAGTTTATACCATTCAGCGGGGCAGTGACCTAGAGCGGTTCAATCCGCAAAATCTGGTGCCCGGTGCCCCAGAAGCAATGCGTGTAAGATGGGGCGTGCCAGCCAATGTGCCGTGTTTCATGTTGCCTGCACGGCTAACCCGGTGGAAAGGTCATTTTGTAGCCCTTCATGCGCTTCAACGCATGGCAGAGGAAACACCCGCTCATCTTGTGTTGGTGGGGGACCCGCAAGGGCGTGATTCTTATTTGATGGAGCTAGAAGCCGGGATCAAACAAGCAGGCCTAGAAGGGCGCGTGCACTTGGTGGGGCACTGTGATGATATGCCAACCGCTTATGCGGCCGCCGATTTCATCTTGGCCCCGTCTATTGAACCCGAGCCTTTTGGACGCACACCCATTGAGGCTGCGGCCATGGGACGTCTTGTGATTGTGTCCAATCACGGCGGGGCGTGTGAAACCGTGTTGACCCACTTTGAAAGTCCGGGGCAAGCCACAGGGTGGCGCGTCACACCGGGCATCATTCGCGAAGTTGCAGAAGCCATGCGTGCGGCATTGGCGTTATCGGCACCAGAGCGAGATGCCATGGGGCGACGTGCACGAAACCGGGTTATGTCTCAGTTCTCTTTATCGGCGATGTGTGATGCTACTTTACAAGTCTATTCTGACCTCCTCCGAGAGTAATCCTCATCGGTTGCTGCCTGTGTGCAGGCAAGAAAACCGCGCCGGGGGTGGGCAGCTGAATGGGCTGGCCCAAACTGTGACGCGTGGGCCTGTTTTGGATGCTGAGGCCCTGCAATTCAAAGCGTCGGGGGCCGTGCACCCGGCAACACCGCCACGTATTTTGTTATTATGCCTAAAGCCTAATTACACGGCTGAGGCCAAAGTGCTGATTGAGCAAGCCATGGGGCAGATTGTGGAAAATGCGCCAGAGGCCGAAGTGGTTGTGCTCACGGCAGGCCACACACCTTTCATTTCCGGGCATCAGGTAGAGCTATGGCCAGATGGACATTTGCGGGGGATGAGCAATTGGCTGACGATTGCCCGCCGCATTGCATGGGCAAAATTCGATTCTGTGTATGACTTAACGCCCTGTTTACGGTCGAAATGCCTTCATTTGACGGTAAAACCGTGTCCACCGTGGCACAATTGGTCGATTAACCAGTCATAAACCCTTGATTCCTTGACTTACCGCGACAACCTTCTAAATGTATCAGGGAATTTAACGGGGCCGCCCGAACAGGATCCGATGGCGAAGCATGGCTTTGCTAAGGCTGGATATTTCATCACTACCGATGGACCACCTTGTGATCTCAGTAGCAAATGATCGTCGATGATCGCGCTATTTTGTCAAATGTTCGGACCCTAGGAGCAAACCGCAGGAGGTTTACATAGCTCGCAAGCCAATGCAGGCGCAGCCCACCCGAGAGGGTCCGCGCGTAAATGATCAAATCCGTGTGCCAAATGTCATGCTAATCGATGACGAAGGCGAGAACCGTGGTGTTATGGAGACCGCTGAGGCGATTGAAATGGCCGCAGCGCAAGGGCTCGACCTCGTCGAAGTGTCGCCGAATGCGTCGCCACCCGTGTGTAAGTTTCTCGACTACGGCAAGTATAAGTTTCAAGCGCAAAAGAAAGCGGCTGAAGCTCGTCGAAAGCAGAAAACGGTCGAAGTCAAAGAAATCAAGATGCGTCCCAATATCGACACTCATGATTATGAAGTGAAGATGCGGAACATGCGTCGGTTCTTTGATGCGGGCGACAAGGTAAAAGTCACCTTGCGTTTCCGGGGCCGTGAAATGGCTCACCAAAATTTGGGCATGCAGCTTATGCAGCGCGTCAAGGCAGAAGTGGAACCAATCGCTAAGGTTGAGCTTCACCCCCGCTTGGAAGGCCGCCAGATGATCATGGTGTTGTCACCGCGTTGATCGCGTCCATACGATAATGCAGTTAGAAAAGCCCGGTCTTGTACCGGGCTTTTGCGTTAGAGATCGAAGTGGTCAGGCCGGTCAGTCAAAATCGCCTGCACCCCAAGATCGCTGAGACGTTTGATGTCGCTCGGCTCATCTACCGTCCATGTGGACACATCCAGTCCGAGGTTTCTTGCATAGGCAAAACTCTCAGGCGTGACATCCCCATACCACGCAAACCATCCATCAGCTGAAGACGCATGAAGGGTTTCCAAAATACGCTCCCCAAAAGTAACCGCTGATTGATCGCGCCAATCATAGGGGCCTAGAAAAGCAGGTCCCGCAGACATCATGGCCCGAAGGGTTTTTGAGGTGACAGATTCCCCCGCTGTGCCAGCCTCGCTGTGGTGTGGGTTCATTTGGTCAAACGGCAGGGTGGTGAACGCATTGCGAATATGAGGGGCCAATTCCTTTGCCCGCAGCAGTCCGCGCCAATCAAAAGAAACAAAGGTGGTGGCCGCCCCCATATCCATAGCCTCAATCAGGTCAACCGCCGCTTCTGCCAACTGTTTGGGGTCGGCCCCTAGCTCTGTGTCCACCAGCTCTGTTTTCAGTTCCACATATAGACGAAACGCTGGTCCCGCCTTGTGTTTTACCAAATCCAAAACCTCAGAAAGTAACGGAATATGCTCCCCGTCTAGGGGTGTTTGTTCTGGATATCGCTGGCCGTAGGTGCTGCCGGGGCGCAACCGGCCAACATCGTAGGCGTTCAATTCATCGCGGCTTAAATTTTTAAGCAAGGGAGTGGGTTTGCTAACCCATTCACCGTTGAGTCGGGCAATCGCTGGTTTCAGGGCAGCGTCATGATGCACCACCAATTGTCCGTCGCGGGTAAGGTGAATATCCAGCTCAAACCCATCCACGCCCATATCTAATGAGCGTTGAAAGGCCCCCATTGTATTTTCGGGCCACAAGCCGCTGGCCCCTCGGTGGGCAATGCAAAGGGGGCGAGCAAGAGTTGACGCGGTCATAGGGATCCACCATTCGACAAGACAAGAGAGAAACACAGCTTACCGCTAAAGCGTGATCGGTAAAGTGCCGGGACCCGATATTGGGAAAAAGATATAGGAAAAAGCCCCCCATCTGCTGTGCACACCAAAACAGCTCTGCTGGAGGGAGCAGAGCTGTTTGTAAAGATCAAGAGGAGGTCTATTACGCAACTTGGACGGTCTGATCGGCTGGGCAGTTGAAGTGCAATACTTGGCGGTGAATGCCAGTAACGTCGCGCACCACTTTGAGTGTTTCCGGCGTCACATGCAAAATACCGGCAGTATAGCTTTCGTCATTCATTTCTTGCGGCAAGCCTAATGGCTTCAAGTTCCATCCCACAGCCAAAGCAGCCGGGAAGAGGTCCGTATCCAAAACGAATGTAATCGACTCAATGCCCCAGATGAGCGCAAACTCAATCATCGCGACATTCAGGTCAGCAAAGACAGTACGTCCCCCAAAGTTATTCTGGACGCAGCCCCGTGAGCTTTCCCACGTGCTACGGTTCCGGGGCACTTCTCCGTTTACAAGAGCTGGGAAAACATCTGAAAGGATATGAGGTTCTGTCGAAGGCAGCATCCGCATGGCACCTACCACAGATCCATCGTCCATAATCTTCACCAAATAGGCGGTGTCGACGGTGTCAAATTCATCACGTTCAAGGCCATTTTCAGATTTCAACGCCCAGCCACGGTTTTCCACAAAGACCTTGTGGCGGAGGGCAAACATTTGGTTTAAGGCGTCTTCGTATAGATGGGAATTTTCACGGGTAATAAGGTGTATCATCGTCATTCTCTCTTTCGGTTGGCATGAGAGAAGAATGACGAGAAAAGGGTGCGGGCACAGCTAGCACATCTGATAGGTGACAGAAGGGCGCTTAGGTGTTGTTTTGCAGCGGTTTACTGAGAGGGCAAGAAGGTTTGGGTGTTTATCGTGCAATATGACGTTCAACCAAAGCCTTCACCAAAGCTTGCTGAGGTGTTGCAACATCGTATTTATCTTTGATGCGGTTCAGGTGAAACCGTACGGTGCTTTCGGAAATCGACTGGATTTTGCCAATTTCCCAAGCCGTTTTGCCATCCCCATAAAGCCGAAGAATTTCCGTTTCGCGCTCTGTCAGCGGCGAGCCAAATTTGAAATGTGGTCCCTTGGCCACATCCAATCGGCGGATACGGCGTGAGGCTTCATAAAAATAAGCGGCAATGAGCTGCATCGCCCCGCGTACTTTCTGGGGCAATTCATGTTTTTGAGCGCCAAAGGAAATAGAACCCCGATAATAATCGCCGCTTGCATCTGGAATGGGGATTGTCAGTCCTTGCCGGTGCCGGGTGACAGAAGCATCGTCACGCAGTTGCTTTTGCCGGGGGGTGAGGCGGTCGGCCATGCCGGTCCAAACATCCTGCCAACAGAAGGCATAATCCTGGGTGGCCACTTGAATCAGCATCGGATCAATTTCAAAAAACTTTTCAGTATTATAATGATCTTGCCACGCGGGGGTGTAATTGAGGTGGCTAATGGCGTCATCGGGGAAATTGGTGGGGTCGGCGAGTGAAATTGCAATGTATTCCTCGAAGCCAAACTCAAAGACCACCTTTTCGAACTCATTATTCAGTTCTTCGATGCTCGGAGAGGCAAGCGCGAAATCTGCGAACTCCAAAACGCGTGTATTCTCCCAGTTTGCCATTTAATTTCGCTCTTTCTCATGCCCCAGCCCGAACCCTGAGATGGCCCACGCAATTTGCAGATATTAAAGTCTATAATTCAGGTAGGGCAAGAAATGAATAGTGTAGAACGAAAGAAATATAAGATTGGCGCATTAAGTAGAATCAAGAATATATCCTAAGTTTGTGATTCAAGTATAATTACAACCACCTTCACTTCGAACGCGCAGTTATACTTAAACAAAGCGACGGGCGAAGAAGACTCTTTCCCCTTGCAATTTGTGAGTGTTCCCGTATAAATCGCGCTTTCCGGGGTCGCCCGGCGGCAGGGCATGCCGTGGCGATGCGAAATGCAATCGGCTCTAAGATGGGGAAGCTCTATGGCTTCATCATTGAGGCGCCCACTTTTAAGACTAGGAGAGCAAAATGCCCAAATTGAAGACCAAGAGTGGAGCTAAAAAACGCTTCAAACTCACGGCTTCTGGCAAGGTCCGTTCGGGCCAAGCTGGCAAGCAACACGGCATGATCAAGCGCACGAACAAAACGCTTCGCAACCAGCGCGGGACGACAATCCTGTGTGATGCAGATGCGCGTATTGTTAAAAAATTCCTCCCTTACGGCTAAGCCGCAGGTTTATATTTAAAGGATAGCTGATATGTCCCGTGTTAAAAGAGGTGTGACCACTCACGCCCGCCACCGTAAGGTGATCAAAGCTGCGAAGGGCTATTATGGCCGCCGCAAAAATACTTTCCGCATTGCAAACCAGGCTGTTGAAAAAGCCGGTCAATATGCGTATCGCGACCGTCGTGCCAAAAAACGGAATTTCCGTGCGCTTTGGATCCAGCGTATCAACGCAGCTGTGCGTGAGCATGGCATGAACTACGGACGCTTTATCAACGGCCTCAACGTCGCAGGTATCGAAGTTGACCGTAAAGTTTTGGCTGATCTGGCCGTGCGCGAACCTGATGCCATCAAGGCGCTGGTAGCTCAAGCAGAAGCAGCTCTTAACAAATAATCCCGCTTGAGGGATGACGGCGAAACCCCGAGACATCTGCGCATGGCCATGCCTGCGATTGATGGACGGGGTTTTGTCATATCTAGGCTTCAATAATGGTTAGCTTTCAATAATGGGATGGCTCTCATCTATTTCTAGGCATTTACGCGTCAAAGCGGGTAAATAGAGAGAGGCCTCCTTGAGGCAGCACCCCGAAGGTCAGAACCAATCGACGGGCTGTTCAAGTGGTGAAAGAAGTGGTCAAAACGGGCCAAAGAAGTGGGAAATCATGACGGATCTGCAAAAACTAGAAGATGACGTGCTCGCAGCCATAGGCGGCGCGACAACCGAACAAGCCTTAGAGGAAGTTCGTGTCGGCGCTCTGGGTAAAAAAGGCTCCATTTCGCAAGTCATGAAGGGGCTTGGCAAAATGAGCCCGGAAGAGCGCAAGGAAATGGGTCCGAAACTCAACGGACTTAAAAACAAAGTTGCGGATGCGATCGCACTGGCCAAATCGGCGCTGCATGAAGCGGCTCTGGAGGCTCGGCTAAAAAGCGAAACCATCGACATCACCCAGCCCGCTCGGCCCACCCCGCTTTCTGAAGGCCGCATTCACCCGATCAGTCAGGTGATGGACGAAATCACAGCTATTTTTGCAGATCTAGGCTTTGGTGTCGAAGAAGGTCCAGACATTGAAACAGACCACTACAATTTTGAAGCGCTGAACTTTCCAGAAGGTCATCCGGCGCGCGAAATGCACGACACGTTCTATTTTAATGAAAAGGAAGATGGCTCGCGCCTCCTGTTGCGCACGCACACCAGCCCGGTTCAGGTGCGCACAATGGAAGCAGGCAAGCCACCGTTCCGGTTTGTCGCCCCCGGTCGCACATTCCGCTGTGACAGCGACCAAACCCACACACCTCAGTTTCACCAAATCGAAGGCTTGGTCATTGATGAGAAAACCCACATGGGGCATCTCAAATGGACCTTGGAAGAATTTCTACGTGCCTTCTTTGAAACAGACAAAGTGGAAATCCTTTTCCGCCCGTCTTTCTTTCCCTTCACCGAACCGTCCATGGAAGTGGACGTGCGGTGCGCGCGCAACGGCAATGAAATTCGCATTGGCGAGGGCGATGATTGGATGGAAATTCTTGGCTGCGGCATGGTGCACCCTAATGTGCTCAAAGCCGCTGGCATGGACCCTGAAAAATACCAAGGCTTCGCATTCGGCATGGGTATCGACCGCTTGGCGATGTTGAAATACGGCATCCCCGATCTGCGTGCTTTCTTCGAAACTGATTTGCGTTGGTTGCGCCATTACGGCTTTTCTGCGCTCGACATTCCGACCCTTGCTGGAGGGCTTTCTTCATGAAGTTCACCCTATCTTGGTTGAAAGACCACCTCGACACGACCGCCTCCCTCGAAGAGATCACCAGCAAGCTGACGATGATCGGTCTGGAAGTAGAAGATGTCTATAATCCAGCCGAAGCCCTCAGCATCTTTCGTGTGGCCAAAATTCTAGAAGCCGAAAAGCACCCCGATGCAGACAAATTGAAACTCTGCAAAGTCGAAGCACAAATCGACGGCGAGTTGAAGGTGCTGCAAGTTGTTTGCGGGGCACCCAACGCGCGCACAGGCTTGCTGGGCGTTTTTGCCCCTCCGGGTGCAACCATTCCGTCAAATGGCATGGTGCTCAAACCAACGAAGATTCGCGGCATCGAATCCAATGGCATGATGTGTTCTGAATCAGAGCTTGAGCTTTCAGAAGACCATGACGGCATCATCGAAATTGCTGAAGGGGTTGCTGTTGGCACACCCGCAGTTGATGCGCTGAACTTAAATGATCCGGTTATTGAAATCGCGATCACGCCCAACCGCCCTGATTGTTTAGGCGTCTACGGTGTCGCGCGTGACTTGGCCGCCGCAGGTCTGGGCACGCTTAAAACACCGAGCCAGCCATCTATTCAAGACGGTTTTGAGAGCAGCATCAAAATTGAATTGGACTTTTCCGGCGAAGAAACCGTTATCTGCCCGCATTTTTCTGGCCGGTTGATCAAAGGTGTTAAAAACGGCGCAAGCCCCGCGTGGATGCAATCCCGGTTGCGCGCCATTGGTTTGCGTCCCATCAATACGCTCGTGGATATCACCAACTATGTGACCTTCGATCGCGGTCGCCCCTTGCACGTTTATGATGCTGCAAAGCTGAGCGGCAACATTGTGGCACGCATGGGCAAGGGCGAAACATTTGAAGCCCTCGACGGTAAAGAGTACAAGGCCGAAAACAGCATGTGCGTCATTGCTGACAGCGCAAATGTGCTTGGCTTTGGGGGCGTCATGGGCGGTCAAGCCTCAGGCTCAACCGAAGAGACAACGGATGTGTTTGTTGAAAGCGCATACTTCGATCCCTACAAAACAGCTGCCACCGGGCGCAAAACAGGCATCAACTCCGATGCGCGGTTCCGTTTCGAGCGGGGCATCGACCCAGCATCTGTTGAAGAAGGATGTGACATCGGTACTGCTTTGATTCTTGAGCTATGTGGTGGCCAAGCGTCAACGCGTGAAGTGGCCGGAGAGCTTGCGTGGCAACCGCTCACTATTTCGTTTGATCCCCAACGGGTAACGCGCCTCACCGGTGTCGCGTTGGGAAATAGTGAAATTACAACGATCCTGACCAACCTTGGGTTTGGCGTAACCCCAGAAGGCAACCGCCTTTCTGTGGCCGTGCCTTCATGGCGCCCAGATGTGTTTGGCGAAGCCGATCTTGTTGAAGAAGTCGTGCGTATTCACGGCCTGCATGAAGTTGTCTCAACACCGCTCAAGAAAAATCATGCGGTGGCTGACCCTGTGTTGAACATTGGGCAACAGCGCCAACGCAATGCAAAACGAGTTCTTGCAGCACGCGGAATGCTGGAAGCCGTAAGTTGGTCCTTCGTGTCAAAAGCAGAAGCAGACCTCTTTGGCGGGGGGCAACCTGAGCTGGCATTGGCCAATCCAATCTCTGTCGAAATGTCAGACATGCGTCCCTCCTTACTGCCCGGTTTGATTGCAGCTACAGGCCGCAACATCAGTCGCGGCTATGGGGACGTTGCGGTGTTTGAAGCAGGCCAAACCTACCAAGGCGAAAAGCCAGAAGAGCAACGCCGCATGGCCTCTGGCTTGCGCCAAGGCACCAACCGTCCCTTCGCAACCGGTCGCCATTGGCAGGGCGCAGCAGGCAAGGTTGATGTTTTTGATGTGAAAGCCGATGTCGAAGCAGTGCTTGCAACCTTGGGCGTGAGCACGGCTAATTTGCAATGCGTGGCGGAAGCACCTGCGTGGTATCATCCGGGCCGCTCTGGTGTGTTGCGCATGGGGCCAAAAAATATCATTGCGTATTTTGGGGAAGTGCACCCGCGTGTGCTCGATCAAATGGATGTGGCGGGACCTATCGTGGCCTTCGAAATTTTCCTCGATGCCATTCCGAAACCAAAAGCCAAGGCCACGAAAAATAAACCGGCCATGGACAGCACAGACCTACAGCCCGTGCAGCGTGACTTTGCCTTCATTGTTGGCAAGTCGGTGAGCGCAGACAAATTGTTGCAAGCGGCCAAACGCTCTGACAGCAAACTCATCTCAGGGGTAAGTCTGTTCGATGTGTTTGAAGGAGGCAGCTTGGGAGACGACGAGAAGTCGCTTGCGATCGAAGTCACGCTTCAGCCGCGCGCTAAAACCCTAACCGATGAAGAATTGGAAGCCGTGTCTTCTAAAATTGTCGCAGCCGTGACGAAAGTCACCGGTGGCACCCTGCGCGGTTAAGGTAAGCCTTGTTGATTTCTCCCTGAGGCCCAATGATAGGCCTCAGGGAGAAACTCATGGAAATAAAAACACTTAAAACACGCATCACCAATGGCATTGCCATTATTGAATTGTCACGCCCACATCGCCGCAATGCGTGGACCGGGCGGATGCATACTGAATATCGCTACATGCTCAGCCAGTTTGACCAAGACCCGGCTGTGCGGGTGATTGTTGTGACCGGTGATCCAGAGGGCAAAGCCTTCTGTGCAGGGGCCGATACGGCTGCCCTAGAAGGCCATTCCGAAAAAGGGCGTTATGACAGTGGCACCGACCAGTCCATTGCCACCCCCGGCTACGGCACGCGTGAGGAATTTGACGCGACCTTTGCCTATCATTTTGGTCTCTCGAAACCCGTGATCGCCGCCATCAATGGCCCGGCAGCAGGCATTGGTCTTGTGCTGGCCGCGTTTGCAGATATTCGCTTTGCTGCCACAGGGGCAAAGTTCACCGCTGCCCATGGACGGTTTAACTTCCCCGCCGAGTTTGGACTGTCGTGGGTGTTGCCGCGCATCATCGGACTGACCCACGCCAATGACATTTTGCTGACTTCGCGCGTATTTACCGCTGAGGAAGCCAATGAGATGGGGTTTCTGAATGAATTACTGGCACCAGAGGAACTCATGCCCCATGCGCTGGCCTATGCCCGTCAGATCGTCGACGGCGTCGCACCCGGCTCTGCTCGTGAGACTAAATGGCAAATCTATACCGATCAGCACAGAGATGTAGGCGCGTCTGTCCGTGACGCTGAGCACCTGCTCGAAACCATGATCAAGCATCCAGATTATAAAGAGGGCATTCGGGCGTGGATGGCGAAACGAACCGCGAAATGGGGGGAGGAATAGGGCAAACAAGGCACAATGCTTGCCAAAAGCACGCAATCAAATGGCCATAGCAACAAACGCATTGGCGGAAGGCTCTGGGAATGCTATATCGCCCGCCATGACAGACCTTTCAAAGATCCGCAATTTTTCCATTATTGCCCACATCGACCACGGGAAATCCACCCTGGCCGACCGATTGATTCAACTGTGCGGTGGCCTCGAAGCCCGCGAGATGAAAGAGCAAGTGCTCGACAATATGGAGATCGAGCGCGAGCGTGGCATCACCATCAAAGCTCAAACCGTCCGCTTGGATTATACCGCAGCGGATGGGGAGACTTATATGTTGAACCTCATCGACACGCCCGGACACGTTGACTTTGCTTATGAGGTGAACCGCTCGCTGGCAGCCTGCGAAGGGTCTCTCTTGGTGGTGGACGCCTCCCAAGGGGTTGAGGCGCAAACATTGGCGAATGTCTACACGGCCATCGAGGTCGATCACGACATAGTGCCTGTTCTTAATAAGGTCGATTTGCCCGCTGCTGACCCTGAACGGGTCAAACAACAGATCGAAGATGTGATCGGGTTGGACACGTCCCAGTCTGTTGAAATTTCCGCCAAAACAGGCTTGGGCATCGACAGTGTGCTGGAAGCCATTGTCACACAGTTGCCCGCTCCAAAGGGTGACCCGGACGGCGCGCTGAAAGCGATGCTGGTGGACAGTTGGTATGACGCCTATTTGGGCGTTGTCGTATTGGTGCGCATCATCGACGGCAAAATGAAACGAGGCCAGAAGGTCAAAATGATGTCCAACAACACCGTGTACACGGTGGACCAAGTGGGCACATTCCGACCAAAGAAAGAAGTTCTCAAAGAGTTGAATGCCGGAGAAATTGGCTTCTTTACCGCTGCCATTAAAGAGGTTGCGGATACCTCTGTAGGTGACACGGTGACAGAGGATAAGCGCGAATGCGATGCGCCGTTGGACGGGTTCCAACCTTCCAAGCCAGTGGTGTTTTGTGGCTTGTTCCCCGTAGATACCTCACAGTTTGAAGACCTGCGCGAAGCGATGGGCAAATTGCGCCTCAACGACGCGAGCTTTGAATTTGAAATGGAAACCAGTGCGGCTTTGGGCTTCGGTTTCCGCTGTGGCTTCCTAGGGCTTCTGCATCTGGAAATTGTACGCGACCGGATTGAGCGCGAATTCAACATTGAGTTGATCACAACCGCACCAAGCGTTGTTTACAATCTTTACATGACCGATGGCGAAATGCTCGAAATGCACAATCCGGCGGATATGCCAGATGTCATGAAAATCGATCACATTGAAGAGCCTTGGATTACCGCTAATATTTTGGTGCCTGATGACTATTTAGGGTCGGTTCTGAAATTATGTGAAGACCGTCGCGGCATCCAGCAAGACCTCACCTATGCCGGTTCGCGGGCAATGGTGGTCTACCGTCTGCCGCTCAATGAAGTTGTGTTCGACTTCTACGACCGCCTTAAATCCATTTCACGCGGCTATGCGAGCTTCGATTACAATATCGATTCCTATGAGACGGGGGATCTGGTGAAGATGTCGATCCTCGTCAACGATGAGCCAGTAGATGCGCTCTCAACAATCGTGCACCGGGAACGCGCTGAATCTCGGGGACGCTCCATGTGTGAAAAGTTGAAAGACTTGATCCCACGTCACCTCTTCAAAATTCCAGTGCAAGCAGCCTTGGGAGGCCGCATCGTGGCCCGTGAGACCATCGCGGCCATGCGTAAAGATGTGACCGCAAAATGCTACGGCGGCGATGTCAGCCGGAAGCGTAAGCTTTTGGATAAGCAGAAAGAGGGTAAGAAGAAGATGCGCCAATTCGGTCGCGTTGAAATCCCTCAAGAAGCGTTTATCTCAGCCCTTAAAATGGATGATAATTGATCCGGTAGCGCCAACACCCAGAGAGAGTGTAGGTCCTCACCGTCTCGCCACAGCCTAGCTGTCGCGCTGTAGACGCTCGTGCGCGGAATTGGTCAAGATCAACACGACCAGTCCCACAAGGCTGAATATAGCCCCTGCAGGCCATTGCAATATCCACACAATCACCGGATCCCAAAGTTCCGGCAGTAAGTACCGCTGTGTCACAGCTTGCGCGAGGTTGAGCGAACCCGGCGCAAGCATATACCAAATCTCCCCAAGCGCATGAAACCGCCCGTCGACCAAATCATACACGCCGCATGCAAGTGCAGCGCAAATGAGTATGAGTGCTATGAAACGGATAGGTCGCATTGAGAGTCCTGTCATTGGCCAGTAAAAGGATGCGTCAAGATACAACGCATTAAGCTCACGTGGGATCACGTCTCTACACAGATATAAAAGCCCCATTAGGAGGGGTCCCAATGGGGCTTTGCAAAAGCATAGGTGTTGGGTAAAGGGTCACCCCTTCACCAGCTTAAACCTAGTCGCGTTTGCGAAAGAGGAAAGCAACAAGGAGACCCAAAACGCCAAGCGTCACCCAAATTGGAATGGAGAGCAGGAAGCTGACCACAGGGTCTTGAATGACGCTGGGCAAGCCAGCAACCCAAGTGTTGAAGGCTTCAAGTGAAGCCGGATTGAGAAGTGTCCATAGCTCAGTTGTTGAGCGTAAAGAAAGCTCGCCTGCTTCCAAAGACTGAATGCCATCGGCCCCCAGAGCCATCAAAGCAAACACCACTAAAATTAGTCCAAGAATACGAAAAATTACCATAACAAGGCCCCCCAGCCTTAAATCAAACAATACAGTCCCACATCGGGTCACTTATTAACAATACGGTAACTCCGAGCCGTAGCAGGGATCAAGGGAACAGTTTGTGACAAATGTCTTTTAGGCGGTTGCTTGCTGGGATTTTCTGTATATATTCCGCTCCAACATCGCGAAACAGTCTTATTTCGCATGCGGAGAGGTGGCCGAGTGGTCGAAGGCGCACGCCTGGAAAGTGTGTAGGCGGG
>JARGNZ010000042.1 GCA_029209985.1 Parvibaculaceae bacterium
GGTCCCGTAGCTCAACTGGATAGAGCACCTGCCTTCTAAGCAGGTTGTTGCAGGTTCGAGTCCTGCCGGGATCACCACCCCCCAATAAGACGCTTTTTAGTTTCAATGGATTGTGCTTTGTCGTGTCCCACAGGAAAATGTTCTGTGGAACACGACGTTATTTCATACTCTCCAATCGGCCCATGGCGCTGGTTGCTATGCTTCATCTCTCAATGTATATCGTGTAAACTTCAAAGGTATTCGCTTGCGTGTGGCCGTGAACGGCCATGCTTTGGTATCGGGGGCCCCATCTCGTGCTAGTAAGTTACCTGCGGCCTTTCGGATTGCGTGGTTTGACAGATGCCGCCAGTAGAACACATCATTTCTTCAGTCTATTTCGCAATCTCTTCGGGGAAGGGAAAGGGCGTTTAGGAGCAAGTGCTCGCGGGCTTTTGAAAAGTTGTCTGGATCAGCTTACTTGCTTCAAGTCGTTGACACGGCTGAGGCCAAGTTCAACGACTTTCAATGCAACTTCGGAGTGGGTCATTCCGGTTGTTTTTTCCCCTCGATGCATTGAACACGCTCGTGGGAAGTAGCTTGAATCAGGGGTCATGCCTGGGATTAAGTTTGCTTCGAGAAAATTTGGATTTCCCAGTGCATCAAGTTTGATATCGATGCGGCCAAAATCAATAGCCCCTAGGACAGAAAACACCTTTCCGGCAAGTTCAGATACAGCACTTAATGTTGGCTCGGCGACAACTCGGAGCTGTTCATCGTTTTTTTGTTTTGAGGCACTGCCTAAGATTCGATCCCCTTTGATGTTTTCAGGAGCGATGACTTCTACCGGCATAATTGACCTTAAGCCATTTTGTAAATCATCGAAGACTGCGACAGTAAACTCACGGCCAGGTAATACCTCTTCAACGAGAACATTTTCCCTGTAGATTGCAAATAGCTCCGCGACTTTTTTTTGATAACTCCCAAAGTCTCGGACCATTGAGTTTTCATCTATTCCGTTCCCGTTTGCTGCATCCATTGGTTTAATGAAGAGTGGAAGTGGTAGCGGGAGTTTGTCTTCTGACTCAAACTGATTAGGACGTGATAAGAAAAAATCCGCGGTTGCTATACCATTGTTTTTCACAATGGTTTTTGCTTTACTTTTACTGGAGTCAAATTCAAGGGCATGACGATCGGAGCCTGTGAAACTAACGGCGTGTTCAGTAAAATAGTCTGAAAACCATGTTTTTTTATTGGTGTCTGGGTCTGTTAAATACTTACTGCAGAGAACGGCAAGGTCTGGTTTGGATGACACAACATCACGCAAGTCACTTCGTGAAGATACTTCATGGAAGGTAACTTTTTCATATTCAGTCTTTATTGAATCATAAAAAGACTTACACGTTTCTATGGTTCCGAATCCAGTTTCCTTCATATTTTTTGTATTGGTTGCCACTATTGCAATGTGACGTCTTCGTTTCTGTCGTTGTTTTCGCGGAATTTTTGCGAAACTACTCTTTTCGATTGCGTTGGAAAATTGGATTGGCCCAAGTATGTTGTTAGATAAGCTTGTGTTTTTTGGGTCAGGTTGCTTTGTCATTTGGACATTCTTTCACAGCTCAATCATTAGATGACGAGCAGGTTGGTTGCGCTCCATTCGATGGAGCGCTGGGCGTGATGATGAAGGGTCATGTCGGATGAAGAATGGAGGTGGTTTACACAGTCGGCATTGTGGCGACCGTCACCGTTCCTACAATTTTCAGTACGAAAGAATAGTCATGGCGGCTAATCTTAGTTTGTACTAGAAGTGTAAAACTGAGCTGTAGCCAGCGATGTTGTTTGAGCTAGAGTGTTTTTGAGAAATGCCTTTTTGTTAGACAATTTCAATGTTGTTGACGTTGACTTCTCCACTCACAGGGTCTGTCAGCGTATCGAACCGTATTTTTTGGCGTTCGGCGAGCTTTTTGATTCCAGCACGAATTAGTGATCCGCGGAGGATACGAAACTCTGAGGTGCTACCTTCTTGCTGAATGTAGCCGAAGCCTTGCTCTGAATTGAAGAATTTCACGAAACCATTGTTCATTTTCGAACTCCAATCAATGTCAAACCAAAAGCGTTTTGTACTTGTGTGCAGACGCTTGGTTAGAGGGTACTACTTAGTAGTGATAATTTTTTAATATATACATTTTACGTATTTAGTCACGCTAATGATAATTCTTAGAAGAAATTAAATAATAATAAGATTTTTATTTCTTTTTTATTGGTGTGGTATCTTTATTGCCCCTGCTGGGATCAGTATTTTCCTATTTTGCAGGAATCGCCTTTTTGGGAGTTTGATGGCTGCTTGGCGTCAATTTGAAGCAGGGCTCATTCGGTTCTTGTTATTTCCAGTAATGTCGCGTGAAATAATCGTAATGGTGCCCCGAATCTGCTTTTCATACTCCAACATTTGAAACGCCTCCGGTGAGGTGCCGCACAAGGCACAAAGCCAGGGACCTGTTCCCAAATTAAGTAGGAGGAAATGCACATGAACGACACGATGATTGATCCGATAGCTGACCCAGTTGCGCATTCACTTGAGCTGGTTGTGGAGAAGTGCGGCGACCCCACGGACTTGGTTTACAAACGCCTTTTTGCTGATGCCCCGGAGCTTGAGCCTCTGTTTTTGTTAGACAAAGACGGGAGCGCACGGGGCAATATGTTGAGCCAAATTTTGGAATGCTTTTTGGATTTCTCCAATAATGGAAATTATGCTGCAAGCATGATTTCTTGTGAGCGTACAAACCACGAGCATATCGGCGTGCCGCATGATGTGTTCGATTCCTTCTTTGCGACGATCATTGATACGTTCAAAGATATTTTAGGCGCTGACTGGACACCCGAGATTGACAAGGCGTGGACAAGCCTCATTCGAGACTTAAACATTTCGGTTGCGGGCAAAGCGTGATTGCTGCGGACTTTAAGTGTTTCCACGTTTGAGGGGAGGCGCGGCGCGGGTGGATCACAATGGCTTGAAGAGCTGCGAAGGGCGCGGAAATGGTGCGCTTTCTGCGCTTGCGAGCGTTTCTAACTCAGATTTAACTTGTTTGCCCGGCAGGTGTTCGCAACAATCGATTTCAAGACAAGCGTGAATCGCACGCGGACGTGGGAGGAAACACAGTGAGCCGGTATCAAACTAGAGAAGATTTTTTGTCGCGACAGCGTCGGCAGGGTGCTTCGAATGCGAAGCCTTTGGCGAATGCGACGTCTTCGGCACGGGCGGCTGCACGTTCTCGGGTTGATGAAGAAGACCAGCAATTCCATCGGCTTGTTCTGACTATGATTGCCGCTGCGGGAGTGGTGTTTTTGGCCCTTCTGGCCTTTCAGTCCACGTCGTCGGCGGAGGTGGCTGGGCAAACTATTGAAGAGCTTGATGGCACTGTGGTTGAACGGCCTTCAGAAGCGAGTGGCTGGGTATTGTACCGCCGGGGGCTTTATGAAGAAGCCATTGCTGAGTGGCAGTTGGCTGTGGAAACCAAAGCGGATTCAGGCGCGGCCTTCAAAATTGCTGAAGAATATTTTGATGCCAAAGTCGTTAAACGCGACATGGCCAAGGTGGTGAAATATCTGACCATTGGCGCAGATGGCGGGGATGCACGTGCCCAGATGGATTTGGCAACCCTCTATGACAATGGATGGGGTGTTGAGAAGGACGTGGAAAAAGCGGGGGCCTTGTTTTTGGCGTCGGCTGAGCAAGGGATGCTTGAAGCGCAATATAATGTGGCCACCATGTTTGAAACGGGCCAAGGCTTTGAGGTTGATTTAGAGAAGTCCTATATGTTTTTTCTGTTGGCGGTTGAAGGCGGGTTTCAGCCTTTCGCCCAAACAGGCCTTGATGGGGTGATGAAGAAAATGACGCCTCAACAAATCAAAGCGGGTACGATTATGGCCCGTAAATTTGAAACGACTAAAAAGGCCGACAAAGCCGTCGCTGCTGAATAACGATTGATGTGGCCTTGCGCGCGCTTGGCCCAAAGAGGGATTTGACACGCCAGCTTTTGCACACTCGATTTCGAGGTGTGCGAGGCTGGCGTTTTTTTAAGCATTTGTTTGCCAAAAAACGCGTTAAAGCGCCTCAATCGCCTATTTTTGTTAAATTTACAAATTTGTAACCAAGAATCTTGGCAACTTCCTTACAGGTTGGTAAGTATGGTGCAGTTATAAAATAATAGCTGGGACTCTGGTATGCGCTCCTCACTGAAACTCGTATGCCACTGTCTGAAAATTAAAATTGGGAGTGATTTATGACGTTGAAGACAGTTTCGACAATTATTGTCGCTGGCTTAGCTGGTTCACTTGCTTTGTCCCTTCCTGCGTTGGCAGGAGTGAGTGAGCAAGAAGCGAGTAAGTTGGGCAAAGAGTTGACGCCAATTGGCGCTGAGCGTGCGGGTAATGCTGACGGATCTATTCCGGCTTGGACAGGTGGCCTTGCCTCTGTGCCAGCAGGTATCAGCTATAAAGAAGGGGACCATCACCCGGACCCATTCGCAGATGACCAGATTAAGTTCACCATCACGGGTGACAATTTGGCGGATCATGCGGATAAGTTGAATGAAGGTCAGAAAGAGCTTTTGGGCGCATTTCCAACCTATAAAATGAATATTTATCCAACACGCCGGAGCTGTGCGTTCCCTGAGGCCGTTTACGAAGCGACCAAAAAGAATGCACTGTCAAGCGCATTGGCTGAAGGCGGTAATGGTGTAACTGGCGCTCTGCGCGGCGTGCCGTTCCCAATTCCAAAAAGTGCTGTGGAAGTTGTGTGGAACCACAACTTGCGCTATCGCGGTTTCAAATTGACCCGCGAATTTGCCGCGCTTGCACCCACATCATCTGGCGATTTTACGCCTGTGATCGTGGCTGACCGCGTGATCTTTGGATACATGGATCCATCTAAAAACTCGATTGAAGAGCTAAACAATATTTCACTGAAATACATGCAGACCACATTGGCTCCTGCACGTCGTTCAGGTGGTATTGTTTTGGTGCATGATACAATCAATCAGGTGAAGGGTGGCCGTAAAGCGTGGACCTACAATCCGGGTCAGCGTCGTGTACGCCGTGCGCCAACGATTGCCTATGACAATCCACAAAGCTATTCTGATGGCCTTCAGACAGCCGATAACTTCGACATGTATAATGGTTCACCGGACCGTTACGAGTGGAAGATGCTTGGTAAATCTGAAAAGTACATTGGTTATAACAGCTACAAATTGTCATCTGACAAAGTGCAATATGCTGACATCGCAAAAGCAAACCACATCGATCAAGATTTGATCCGGTATGAGTTGCACCGTGTTTGGGGTGTTGAAGGTACCTTGCGTCCGGGTAACCGTCACGTGTATTCACGTCGTGTGAAATATGCTGATGAGGATAGCTGGTCAATCGCTGCTACCGAACTTTACGATGCACGTGGTGAGCTTTACCGTTCACAAGAAGCGCACATGATCCAGTATTACAATGTGCCTGCGTGTTTCAACTCATCTGACATTACGTATGACCTCACTGCTGGTCGTTACGTTATTCAAGGTTTGAAAAATCAACAAACCATGATGAACTTCCAAGCAAATGAGATTAACGAAGACCAATTTACGCCTGCTGCAATTCGTCAGCAAGCCACACGCTAAAATAGGTTTCGTTCAATATTTTAAGAAGGCCCGACGGGAAACCGTCGGGCCTTTTGTTTGGTTTAAGCCTCTTCCATGATGGCGACAACTTGGCCCTCTGTGACGGTTTCGTCTTCAGAGACCAGAATTTCGAGTAGTTTTCCGTCAACTGGGGCAGCGACCGGAATTTCCATTTTCATAGATTCTAAAATGAGAATGTCATCGTCTTCTTCCAAAACATCGCCAGGCTTTGTGATGATCTTCCAGACTTTTCCGTTGATTTCGCTTTTTACGTCGAAGGTGCTCATGTGGTTTCCTTACGGCCTAAAGAATAGTGATTTTTGATGTTTGAGGAACAAGGGCTGAGGCTTTGATATAAGCCCAGCACGATGCGCCTTTGGTGAGATTGAGATCATGGGCTGCGGCTTGTGTGATGCGTGCCCATAAAGGGGAAGCATCTTTTTGCTCAGGCGAAGACTTTGGGCGGGCTAAAAGCTCAATATCAACTTGTCCCGATTCCACAGGGTTTATATTTTTTATGATGCAGGGCAATGCATTGCGGATGCTGAGCCCAGAGACCTCGGTGCGCGATAGAATGACATCGCGGGCTTGAATACGCAGGCGCGGTATTGAAGGGGCAGACTGCGTGTGTGGAAGGGTGAATGTTCCGAGCTGGGTCTTCAAGTGAAGGATGTTGCCGGTTCTTTCTTCGCTCAGGACTTCCAGGATTGTTTCGGGCTCAAATTGCGCGGCGGAGCCCAGCAAATAGTGTTGAACCTTAGGATCGTTGAGAACATCAGACACGGAGCCTTGAGCTGTGAGCTTGCCGTTTTTAAGTACAAGGACATGATCGGCCAATCGCAACACTTCATCCATGTTGTGGCTGACATACAAAATGGGCAAGGCGAAGCGGTGCTGTATGCGGTGCAAGAAGGGCAAGAGTTCAGCTCGCCGTGCCGGGTCTAAATTGGCGAGAGGTTCGTCCATTAAAATTAAACGTGGCGCGGATAGAAGTGCTCGGCCAATGGCGACCCGTTGACGTTCGCCGCCCGATAGGTGGTGGGGACGCCGTGTCAGCAGATCGGTAAGACCAAGGAGAGAGGTGATTTCGTCTAGATCAGCAAGTGGTGCGTTTTGGCGTGTGCGGTGACTGCCAAAGAGTAAATTCCCTTTAACTGACAGATGCGGCATTAACCGGCCAGATTGGAAAACATATCCAATGTGGCGTTGCTCCGGTGGTCTATTGATTTTTGCCTCTGTGTCGAGCAGACACATGTCGTTCAATTTAATGCTGCCTTGGTGTGGGGTGCGCAAGCCTGCGATTGTGTCGAGCAACATTGTTTTGCCTGCACCAGAGCGCCCAATTAAAGCCGTGATGCCGGGCGAGAGGGTGAAACTTGCTTCAAGCTGAAAGCCGGGCTGGTTCTGCTTAATATCGACGGTGAGGGTTGCTTCTGTCATGTACTCACTCCGGTCAACCAGCGGCGAATACGACGGGCGCTCCACTCAGCGGCGATCAAGGAACTGACCGACAGGGCGATACAAAGCCACACGATACGATTGGCCAAAGGATCTCCGGTAGGCGACTGAATGGCGGAGAATAGAAGAAGAGGTAGTGTTTGCGTTTGGCCGGGAATGTTTCCTGCAAATGTAATCGTCGCTCCAAATTCCCCCAATGCGCGGGAAAAGGAAAGCATAAGGCCCGCGAGCAAACCGGGGCTTAGAAGAGGCAGAGTGACTGTGAAGAATGTGCGCAGGGGCGAATGTCCGAGAGTGCGGGCCGCTTCGATCAGACCGCCATCGAGACCTTCAAACGAAAGGCGAATTGTGCGCACGGCAAGAGGTAGGCCCATGATGGCGGCAACCAAAGCTGCCCCCCACCATGTGAAGGCGAGCCGAATACCAAGAGTTTCATTGAGCCACTGACCTATGAGCCCTTGAGTGCCGAGGACAAGGAGCAAAACATATCCGGTAACGACTGGCGGCAACACCAACGGGAGATGGACGATTGCATCTAGTAAAAATTTACCGGGAAAGTTTTTACGCGCAAGTATCCATGCAAGAGCTACAGAAAGGGGAAGCGTGACCAGTGCGCCAATGAAGGCGACCTTTAAGGAGAGGGCGAGGGCGTCCCATTCTGCTGGCGTGAAATCCATTAGGGGGCACCCGTGAGCGCAAACCCATGGTCTGCAAATATGCTGTGGGCTTCGTGGGTTTGCAGCCAATCGTAAAATGCGTGTGCATGTTTGTTGGGGCGCGTTCCAACTAATGCGAGGGGGTAGATGATCGGGTCATGGGCATCTGTGGGGATGCGAGCGGCAACACGCACTGTGGGGTCTGCTTGTGCATCGGTTGCATATGTAACGCCGAGGGGGGCTTCTCCTTGCGAGACCCACGCAAGCACGGTGCGCACATTGGAGCCGATCAATAAATTGCTTTGAACGTTTCTCCAGAGGCCCAGTTTTTGAAGTGATTGTTTGCCATAGATCCCGGCGGGAACCGAATTGGGCTCGGCCAATGCAAAGGGCGCGTTGGGTAGTTTTGTGTGGGATCCCAATGGTGCCTGTAAAACGGTGCTATTTTGGGCGGACGTTATGATGACCAATTGATTGGTAAGATAGGGACCGCTGTTGCGGGGCTGCACAGTGTTTTGGGCGATGAGCCAGTCCATCCAGCTTTGGTTCGCTGATAGGTAGAGGTCTGCGGGAGCGCCTGCCGCGATTTGCCGTGCAAGTGTTGCAGAGCCTGCAAAAACTGTTGAGACGGAGCAACCGCTTTTAAGTTCAAACATATCGGCGACTTCTTGGGCCGCTTCTGTGGTGCTGGCGGCGGCGAATATGGCGATGGGCTCACAAGACTGCTTTGCGAACGCATTACCTGTGCCACAGAAAATGATGGCGATGCACAGAGCCGCTTTACTTATTATCGACGTGGGTTTGATCATAAAGGTGCGCTCAATCTCTCCAGTCCGGCGGCAAGGTCCGCTTGCAGGTCGTTGATGTCTTCTAAGCCAGCATGAATGCGTAAGAGCGGGCCGTTCTCAGCCCAACGTGTTGCTGTCCGGGCTTTTTTTGGATGGGCTGGGATGATGAGGCTTTCAAAGCCGCCCCATGAAAAACCCATGCCAAAGAGTTTGAGGTTGTCGAGCATATGGCCGAGGCTTTTGTCGCTTACTGGCTTGAGGACAACACCAAAAAGGCCGGAGGCACCGGTGAAGTCTCTTTTCCATATGTCATGCTCTGGATGGGAGGGCAAAGCTGGGTGTATGACCCGCTCTACTTCTGGCCGTGTTTCTAGCCACGTTGCCAGACCTATGCCCGTTTGCATGTGTTGTTTCATGCGCACGGCTAATGTTCGCAAGCCGCGTTGGGCGAGGTAGACATCATCAGGGCCGACTGACATGCCCATAGCGCCGTGACCGCGCAGCGTGCGTGCATATGTTTTTTCGTTTGATGTGATGGCGCCGAGCAGTGCATCGGAATGGCCGACGATATATTTTGTTGCGGCTTGCAGGCTGACATCAACCCCGAGTTTAAAGGGGTTCAAATAATATGGGGAGGCCCATGTATTATCGAAAATGACAATGGCCCCGGCGGCATGTGCGGCCGCGCTGATGGCGGGCAAGTCTTGGATTTCAAATGTTTGAGAGCCGGGACTTTCAGCAAACACAACTTTTGTGTTGTTGCGTAGGAGGGCTTTGATGCCGGAGCCGATCGTCGGGTCGTAATATTCAACTTCTACGCCGAGGTCGGTTAAAATGCGGTCGCAGAAGATGCGGCTGGGCTCATAAGCGGTGTCTGTCATGAGCAGGTGATCGCCACTGCGCAAATGCGAGAGCAGAGAAATGGAAACGGCAGAAAGCCCAGACGGGGTGAGAACTGTTTTATACCCGCCTTCTAATTCGGCGATTGCTTCTTGAAGGGTGAAAATGGTGGGACTGCCACGTCGGCCATATGA
>JARGNZ010000014.1 GCA_029209985.1 Parvibaculaceae bacterium
CTTGGTATTCCCCTTCAATGCGGGTAAAACGCTTCAAACATGAGAGGATGAAGGCAATGACGGTTGGACGGTTGACGTGGGGGCTTTATGCCATGGGGTTGATTATGGTGGCGGCCTTTATTGGGGTGGCTGTTTTGGGACAGAACAATGTCTCGACCATTCATGCAAGCCTTGAGCAAGGGGTCAGCCCTCTCGATCTATCTAACTTTGATGAGACGCCGGATGTGGATGTGCAGCTTGTGTGCGTATTGCAACCGGGGACGGTGCCGCCAAGCTCTGGGCCGGGGCGCCTTAACGCTGCGCAGATGGCGGCGGTGCAGGCAACCTATCCGTTTGACACTGCGACCGTGCCGGGGCTTGTGTGGCTGACGGAAACAGGCATTTATGAAATGTTTCCCTTGCCCCCGCAGATGGCAGAAATTCAACCCTCAACAAGTACAGGGCCGTGCATTCCGTTGGCGCAAGAGCCAACCCTTGTGCAACAAGGGCGCTCGCAAGCTGATGGGTTTTTCTATTTGATCCGCACGACGCAAATTCCACAAAAAGAAACATGCTGCGGGCCATAGGTTTTGGAAGCGCCCTGCAAGGGTGAGGCACACTCTCTGGGTCTCAACACGATTTCTAAAGTTAGACACGTTTTGGCAATTTGCGCGATACGCGGGTGAAGCGTTCCAACAGAATACAGCCTGAGACAAAATAGGCTGTGCCCAAACCTGCGATGAGGCCGGGCGGCCCCATTTCCATGAGATACGCATACGCCAAGCCAGACGGCAGGCCGATCACCCATAGGCTGCCAGTGGCGATGTACATGACCGGCCACACATCGCCCGTGCCGCGCAACGCGCCCACGGTGCAGGCCGCAATACCATCTGCCACCACCACAAGGGCGACCACGCCAAAGGCAACGGCCACCAAATTTGTGATGGCCACGTCTTTGACATAGACGCTTGCGACTTCGCCGGGGAAGCAGGCCAGCAAAATGGCGGCGGGGATCATGACGCTTGCGGTGAGGCCGATGCCCACAAACCCTGCGCGGCGCATGTTGGGCTGGTCTGCGCGGCCCACGGCATTGCCCACACGCACAGATGTTGCGGCCATGCAGCCAATGGCGATCATCACAATGAGAAACAGCAAGCTGGTGGCGACTTGATAGGCGGCGAGTTGTTCTTTGCCGAAGCTTGCGGCAATGAGCACGATGATTTGTGTGCACAGGCCTTCCATGCCCAGCATGACGGCCATGGAGGTGCCAAGGCCGCGCAGGCGCTTGCCGTAGTCTCCGCCTAAGGTGCGGGCTTCTGCCCACCATTTGGCAAGGTTGATTTTAAGGCCGAACGGGTCTTCGCCCGTGCGCCACGGCATGGTGAGGATATACGCACCAATGGCGATGCCTGTTCCCCACCGCACAATGGAGGTGCCAATGGCGGCACCCAGTGCAGACATCGGCTCTACAAAACCGCCCCAGCCCCACACGAAGATGAGGTTGAGCAAAATATTGAGCACGTTTGCGCCGATCATGACGATCATGCCCACAGAGGGGCGCTGGACAGCTTCTAGGAAATAGGACGAGCAAATATAGAACAGCATCGACGGCATGGAGAGGCCGAAGGCAATAGACACGGCCCCGGCATTGGCCGACATTTCTGCGTCAAAGCCTAAGAGCAGCAGGATTTCTTCCCCCAACAAACAAATCCAGCCAAAGCCCAGCCCTAGCGCAATGGCGTGATAAGAACCGATCCGCCATGCCTTGCCCGCGTCTTCATAATCTGCGGCACCATACGCCTGACTGGAAATAATCATCGTGCCTTGCAACATGCCAATGGACACGAGGAAGAAAATCGACTGAATGGAGAGGCCCAGCCCTAGATATGCCAAAGCCGCACCATCGACCTGCCCTACCATGATGGTGTCTGCGGTGAAAATGGCGACCATGAGAAAACGCGAAAACACCACAGGGGTTGCAAGCTCCGCCGTGCGCTTGAGGTGGGTGCCAATCGAATCCAAAACTGGAATGGCAGAAGAGTGCTCCTCGGCAGAAACCGCATTTTCACCAGACGTGGGCATTGATAATGACTCTCGTTTTCAGGTAGGGTTGTTATCGTTGATGAGCGCCTTTGGAATGGTGCGATGTGGCTGGTTTGCTATTCTGGCGAAAGGCGTGCCACACGCGCTCGACTCAAGGTGCTCTTTGTTCTCCCTGCGTTCACTATAGGCCTGCAATGCAAAATGCACAGTTAGAAAATGACGAATTATCACTTGATCGACTCGCCCGCCACACCTTGCGCAAAGCCCGCATTGCTGCGCTGGGCACGCTGGACTTAAAAACCGGCGCGCCAGTGGTGACGCAATTGGCGATCGCCTGCACATCTGAAGGCGACCCGATCTTGCTGTTGTCTGAGTTGGCGGCCCACACCCGCAACCTGATGGCGGACAATCGGATTTCATTGTTATTGGGGGGCGATGCGCGCTCTGACAGGTTAATGGACCGGGTGCGGCTGACCGTGCAAGCCACGGTGTCCCCTGCCGCGCCAGAAGATGTGGCCGCCCTTAAAGCCCGTTATGTGGCCCGCCACCCTGATACGGACACCTATGATACGGAGCTGAACTTTCAGTATTATGTTGCCAAAATAAACACGGGCAGATTGGTGCGCGGCTTTGGGGCGACACGCAATTTGAGCCGGGAGGCGCTGCTCATCACGGCCTCAGAAGCGCTGATTTCTGCGGAATCTGGCATTTTGGCGCATATGAATAGCGACCATCAAGACGCAATTGAAAACTACGCCACCCATCTATGTGGGCTCGCCCCTGCCGCTGCGCGCGCACCGGACACGAGGCCAGAAAAGGCACCCAACACCGGCTCGGCATTCACGGGCTGGCGGCTCACCGGTATTGACGCAGAGGGCGCAGATTTGGGCAGCATTAACCATGGTGCCCGGATTGAATTTGGCGCGACGGTGAGCGATGCGGTGAGCGCCCGCGAGGTGCTGGTGGCGTTGGCCAAGGAGGCGCGACAAAAGAACTCGTAATTCTTAACTCACAGAACCCGAATCCTGTTGCACCTGACAGTCGCTATCACTATGGTGCGGCCCACTCATAGCTGGTTTGAGCACATCTCACCGCTATGGCAGGGGCTTCTTTCAGGAGCCTCTTTTAGCTCGGATCGATATTTAGGGTGGGCACGACTTAGTTGATGTCCCGCTTCAACATTCCATCCGGCGGGTCATACGTTCGACAGAACGCCGGGTCTTGAAACGATGAGGGTATTGCAGCACTTATGCGCCGCCTTCTACACTGATAGACCGACGCTGGTGGAACGGCCGATGCCGTTGGATCATTTTGAAAGGGAGAGTGGCATGAAAAACACTGGGCCACACATCAGCAAGAACGGTATTGAAAACCAAGGTTTCAAAAATGTGAAGACGGTTTTTTGGAACCAACGTCCTGAGGCTTTGTACGAAGACGCCATCAAAAAGAATGGCGCTGAAATTGCCAAGCACGGCGCATTGGTCGTTCGCACCGGCGAACATACTGGCCGTTCTGCACAAGACAAATTTGTTGTGCGCGACGAAAGCACAGAAAACACCGTTTGGTGGGACAACTCTAAAGGCATCACGACAGAGCAGTTCAACACTCTCCACAGTGATATGCTGAAACATGCTGAGGGGATGGACCTTTACGTTCAAGACCTCTTTGGTGGCGCAGATCCAATCCACCGCCTTCCTACCCGTGTCGTTACCGAGCTAGCGTGGCACTCTCTTTTCATTCAGAACTTGTTGATCGAGCCTAAAACCGAAGAGCTTGAAACCTTCGACCCTAAGTTCCAGATCATCAACCTTCCAAGTTTCAAAGCTGATCCAGCGCGTCACGGTTCGCGCGGTGAAACAATGATCGCGTGTAACTTCAAAGCACGGATCGTTTTGATCGCTGGTACGTCTTACGCTGGGGAAACTAAGAAATCTGTTTTCTCCATGCTCAACTACGAACTGCCTGCTAAACGCGTTATGCCAATGCACTGTTCTATCAATGTGGGCGAAGACGACGATTCAGCCATCTTCTTTGGTCTTTCAGGCACGGGTAAAACAACTTTGTCTGCTGACCCTAACCGGACCTTGGTGGGCGATGACGAGCATGGTTGGTACGAAGGCGGTGTGTTCAACTTCGAAGGCGGTTGCTATGCCAAGATGATTGATCTGTCTCCTGAAGCTGAGCCAGAAATTTACTCCACCACACAGCGTTTCGGCACCGTGCTTGAAAACGTCGTGATGGACGAAAACAGCCGCGTCATCGACTTCAAAGATCGCACGCTGACCGAAAACACACGGGGCGCTTATCCTTTGTCTTTCATTCCAAATGCGAGTGAAACTGGACGCGCGGGCAACCCGAAAAACATCATCATGCTTACAGCTGATGCGTTTGGTGTTTTGCCTCCGATCTCAAAAATGACCCCTGCGCAAGCGATGTATCACTTCCTTTCTGGTTACACCGCGAAAGTGGCTGGCACTGAAAAAGGTGTGACAGAGCCAGAAGCAACCTTCTCAACCTGCTTTGGCGCACCGTTCATGGCGCGTCACCCTTCAGAGTACGGCAACTTGTTGCGCGACCTGATTGCTGAGCACAATGTGGATTGCTGGCTGGTGAATACTGGTTGGACCGGCGGGGCTTACGGTATTGGTAACCGCATGCCAATTAAAGAAACACGCGCTCTGCTTTCCGCAGCGCTCGACGGTTCTTTGGCCAATGTTGAATTCCGCACCGATGCCAACTTCGGCTTCCAAGTGCCTGTCGCTGTTCCAGGTGTCGACACGTCCATTCTGGACCCACGCGGCACATGGGCTGACAAAGCTGGCTACGATGCTCAAGCGTCTAAATTGGTCAACATGTTCATCTCCAACTTCGTGAAGTTTGAAGAGCATGTCGGCCCTGAAGTCCGCGACGCGGCACCAGGTGCAGCCAAAGCTGCCCAGTAAGCTTTTAAGCTTTCATGAGATTAAAAAGGCCGCGTCCCTCGGGAGGCGGCCTTTTGTTTAGGGGGAGGTCCCTCCGCGCACTCCGCGTCGTTGCCGGGACAAGCCCGAGGATGACAGGTTCGGGAGGGGGTGGCTCACACGCTTAGGAGTGTAGGACGGTCTTCGGTGTGGGCTTCTAAGTGACCTTGCTTGACGAAGAGCACGGCCCCTTGGATGCTTGCCAACGTATGGGCCTCACCGGGTGGGAAGCGTAACCAATCATGCGTAGTGTAGGTATCGCCTGCATGGCTCACCTCACCGGAGAGGACAAAGATCTCAACGCCGCCTGCGTGGGCATTGTTCTCAACGCGCGCGCCCGACGCGAGACGCACCAACGCAACGTCTTCCGTTTGATAAGTGTGCAATGGCATCACCTCCACACCGGGATGGGCACCTGTATGCCAGTTTTGGATTTGAGTTTGCGTGCGCACGAAGGTTTGGTCAGCCGGGTCCATTTGCTGCAACTTCACAAGGATTGAGCATCCTTCCTCACTATGAGGCTTATGGGCTGAGCCAACCGGATTGCGCACATAGGTGCCTTGAGGGTAGTCGCCGTGCTCATCGGAAAACGTACCTTCAAGCACGAAGAACTCCTCACCGCCTGAATGGGTGTGAGGGGAGAAATAACTTTTGGGAGCATAACGCACAATGGTTGTGGCTCGGGCAACCTCATCGCCAATACGGTCCAACATGCGCCGATCAACACCGGGCAAGGGGGAGGCTTGCCACGGCAAAGTGGCCGCATGCGTAAATGCAGGTTTCGACAAGTTGGCGTGCAAGTCCATGGGACCCTCCTCACATATCAGCAACTCAGTTTGAGATATATGGGTGGGTTTGCCAAGAGAGCAACAGCTAACACGAGCATGTGATGAAGGTGCGCACTTTTGAGATGCACCTAGAGGAGAGATGGATTACCGGAACAAGTCCGGTAATGACTCCTTTGGGCTTGTGAGGACTCTTTGGTATGGGCGCTTGGGTGCAACGTGTTGATGTGGCGTGAAAGGGCGCGTTGGTATGATGCGAAAGGTGGGTGCATTGCCCCGTCCCACCCCGCAGCATCATCCTCGGGCTTGTCCCGGGGATCCATCTATCGGCACGTGACGAATGGGATGCTGCGGGGTGGGGTTTTGGGTTTGCGTTTTTATTGAGAGGTTTCCCCATGACGAGGGATGGATTGCCGGAACAAGTCCGGCAATGACGTTGCTGGTTGGGGTGCCTTGGTCTGACGCTGAGTGTGTGGGAGAGGCCTAGTGGGCCTCGTCCCAATTATCGGCGGCGCAGGCTTCTACGTCTAGGGGGACGGAGAGGTGGACGGCGGGTTCGGCGGCACCGGACATAACGCGGGAGACCAACTTGCACGTTGCGTCGGCGTCTTCTGCGGGGACCTCAAAGATCAATTCATCGTGGACCTGCAACAGCATCCGAGCTTGGGAGTTTGCTTCTTTCAACGCGCCCGGCATGGCGATCATGGCGCGGCGGATGATGTCGGCGGCGGCCCCTTGGATGGGGGCGTTGATGGCGGCGCGTTCTTGGAAAGAACGTCTCGCCCCATTTTTGGAATTGATTTCGTTTAGGTGAATGCGGCGGCCAAAGATGGTTTCCACATATCCGTTTTCATGGGCGAAGGCTTTGGTTTCGTCCATGTAAGTGCGGATGCCGGGAAAACGGCTGAAATAGAGGTCGATGTATTCGCCTGCTTCGGTGCGTGAAATGCCCAACTGATTGGCCAGTCCAAACGCGGAGATGCCGTAGATGATGCCGAAGTTGATGGCTTTGGCGCGGCGGCGCATGGCGGGGTCCATGCCGTCTACAGGCACGCCAAAAATTTCCGACGCAGTGAGCGCGTGAATGTCGATGCCATCGGCAAAGGCTTGTTTAAGCTCTGGCACATTGGCAATATGGGCGAGCAGACGTAGTTCCACTTGGGAGTAATCGGCGGAAATCAATTTGTTGCCTTCGTCGGCCACAAAGGCGGTGCGAATGCGGCGACCGTCTTCGGTGCGCACGGGAATGTTTTGCAAATTTGGATCAGAAGACGCCAAACGACCTGTGGTTGTCCCTGCCATTGAATAGGAGGTGTGCACTCGGCCTGTTTGCTCATTGATGAACGTGGGCAATGCATCTGTATACGTACTTTTTAGTTTTGCAAGGCCGCGCCACTCCAAAATCGCGCTTGGCAACTCGTGACCTTGGCCTGCCAAATCTTCAAGCGTTGCGGCGTCTGTGCTCCACGCCCCGGTTTTGGTTTTTTTGCCGCCGGAGATGCCCATCTTATCAAAGAGGATTTCACCAAGCTGCTTAGGGGAGGCGATGTTAAATTCTTGGTCTGCCAGCTCATAGATGGTGACTTCGATGGATGCCATTTTTTGAGCAAATTCGCCGGACAAGCGCGAGAGCACCGCACGATCTACTTTGATGCCATTGCGCTCCATGCCCACGAGGACCGGCACAAGCGGGCGCTCCATGGTTTCATAGAGCGTGGTTTTACGCTCTGAGACCAAACGTGGTTTGAGCAAAGCATGGAGACGCCATGTGACGTCTGCGTCTTCTGCTGCATATTCCGTGGCTTTTGGAATCTCGATTTGGTCGAAAGTCTTTTGGGCCTTACCCGTGCCCGCCACTTCTTTGAACGGAATGGGGGTGTGGCCAAGGTGTTCTTTAGACAGGACATCCATGCCGTGACTATGTTTGCCCGCGTCTAAGGCGTAGGACAACAGCATGGTATCATCAATGCCCACAAGGTTGATGCCATGCTGGGCAAGTACGAGCATATCGTATTTCAAATTCTGGCCGATTTTAAGAATGGCCGGGTCTTCAAAAATTGGTTTGAGAAACGCCTTGGCCACGTCGGCGGGAATTTGATCCGGCGCGATCTCTGCGCCATCCCCGAAATCAAACCCTTCAGGTGTTTGACCGTGTAATAACGGAATGTAACACGCATCCCCAGGTGCAAGAGCCAAGGAGACGCCGACTAAACGCGCAACCATGGCATCTAAGCTATCGGTTTCTGTGTCTACGGCGACCACGCCGCGCTCTTTGATACGGGCGACCCATTCTTCTAGCTCCCCCACCGTGCTGACGGTTTTATAGGCTGTGCAATCAATGGCTTTCGTAAGCCCATCGGGTATGGCCCCCAGCGCGCCGCCGGGTTCTGCGCTGCGGGCTTTGGCGGCAACGTCTTCAAGGGAGGGAATTGCCTCTTCTCCTGTGCCTTTTTCTGGCCCGCCATTGGCTGGCACGGCTTCAGGGTCTACGCCGTAATGCGCCCCCAACCGACGGGAGAGCGTGGCCAGTTCCATGGCTTTGGTGAAGCCGATCAGTTTTACAGGATCGGGGTGGATCGCGCAGAAGCCATCCATGTCGTCCACTGTGGGCACATCCACCGCCAGACGCACGAGCTTTTGGGACACACGGGCAAGGTCTGCAAATTCAATCAGGTTTTCGCGCCGCTTCTTTTGTTTGATTTCTTCGGCACGGGTGAGCAATGTTTCTAAGTCACCGTATTCGTTGATCAACAAGGCGGCGGTTTTGATGCCGATACCGGGCACGCCGGGCACATTATCGACGCTGTCGCCCGCAAGGGACTGCACGTCTATGACCTTATCGGGGGTCACGCCAAACTTTTCAAACACACCTTCTGCATCAATGTGGCGATTTTTCATCGTATCCAGCATGTGCACATTCTCGGTGACAAGCTGCATCAAGTCTTTATCCGATGAGATGATCGTGACGCGCGCCCCTTGGGCGGCAGCGCGGGTGGCATAAGTGGCGATGAGGTCGTCTGCCTCATAGCCTGCCATTTCGATGGAGGGGACGCCGAAGGCTTCGACGGCTTCGCGGATGAGGGCAAATTGCGGCACCAAGTCTTCAGGTGCGGGGGGCCGGTGGGCCTTATATTCAGGATAAATGTCTGAGCGGAAGGTTTTGCCTTTGGCGTCAAAGATAACGGCCAAATGGGTGGCTTCATCTTCCCCGCGCGTATCTTCAAGCAATTTATACAACATGTTGCAGAAACCGCTGACAGCACCAATGGGAAGGCCGTCGGACTTGCGTGTCAGAGGCGGGAGCGCATGATAGGCCCGAAAAATATACCCCGAACCATCCACCAATACGACGTGATCGCCTGTACCGGGTTGTTTTTTCTGAGGCTGCGACGAGGTTGGTTCGCTGGTCATGAATGCTCCGTTTCTGCTCTGGGCTGCGCTTTATCGGTACGCGAATCCTTATCCCAAGCTGGTGCGCATCATGGCATTTTCCCCTAAGCGACAAAACCCTTTCAGACCCGGTTTGTGGCTGATCTGATGGAATAGCGCCCTTGGGTCCCCGCAAGGGGGTTGGGCTTTGGCGCAAGCTTCCTATATAAGCATCAAAGAAATTGCGACCACATAGTGCGACACACAAGGAAATTCACAATGGCGAGTTATGTAGATCAAGAAGGGGCGCTTGATATTGCGCCAGAAGCTGCCTCTGTGAGCGATGCTTCTACCCAAGATTTGCCTGAATACGCCATTGAGGCGCATCAATTGCGCAAAGTCTATAAAGCCAGCGGCGGGCAGCCTGCCAAAGAAGCGCTGAAAGGCATCGACCTGAAGATTAAACGCGGGTCTGTTTTTGGGCTGCTGGGGCCAAATGGGGCGGGGAAATCCACCTTCATCAATATTTTGGCCGGGTTGGTCAATAAAACCTCCGGCAATGCCTCCATCTGGGGCTTTGATACAACGGTTAATCCGCGCCAAGCACGCGGGGCCATTGGGGTTGTGCCCCAAGAGCTGAATGTAGACCCGTTTTTCACCCCAGCCGAGGCGATGGAACTACAAGCCGGGCTTTACGGGGTGCGCAAAGCGGACCGACGCACCATGGAGATTTTGGAGGCGGTGGGGCTGGCTGATAAAGCAGATGCGTATGCGCGCACCCTTTCTGGTGGAATGCGGCGACGGCTGCTGGTTGCCAAAGCATTGGTGCACACACCGCCGGTTTTGATTTTGGACGAGCCAACGGCGGGTGTTGACATTGAACTGCGTCGCCAGCTTTGGGACTATGTCAAAGAGCTGAACAAACGTGGCACAACCATTGTGCTGACGACTCACTATTTGGAAGAAGCCCAGTCGCTGTGCGATGAAATTGCGATTGTAAACCACGGAGAAGTGGTGTGCTGCGAGCCAACAGAGCAATTGCTTTCCCGCATCCATGAAAAACGTGTGCTGGTGCGCGGGGAAAACCCGATTACGCAGGTGCCAGAATCTTTGAATATGTTGCGCGCGGAAATTACCGACGACGGACAGCTTTCTGTCATGTTTAACCCGACGGAAATTAAGCTCGCAGACATTTTGGCGCGCATTAATGTGGCTGGCATTGTGGTGGCGGATCTTTCCACCCAAGAAGCAGATTTGGAAGATGTGTTTTTGAAACTGACCAGTGATTAAGGGCGGCTTGCTTCTTAACGCTGAGAAACGCAGGAAACTATTGCCGTTGAGGCTCTTTCACTGCTACTGAATGGGCAAGCTGACGCGCCGATGCAGAACTGATCTGCGTTTGGTGCCCCCTTACCACTCGTTTGGAGCAGAGCCATGATCGGAAAAATCAACCACGTGGGCGTGGCAACGCCCTCCATTGAAGACAGCATCAAACTTTACCGCGATGTGCTTGGCGCAACAAAAATCGGTGAAAAATTCTCCATGCCCGAACAAGGTGTGTGGGTTTGTTTTGTTGACCTGCCAAATGCGCAAATTGAGTTGATCGAACCTTACGGCGACGACAGCCCAATCCACGGTTTTCTCAAACATAACCCCGCTGGTGGCCAACACCATATTTGCTTTGAGGTGGATGACATCATTGAAGCACGCGATGCCATGAAAGCCAAAGGCGCGCGCATTTTGGGCACGGGCGAACCTCGCATTGGCGCACACGGAGAGCCTATTATTTTTGTGCATCCCAAAGACATGGGCGGCGTGTTGGTTGAATTGATGAAAAAACCATCTGCCGATCACTAAGCTTTAAGCTGCTCATCCTTGTGCAAGGTTTAGAATGCCTTGGGTGAGCAGTTTTTCGACCCTGCCCTTATGACGCCGCTCCAACGGCACGCGGATGCGCAACGTTCCTTCAATCAACGCCACAATTTGCACCGCCTTTTCCCGACGCAGCGCGGGGGTGAGGTCTGGATTAAGCGTGCGCAGTAAGGTGTCCACCGCGCTGTGGTATGCTTCAAAATAAGCCTGCACCGCTGTGGCAATCCGCTCATCTTGCTTAGCAAGCGCCCCCATCTCCGACATGAAAAGCTCACACCCATCTAGGTAGGCGTCATCTGCCAAGAGGTTTTGCAAAGCCATGCGCAAGCGGGCTTCTGGGCCGCCACGTGCCTTCTCGAAATGGGTGAGAAACTCATCCGAGTCCTTTGCGATGAAGCGTTCAAACAGGGCGGCTAATAAGTCCGTTGATTGGGGGAAATAATGTTGGATGTGGCTGAGCCGCAGCCCCATGCGGCCTGCCAACTTGCGCAAAGAAAAACCCGAAAAACGCTCTTCCTTTAATAAGGCATTGGCTTCTTCGAGAATACGTTCAATCGTTTGCGCCCGTTTTTTTGCTCGCACCCCCTGAGGGGTTGCCTTCTTTTCAAGTAGGTCGCCTGTTTGACCGCCTTTTGCGGGGGCGCGCTGTGTTTTTTTCATGCCCCCAGTTTAGCCTAAATAGATGCCCGTGCAAGCACACCCTTGACATTACTTGGTCATAGACCAATATTTAACTGGTCGTTGACCAATTTTATGAAACAGGGAGAATGCGAGTGGTGCAGAGAGTATTGATTGCCGGCGGGTACGGTGTGGTCGGGAGTGACGTCGCGCGGATTTTACGCCGTCTTTACCCCTCGCTTGAGCTTATTCTTGCGGGCCGCTCGCCAGAAAATGGCGACGCTCTAGCTAGAGAACTCGGCTTTTGTTCCGTCGCCAAATTGGACTTTGAGGCGGAGGGACCTTTGCTGGCTGACGGCCTGTCTCCCGATCTCATCATTATGGCTGTGCATGACCATACAGACCGATTGCTCACCTACGCGCTGGAACATGACATTGGCTATGTTGATTTTGCCCGTGGCGGAGATGCGCAAACGCGCGGCTTGCATGTGGTGGGGCAATTCCCCGGCCCTGTGCATCGCGGCATTGGCTTTGTCAGCAATTGGATGGCGGGCGTACCTGCGGTTCTGGCGAAACGCGCCGCAGAGACGATGGCGACGGTTGAGGCGATTGACCTTTCCATTCTTTTTTATGGAGAGGATCGCGGCGGCCCCGATGCGGCGGGGTCTGTCGAGGGCTTTACCGCCACCTTTAAGGGGTGGGAAAAAGGGGCATGGCAGGACATGAAACCGTTCACAGACCCGTTGAAAGTTACATTCCCCAGCGGCCTCACCCGCACAACGTATCGCCTGAATATGCCTGACGTGGAAAGCCTTGCCTTTGCCACCCGTGCCCAATCCGTTCGCGTTCGCCTTGGGTTAGACAATGCGTTCATGGGCTGGGCCTCCACTTTCATGGTGCGCTCAGGGCTATGGCATTTGTTCTCAAAGAAAACACAAGAAGGCATGTTGTATAATCCGGGGGACGGGGCCCCTCACGAAATTGTCGTACATGTGACCGGTAAAGACGCGCACGGGCACGAGATGCAGCAAACGCTCTCTCTGGCCGACCCTCAAGGACAAACACACCTTACCGCACTCGGCGCTGCACACATGGCGGAACGTATTTTGGGATTGGACGGGGCACCGGCTGCCCGTGGCGGTGTCATTTATGCCGAAGCCCTTGGCAACCCGGAACGACTGGAAGAATTATTGGCGTTGGAAGGTGTGCATTTTGTGGACCGGGCCAACAGCCCGCTTGGTTAAGTCCACTCCATAACCCCAAGGGCGATCAGCGCCACCACGGCATATCTGACGCCCTTGGCAAGGGTCACTAAGACTAAAAAACTGCCCAGCGGTTCACGCAACACGCCTGCAACCAACGTGAGAGGATCTCCGATGAGAGGTGCCCAACTCATCAACAAGCTCCACCGCCCATATCGATGATAGCGGCGCTTGGCCTTTGCCATTTGCGCTGGGGAGATGGGAAACCATTTTCGATTGGCAAACCGCTCTACCCCGCGCCCCATGAGCCAATTCACCACGCTGCCTAACACATTGCCCAGCGTAGCTATAATAATCAGTAGACTGATGGAATAATCACCAGACATGATAAGTGTAGCAAGACCTACTTCTGATTGTGCGGGAAAAAGGGTGGCCGCAAGCAGGGCTGCTAAAAACAAACCTGTATAGGCTGTCAGGTCTGCCATAGGGCGTGTTGCCTTCAAAAAAAATAGACGGGAGTGCCCTCAATGCGGCCGGACTGTCTGATTAAGCGCCCAAGGCTTGCTGCAAGTCGGCTGTCAGTTCTGGAAACGCATGTAGGTCCATTTGGCGAATCGTGATCACTTCACACAGCAACATATCAACCTGCTGGCCATCATGGGACAGCGGCATCACCATGGCTTCCAAACATGCGCCCACTTCGCCGGGCACATCAATGCGGCCATAAAACCGAATGGGACACCGATGCAATCCCGCCACGGCCAATGCGCCTGCGGCCAGCTTCACCCATTGAGGCGAGACCAGCTCATCTAAACGCATGCCGGTGATGTCTTGGCCAAACAAATCATCAAGGGCTGTGCCACACAGACGCACGGAAAAATCTTTAGGAAAACGCCCCTGCCCGCTCACATTGAGCAATAGAATGCTGGGCAGATGGGGCAACATTTCACGGGGGGTAATCTGGGCTCTGCTGGGCAATGTGCCCACGGCATCTGCCTTGCCGCGCCAATAGGCTTTAAGCGCATCCAAGCGGCGATCAACCGGCTTTGCCGACGGATCGATATACACCTGCAACGGCTCAAGACGAATTGTATTACCCATAACATCTCCGATACGCGAGACTTGTTCGACATAGAGGGGGCCCGGCCTGCCGTGCCCAGCCCCAAGATAATCACAAAACCCCTATGTGGGCCAGCCCCATCGGCAAAAGCTTAGTGTTTCGGCGTGCTTTTGGCAATTAGACCGACAGGTCGGCAGATCAGCGCAAACCCACCCCTCGCTTAGGCCCTTCACGCAGGCAACACAGGCACTTTTCCCACGGTTTCTAAGCCCGCCCCCACATGCCCCTGTTTTTCCCCAAAATTTGCGTCAATTTCATCAAAATCCCTGGATCAGGAATTGCCAGCCCGCCACGAACCCCCTATGGTGCGCCCGGTCCCTTGAGGTTTCCCCTCACACAGCGACTCAGCACCCGTAGCTCAGCTGGATAGAGCGCTGCCCTCCGAAGGCAGAGGTCACACGTTCGAATCGTGTCGGGTGCACCAATAAAATCAATGGATTAGAAGAGTTTGGCTAGTGGTGACTTTTGAAAAGTAACCACATAGTAACCTCCGAGAGTCATCCGTAGGTTAAATCGACACCCAGCGGACCACATTGGCATCAGCGTAGCGCATTGCCATACTGAAGTGCACATGACCGTCGCTTCCTCAGTCGACTCCCAAAAGCCCTGAACAACAACTTTACGGCTCTCCAGTTCGTCGAAGCATCTCAACAAGATCACGGCTCATTCCGTCAAGCACGGCTTGATAGGTCTTTTCCAAACCCCTCTTGATCTTCGCACGCCCGCGTTTGTTAAGGTTGCAAGAGCATACGATTAAAGAACTAGGAAAACTCACCACATATTGCTAGCTTTTCACTAGGAAACTTCTAGTTTTAGATGCGAAAAACGGATAGCTAGTATTTGCAGGCGCTCAGGGGTTCATTGCGCCACAGTATGTCAAACTCAATTGAAACCTTGTGCGCGGCTAGCTGGCTTCCATTTGAAGTCATAAACTCCAGACAGATGCAGCCGTCGAATTTTGATCGCTTTGATCGAACAGGGCGATTTTTATAGGTTAGCGGCGCAAGGGCCGGATTAAGGGTAAATAGTGACACAAGCAGAAGAACAACAATTCCTATCCAGCCTCGAGAAAAAGCTCTGGAACGCCGCGGATAAACTCCGCTCTACTTTGGACGCTGCACAATACAAGCATACTGTACTCGGCCTCGTGTTCCTTAAATACGTCTCAGATTCTTTCCAAATTCGCCAAGACGCGCTGACCGAGCAACTCAAAAATGCCGAGCATGACTATTACCTCGATCCAAGTGATTACGGCGGCGCGGGCTCTGAAGAATACGCCGCAGAAATTGCCGCCGAGCTTGAGCAGCGCGACTACTACGCTGAAGTCAACGTCTTTTGGGTGCCTGCCGCTGCCCGTTGGAAGTTCCTGCAAGACAACAACAAAACGGTCATTGGCGGTGCTGAACTCACACTCCCTGATGGCACCACAAAAAAGTTTAGCTCCGTTGGCCACCTGATCGACAACGCGCTTGAGCAGATCGAAGCGGACAATGCAAAGCTAAAGGGTGTTCTCAACAAACTCTACACCCGTCTGCAAATTGACCAAGCCAAGCTGGGCGAGCTGATCGACCTTGTCGCCACAATTCCCTTCACACACGCCAGTCTGGATTCTCAAGACATCCTCGGGCACGTCTACGAATATATGCTGGGCCAATTCGCATTGGCCGAAGGGAAAAAGGGTGGTCAGTTTTACACGCCCAAATCCATCGTTAGCTTGATCGTACAGATGCTAGAGCCCTTCAAAGGCCGGGTTTACGATCCAGCCATGGGCTCAGGCGGTTTCTTTGTTCAGTCGGAGCGTTTCATCAATGCCCACCAAGGCCGCATCGGCGATGTGTCCATCTACGGGCAGGAATACAATCACACCACATGGCAATTGGCCGCCATGAACATGGCCATTCGCGGGATTGATTTTAACTTCGGTAAAGAGCCCGCCAGCACATACACCAACAATCAGCATCCCGATCTGCGCGCGGATTACGTTATGGCCAACCCGCCATTCAATATGAAGGAATGGGACGTCGGTGTCAGCGAAAATGACCCCCGTTGGAAATACGGCACGCCGCCCTCGGGCAATGCCAACTTTGCATGGCTGCAACATATGCTCTACCACCTTGCGCCCAATGGCTCGATGGGCTTGCTGCTTGCCAATGGCTCGATGAGTTCCAACACCAATAATGAAGGGGCCATTCGTCAAAAGCTGATCGAAGAAGATCTCGTCGAATGCATGGTCGCCTTGCCGGGGCAGCTTTTTACCAACACGCAAATCCCCGCCTGTATTTGGTTTCTGACCAAAAACAAAGACACACGCACCACCGCCGCTGGCCGCAAATTGCGGGACCGTAAGGGCGAAGTTTTGTTCATCGATGCGCGTGGGCTTGGCTATATGAAAGACCGCGTTCTGCGTGACTTCACAGCCGATGATCTAAACCAAGTCACCGATGCCTTCCATAATTGGCAGATGGGCGAAAATTACGCGGATGTCGCGGGCTTTGTGAAATCAGCAGAACTTGCGGAGATCCAAAAACACGACCACGTCCTCACTCCCGGTCGCTATGTCGGCGCAGCGAACGTCGAAGAAGACAGTGAACCTTTTGCTGAGAAAATGGCCCGGCTGACCGCGCAGCTGAAAGGGCAGTTCGAAGAGTCCGACCGGTTGGAAGAAGAGATCAAAAAGAATTTGGCGGGGTTGGGTTATGAGTATTAAGTGGTCGGTCGTTAGGCTTGAAGAAGGTTCTATCTTTCAGGAAGGATACGTAAACCCAACGCAAAAAAAACCGGAATATTTTGATGGTGATGTTAAGTGGCTTCGCGCCGTTGATCTAAATAATGGATACGTAAAGGAAACCTCAAGAACCTTGACACAGGCTGGTTTCGAAAGCGCTGGAAAAAGCGCTCTTCTTTTTGAGCCCGGAACTCTCGCGATTAGTAAGTCAGGAACAATTGGCCGAATTGGTATCCTGCAGAACTATATGTGTGGAAATAGAGCAGTAATTAACATAAAGGTTGATGAGGCTAAGTGGAATGGTCGATTTATCTTCTATGTCTTGTTAGCAAACAGACCCACTATTGAAAATTTATCAATAGGGAGTGTTCAGAAAAACCTCTACACATCGGCGCTAGGGAGTTTGGAGTTTCAGCTTCCCGATCGGCAAAGCCAGAACACTATTGCGAACATATTGAGTAGCCTTGACGAAAAAATCGAGCTGAACCGTCAGACCAACCAAACGTTGGAGGAGATGGCGCAGGCGGTGTTTAAGAGCTGGTTTGTGGATTTTGAACCCACCCGTGCGAAGATCAAAGCCACCCAGAACGGCCAAGACCCCACCCGCGCCGCCATGGCCGCCCTCGCCGGAAAAACCGTCGACCAACTCGACACGCTCTCCCCCGAACAGATCAAAACCCTAACCGCCACCGCCGCTCTCTTTCCTGCCTCTCTGGTAACTTCCGAACTTGGCGAGATACCGGAGGGGTGGATCGTGAAAAATATTGGTGAAATTGTAAGCAGATTAAAGCCCCCCAAAACGTATACGAAAAGGCAGTTGGAAAGTTTTGGGTCGGTGCCAGTTTATGAGCAGGGCGCCAATGTCTTATTGGGATACCATAGTGAGGAGGCCGGATTTATGGCCTCTCCGGAAAACCCTTTATTTATTTTTGGCGATCACACTTGTGTAATCCATTTGTCGTGCCAGAAGTTTGATATTTCTCAAAACGTTATCCCATTGGCAGGCAAGGGATATCCAACGGCCTGGGTTTACTATGCTGTACAAGGCAAGCAAGAGTTCCAAGAATACAGGAGGCACTGGTCAGAACTTATTGTCAAAGCAGTTGTTGCACCCAAAGCTGAACTCGCAATCGCCTACTCAGTATTTGTTACCTCGCTATATAAGCAAAAAGAACATCTGGTGCGGGAAAGCAAATCACTAGAACAAATCCGAGACACACTCCTACCCAAACTCCTTTCTGGTGAAATCGATTTGAGTGAGGCGTCTTGATGACGGAACAGGAAGAATATGTAGAACGAGATACTGTTCACTATAAAAACCTGCCCGCGTGGCCGGGTTTTGGAGTTTATGACAAACACGTTGACGGGCTGGTTCCTGCCTCTCGTTTAGATTCATGGGAGCAATTTCACGCGCTCGTTAAGAGTTATCGATTTGGGCATCGTGAAGATGAATACGTTTTTCGCGGGCAGCACCGTTTCGATTGGCCTTTGCAGCCGTCTTTGGATCGGCTTTCATCTAGCGCTATTGAGGCGGAAATTGCTAAAAAGCAGCTACATAATTTTCGACTCTCTGTTCGTGGTCGTGTACCAGACAGTGCCTTTCATAATGTTGATGACGATGATATTTGGGCCATGGGGCAACATCACGGTTTGGCAACGCCTTTGCTTGACTGGACATCGGCACCTTACGTCGCGTTGTTTTTTGCTTTCTTAAATGAAGATCCATCAACTTGGGTGGACAAGGATGGCGAGCCAGAGAACCAGAGCCGAGTAATCTATGTTCTGAATAAATCATTTATTGAAGATCTGGTAAAGGATCCTGAAGATGATCCTCTTGCACGCAATTACCCTAAAATAGTTGAGCCCTCGAAGGATGACCATGGGCGATTGGTCAATCAAGCGGGGTTGTTCACTATGGCCCCATATCGCGAAACAATTGAATCATCTTTATTGAAGGCACTGACGGATTCAGGCGTGGATATTGATGATCCGAATGAGCTCAGCAAATATCTTTGCAAGATTCACATTCCCAATTCACCAGAAGATCGCCGAACGTGTTTGCAGCATCTAAGAAAGATGAACATTCATTATGGGAGCTTGTTCCCAGATGTAATTGGCGCATCTGGATATTGTAATGAGCTTATCAGCGAAGCTATTGAAAATCGCAATAAACCTAAACCTGCTCCCACTGAGAACCAGGTTATGATGGCAGCTCCTGCCACTGTGAACGACTTTGTGATTGCAGAAACTGATGCTGTAAAGCGTGAGTTGATCTTAGCTCTAATCGTTGACGACAGCGTAAAGAACAAAACTTCTGAAGCGACGATGAAAGGCATCGTAACGACGGTGCTAGACTTTATTCGAAACAAAGCTGGGGTGGATTGGTATGTGCGGGACTCTCAGCTTTCTCGCTTGAAGAACATTGTTCGACGTCAACTAAAACAGGCCCAGTTCCCTGATGATTTTGTTTCCATCGCAGCAGAATCCATCCGTCAAAAAGCTGCGGAGATGAGTAAAGAAAAAGAAAGGACTAACGGGGCACCAGCATGATAACAGAAGATCAACTCGAACAGCTCTGCCTCGATTGGTTTCAATCCATCGGATACGACTATATTTGCGGGTACGATATTGCCTCCGATGGGCCTGCGCCAGAGCGCGCCGACTATCGCCAAATTATCCTGCATGATCGGTTGGTAGATCGTCTCGGGGTGATTAACCCGCATGTACCAGCGGAGACGTTGGAGCAGGTCGCGCTACAATTGGCAAAGCCAGAGACGCCCATTCTGATCAAAAACAACAAAGCGTTTCATCAGTTCTTGTTGGAAGGTGTGAAGGTCACGTTTAAGGATGCGTTCGGCGAGGAGAAAACGGACTATGTGCATCTGATTGATTTTGATGTTGTGGGGAATAATCAATTCCTTGTGGTTAATCAGTACACGATTACAGGCACCAAGGGGAACCGTCGCCCGGATGTGATTGTGTTTATCAATGGCTTGCCAATTTCGGTATTGGAGTTGAAAAACCCAGCCGATAATAACGCGGATATTTGGTCCGCCTACCAACAGCTGCGGACCTACAAAGAAGAGATTCCTGATCTATTCACTTTTAACGAGGCTTTGGTGATTAGTGATGGTTTGCATGCGCGTGTTGGGTCGCTGACGGCGAACAAAGAGCGTTTCATGGCGTGGCGCACGGTCGGGCATGAAAAAGATAGGCCACCGTTTGAGTATGCGTTGGAAACGCTTGTTAAGGGGTTCTTCCAGCCTGAGTTGCTGTTGGACTACATGCGTCACTTTGTTCTGTTTGAGCAAGACAATGGCGTTACGATCAAAAAAATCGCCGGGTATCACCAATTCCACGCCGTCCGCGCGGCGGTTGATGCCACTATTTCGGCAACCAAGGCTCAGGGCGACAAGGCCGGTAAAGCCGGTGTTGTTTGGCATACTCAAGGATCGGGTAAATCGATCTCTATGGTGTGCTATGCGGGGAAATTACTGGCCCAGCCGGATATGAACAACCCGACGATTGTTGTGGTCACAGACCGCAATGATCTGGACGGACAGCTTCATGATACGTTTAGCATGGCGGCGGAAACGCTGAAGCAGACACCCGTGCAAGCTGGGGACCGCGACGCGTTACGCGAGATGCTTGCTTCGCGCCAATCTGGCGGGATCATTTTTACGACCATTCAGAAGTTTGCGTTGGAGAACAGCGAAACAACACATCCGATCTTAAGTGAGCGAAAGAACATTGTCGTTGTGAGTGATGAAGCTCACCGTAGCCAATACGGCGACAAGGCCAAGCTGAATCCAAAGACAGGCAAGTATACGTTTGGATATTCAAAGCATATGCGAGACGCATTGCCGGGCGCGTCTTTCATTGGGTTTACAGGGACGCCGGTTGACACGGGGGATAAAGATACGCGCGCGGTCTTTGGCGACTATGTCTCCATTTATGACATTCAGGATGCTGTCGATGATGGCGCAACGGTTCCTATCTTCTATGAATCCCGCTTGGCTAAGCTAAATATTAATGAGGCAGAGATTGAAGCACTTAACGATGACGTAGACGAGGTCATCGAAGATGAGGAAGACGCTTCGACGCGTGAAAAGACAAAATCTCAATGGGCCACTCTGGAAAAACTTGTTGGTAGCGAACCAAGGGTTGCCGAAGTCGGAAAAGATCTCGTCCAACATTTCGAAGAACGCATAGCGAGCATGCCGGGAAAAGGTATGATTGTTTGTATGAGCCGCGATATTTGCGTGGAGATGTATGATGCCATCATTGCCCTGAGGCCAGATTGGCATGATGAGGACCCGACAAAGGGAGCCGTCAAAATTGTCATGACGGGGTCTGCATCTGACAAAGACAAACTGCGCCCTCATATTTACAGCAAAGAAACAAAGAAGTTATTTGAGAAGCGCTTTAAGGATGAGAACGATCCTCTGCAGTTAGTGATCGTGCGGGATATGTGGCTAACGGGCTTTGACGCGCCAAATTGCCATACGATGTATATTGATAAGCCTATGAAGGGGCATAATTTGATGCAGGCGATTGCGCGCGTCAATCGGGTATTCAAAGATAAACCGGGCGGGCTCGTCGTTGATTACATAGGTATTGCTAACGAACTCAAGCAGGCCCTAAAAACATACACTGGGTCAAATGGTAAGGGTAAGCCTACTCACGACACACATGAGGCCTATTCCATTTTGCTGGAGAAAATGGATGTTGTTCGAGGCATTTTGCATGGCTTCGATTATAGCGGGTTTGAAGACAACGCCCTAGAATTACTACCCGGCGCAATGAACCACATATTAGGTGCGCAGGGAGCCGATAAGAAGCTAGACGGCAAGAAGCGTTTTCTCGATGTCATGGCTGCTATCAGCAAGGCATACACGCTGTGTAGCACTATGGATGAAGTTTCGCGGCTCAAGAAAGAAATAGCTTTTCTTGGCGCGGTGAAGAACGCGATTACTAAATTTACAACAGTCGACAAGCGTCGGACAGATGAAGAGAAAAATTCGGCCCTAAAGCAGATAATTGATAACGCAATTGTTGCTGATGGTGTCGATGATATTTTTAACTTGGTCGGGTTAGATAGGCCGAATATTGGACTGCTGTCCCCTGAGTTTATGGAAGATGTGGCAAATCTAGAGGAGAAGAACCTAGCTGTTGATTTGCTGGAGCGTTTACTACGTGATGAGGTGAAGGCATGTATGAAAACGGATGTTGTGTCGGAGAAAAAATACTCTGATAGAATCTTGGAAACTCTACGCAAATATCACAACCGCGCCATTGAAACGGCTCAAGTGATTGAAGAGTTGATTCAGATGGCCAAAGACATGGCTGAGGATGCCGAAATTGCAGAAAAGTCCGGCCTAAATCCGGATGAAGTCGCCTTCTATCGTGCGTTAATTCAGAATGAATCTGCTGTGAAAGAACTTGGAGATAATAACCTTCGAGAACTGGCGAAACATGTCACTGCACAACTGAGGAAAAGCACGACAGTAGATTGGCAAGTGCGCGATAGCGTAAGAGCGAAACTTCGTAATCTTGTTCGTCGAGCATTGAGAAAGTGGCGTTACCCACCTGACCGGGCAGATGAAGCCGTTGAACTATGTTTGAAGCAGGCTGAAGCGTTAAGCGAAAGTTGGAGTAGTTAGGCGCCAAAGGGAGAGAAGCGTTTGATAGTTCGGAACCAAAGTGCAGACTCAGGACTTTGAACAGCAGAAAAATTAAACATATCAAACCCTTCAACCGCCTCGGCATCCAAAGTTGTGCGACGCCCCCCGCACTCTAGAAGAATGCGAGGGATGTCTGGATTAGACGGGATGCGGTGTGCCCAGCATTGCGTGTTCATCGAGGCAGCCTAGGCCGTCTAAAGCCGCGTGTAGGGCTTGGTCTAGAGGGGTGTGGGGTTCGGCACCGAGGAAGGCGACGAGTTTGGCGTTGTCCAGTTCAATGGTTTCGCGCCACAGATAACGCATTTCTAAAAGTCCTTTTAAGGTTGCACTAAAAGGCGAGGCGAGCTTGAGCAGTGTCCACGGGAGATTTTTGATGGGCATGTCTTGGTTGCCTGCTACGCGCGCAATGGCGTTGGCCATCTCAATGCCGCGCTCAAATGTATGGCCGCGAAAGTGGAACAGGTCGTGGTCGGCCAACCGTGTTTCGGCCTCCATCAGCTTGCGAAATGTTTCGGCCAAATCGGGCAAATAGGCCCACGCATGGCCTTTATCATGCAGTCCCGGATAGACAACAGAGGTGATCGGCTGGCCCGGTTTCACCACGGCGTTTTGCAACCAAGACCCCGGTGCATGGGCGCCGAAAAAATCACCAGCGCGGACGATGAGAGAGGTGATGTTTGCCTTGGCGATCATCTGCTCCATCTCCACGCGAATAGCCCCCTTCTCCGTTTCTGGATATTGGGGGGAGGTTTCAGACAAGAGCGGCCAAGCGCCCGGCCCAAAATTGTAGATATTTCCGGGAAACAGCAAACGCGCGCCAGACGCTTGCGCGGCGGCAATAGAATGCGCCAGCATGGGAATGGCCCGCTCACGCCACTTGGCGTAGCCCGGTGGATTGGCCCCATGAAAAATAGCGTCCACACCTTTGGCCGCCTTCGCCACGTCTTTGGCTTTCAGCGCGTCGCCTTTGCACCACTCAACGGGTCCTAAATGTGTGTAAGCCTTTTGGGCGGCTTTGGGCTTGCGCGTGAGGGCGCGGATTTTCCACCCTGCCCGTCCAAAAGCTTGCACAATTTCGCCGCCGATGCCGCCGGTCGCCCCAATAACCAAAAGGGTTTTAGGCTGTGTGGAGTGTAAGGTCTGGGTCATTTTAGGCTCTCCTAATCTCTTTGATTGCGGGAGCCTTAGATGTAACGTCAATTAATTCGAATATAAATTTCCATTTTTCTCTAAAAGATATACATTTATGTATGGAAAAAAGAGATCTCGACTGGACATTTTATCGATCCTTTTTAGCCGTTATGCGCCATGGCAGCCTATCTGCGGCGGCGCACGCGCTGAAACTGACCCAACCGACGCTTGGCCGCCATGTTGACGGTTTGGAGGCTGGCTTGGGCACGTCTCTTTTTACACGCTCCCGCATGGGACTGACCCCTACAGATGCGGCACTCGCCCTTATGCCCCACGCAGAAGCAATGGAAGCAGCCGTCGCCGCGTTCACTCGGGCGGCAAGCGGCGAGGCGCAAGATGCGCGTGGCACCGTGCGGCTGACCACCAGCCAAATTATGGGGGCCGAAGTGCTGCCGCCTTTCATTACTGAATTTAGGCAACGCCACCCCCACATCGACATTGAGCTTAATCTTGATGATCGCCAGCAAGACTTGCTGCGACGCGATGCCGACATTGCCCTGCGCATGGCGCGCCCAACCCAAACGGCCCTTATTGCCCGTAAGGTTGGTGTGCTGAAAGTGAAGCTATATGCGCATCAAGACTATCTGAAAAACCATACGCTGCCAGATACGGTTGAGGACCTTGCGCACCACACTGTCATTGGCTATGACGCGAACCCGCGCATTTTTGAACTGCTGGATCAGGATGGGTTGGGCATTTCGCGGAAAACATTTTCGCTGCGCTCGGATTCTGAGTTGGCACAATTGGCGTTGCTGCGTGCAGGCGCAGGCATTGGCGGGGCACAAATGGGCATTGCCGAACGCACTCGCGAACTGGTTCCTATTCTCCACAATCAATTTGGGTTCGACATGGAAATGTGGCTGGCCCACCATGAAGACCTGAAGTCGAGCTTGCGCGTGCGCTTATTATATAACTTCCTTGCGGAGAAGCTCATTGCCTATGGACGCACAAGCGGCACCACCCGGAGGGCGTAAGGTCAGGCCAGTCCAGGCAGGATGGCCTTAATGCCGTCCAAAACCATTTCCACTGCAATCGCTGCCAAGATCATGCCCATCAAGCGGGTCATGATGACGCGCATTTGGGTGGACAATAGGTGGCCAATGGTTGACGCAAAATAGAAGGCCACCAACAGTGCGGCTAAAATTGCGGCCAGCACTGCACCATACGCAAAGAGCTGGGCGGTGCCTTGCGTTTGGGCTGAATAGATGATGAGGGTGGCGATTGTGCCCGGCCCGACAATCAAAGGAAACGTCATCGGGTAGAAGCTGATGTTATCCTGTTCCCCGTCATGGACTTTTTCATGGGCGCCGCGCTCGTGGGCGGTGATCTCTTTACCGTTCAGCATTGAAAAGGCGATGCCCAATAAAACAAGCCCGCCGGCTACTCGGAAGTTATCAACGGAAATACCAAAGAAGCCGATGATTGCATTGCCCGCCACCGCAAAAACAACGCACATGATTGCCGTGTAAAGTGTGACCTGCATTGCCATGCGGCGCTGCTCGGCAACTTTTTTCTCAGCGGTTAGAGCGAGGAAAAAGGGGAGGTTCACAAACGGATTCATGATGGCAAAAAGCGCCCCGAAAAACTTTGTCGCAAATTCAATATCCACCACGTCTCTCCTTCAAACGGCTTGAGGGCGAAGCCTAGACAATTCATCCCTCTTGGACAACAGACCTTGTGCCCTATAGGGGGGCGTTTTGCGCCACAACCTCTTGTGCGATTTGGAGAAAATGTGCGACGGGGGGCGTGATGTTTTCGCCGTTCCATGCAAGGCCGGTTTCCAACACGGGCGCATCACCGGCCAAATCCATATAGCGCACACCGGTGCGGGCAAGGTTGCGCAAGGACGCAGGGACCAGCGCAATGCCCATGCCCGCAGACACAAGGCTGATGATGGTTTGCATTTGAACCGCCTCTTGCACAATCTGCGGCGTGCCATCATGAGCTGCGATATAGCCCGTGACCAAGTCATGAAACGCGGGGGCGCTGTGACGGGGGAATAGGATGAGTGGCGCATCCACCACACGCTCCGGCGACAACAACCCTTTAGGCATTGGCAATGTTTGCGCGGCGACCCAGCTTTCTGGTACGGCAGCAATCAAGGGTTCGGTGAGCAAAGGCAGATAGGACAACGGCTTTGGGAAAACCCCATTGGGGGGCGGGATGACAATGCCGATATCGACCTTTCCCCCCAACAGCTTTTCAATTTGCACATCACTTGTGGCTTCCGTCAGCGCCACGTCCACTTTGGGGAAAAGCTCTGTGTAGTTGCGTACCAGCTTAGGTAGAACGCTATAGTCGGCGGTGCTGACAAATGAAATTTGGAGGCGGCCTGATGTGCCTTCTTTGAGCTCATGGGCAATTTGGGGCAATGCCGCCATGCCCTCCAAAACCTGATGCACCGGCTCTAACCACGCGGCCCCAAACGGGGTGAGCGCGACACTGCGCTTCGTGCGCACAAAAAGCGGCGCGCCGATCTCTTGCTCCAAAGCCATGATCGATTGGCTCAAAGGCGGCTGCGTCATGCCTAACAAGTCTGCTGCCCGCCCAAAGTGCAGGGTTTGCGCCACTGTGGCGAAATGCTTTAACTGACGAATGCGCATATAAATATCCAAAATATATTAGTTGGGTCATATTAATATATTTCACATACATTTCAAAGTGCCCTATCTTTGAGCCAATATTACCGACCATTTAGAGAGGCCCTCATGCCCCCATATCTTTCCAGAACTTCTACCCATGGCCGTAACATGGCTGGTGCGCGTGGCCTTTGGCGCGCGACCGGCATGTCCGATGATGACTTCGGAAAGCCGATTATTGCGGTTGCCAATAGCTTCACTCAATTTGTGCCCGGCCATGTCCACCTGAAAGACTTGGGCCAATTGGTTGCCGGTGAAATTGAAAAAGCGGGCGGCGTTGCCAAAGAATTCAATACAATCGCGATTGATGACGGCATCGCGATGGGTCACGGGGGCATGCTCTACTCCCTGCCAAGCCGCGACCTGATTGCCGACAGTATTGAATATATGGTCAATGCGCACTGTGCTGATGCGCTGGTGTGCATTTCCAACTGTGACAAGATCACGCCGGGCATGTTGAATGCTTCTATGCGTTTGAACATTCCAACGATCTTTGTTTCCGGTGGCCCGATGGAAGCTGGCAAGGTGACGTTGAACGGCATTGAGCAGGCCATTGATTTGGTGGATGCCATGGTGATGGCCGCCGATGATAAATTTACCGATGAAGAAGTCGCTCATGTTGAACGCTCTGCGTGTCCGACGTGTGGGTCTTGCTCTGGCATGTTTACAGCCAACTCCATGAACTGCCTGACCGAAGCCATGGGGCTATCGTTGCCGGGCAACGGGTCGGTTTTGGCAACCCATGCGGACCGCGAACAATTGTTCCGGGATGCCGGGCGACGCATCGTTGATTTGGCCAAACGCTGGTACGTGAACGATGACGCCTCTGTTTTGCCGCGCAGCATTGCCAACTTTGCCTCGTTTGAAAACGCGATGACCCTCGACATTGCAATGGGCGGCTCGACCAACACAGTGTTGCACTTGTTGGCCGCTGCCTATGAAGGCGAAGTCCCCTTTACCATGGACGACATTGACCGCCTCTCGCGCAAAGTGCCGTGTCTCTGTAAAGCAGCGCCCGCGAAAGCAGACGTGCATATGGAAGACATTCACAGAGCTGGTGGCGTGTTGGGCATTGTGGGTGAATTGGACCGGGCAGGTTTAATTGACACCAATACGCCAACCGTACATGCCGCCACAATGGGCGAGGCGTTGGACAATTGGGACGTGATGCGGACCGATGATAAAGACGTGCATCACTTCTATAAAGCTGCACCGGGTGGCGTTCCCACCCAAGTGGCCTTTAGCCAAGCGGCACGGTGGAAAGAACTGGACCTCGACCGTGAAAACGGCGTGATCCGCACAGCCGCCCATGCGTTTTCGCAAGATGGTGGTCTTGCGGTGTTGTCTGGCAACATGGCCACAGAAGGCTGCATCGTGAAAACAGCCGGTGTGGACGAAAGCATTTTGACGTTCAGTGGATCGGCCATTGTGTTTGAAAGTCAAGACGATGCGGTGTCCAGCATTTTAACCAACAAAGTGAAACCGGGCGACGTTGTTGTCATTCGCTACGAAGGGCCAAAAGGCGGGCCGGGCATGCAGGAAATGCTCTACCCAACCAGCTACCTCAAATCTAAAGGCTTGGGCAAGGATTGTGCCTTGGTAACAGATGGCCGGTTCTCTGGTGGGAGTTCTGGTCTTTCCATTGGCCACGTTTCACCTGAAGCTGGTGAGGGCGGCGTCATTGGTTTGGTGGAGACAGGCGACCCGATCGTCATTGACATTCCCAACCGGAGCATCCGCCTTGACCTGCCTGACAATGTGATTGCAGAACGGCGCGCTGCCATGGAAGCAAAAGGCGCGGACGCGTGGAAGCCAGTTGGGCGCAAGCGTAAAGTTTCAGTTGCGCTGCAAGCTTATGCGGCTCTGACAACCAATGCGGCACGCGGCGCGGTACGCAGCTTGGATCAAAAATAGGTTAAGCCCATTGGCTTGATGCAAAGAGGCTTCCACCCTTCATGGGTCGGGAGCCTTTTTTGACTTGGGGTGCACGTCCGCCTTTTTCGGAGTACCCTTTTGCTTTGTTCCTGAAGGACCGATGAAAGTAGACATGCGCCCGGACGCCCTTTCCACTCCCGCCCTATTGAAGGCGATTTCAGAGTGCACACTCTGCAAGGACTTGCCGCTGGGGCCAAAGCCGCTTTTGCAGGCCCATCCAAATGCCCGCATTCTTATTGCCGGGCAAGCGCCCGGACGCCGCACGCACGACAAGGGCATTCCCTTTGATGATCCCTCCGGGGAACGATTGCGCGATTGGATGGGGATTTCGAGGGATGATTTCTATGATGCAGAAAAGATTGCCATTCTTCCGATGGGGTTTTGTTATCCGGGCACGGGCAAAAGTGGCGACCTGCCGCCGCGCGCAGAATGTGCGCCTGCGTGGCGACAATCGCTACTGGATCGCCTGCCACATATTGACCTCACCCTCATCATTGGGCGCTATGCGATGGACTGGCATATGGACGCGGACAGTAAAGAGACACTCACCCAGCATGTTGCCCGGTGGCAAGAGCACCTTCCCGCAACGCTGCCTCTTCCCCATCCCAGCCCCCGCAACAATAGATGGCTAAAACGAAACCCGTGGTTTGCACAGGATGTGGTGCCCGCTCTGAAAAACCGGATCGAAGGGATTTTAAGAACGTAAGCTGAGAGACGGCATCGCTTACTGCTCCGGGGAGGAGGGAAGCGGCACTCTATGTTGCTGCACAAAGCTATTGATGTGTGTTGCCCCTTGCAAGATTTGGCCTTGAGCCAATAGCCCCATTGCCTCTGCTTGTACTTCTTCTTGGGCTACAACGAAGGCGAAGAATTCCTTGGTTTTGAGGTTTTCAAGCGGGTCAGCATCGGCGGGGGCCAGTGCCGCCAAGCGGTGCAGTTTTGGAATATAGGCCACTGTCGCTTGATGAATTTGGGTCAAAGCGGTTTGTGGGAACATGCTGCCAACCACGCCCCCTGCCCATCCGCGCACGCGGGTGGTCCACCGTGCTTCTGCTGGTACATGATACTTTTGCAAATAGGGTTTGTAACGCTCGCGATTGAGGACCTCAAGATCTGCATAGGCCTGCCAAAAGGGGGCGCTGTCCTCCTGCGTTGCACTCTGCGCCTTACGCGTAACAGATTGATATGCAAAGGCACGGTTTTGTGCTTCGTAGTCTAATAAGTCGAGAAACTCAGTATGAGGTGTTTTGGCGGAGGCGCATGCAGCGAGAATGAAAGCAGCCAAAACCAAGCACATGTTTTGGAGGATTTTCATGTCAATATCTCCTTTCACCGTATTGCAGTCGCTTTAGTAATCACTGGGGGCTTGAGCGCCGACCATACAGGATATGGAAGAACAACAAGAGCGGGAGGAGAACTCCCGTGATCAAATGCACATATCCGATCACTTCGCGCGACATTTCATGTGCCAAATAATAAAGACAATAGGCTGTGATGACTTGCAGCGCGATGATGCTCACCAGGGCAATGCCCCACCCGCGTATTCGTTTTGAGCGCCAGCCTAGGGGAAAATGAGCCGCACAAAATGCCCCGAAGAGAAGCATCATCGCAAAACCTGCACCGCCGTGAATGGACAAAATAGAAAACTGCCAGGGGTGATGTTGGGGGCCAAAGGCACCTTCGATGCGCACCCAGTTACGGAATACGAAAAAGGCAATGCCAGACACCCAACTTGTTGCGAGCGCCACATAAAGGATGATCCGATAGATGCGGGGTACTTTCAATCGGATCACTTGTCAGCCTCCCCCATAATAACATGTCCTTGCTCATCAATGCTGACAGCGTGCGCATTCAGTTGTTTTAAGAGAGCGCCCCTGTGCTTATCGAGATACGCAACCTTTGTCAAAGCGTCTGCCAACATACACGTCGGGGCAAAAACCGACACGCTCTCTTTACGCTCAATTGGTGTACGGGTGAGCGGATCGATCATCACGCTTCCCGCTTCCTGAAAATAACAGCCTGACGTTGCAATCGCCGGGGCACTCATGGGAAGGGAAATACCTGTGCCTTTTGCTAATGGATGGCGGATGCTGACCGGTGTTGTTTGCCACTGTGTGCACGCCAAGTCGCCCCCCGCATTCACCAAAGCACTGGTGGCTGAGGAGAGTTTGGCAAGTGCACAATCAACCGCATATCCTTTGGCAATGCCTCCCAGATCGAGCAGAAGCGGTTTCTTAAAAAAAACCGAGCCTTCCTCTAGGACGATATCTTTCCATGTGCCGGTTGAATGCTGTCGGGCAAGATGGTTGGGCAAAGCGCCTTGCGCGACCAACTCTTGCCCTACGGACACATCAAATAGGCCCTCTGTTAAAGCGCTCAACGCATATGCTTGGGACAAGACAACCCACATGTCATGGGAGAGCTTGTGGGGTTTGAGGTGGGCTGTTTTGTTGAGGCTACTCAGCTCACTGGCTTCATCATGGAAACTCATCGCATGATGAATTCTGTTTACTTCATCGAATGCTTTGTTGGAGAGCTCAATCAGTTCTTTATCGCTGGCCTCTGCGGAAACGGACACCTCCACAAAGGTCCCTAAGAGGGGACGGCACCGATTGAGCGTATTCATGGTTTTGCCGATTTCTTAGAGCGTTTTTAGAACGTGCAGCCACGTATGGGTCAAGCGATTGATGCCGTCGGTAATATGACTGCATGACAGGGTGGCGCCTGTAATATTTTGAATTTGCTCGTCGAGTTCCAAATGTTCTGATGCATCTTTACCGTGAAACTGCGCCCGCCAGTCAGCGTTCTCAATTTCAAACCCATAGGTCTCTCGGTAGGTTAGGATCTCGATCCCTTTTACTTTGCCCTCAGCGGTCAACGCGACGGCAATATCGATGTTCTCATGTTTGCCAATGACTTGGTCGACAATGAACCACCCGCCATCTTGGGTTTTCCAAACATTCAAGTTCTCGTTGCGTACATTCGTATCAGAGCTGTCTTCAATGGCATCAACCTGATCTGATGTCAGCTTGACTGCGACCTGCTCCATTGTCATATCCCCCCATAAGACCTGCTTGGCTTGGTCTACGGTGAGATAGGTTTTGGCAGATAGCCTTGCACTCGAAAGTGCAAGGCCAGCCATAGCGAGAGCGATGGATTTACCAAATTCACGTCTATCCAATTTCATAATCCATCACCTAATTTTAGAAGTTGTAAGCTACTGTTACACCCGCATGGATGCGCTCATGCTCATCCCAGTTTTTCCCATTTTCTGAATAGGAATGCTGAGAACCGCCGCCCCAAATTTGGGCAAGTACACCAGCGGTCACCCACCAGTCTTTTTCAGCGTAGTGAACAGTTGGGCCGAAGTAGTTGCCGTTTTGGTGTTGGCTACCAATACGGATGTCATCCAAATCCCAGCTTGAACGGTGCAGACCGGGGTCTGTGACGCCAAACTCTTCTGGGCTCAAATAATCTGACTGGTGACGATATTCCAAACCAACGAACCATTTTGGTGCGACCCGGTACGCAACGCCGGCAGATAGCTCCAAGGAAATTTCTTCTTCCAAAACGTCCGGTGATGTCCGGCGCTCTAGTTCGATTTTTGGATTGATCACAAAGATCAATGTATCGTCCATGAAGTTTTTCTGCAGGAATACAGTTGCTGATACAGAGTCTTGACTGATGTCTGCGCCATCGAGACGATATTTGTCGCGGTGGTCATACCCAAGACCTAAGGAAAGACCGACGTAGTCTTTGTAAGGGCTCAACACATTGTATTTCAGACCAATTTCATAGCCACCGAACTGCGTTTTGTTGAAACGACCACCGGCACCACCTTGGGTGTCGTGCATCGGCTGCAAGTTTGGATCATTCACAGAATAGTTGTGATTAAAAATCATGATCTCGGCTGTGATCGTCAAAGAATCAGTAATGCCGTATTCGATTTCAGGGCGGATGTCGTTGAAGACATAATCGCCAGAGCTTTTCCCAATCCGGGAAATATTGCTCAATTTCAACTCGAATGTGCCTTGTGGGCGTGTGTCTGTGCCTTTTGCGTAAAGCCACAAGCTTTCATCTGCCGACGCAATGTTGCTGGCGAGCATACCGCCTGCAAATGCGATTACTGACAGTAATCCTTTGATTTTCATGTGTGTGTCCCTGGTCTTAGAAGCGCATCGATGGATACCGACGCCAATAATGGCCGTTAATACTGCAAGCCATTCTCATGTGATTTTTTTCATTGATAACGATTCACATGTTCAATATCAATACTCCGATCTAGGTCATGCGTATTTTTTGGGGTGTGTTGTGAAATATGTCACTATCGGGTGTAACCACTCTACTGCTTCGTATCTGACGACAATGCTCGCTGTACTTAGTGTGAGTATCAGCCCTGCCCTTGCCACAGATGAGGCCACTGACACCACCGTTGCCGTGACGCGGTTGGCACCCATTGCCGTCTCCGCAATGCGCAAAGACGTGCTCACCAAAGATGCTCCCCATAGTGTATATGTGCAGGAGGCTGAGCAACTCTCCCACAAACAAGTCCGCACCCTTCCAGAAGCGCTGGCGCAAACACCCGGCGTGATGGTGCAGAAGACGGCCAATGGGCACGGCTCCCCCTTCATTCGGGGATTTACAGGGTATCGCACGCTGACCCTCATAGACGGCATTCGATATAATAATTCAGTGTACCGCGACGGGCCGAATGAATATTTCTCGCTCATCGATCTCCATTCTATTGAGAGCCTAGCCCTGCTCTCTGGCCCTTCCTCAGTTCTCTACGGCAGTGACTCTATTGGGGGCACGGTTTATTTAGAGAGCAAGCAGAGTGGCTATCAAGATGAAGCTGCCGATACATTTTTCACGCATGGACGCGCTGCCTATCGCTATGCTTCAGGTGAAGAGAGCCATATCGTGCGCACGGAAGGCAATGTCGGCGTGGGGGGCGCATGGGGTTTACACCTTGGGTATTCCCGCAAAGCCTTTGGCAATGTGCAAGCCGCCGAACTGGGGGAACTTCCGCATACGGGCTATGACGAAGAAAACATTGATGCGCGGGTGGATGTGGCACTCAGCCCCCAATGGACCTTTGCAGCGGCTCACCAAAGCACGGACCAAGACGATGTTTGGCGCACTCATTCCACACAATATTCCAAGAGCTTTGCGGGTACGGATGTCGGATCTGACTTAAAACGATTGAAAGATCAAAAACGTCATTTGAGCTATGTGTCGTTTACCGGGGTGAAGCTACACCCGGCTTTAGACGAGTTGAGCCTCACTCTTTCGCAACAGATGTGGGAAGAAGATGGGGACCGTATTAAAAGTGATGGAAGCCGGATTATGCAAGGCTTCCGTTCGACCATGAGCGGGTTTGACCTACAGCTCACCAGCGACACGCCATTTGCAGATTTTGTGTATGGCATCGATTACTACCGCGATGACCTTGATAGCCACCGCACAGACTACAACCCGGACGGCAGTCTTGACCGGGTGCGTATTCAAGGCCCCGTTGGGGATGATGCGGTCTATGAACAGCTTGGCCTCTTTGCGCAGGCGAGCCTACCTTTATCAGATCGCTTGGTTTTGGATCTTGGCGGGCGCTACTCTTATGTGGCCGCAGACATTGGAAAGTATGAAGATCCTATCTCTGGCACGTCGGCTGCTTATGAGAATAATTGGCGTAACTTTTCCAGCTCCCTACGTGTTCTCTATGACTTAACCGGAGAAGACACAGACAAGGTTTGGGCCGGGGTGAGCCAGTCTTTTCGCGCCCCCAACATTGCTGATCTAAGCCGGTATGGGAAAAGTCGCTCTACTGAAACAGAAGTGGCGGCCACCACGCTCGACCCGGAAACATTTCTGACCTATGAAATTGGCTATAAGAAATTTTCATCCCAATACGATCTCGCCGCAACCTATTACTACACTGAAATTACGGACCACATTACCAGCACACCCACAGGGCGTATTGTTGGTGGGCTGACGGAAGTGAGCAAACAAAACAGTTCTGAGGGATATGTGCAGGGCGTTGAGGTGAGTGGGCACTATTATCTGAACGATACAATCGATCTGTTTGGAAATTTTACGTGGTTGGAGACCTCGCTTCAAAATCCAATCAGCGGTATTTTTGAACCGATCAGCCGCACCATGCCGTTCACCACCACCGCAGGAGTGAATTGGCATCCTAATGATCGCTACTGGTTTAGCGCGAGTGCGACCTATGTGGCAGAAGCCGATCAATTAAGCGAAGGTGACATGAGCGACGGGGAGCGCATTCCACCGGGGGGAACGCCGGGATATATGTTGCTGAATCTCTATGGCACTCAACAAATTACAGAGGATGTGCAGCTTAACCTCGCCCTCAATAATATTTTGGATGAAGCTTATCGCACCCATGGTTCTGGCAGCAATGAGCCGGGCTTTGGGGTGACAGTGGGGCTGGAATTTACCTTTTAACCTTATTGACTGCTAATACTATTGATTGGCTTGAGATGCTTTTGCCGCTTGGGCCGCTTTTGCCCGCTTGCGCATCTGCCGTTTTTTCACGATTGGGAAGAAGAACATATAAAGCCCGCTTAGAGACAACACGAAAAGCACGAGACTTGAAGGCAGAAAGATCCATAGCTTTGCGGCATCATGAAAATAAGTGCCGTCGTGAATGGCTTCAATGGTGCCTGACCGCCGAAACGCCACCTGCAAGATGGCCCCTGTTTGGTGGTCGATTTGAATTTCCCAATCATTCTGGGCGCGTATTTTAACAATGCCCTTTTCAGGCCGCACGTCTAAGCGATCTATGTCTTCCCATGAGGTGACCTTTGCTTGCGGCACCTTTTGGGCGGCCGCCAAAATATCGCTGAAGGCCACCTGAGGAACAGTTCCCTGCCCCCGCATACTGGGCGGCTGAATCCAATCACTTTCCTTTTTCAGCAACAGCAGAACGCCTGTGCCGATGACAAGCAGGACGGGGATGGCGCATAGAATTGCCCCCCAATAATGGGTTTTTCGGTTCCAGTACGTCCATTTTAGATTTGTCATTAAAAACTCTATTGCTCATGTGCTGATGAGTTTCATAGCCACAAATCTAAAGCCCCGCAATGCCTTTAAGGTCCATTGAGACCCATTGGGGCCCATGGCACCGGTTTTCGCTCCCTATGCAGAAGCTGGAAACACCGGCCAAAAGCCGGTGATCTTGCCGTCTTCATACACAGCAATATCACCAAATTGGAGGAAAACAGCTTCGCTTTGGGTCGGACGCAAAAACACAAAGTCATCGGCTTTGATATCAAGTGCGGCACCACCATTCAGCATTTCTTGATTGCTGGAACGCCCAAAGGTTTTGTTTAACCGCAAGCCCGGTGGATCTTCTGGCTTGGCAAGCCAATGGCCCCCATGGATGAAAATGGTTTGATCCAAATTCCGGTCCATAAAGTTACGCATGCCGTCTGCAAATTCCAGCACCGCTGTTTCGGTTGTATCCAACGCCTTGATGACCGGAGTTGCAATGAAGGCGGCTGGTTGGAAACCTTGCAGCAACTCAGTGTCAAAGTCCGTTGGTTTGACGAGAGCAGACCCAGCTGAAATTTCATTGGCCACGTCGGTGTTTTTATACATTCGGTAGGTTGGGCTGCCCGCCGCATTGCGCGTGACGGTGTTGATTTCTGTTTCCCCAAAGATGGCTGCGGCGGCTGCAAGGGCTTGCGTGTAAATCCCTAAAGCAGTTTCGCGCGCGCGCGTCTGCCAACCTAAAATACTTGGCACCTTCGCAAGGTGGGGTTCATAGCCCATGAAACCTGCAAAGCTTAATGAAGGGGCCTCATGGATGGTTGTCAACATCGTGGCCAGATCATCCCCGGGCTTTACACCGCCCCTGTGCAGCCCAACATCCAATTCGATGTTGATGGGCAAAACAGTGCCTTGGGCATCTGCAATGGCTTTGTACTCATTGAGGCGCTGGGGGGTATCCACAAGCCATTGCACATTCTGGAGTGCGGCTTTGTCCTCAACAGTCAGACTGCTGAAATAGTTATGCGCGGCTTGTGCGGGCAAGGGCTTGCCTAGCAATTGGTTCGCGTCCGGCATTTCTTTGCTCAAGGTGGAGAGCATCGGTTGGTTGAAGGTCATCAAGCGATCGGACCCGCTGCGGGTGCGAATGTGGCGCAATAAGTCTACCGACGGCAAAGATTTGGAAACGATACGGTAGCCCATATCAGCGGGCAGATCGCTGACCAAGAGATCAATATTCTCATTCAACCGCGCTTTATCAATCACAAGCGTTGGCTGAGCGATGCCTGCGTCTTTTAGGGCGCTTTGCATTTCCTTGAAATAGGGAGTACGCGGACCACTTTCATCTGCAGACCGGGCCAACGCAAGTCCTGCACCAGCCACCGCAACGCCGCCCACCAATAGGGTACGTCTGTTTACTTTAGGCATTACGCATCTCCCCATAGGTTAGCCATATAGGGGCTGACAAATTTTCCCTCTGGGTCAAGTTCCCGCCGCACCTCATTGAAGCGTGCGAAATCGGGATATAGGGCTGCCAGTTCGGCAGCGGAGAGCGAGTGGTGCTTGCCCCAGTGGGGACGGCCCCCATTGCGACGCAACACGGGCTCAAACTCCTCAAAGAGATAATCGTAGCGCTCATTGGCTTTGGCGTGGAGCGCAATGGACATGCGCGGACCACCCTGAAATGGGCTGAGCCACGCGTCGTCCTGCTCGGTCACACGCACTTCTACGGGGAAGAAAATCTCATTCTTTCTCTCCACCATCGGCAGAATTTCTCGCAAGGTCTTCATGCCGTTCTCAAGCGGGATATGGTATTCCATCTCGTTGAATTTTGTGACGCGGCTGGTGGACAGCAACTTACGAGCAGAATCGCTGACGTCTTCCAATACGCCCTCAGGCAATTGGCTTAAAGCGACTTGCTTGCGCAACCATGGCCACCATCCAAAAATATCGCGCAATTGTTGAAGCGCCTCGACGATGTCTTCGTCTTCACTGGCTGCCCGGCCCGTGACATCGCCTTCATGGAGATCATGAGACAATGCGGCAGCAACGCCTGTACCGGGGATATAGAGAAGTTCAAAGTTGCGGTGTGTATTGATACGCTCTTCAAACTGATCCATGATTTCGTCCATCTGAACCGTCCAAACACGGCGATGCAGATTGAACAGTTTTTCGAGTTTAAGGTCGTACCGGGTGATCACACCCAACGCCCCTAAGGACACTTTACCCGCTTGCAGCAGATGTGGATTAGAGGTCGCGCTTACTTCTTTGATCTCGCCCCCTGCGGTCACCAATTGGAAGCCTTGCACATAATCGTGCATGGCAGGCAACTTCAACCCTGTGCCATGTGTGGCTGTGGAAAACGCGCCTGCCATTGTTTGCACGTCGATGTCGGGCATGTTGGCGAAGCCAAGGCCGACTCCTTCCAACAAACGGGCAGCCTGATTGAGCCGTGTGCCAGCTCCCAGACTTGCGGTTTGGGCAGCGGTATCATGGGCCAATAAACCCGATACGCCGCTGATGTCGACAATGGTGCCTTCAGAGGGCACCAAGCCGGTGAAGCTGTGCCCCGTGCCAACCGGGCGAATGGGTGCTGGGGCTGTTGCGACAAGATCAGCAACGGCTTTGACATTCTGGGGCACACCGAATTGTTTCGGGGTGGCTTTTTGTGCACCCGACCAATTCATCCAAGCCTTCTCACCTGTGGGCGGGGTGGGGAGATTTGCATCAAAGCCGGGACGTTCAAAATCTTTCGCTGACCACATCCCTTGCGCAACGACTGGCACGGCAACAAGCGTTGCGGCCCCGCCTAACAGAATATTTCGACGTGAAAATTTCATGGTTTTGTTTCCCCGGACATAAATTCGATCAGACCCACCATATCCGCATCACTGCAATCGTTGCAGTAGCCGTTGACGGGCATGGCGTTAAACCCATTGCGCGTGGAGCGCAGCAGACCGTCCCAGCCACGTTCGGCGAGACGTACACGCCACACAGCCCCTTGGCCTGTAAGAGGGGCGGCAGCATCTACCAAGCTATGACAGCCGCGACAGGAGCGGTCATATTTTTCTGCCAAATTCGCATCGACCGGCATGGCCTCTTCGGCAAAGATGATTTGTGCGGGCGTGGGCGGCAAGAGGGCGGCGCGCTCGTCCTCGGACTGGGGCGCGTCACAGCCCCCCAGCACCCCCGCCATCATACAAAGTAGTAATTTCCGCATATCCTAGCCCCCTTATTTTTTCAGTAGCATATACTATTAGAAAATTTTCTGTCAATCGCAGAGAGGCAGCAACGTGCGAAACCATAGGGGGCACTTGAATTTTGACTGGAACTTTGCTGGAATTTTGATAGTCTATGAGAAGAAACTTGCTTGAGTATCCTGACAAGGATATCTATTTTCAGTAGTATTTACTACTATAAAAACATCTAATCCTAAAGGGCACCTGCGTCGGCAAGGTGATACAGCAAAGTTGATGACAGACACTCTTTCCAGCTCGATGTTGAAGCGCCCTCGGCAAGAACGTGCCATGCGCACCTTCGACCTTGTGCTCACGTCTGCGGTCATCTTGCTGGAAAAAGATGGCTTTGACAAATTGACGACAAACGCCATTTGCAAACACGCGGGCCTAACCCCCCCTGCCCTCTATCGCTATTTCCCCAATAAATACGCTGTCTTGCGTGAATTGGGCGAGCGGCTTATGCAGGTTCAAAACTTAGATTATTTCAGGTGGCAGGATAAATACGCCGATGTTTTGCCCGATGCAGACAGCATCGCTCAATTGATCCGTAGTCAATATGATGTCACCTGCGCCCAACGGGGAGCAAAGTGGATCATGCGCTCGCTGCACTCGGTGCCAGAGCTTGCAGAAGTGCGCACAACCTCGCATGCATATGTCGCCGATAAAATGACCGCGCCGTTTCGACACCAAAAAGTCGCGTGGGACGAAAAAACCCTGCAACGGCGCTGCCGGATTATGGTTGAAACAAGCTATGCGGTTTTGGAAATGCTTCTCGATGAACGTAGCGAAGATGTGGACGCCATTTGCCAAGACACAGGCCGCCTGATTGCAGGTTTCATGGACGACATTCGCCCAGATTAAGCCCTCACGGCTTGCGACCGGCTCTACGCCTCCTCCTCTATCCTCAATAAAGCCCCAAAACCTGCCCTTTATGGCGCGGGTTTTGGTAAGACGCGCGCTTGGTCCGGAATGCGATTGACAAAAGGAACAGATCGGTACACTTTGCGCACATCAACAGTGTACCGATCGGTACTTTTCGTCACATTCAAACGTAGGACCTGCTATGACCCGCCCCCCTCTGCCGCCTTTTACACAAGCCACCGCTCTGCAAAAAGTCCAAGCTGCCGAAGACGGCTGGAATTCGAGAAACCCCGCTCAAGTTGCCCTTGCCTATAGCGCGGACAGTATATGGCGCAACCGTGCTGACTTTTTACGTGGCCGCGCAGATATAGAAGCCTTTCTCACCGCAAAATGGGACAAGGAACATGAATACAGATTGATCAAAGAGCTGTGGGCCTATAGCGACAATCGCATTGCCGTCCGCTTTGCCTATGAATGGCATGACGGTCACAACAATTGGACCCGGTCCTACGGCAATGAAAACTGGGAATTTGATGCGGACGGGCTGATGCGCCACCGCTTGGCCAGCATCAACGACCTTCCCATCTCACCCTCTGAGCGAAAGTTCATGTGGGCCCTTGGGCCGCGCCCCCAAGACCACCCCAGCCTTTCCGATCTCAACCTCTAACCCCTGACAACCTCCTGAAAGAGACAGGGCGCGGCGTGCTCTGTGCCCTGTCTCTCGTGCCGCTGAGGGACTTGGTACATCTGTAGGTATTGCTCTGGCGCCAATATGGTCCCACGCTGTCCCCTCTAGCACCTTTAAGGGATTGGCACATCATGGGCATTCGTATTCTAACTCGCATGACACATTGCACGGGCGCTTGCGCCGCAACGCTCTTGGTGGGCGTGTTCGTTTTGTTTTCTCAGCCCACGCTGGCAGCGGAGCGGAGCTGCGATGTACTCAATGTTATTTCCACTCAAAATGGATATGGCTTCGCACGCGGCCTGCTCGTGCAAGAAGATGTCATCACGGGCAAACGTGTTGGGGCCTATAAAGCCACCAAAGTTTCTGACCCCCAAACCTGCACCCGGGTTTGCGAGGCGGATGCGAATTGCACTGCTGTGACATTTAGCGGCCTTAAAGATAGAAAGTGCCTTCATTTTGCGGGCTACGATTTTGAAACCAAACGCCCGCTGCGTTTCAAAATTTATAATGGCGGCGGTACTGGTCGCTCGGCGGCCATTCGCGCCTATTACCACGGACCACTTTGTAAAAATTAATCACCGCTCAAGGCCCTCGATGGGCCTTATTCTCTTGGCGTTTAAGCCCGCCATTGCAAAGGCAGGTGAAAGTGACATAATTTTCCTTACACACTTGGGGAAATACATATGCATCCGGCTCTCTGGCAGCTCGAATATCTTTTTGACGTTGGGGCCAAAAGTTGGCTGGTTCACTTGGGCGTCGTGAGCTTTGCTTTTTATGCCCTTGGTACCCACACGACCGGGACCTATGTTTGGTTGGGGGGGATGCTTTTTCTCTCTGCGGCCCTCTTGCTTTTGTGCCGCACAGGCGCGTTGCTTGAGAGTAGCAATGAACAAGCGCTGGTGTTGTTTGGATGGGGTCATACAGTGCTCACCAGCTTTGTCGGCATTGGCTGGGGAGTTGGGGCCATTATTGCCGCTCAAAGCTCCTTTGAGGAATTGATGGTGTTTTCGCTGGCGTTGGGGGGCACGGCATTGGGGGCCATTTCTTCTCAAAGCTCCGTTATGCGGTCCTGCCTGACAAGCTTGTGGACATCCATTCCTCTGCTTGCCTTTGCCCATTACCTTTTTGACTCTGAAACATCTGCCGTGCCCAATGCCGCGCTTATGATCCTTTATGGATTGATCATGTCTATTTTGGCCTACCGGGTGAACGGCTTTCTCACGGCAAATCATGATCTTGCTGCTGATCTTGATTTGCAAGTCGAAGCACTCAAAATTTCAAACCAAGAATTGGCATTTGAGCGCGAACGGGCGGACAGCGCAAACACAAGTAAGTCTCGCTTCCTTGCACATGCCAGTCATGACCTTCGTCAACCTCTCCATGCCATTGGTATGCTCACCAGTGGCTTACACCATGAAGACTTGCCAAAATCTGCCCGAGAAAGCGTTTGGAAAATTGAGCAATCTGTCACTGCCATGAGCGCGCTTTTTCGTTCTTTGCTGAACTTCTCCACGCTGGAGTTAGGGCAGGTTAAAATTTCTGCAGCACCCGTTGATCTCAATGCTTTGCTGCATCAGATTGTTGAGCTTAATACGAGCGCAGCGGAGCGTTCGGGATGTCGACTTAAAGCCTTCCCCACGCGGCATTGGGTTACAGCTGATCCGGCTCTGTTGACAAATATGGTTCAAAACCTTGTCTCCAATGCGATCAAATATTCACCCGGAGAGCGCATTTTGGTGGGCACCAAATTGCGCGGCGAGCACGTCAGCATATGTGTCATCGATCAAGGCCCCGGCATTGAGCAGGCAGAGCAGCCTTTAGTTTTTCAAGAATTTTACCGCCCTACCCAGCTCCACGAAACCCACCAAGATGGCTTGGGTTTAGGGCTGTCGCTGGTTGCTCGGTTTGCCAAATTGATGCACTTGGAATGCCATTTGCGTTCAGTTGAGGGCCGGGGAACGTCGGTAGAAATTTCGGGCCTCATCCCAACCGCCCAACAAGCCGTGCAACATGGCCCCAGCGCCTTGCCGCCGCACCGCCTGTCGGGTCTGCGTGTGCATGTGGTTGATGATGACCCTGCAACCCTTGCTGCGACCGTCGCCGTGCTGGAACGATGGGGATGCCAAGCCAGCTCATCGCTCACCGTTCCCGACACGCTCGACGCATTGGATTTTCTAATTACAGATTATGAATTGGCGTCTGGGGTGACAGGAAAAGACTGCATCGCACGTATGCGCCAAAACACGTCTGCCGCCCTGCCCGCGCTCATTGTCTCGGGCCGGGTTGATTTGCACTTAAACACGCTGGGTATTGAAGACCCGATCGCGCTTCTTGCCAAACCGGCGCACCCCGCACAATTGCGCGCCTTGATGTTGTCGCTTCTCATCCGTAGCGACGACATGAAAGATGTGAGTGTTTCATAACCGCCACGATCACGATCACGTGGGCGAACAGGCTTATAGTCCGATTTCACGGCCCATAGCCGCTGCCGCCGCCCGTGATGTCACCGCCAATGATTGCAACAAGGCAGATACATGTGAGCGCACGGTGTAGGGAGAAAGGTCGAGATCCCGCGCAATCTCCTTGTTGCTTTTTCCTTCTACAATCAGCCGCAGCACCTCTCGTTGGCGCGGGGGCAGATGGGAAATATCCGACTGCAAACCGGTGGCGGGCAATTGGGAGGCCCCTTCAGGTCCGCGCACAACAATATCTCCGTTCAATACATCCATGATGGCCGCGCCAATTTCGGAGGGATCGATCGCCTTGCTGATGAAACCATCCACCCCATGCGCCAACACATCGGCAATGGTTTTTTGGTCATCTTTCATGGAAATGATCAGAATGGAAGAGGCTGGGTGGGATTTACGCAGGTGACGAATAGAAGTGGCGGGGTCAAAGCCCGGGAACCCTAAATCAAGCACAAACAGCGTGGGGTGGGTGTCTTGGGCCAAATTGAGCACCGCTTGGAATGTATCGGCCTCGAAGATACTGGCTTCGGGTAACGCCCGTTGGACCAACCGTCGCACGCCTTCTCGAAAAACCGGATGGTCATCTGCAATGATTATTTCCATGTATGCATGCCCTTATATCTCTATGCCGTGATAATGGACCCTCTAGGCATTTTACAAAACATAATCTTTCACATAGCCGATTAACGCGGCGATCGCCAATATGCCAATGATAGCCAAAATCGCAATGACAGGCATCAACAAAGCGCCAAATCGACTGAACACGCGCGACGTTGCTTGCGAGATATCAGAAGGGTTGGTCGTGTCGGTCTCATCTAGGGAGGTTGCGGTTGGGATGAAGCCCGTGGCGCGATGCGACCGTAATTGCCATGCCTCTGGCAAGCAGCTAAAGGCCCCGATCAACCAAATAAAGACGACGAATCCATAATCAAAAAAATCAGCAAACCTATTACCGATGACCCAAAACCAACTGAAAATGCTGCTCCCGAGAATCCAAACGAGTATTTGGAGGCCAACCAATCCGGGTTGGCTGAGGGCTACTTTATAGTGACACGATGGACACTCATAATCATCCTCATAGCCAAACCCGGTCCAACGCCTTTTGACTGCCACCATATGTTCATCGCCGCAGGATGTGCAGCGGCGTGTGAGTGGTGAAGGCTTCATGCGGGGCGCTCCGTCATTTTAATTCTACTGATTTCAATATCCGCCGATGTGCTCACTGGCAGAAAGCACCCCCGGTCATATGGCATAGAGGCTAATATGGGATGGTATATAGGGGAAATGCCTGTCGGCAATTGCTACATATGTACCGCTTTTAGGCAATGTAAAGCTAGAGGCTACCGGGACCGGTTTAGGAAATAGGTTTATGGGCGGCGTCTTGATGCAAGGCGGTCATTTTCTCTGGATTACGCATGATAAAAACATGGTTCACCTTACCCGCTTCATTAAAAGTGAAGGAAACAGAGGATTCGGCCAAACCATTGCGGCGCACGATCAATGTTTGAGCCGCGTTAAATTGTGCGACAGACAGTTCACTCTTTGGCCACGCCGAAGACAAAATATGCCGAGTAAAAGTCAAAACTTCCGATGCCCCTTCAAGGGTGCGTAAAAGGGCTGAGACTTTGCCGCCGCCGTCTGAGGTCATGCATACATCGTCCGCCAAATGTTCTGCCAACTCCTCGACGGACCCTGTTTCCAATGCAGACTGGAAGATCGCGAGCAGTTCATTTTGGCGCGCAAGAGGAGTTGAATAATGCGTACCGGTTTTGGCGATGTTTGCCCGCGCTCTCGAAATGAGTTTACGGCACCCCGCTTCGCTGCTCTCCAAACAAGCGGCAATGTCTTTGTAGCTCATGGCAAAAACATCGTGCAGCAAATAGGCCGCGCGTTCCTTAGGTGCTAAACGCTCTAACACCAGCAGAAAAGCCGTCGTCACACTTTCCGCAAGCAAGAGAGAGCTTTCGGGCGTTTGCGTGTGCACGGGCTCAGGCAACCACGGACCAATGTATTCTTCGCGTCTACGCTGGGCTGATTTAAGCACATCAAGCGCCTTACGGGTGCAGACAGTTGTGAGCCACGCGGCGGGCACATCGATTGTTCTGTGATCCGCCTTCATCCATTGCACCGCCACATCTTGCACCACATCTTCTGCATCGCTGTAGGATCCCAACATACGGTAAGCCAGACCCATGAGCATGGGTCTGGCTGTTTCAAATGGTGCAGAAGCAAGATTTGTAGGCATGGAGGATCGCTATGTATTAGTGGTTTGAAATTTGTAACCGGTTCCACAGATTGATCATGCCTATCATGCTGGTCAAGGTGGAAATCTGCGCCTCAGAAAAATGGGCTTTCATTTGTTTGCGCAAAGGGGCCATGTCGGTCTCTTTGTGCAATTGGGTGAGCGCCTCTGTCCACGCGAACGCGGCTTTTTCCTGCTCGGTAAAGTCGCCAACGTGCTCCCAGACAATCAGATGATCTAAGCGTTGATTGCTTTCGCCTACCTTACGGGCATCTCGGCTGTGCATTTCAACGCAAAATCCGCATTTATTGATTTGCGATGCCCGCAGCAAAACAAGGTGGTGCAAGCCGGGGTCTATATCGCTTGCGGCCATAATTTCTTCGACCTTTTGCCACTCGGCCACAGCCTTAGCACTATGCTTATAATGATTGATTGTGTTTTCAGCAGTCATTTGGATGTCCTCACGTTGTCACTCAAGGGGTTCATTGATATGACGATCGAGGACTGGGTTTTGTGACGTGGGGCACAAAATAAATAACTGACAGGGTCGGATGTTGGATCCGGGGTGCTAGGAAGCCTTTGCCTTAGCGGTCTTATCGTGGCCCCCAATCAAGCTGCGCAGTTCGGGCAAGCAGGATCCACAATTGGTGCCAGCTTTGAGCTGCTCGCCTAAGGCTTGCGTTGTGATGAGACCTTTTTTGCAGATTGCATCGATCAACGTGTTCCGCCCCACCCCATAACAGGCACACACCGTGGGGCCGGGGTCTTGCGCCCCATCAATCGATCTGCCTGCCAAAATGTAACGACGGTCGAGGACTTCAAGTTTGTCCTTCGCAAAGAGCGTTTCTAGCCAGCTCCAGCTTGGGAGGTCGTTTTGAGGAGACAGATAGGCGACCGCTTGCAAGCGATCATCTATTAGATGAGCCGCACGGAACACCCCATTTGATTTGTCCGTGCTTTGTATCAACTCGGTGCCAGACACGCCCAGTAAATCAGACATCCATTTGTTTGCCCCTTTACCGTTGTACGATGTTAACGCAAACCGATAGCCAATTGTGTCTTGCAGTTGGACCTTTGCCCAATACGCGCAGTTCGTCATATCAAGGGAGGCGGTCGACATGACGAACCCGTAGAAAGCCGCCTGAAACGGTTTCACCGAAACGGGGGCCGCCTTGGCTTCTGGTTGCCCGGAAAAGGGATCAACATGGCTCGCCAACAGTGCGCCAATGCGCCCGGCGCTTGCATTCTGTCCTGTCCAGTGGATGGGAGCAAACACGTCGCCGGGTGTTTGTGCATCTGTTAAATTAACGCGCAAAACAGCTTGCCCATGAGGGCTTTCAACCGTGGCTAATTCTCCTTGCGTAAGATGGAATTTACGCGCATCCGCTGTGTTGATGTCGAGAAAAGGCTCTTCCTTGTGGCGGCCAAGCCGAGGGCTTTTTCCAGACCGGGTCATGGTGTGCCATTGATCGCGAATGCGGCCTGTGTTGAGCAATAACGGGTAGGTCACACTTAGATCAACGCTTAGTTCTGGGCGCGCGGGGGCAATGAAGTTTGCCTTGCCTGAGGGCGTATAGAATTTTCCTTCTGCAAAGAAGCGATGTGTTTGGGTTGAGCACTCCCCGTGGGTACGGATAAGACCACCAGGGGCAGGCCATTGAAAGGGGTCCAATGCTTCATAGGCTTGATCGGAACACGAGGCATAGGCTGAGATGTCAAAATCACGGGAACCTGCATTTTCAAAGCCGGAGAGTTCTGCATGTTCGCGAAAAATTTCTGCCGGGGACGCGTAAGAAAAGGCTTCCGCATATCCCATGCGCTGGGCCACTTGTGACACAGCCCACCAATCTGGTTTGACACGGCCCGGCAACGACAAAAACGACCGTTGACGACTAATGCGCCGTTCGGAATTGGTCACGGTTCCTGCCTTCTCGCCCCATGCGGCAGCAGGAAGGCGGATGTGTGCATTATCCATGCTGTCCGTCGATGCCATGTTTTCCGATACGATTAAAAGCTCCAGCTTTTTCATCGCCCGGCGCACACGGTCTGCATCAGGCAGGCTCACGGCCGGATTTGTTCCCATCACCCAGAGCGCTTTAATCTCGCCGCGATCAATGGCATCAAAAAGGTCTATTGCTTTCAAGCCCGGTGTGGTGGCGATATGCGGCGCATTCCAAAAACGGCGCACGCGGTCCACGCTTTCGGGTTGAAATTCCATATGAGCGGCCAGCTGATTGGCAAGCCCCCCCACTTCACGCCCTCCCATCGCATTGGGTTGACCGGTGAGTGAAAAAGGGCCCATGCCTTCGCGCCCAATGCGGTTTGTTGCAAGATGGCAATTTAAGATTGCATTGACCTTGTCCGTTCCTTGGGCCGATTGATTGACCCCTTGGCTGTAACAGGTCACCACTTTTTCAGTTTCAATAAACCACCGGATAAAGGTTTTTACGTCGGGCAGCCGCAACCGCGTTTCTTCGCATACCCGGTCCATGCTGGGTGCCAGCTCCACAGCACGGGCGAGAGCTGTGGCATATCCAAGAGTATGGGTTTCAACATATTGCTGATCGAGAGCCCCGCTTTGGCTCAAGGCTTTGAGCAACGCCGAGAAAAGCAGCGTGTCTTTGCCCGGCGCAATCGGTAAATGCAAGTCGGCTTCTTTGCTTGTTTCGGTTTCGCGCGGGTCAATGACCACCAATCGCATTCCGCGTTCTGCACGGGCCTTTTGAATGCGTTGGAACAAAACCGGATGGCACCATGCGGCATTCGATCCTGTCAAAATGACCAAATCTGCCCGGTCCAAATCTTCATAAGCGCCCGGCACGGTGTCTGCCCCAAAAGCCTTTTTATGGCCTGCAACAGAGGACGACATGCACAACCGCGAATTGGTATCTACGTTGGCGGAGCCCACAAACCCTTTCATGAATTTATTGGCGACGTAATAGTCTTCAGTCAATAATTGGCCTGATAGGTAAACGGCAATGGCGTCGGGACCATGTTCTTTTCGTATGGCACTCAGGCGGTCTGCTGCTGCATCCAGAGCAACCGGCCATTCCACATTTTTTCCGTCCAGAACCGGGTCTAGCAGGCGGCCTTTTAAATCTAAGGTTTCGCCAAGTGCAGATCCTTTAGAACACAGTCTGCCAAAATTGGAGGGATGGTTTTCATCGCCATTTGCTTTCCAGCTCATGTCAGACTGCATGGCCATGCGGACACCGCACCCCACACCGCAATAGGGACATGCGGTTTTTACAGATTTTTCTGGTAAGCCCGACCCGTCTGGCATTAATACACATCCTTCTGGTAACGCCCCGATTTAACCATCTCAGCTAAGTAGGCTTTCGCCTCCTGATCACTCACCTTGCCGTGTTCTGCGATAATGTCTTGCAACGCCTTATCCACATCGGTTGCCATGCGGCTTGCATCGCCGCAAATGTAAAAGTGGGCGCCTTTTTCAAACCATTCAAAAATATCAGCCCCTTGCGTGCGCATCACATCTTGCACATATGTTTTTGGCTGACCCTCATCACGAGACCACGCGGTACTGAGGCGGGTGAGTTGTTGCTGTTGCTGATAGGCTTCCCATTCTTCTTTATAAAAGAAGTCACATGCTTCGCGTTGATGGCCGTAGAACAACCAACTTGCGCCCGAACACTGATCCGCAACCCGGTCTTGCATAAAGGAACGGAACGGCGCGATGCCTGTGCCCGGTCCACACATAATCACCGGGGTTTTTTCATCTGCTGGCAATGAAAAATCATGAGCCTTTTGAATGTAAGCTTTGATCTTGCTGCCCGGTGTGAGGTGATCGGCAAAATAAGTTGAGGCCACCCCGTGGCGGGCGCGCTCTTCAACTGTGTAGCGCACCACGTCAACTGTGAGGGAGAGGTGGTCTTTCTTGGTTTTTGGACTAGAAGAGATGGAATAGAGGCGTGGTTGCAGCCCTTCTAAGCTTGCAAGAAGTTGCTCCGCGCTCATCATGAGGGTGGGGAATTTTTCAAATACACCCAACACATCAAGCGTTTCAAGGTCGCCGTCAGGGTCTTCTCCTTCTGCCATTGCACTCAGTTTTTTTCTGTCTTCTGGGTCATCGGCTAAGGCTGCAAGGGCTTCATAAAGTTCATCTGGTGCCTCACCCAAACATTTGTCTGTGCACAAAACGTCTTTGAGTGACTTGCCCGCTATTTCCTGAGCCGGATCAAGAGCCAACCGCTGCAAAAGGCTTGCAACCAACGTGGGCGCATTTTCTGCAAATATGCCCATGCTGTCGCCCGCCGCATAGTCGATGCCAGCCCCCTTTAAATCGAAATCAATATGTACGGTTTCTTTTTGCGATCCTTCTTTGTTCAACACCTCACTGCCCAGAAACGCAATCTCGACAGGATGCTCACGGGAATACCCGGGAGCCTCTGTTGGGGCGCTTGCGGAGGTTGTGTTGGGAGCAGCGTTCTCTTCCGTCATTTCCAACGCGAGCTTTTTCAACATGCGCGTTGTTGCCTTCCCCCCCGGCGCGCATAAATTCATACGCTCTTCTTCGCCTAAAAAGAGTTTATCTGCATACACTTCACACTCATACCCGCATTGGCCGCAGTCTTGTTGCGCCATGGCTGCCATCATTCGGCGACGCAGCGGGCGGCCTTGGGCAAGTTCCATACGCTCATCCATGGGCATGGCCATGTCGTGCCAAGGCGCTTCCCCATCATCTCCATCCGCTAAAGGATCGTCTGAGACCTGTTGGCCCAACGCTGTAGCGGCATCGACCGGTTGCAGCCCTTGCGCCTCTCCTTGCAAGGTGAGCAGTCCCGCAAAAAATCCGTTAAGCCATGAGCGTTGGTCAGGCGAAAACGGAGCGTTGTCGGGGATAAGCGGTGCGATATTGGGAGACACTTGTTGAATACTCATGCGTGGGCTCCTTCAACTTCAACAGCGGACATCATAGATTGCAGGTCGGAAATTTCGTGGCGGTTGGAAAATTGGAAAAAGCTTTCTTGCGCGTTTTCACGTTTATCCATATACGCCTTTAGAATTTTTTCGATGAGCACCGGGCACTCATCTGCTTTGGCCTCATGCACCAATTCGCGACCAATTTTGGCGTTTTCACCAAAACCACCGCCGACAAAAATGTGATACCCATCAACCGTCTCTTCGCCGTCTTCGTCGATGGGCACCCGTGCACCAATCAATCCTAGGTCGCCAATATAATGTTGGGCACATGTATGGTGACAGCCGGTGAGGTGGATGTTAATCGGCTGATCTAACGAGACCCGTGTTTCCACATATTCGGCAATTTCAATGGCTTGGCGTTTTGTGTCAGCTCCGCCAAACTTACATCCATTGCTGCCCGTGCAAGCCACCAAACCCGCCCGAATGGAATTGGCTTGCCATTCCAACCCACAGGCTTCGATGCGCGCTTTAGCGGCGGCAAGATTGTGATCTTTCACCCCGGAGATGATTAGGTTCTGCCATACGGTCAGCCGTATGTCGCCGTCTCCCAACTCACCAGAAATGTCGGCCAACGCATGCATTTGCGCAGCGTCCAGTTTTCCCACGGGAACGACCACACCAATGTAGTTTTCGCCTTCTTGTTTTTGAGGGTGCACGCCAACATGCGCAAAACGGTCATGAGGCTTGCGCTCCACAAGTGCCTCAGCAGGCAACCGCATAAAAGCTTTTCCCCGCAGCTTTTCAACCGCTGCTAAAAACTTGTCGAAGCCCCACTCGTCTAAAACATATTTGAGGCGGGCCTTGTTGCGGTTGGTCCGGTCTCCTTCTGCAATAAAAACTCGGATGATGGCATCGGCCACCTGCGTTGCTTCCTCTAAGGGCAGGATGACGCCTGTATCTCGGGCGAAGTCTTCGTGGCCTGTGATGCCTCCCAGGATCAACCGGAAATAAATACCAGCTTCAAGCTCTTGTCCGTCTCGCACTTCTACAGCTTGGAAGCCAATATCATTTGTATCTTCCAACACGGCCGAGGTGCCCCCGCCGTCAAAGGCAACGTTGAACTTTCTGGGTAAGCCATACATCGTCCGGGTGTTGAGCACATATTGGTGCCAGTCATCCGCGTATTTTCGGGTGCTCACCAACTCTTGTGGATCAATGCCAGCTAACGGCGATCCGGTGACATTGCGGATGTTGTCGCCTCCTGACCCTTTAGAGGTCAGGCCAACTTTCTCTAATCCCTCAATGAAGTCCATCCCGTCGGTAGCGGGAATTTCTCTGACTTGAAGGTTGCCGCGTGTGGTGACGTGGGCATAGCCGCCTCCATGTTTTTGGGCTAAGTCGGCCACGCCGCGAAATTGCCAATGTGACAGAATGCCATTTGAAATGCGCAAGCGGCACATAAAGGAATCTTGTGTGGGGGCCACATGAAACAGGCCGTGGAATTTCCACCTAAAGGCATCTATGCCTTTGGGGAAAACGCCCTCATTTGCGGCGGCTTTCATGCGAGCGTAAATATCGAACGGATGTTCATCTCGTTTGGCTTTTTCTTCTTTAACTAATTTTCCGCCAGCCGCTTCTGTGCGGGCCATGGCTTTATGATGCTCGGCATCTGGTCCGATAAATTCAGCGGGGGGTGTGGGTGCTGAGGGGGTTGCAGCCCCACGCCCACCCGCGCCAAATGGCACAAGCCCTTGTGCAGAGCGTGCCGCATTGGTTCCCGATACAAACCCTTCTAAATATTTTTTCTGATCGTCCGTAAACTCTGGATTGCTCATGCGTTTTGCTCCCCCCTATCGCCTTTCAGGTTGGCGAGCGTTTCGCCGAAAATTAAATCAGTTCGCATCGAAGAAATTTTTTCACCGCTCTGAATAAGGTTGCGATACCAAATGCCGTCCTGCGTATCACCGATGAGAACGGCACCGACAAGGGCTTCGCGTTCAATCAATAATTTACGGTAGGTGCCAGCTTTTGGATCGGTGTAGGAAACCGCTTCTGTTTGAGCTGTTTCTTCAAATTGACCTGCGGAAAAAACAGAGACACTGTTGACCTTGAGATTTGTGGCCAAATAAGTGCCCCCATAGCTGGCGGCTTTGTTTGTGAGATGTGCGGCCAGCACTTTGACCTGCTGGTAAGCGGGTTCTACCAACCCGTAACACGTGCCGCGATGTTGTGCGCATTCACCGACGGCATAAATGCCCGGCATGCTTGTTTGCATTTGATCATTGACCTCAATACCCCGATCAACGGTGAGACCCGCAGCTTTTGCCAAATCGCAATTTGGCTGAATGCCCACGGCCATGATGACAAGAGCAGCAGGCAGTGCCCGGCCATCTTTTAACACCAGCGCTTCCACCTTGTCCGTGCCGGGTGCTGCACGCAGATAATCGCTCTGGGCCAAAAGCTCTACGTTGATGTTCTTTTCTTCCAAAGAGGTTTTGAGGAGTTTGGCAGCGGGAGCATCTAGCTGGCGCTCCATCAGCTTATCCATAAGATGCACAACGGTTACATCTGCCCCGTGCCCCGCCAACCCGGCGGCGGCTTCAAGGCCCAACAATCCTCCGCCGATCACCACAACGGGAGCACCCGCTTTGACGGTATGGAGAACTGCAAGGTCTTTTAGATCGCGAAAAGTGACAACGCCCTCCAACTCGGCGCCGGGTAGCGGCAGACATATGGGGCGGGAGCCAGTGGCGATCACAAGTTGATCATAGGGAAGAGAGGCCCCGGATGCTAAGGTGAGGGTTCTGATTTCAGGATCGAAAGACGTAACTGTTTCGCCAGTTTTGAGGTCGATCTTTTGGGCGTGATACCATTCACGCCCGCGTAATTGCATATCCTCTTTTTCAATATCACCTGCAAGGCACGAGGAAAGTAAAACCCTGTTATACGCTGGCTCCGGCTCTTGCCCGACCACGGTGATGTCATACCCATGTGCGCGTGCCATTAGCTCTTCGAGAAAACGCACACTTGCCATGCCATTACCAACGACCACTAATTTGGGCTTGTCTTCCACCATGTTTACCTTACCTGCCTCACTTAGGCCGCCTCCCCTGTGGAGTCGGACTGGGTTGTTTCTTCATTGGCATCGGGATCTGCACCGCCTTCATATTCCTCAAGGAACGTCAGAAGTTGTTCGCGGTATCTGTAATAATCTGGGTGTTGCAACAATTCTTTGCGTGAACGGGGACGTTCAAGGTCTACGTTCATAATGCGACCAATGCGGGCATTTGGCCCATTGCTCATCATCACAACCCGGTCGCCCAACAAAATCGCTTCATCCACATCATGGGTGACACAAATGGCCGTCACCTTTGTGCGTGCCCATACTTCCATCAACACTTCTTGCAACTCCCAGCGGGTTAAGCTGTCGAGCATGCCGAAAGGCTCATCGAGGAGCAGAAGTTTGGGAGACAAGGCAAAGGCACGAGCAATGCCAACCCGTTGTTTCATCCCATTAGAAAGATCAGCCGCTAATTTATGCATGCTGTCTCCAAGGCCGACACGTTCAAGATAATATTCAACAACATCTGTACGCTCGCTGCCGCTGGCGTGCGGGTACACACGGTCCACGCCCATCGCTACGTTTTCTCGTGCGGTCAACCATGGCATCAACGAAGGAGCTTGAAAGACCACCGCTCGGTCGGGCCCTGCGCCGGACACTTCTTTTTGGTCAAGCACAATGCCGCCGCCGGATATGTCGTTTAGGCCTGCTGCCATGGATAAAACTGTGGATTTTCCGCATCCAGAGTGCCCAATCAAGGAAATAAATTCACCCTTTTTGATTTTCATATCAAAGCCATCCACAACGGTGAGCGGACCTTTTGGTGTTGGATATATTTTTTTAACTTCGTAAAACTCTACATAACGCTCATCCCGTAAGGCGGTTGATTTCGCAGCAGATTGATAGGCTTCCGGTGGGGTTTCTTGTTGGGTGATTGGCACAACATTTGGCAACATGCGCGACGCCCCCCCTTCGGTGTGCCCTTCCGCACCGACTTTCAAAAGATACTCGGTGATGTCTCCGCGTAATTTTTTGAAAGTTTCATCATGGTTGACGCCTGTGCGATCGCGCGGGCGGGGAAGGTCTACTTTGAAGTCTGGGCCGAGGGTGGCATTGGGTCCTGGGTTTAAGGGAATGATCCGGTCTGCCAACAAAATGGCCTCGTCTACATCATTGGTGATGAGGATGACTGTTTTCTTTTCTTCACGCCAAATCTGTTCGATTTCATCTTGCAGGTTTGCACGGGTTAACGCATCGAGGGCAGAAAGCGGCTCATCCAACAATAAAATATCGGGGCTCATTGAAAGGGCGCGGGCCACGGCTACCCGCTGACACATGCCGCCCGACAGTTCTGTTGGATAGCGGTCAGCCGCATGAGACAGGCCCACCATGTCGATATATTTTTGAACGCGGGCCTCACGCTCTTCTGTCTTTTCTGAGGTGAAGACTTGATCCACCGCCAGCGCAATATTGCCCTGCACTGTCAACCAAGGCATCAGAGAATAGGACTGGAAAACAACACCCCGATCAGGGCCGGGGCCTTTAATCTCTTTGCCGTTCAAACTCACCGTGCCCGTATCAGGTTGGGTCAACCCGGCAATCGTGGAGATCAATGTGCTTTTGCCTGATCCAGAAAACCCGACAATGGCGACAAACTCAAACTCATCGACCGACAAGTTGATGTCAGAAAGAATTTGCGAGCGAGATTTCCCCTCGCCGTAAGCCTTGCACACATTCTTTAATTCGAGAAATGACACGATAAATCCTAACGCTGCGTGGTGTAGGTGAAGGCTGCCTGCAGGGCATACATCACACGGTCGAGCATGAAGCCAACCAAGCCGATGGTCAGAACAGCAACCATGATTTTGGCGAGAGATGAAGACGAACCGTTTTGAAACTCATCCCACACAAACTTTCCAAGCCCCGGATTCTGCGCCAACATTTCTGCCGCAATGAGCACCATCCAACCCACACCTAGGGACAGACGCAAACCAGTGAAGATCAACGGCAAGGCGGAGGGCAAAATTAATTTAGTGACGCTTGTGTATGTGGACAGTTGCAAGACACGGCTCACATTGACCAAGTCTTTATCGATGTTAGACACGCCCAATGTGGTGTTGATCAACGTCGGCCATAAGGAACACAAGGTGACGGTGACAGCGGACACGACCAATGACTTGGGCATCATTTCGATTGGATTGCTATACACTGCAGAAACAATCATGGTCACAATCGGCAACCACGCGAGGGGTGAAACGGGTTTGAAAATTTGCACCAGTGGATTAATGGCCCCGCTGACCGAACGCGATAGGCCGCTGACAATGCCTAGGGGAATGGCGAGTAGGGACGCAATGATGAAACCCAGAGCAACGGTGAATAGGCTGGTGAAGATTTGATCGATATAGGTTGGCTTGCCAGTATATTCCCGGTCTTTCACTTTATCGAGACGCCCTTGGGCTGTGTATTTAGCGTTACGAATATCTTGGCGTTCGTAAAAGGCCACTTCCTTTTCGCGTTCTTTAACGTGATCTTCCCACAGCACCTCTGCCTGTTCCCACACTTGTGCGGGGCCTGGAATGATGCCGAGAGAGGTTTTGACCGTGGGGGCCAACACGGCCCACACCGTTAGGAAGGCAACGATACCCAAGATGGGGATGCCTGCCTGCTGCCACAACTCTTTCAATTGGGTTTTAGGATTGTCACCCGCCAGAATTTTGAACAGAGGTACCAACCAGCCCAGACCTACAACGCCCAGATATGACGCGGATTTATTGATCCCCTGAAATACCTTTTCGCGTAGGGGGCTTGGAGACGCGGCCTTTGTTTGGATATCCGTCGTCGTACTCATTCGTAACCTCATTTAATAAACCTCAAAAGCGAGGTTAAATAGAAATTCTAGACAGCAGCAGCGGCCACCCTTTCGAGTGGCCTGCAAGCCTACTGAGCTTGCTCTCCTGCTTTCAGTCCAATATCGAACCCTGCGAGATAGGCATTCGGCGTGCGGCCATCAAATGTACGGTTGTCAATAAAGGCGCTTTGTGGGGCGCGGTATCCATCGGTGTCCCACGGAAACTCTTCTTGCGCGGCATTGCCGTCTGCAACCACAAGCTTGGCGGCTTCTAAATAGATGTCAGGGCGATAAACGCTTTTTGCGACGTGGGCATACCACTCATCAGATTTCTCTTCGGTGATTTGGCCCCAGCGACGCATTTGCGACAGATACCAGATCGCGTCTGAGTAGTAGGGGTAGGTTGCGAAATAGCGATAAAAGACATTGAAGTCTGGAACGTCGCGCACATCCCCTTTTTCATATTCAAAAGTGCCCGTCATTGATGCGGCAATCACTTCGGCATCCGCGCCAACGTAAGCGGATTGCGCCAAGATCTCTACGGCCTCAGCCCGATTTGCATTGTCGTTCTCATCCAACCATTTGGCTGCGCGGATAAGAGCTTTAGTCAGCGCCAATGTGGTCTTTGGATTTTCTTCTGCAAACTCGGCAGTGATCCCAAAAACTTTTTCAGGATTATTTTTCCAGATTTCATAATCTGTGATGACAGGCACCCCAATGCCCTTAAACACGGCTTGCTGGTTCCATGGCTCGCCTACGCAGTAGCCAGAAATTGTGCCAGCTTCCATTGTGCTGGGCATTTGGGGAGGCGGCGTGACGGACAACAAAGCGTCGGCTTGAATTTGTCCTGACACATCTGTTTTGGAATAATAGCCGGGGTGAATGCCGCCCGCTGCCAACCAATACCGCAGTTCATAGTTGTGTGTAGAAACCGGGAACACCATGCCCATGTTGAACGACTTGCCTTCGTCCTTAAACTTTTCGATCACCGGTTTTAGAGCATCTGCTTTGATGGGGTGAACGGGCAAACCATTGTCTTGCTTGGGAACATATTCTTTCATCATTTTCCAGACTTCGTTGGAAACGGTGATGCCATTGCCATTTAAGTCCATAGAAAAGGGGGTGATGATGTGGGCCTTGGTGCCAAACCCAATGGTTGCGGCAAGCGGTTGGCCCGCCAGCATGTGCGCCCCGTCCAATTCGCCCGTGATGACCCGATCCAGCAATACCTTCCAATTGGCTTGCGGCTCTAGGGTGACGAAAAGCCCTTCGTCTTCGAAGTAGCCTTTTTCATATGCGATGGCGAGCGGGGCCATATCTGTTAATTTGATAAAGCCAAACTTCAGATCGCTTTTCTCTACATCCAGCTCTTCAGCGTGGGCAGGACCGTGGGCAATGCCGACGGTCATAAAAGCGGCGGCTCCTAAGAGGCCTGCCTTTTTGGCGAGTGAAAAAAGGTTCTGTCTGATCCGGTTCGTATTCAACGCTATCACTCCTAAATTAAAAACCATTGCGCCCTACAAATACGAAACGCCGCTTACCAACATCTCCGCCTAGACGGGGACTTGGTAAGCGACGTTGCTTAGGCCCATCTCGGGGCTATATTTGTAAGGGCCGGCGCCCTACGCACTCTCCTTTACAGGATCCGTGCCAAGTTTTGCCGCTGGCGTCTGGGAAGGGAAAATGTTGAAAAATAGCTTATTTCTGCCATGTATTTTTAGTCTGCGTTACGAACCGCGCTTGCGACACGCCCCCACCCCCACCGTTAATGGCTAGATATTATGCAGCGCATCATTTCTGCTTAAAAATTGACCAGACTCACACTGAATAGGCGCTAACTTCCAAAGAGCTGAGATATTGCTCAATTTCTGCTGGGTCAAATGCGTGCCCGTCGTAGAAGCGACCGGAGAAAAAGTCGGTTTTTTCTGGCGTCATTTGATGCGCCAGATTTGGTGCTGATGCCGCCAACGCCCGCGCATATATATCTGGGCGGTACACTTGCTTGACGACCTCCACCCCTTGCGGGCTGTGGGCTACGTGTCCCCACCGCACCATCTGGCTATAAAGCCACAAGCTCTGGGCCGTCCACGGTATATTGGCAGCGTTGGCGTGGAAACTCATGAAAGCTGTCTTTGCAGCAGACGTTTCTTTAATCACATTGCCGGAAAGAGAGCGCCCGATTGCCTCCGCAGAGGTTCCAACAAACTCTTCTTGAGACAAAATACCAGCCAACTCGTTATGGTTCTCCGGCGCTTCACACCAAGCACAGGCGGCATCTAAGCTCACAATAAGTGCATCCACAATGTCCGGGTGCGCCTCTGCCCAATCTGTCCGCATGCCCAACACTTTCTCTAAGCATCCGGGCCAAATGGCAGACTTGGAGAGCACCGCTTGCCCTACATTTTCTTGATCTGCAAGCGTAGACCAAGGCTCGCCCACGCAGAAACCATCAATGTGGCCCTCTTTCAAAGCGGCCACCATTTGGGACGGCGGCACGGCTGTGAAGCGCACATCGTAATCGGGCCGGATACCGGATGCGGCCAACCAATAGCGCAATTCGTAATTATGCGCTGAGAAGGGATAGACCACGGCAAAGGTCAGTTGCTCGCGTGCTTGTTGCTTTCTGCGTGCCATACATTTTGCGAGGGCTCGACCCACACTGACCGGGTCGCCCAAGACCAAATCTTTCTGCACAGAGCGCATAGATGCCAATAGATCATTGGAAACCGTGACAGCATTGCCCCCCATGCCCAGTGCCATGGGGGTGATGAGGTCAACCTTGAGGTGGCCCAATCCTAGACTGGCGGCAATCGGCATCGGCCCCAACATTTGCGCCGCATGGAAATGATGGTGGATTGTTCGATCGCGAATATTGGCCCATGAAACTTCTTTATGCAGCTCTACATCTAGACCATTGCGTGCAAAAAAACCTTTTTGGGCCGCAATCACCAGCGGCGCACTGTCAACCAACGGAATAAAGCCAAGATGGATTTTTGGGAAGTTTGAGGTCGTCATGAAGTTGCCCCTCCAAGAAGTTCGGATGCGGTGATGACACTTTGAGCTATATCGGCAAGGCGTTTCTTCTGCGTCATGGCTGTACGCCGCAGGAGAGTGTAGGCCTCATCCTCGCTCATGCCACGCGACTGCATCATGATCCCTTTTGCCCGTTCAATAATTTTTCTATCTGCCAGCTCGGACCGGGCTTCTTCTAGCTCAATGCGCAATTTTGAAAATGTATTGAACCGGGAAATGGCCATATCGACGATTGTCTTGATACGTTCCTTTTTCAATCCATCGACGACATAGGCAGACACGCCCGCATCCATGGCGGCATTTGTCCTTTCACTATCGGACTGATCCACGAACATGGCGACCGGGCGGGAGACGGACCGTGACACGAGAAACATCTGTTCCAACACATCGCGACTGGGGTTTTCCAGATCTATAATGATGACATCGGGGTCGAGCCTGACAAGCTGACGCATGAGATTTGTTGTATCCGACAGGCGGTGCACATTGACCAAACCCGCCTCCCGCAATCCATCTTCTAGAATCGCGGCGCGTACATCATTTTCATCGATGACAACAACTATGGGCGACGCATTCACAGACGCGGGCCCCTTCATCTTCTCTCGTTTCATGCCTAAAGTTTTAAGCAGAGATTTTTGTGCAACGCAACATAATCATGTGATCTGGTTAATGGATGCAACATCACCCCTCACCAAACCCCGTCTCAATAAGGGTTTGTGCCTTCTGAAAATCTTGAGGTGAATTGATGTTCAGAAAATCATTTGGGCGGTTTTTGTCAAAAGTAACCTTCAAGGCGTCACACCGGCGCAATGCTTTATAGATCGCTCGCATTTCTTGACCCTCCACCCATTCCATTAATTGAGGGGCAAGAGAGACCGGCCATATGGCACATGTAGGATAGTCCCGGCCTGCGCAAAAGGCAAAGCGCGGTTGCTCGGGCGCATGAGGCGGGCTTGCTAAGTGCGCCACAAATGTGGGGGGTAAAAAGGGCATGTCGGCGGGGACCGTCACTATTTCCGTTCGCCCTTTTTCACCCTCTAAAGCGTGCGCATATTTTAGAGCGCTTGCAATCGCAACCAAGGGACCACCGGACTGACGGGCTGGGCGGCGTTCTGCACCCTGCTTGCTCACGGGATTAGTTTTGATATCCGGCACGGCCTTACAGCCCAACACGCTTGCTTCTTGAAAGCTTTCTGAAACGGAGAAGACCACATCATCTACTTGCGGGGCTAAGAGATCATAGCTGTGCTGCAGAAGCGTTTTGCCTCCCAGCATGGCCCATGGTTTTGGCACTGATACATGGTTAGACGGCACATCGTTAGGAGACACGCCGTTAAGAGATGTACCGTCAGGAGGCCCATCAGCCAATCGGGTTCCCAGACCCCCTGCCAGAATAACACCCAGCCTACGCATTCACTCTCCTTTGGTGCCGCGCTGTATCGCGACATTGGTCAATATTATTGTTTTAGGTCAATGCTCACAAGGGCGTTCTCCATGACACTCCCGCCACGCTCACTTCACCGACGCGCTAAAGGACTGACCATGATTGACCCGACCCATATACTCTCCAAATATCCAGCGAGCGTGCCACGCTATACATCTTATCCCACAGCGCCCCATTTTCAGGTCGGACTTGGTGAGCCTTTGATGGAACAGCTGTTGGATGGGTTAACACCTGAAAAGCGCATATCGGTTTACATCCATATTCCTTTTTGTGATCGGCTATGTTGGTTTTGTGGGTGCAACACAAAGCACACCAAAAAATATGCCCCTATCACCGATTACGTCACCGCTTTAATCGAAGAGATTTTTTTGGTCACCAGTAAGCTGACCTTCAAACCAACTTTAGACCATCTTCACTTTGGGGGCGGCTCTCCCAGCTTGCTCTCTGCTTCCGATTTTACGCGGTTGCGCGGGGCTTTGGCTTGTGCCTTTGAGATTGATGCAGAAACCGAAATCGGCATTGAGGTGGACCCCTCCGATGTAACAGGGGAGACCCTTGTCGGCTTGCAGGTGCTTGGGTTAACACGGGCCAGTATTGGCGTGCAAGATTTTGACCCTGCGGTGCAGAAGGCGATCAACCGCCCCCAAACATTTGACCAAACGTCTCAAGTTGTTGGGGCGTTGCGGGCCACAGGCATTCGATCACTCAACATTGATGCGCTCTATGGCTTGCCTTTGCAAACGCTTGCAAAAGTAAAACGCACGATGAAGAAGGTGGTTAAACTCCGCCCAGAACGCATTGCGCTTTTTGGGTATGCCCATGTGCCGTGGCTGAAGAAGCATCAACAGATGATCAATGAAGCCGACTTGCCCAGCATGTTGGACCGGTTTGCACAAGCCGAACTGGCCGCTCAGATTTTTCAGGCGGCAGGATATCAAAAGATTGGCATCGATCACTTTGCCCTGCCCTCTGATCCACTGGCCCAAGCGGCTCGCGCGGGCACGTTGCACCGAAACTTCCAAGGATATACGACAGACCGATGCGATACGTTGCTGGGTCTTGGAGGGTCTTCTATTGGACAATTTGGAGGCGGTTACATCCAGAATATTGTGCCAACGGGACAGTATCAAGACGCCATCCGCCGGGGGGAGCTGGCCGCACTCAAGGGCGTTGCCTTGACCCGTGACGACATCATACGCGGACATATTATTGAGCGTTTGATGTGTGACTTCGGGTTTTCGTTTGATCAATTGCGCACGCAATTTGGCGAGGATGCCGCCCCTTACATTGAGCAGGCACATTCGATTGCCAGCGCTGAGGAGGATGGCCTGTGCGCTCTCAAAGAGGAACGCTTTTACGTGCCGGATGAGGCGCGACCCTTTGTGCGCCTTGTGGCGGCACGTTTTGATGCCTATTTAACCCAAGCAAATGCGCGTTACTCGGCTGCGATTTAGAGACGGCGCAGGCCGGATTGTGCGTTGATTGTTTGGGTGTATTCGCTCAACAAAGTCAGTTGGTTTTCGACTTCCCCTGACATGCGCTCCAATAGGCCGAGCTGGCTTTTGAACATGGAGTCGATGAACTCTAAGCACGCCACTCCATTATCTGGCTGTTTGGAAAGCTCAACAATTTTTGCAATATCGTTAAGGGCGCAGCCGTGGTTTCTAAAATGGAGAATGAGGGCCATACGGGCGCGATCTTTCTCAAAATAAATGCGCCTATTGCCAACACGCTTGGGCGCGAGCAGCCCCTTCTCCTCATAGAACCGGATGGTGCGCGGGGTGAGATCAAATTGGGAGGCCATTTGGGTGATGGTAAAAGAGGGCGCTTTCTCGCCCTCTTCTCTCATCGTGTTCGCCTCATGCGCCAAACTCTGTCGCATATCAAACATGGTATATCCTTCATCCTACCTGTTGATTGAGAAGCTCTATTCCATTGTTGGAATGACGAAGGCTTGGTCGCTCACCTCGCCGTCAGGCCAGCGTTGGGTGACCGTTTTTATCTTCGTCCAAAAGCGCACACCTTCAGGGCCGTGTTGATTGACATCACCAAAAGCGGAGCGTTTCCATCCGCCAAATGTGTGATAGGCGACTGGCACAGGGATGGGTACATTGACCCCCACCATGCCCACTTCTACTTGGTCGGCAAATTCACGCGCGGCCTTGCCGCTGGAGGTGAAGATCGCCGCGCCGTTCCCATATTGGTGGGTGGTGGCAAGCTCTGCTGCTTCTTCAAGCGTGTTCACGCGCACCACTTGAAGGACCGGGCCAAAAATTTCTTCTTGATAGGAAACCATCTCTGGCTTCACATCATCGAACAAAGTGGGGCCAATGAAAAAGCCCTCTTCATTGCCTTGTAACTTGAAACCTCGGCCATCGAGTTTCAAAGTCGCTCCTTCATCAATTCCCATTTGGATATAGGATTCAATTTTTTGACGGTGCGCGGCCGAGACAACCGGCCCATAGTGGGCATCACCATCTGTGGAAATGCCAACGCGCAAGTTTTGCGCTTCCACCAAAGCTTTTTCAACAAAGCGATCTGCTGTTTCTTTACCCACAGCCACCACAACAGGCAAAGCCATGCAGCGTTCACCAGCCGACCCGAAGGCAGCCCCGATGACATCGTTGACGGTTTGCTCCATGTTGCAATCTGGCAAGATAACGCCGTGGTTTTTTGCCCCGCCCATTGCTTGCACTCGTTTGCCGTGCGCTGTGCCGGTGGCGTAAACATATTGAGCAATGTCAGATGACCCCACAAAGCTCACCGCTTTGACATCTGGATGGGTGAGAAGGCGGTCCACCGCTACTTTGTCACCGTGCACACAATTCAGCACGCCGGGAGGGCCCCCTGCTTCTAAGAACAATTCCACCAAACGCACGGGAACGGTTGGATCTTTTTCGCTTGGCTTGAGCACAAAGGTGTTGCCGCACGCCACCGCCACAGAAAACATCCAACACGGGATCATGGCTGGAAAGTTAAATGGTGTAATACCCGCAACGACCCCGAGCGGTTTGCGCATGGAGTAAACATCAATGCCCGGACCTGCATCTTGGGTGTATTCGCCTTTCTGCAAATGGGGAATGCCGCAGGCAAACTCCACCACATCAATGCCCCGTTGAATGTCGCCGATGGAGTCCGCAATGACTTTGCCGTGTTCCGCAGACAACAGTTGCGCCAGCTCTTGAATGTTAAGTTCCAATAGGCGCTTAAATTCAAACAGCACCCGAGCGCGCTTTTGCGGGTTGGTCTTGGACCAACTTGGGAAGGCATCCTTGGCCGCCTGAACGGCTTCATCAACACGAGCCTCACCAGCCAAGGGAACACGGGCTTGAGTTGCCCCTGTATTTGGGTCCAAAACCTCCCCATATCGGTCGGCTTTCCCGCCCACAAGTTTACCCGCAATGACGTGTTCAATCTCGCGCATGTCGCTCTCCCAGTGAATTTGGTGTTGCTTAGAGAATTGCATGTGTGTTTTTGCAGTTAAATATCCTTTTTTGCAGGACTTACCTGTAAAAATGCAGGTAATATGCAGCATGAATTGGGATGACCTCAGATTGTTTTTGGAAGTTGCGCGGCGTCAAACCCTTGACGAAGCTGCAACGAGCCTGCGCCAAGATGCAACAACGGTGAGCCGTCGGCTGCGCCGGTTGGAAACACAGCTGGGGCAAACCTTGTTTGAGCGCACCCGGCGTGGGCACATTTTAAGCGCTGCGGGGGAGAGGCTTGTTGTGCATGTGGAAGCGATGGAAGCATCGGCGGCTGGCATCACCGGAGCCGGAGACGCGGCCAGCGATATGTCAGGCCATGTGCGTGTGGGCGTGCCCGAGGGTCTTGGGGTTTCCTTCATTGCCCCGGCGCTGAGTGAGCTTGCCACCCAATATCCCCAATTGCACATCGATCTAATTACACTGTCGGGATTTGTGAGCGTGCCTAAGCGAGAGGCGGATATGTCAATCCTCTTGACCCGCCCACAGAAGGGGCGTCTTAAAGTGCTTAAACTGGGGGATCAATCGCTCTGCCTTTATGGGCACAAAAATTACCTTAGAAAGCACCGGCCTGTAAAAACCCTCCAAGATCTTCAAGACCATACGCTTATTGGATATGTGGAGGACCGAATTTATTCGTCCCAGTTACGTTATTTTGACGAAGTGCTGACCGGCCTCACCCCCACCTTGTGCAGCACAAACATCAATGCGCAACATCAACTTGTGCAGCAGGGGGCCGGGATTGGGGTATTACCGCGCTTTATTGCCCATCAAACCCCTGAGCTGGAGGTGGTTTTGAAAGATGACATCACCATCACACGTTCGTTTTGGCTGGCCATACATGAGGATGTTGCAAACCTGGCGCGCATTAAAGCGATGCGCGACTTTTTGGTGCATCTCTTTGCCACCCATGCCGATGTGCTCAAGGCCCCTTGAACACAGAATATTGACGGGGTATGTGTGGCATTCCGGGGTCTGAGTGTTCCTTTGTCGCTCCGCATCGCCTATTCTGCCCCCTCGTATTATTTGAAAGGATCCCCCCATGAAAACCCGTGCTGCGATCGCCCTAAAAGCAGGTTCCCCTCTCATTATTGACGAGGTCGATCTTTCCGGCCCACGGGCGGGGGAAGTTCTTGTTGAAATCAAAGCCACAGGCGTGTGCCATACGGATGCCTTTACACTTTCTGGTAATGACCCAGAGGGTGCGTTTCCGGCGATCTTGGGCCACGAAGGAGCAGGCGTTGTTTTGGAAGTTGGGCCGGGTGTCACTTCGCTTGAAGTTGGGGACCACGTTATTCCGCTTTACACACCGGAGTGCCGGGAGTGTGACTATTGCCTTCACCCCAAAACCAATCTCTGCCAATCAATCCGTACCACGCAGGGACAAGGCTTGATGCCAGATGGCACCTCACGGTTCTCTTATAAAGGCGACCAAGTGTTGCACTATATGGGCACATCCACATTTGCCAATCATACAGTGTTGCCAGAAATTGCGCTGGCGAAGGTTCGCAAAGACGCGCCGTTCGATAAAATTTGCTACATCGGGTGCGGTGTCACGACAGGCATTGGGGCGGTGATGTTTACAGCCAAGGTCGAACCAAACACAACTTGTGTGGTTTTCGGCTTGGGCGGCATTGGGCTTAATGTTGTGCAGGGGCTTAAAATGGTCGGTGCCCGCCGGATCATCGGTGTGGACATGAACCCCGACAAGGAAGCCATTGGCCGACAATTCGGCATGACCGAATTTATCAATCCCCGCGATGTGAAGGGTGATTTGGCTGGGCACATTGTTGAGATTACAGGCGGGGGTGCAGATTATACTTTCGAATGCATCGGCAATGCACAAGTCATGCGGGCGGCTCTTGAATGCGCCCACAAAGGCTGGGGAGAAAGTGTGATCATTGGCGTGGCCGGTGCTGGGGAAGAAATTAGCACCCGTCCTTTCCAACTGGTGACAGGCCGCACATGGCGCGGCTCTGCTTTTGGCGGCGCACGCGGACGGACGGATGTGCCCAAGATTGTCGATATGTATATGGAAGGGCGCATCAACATTGATGACCTCATCACCCACACATTGCCGCTTGAAAAGATCAACGATGCCTTTGATCTGATGCATGACGGCAAAAGCATTCGTTCTGTTGTGGTGTACTAAGATGTCCTCTACTGCACACGCACCTCTCACCTCCTGCGCCCTTCATGCTCATCATGGGGGGCAGCTTGGTGTTTACGAACATCAAGCGGCCAGCACACACTGCACCATGCGCTTTTCTGTGTTCACGCCGCCCGGAGAGGGGCCTTTCCCAACCGTGTTTTGGCTCTCCGGGCTGACGTGCACAGAAGACAATTTCACCACGAAGGCTGGCGCCTACAAAAGAGCGGCGGCCCTTGGGTTGATGATTGTTGCCCCCGATACATCGCCGCGTGGACCAGATGTCCCGGATGATCCCGAGCAAGCTTATGACTTTGGGTTGGGGGCAGGCTTTTACGTGGATGCCACGCAAGAGCCTTGGTCTGCCCATTACCAAATGCAAAGTTACATCACCCAAGACTTGCTTAACATCGTGCTTGCTTCTTTTGCCTGCGACCCAAAGCGCATCGGCATTATGGGTCATTCCATGGGCGGGCACGGCGCGCTTACGCTTGGGCTGAAAAACCCCGCGCTTTATAAAAGTCTTTCCGCCTTCGCGCCGATTGTGGCCCCCAGTCAAGTGCCTTGGGGGCAAAAAGCATTGGGTGGATATCTGGGCGATGACCGCGCTCAATGGGCGGCCTATGACGCCTGCGCCCTTATCACGGCGGCAGGTGATCGCGCGTCCTTTCCCCCCATCTTAATTGATCAGGGGTGCGCGGATGATTTCCTGACCGAGCAGCTCAAACCAGAATTATTTGAAGATGCTTGCCGGGGCGCACAACAAGATTTAACGCTGCGCATGCACGACGGCTATGACCATAGCTATTTCTTTATTGCCAGCTTTATTGATGACCATCTGGATCATCATGCGGCCATTTTGAAAGCCCTTTAACGCCCCCCTCTATTAAGACAGGCACTGCATGACAAAACTGCTTGGACTTATTGGCGGTATGAGTTGGGAAAGCACGCAACTCTATTGCCGTTACCTTAACGCGCTGGCCCAACAAAAACTTGGGGGCCGTCATGCGGCTAAATTTATCGTCTACTCGGTGGATTTTGGCGAAATAGGCGCACTGCAACAAGCTGGCGACTGGGCGGGGGCCGCGCGTATTCTCTGTGATGCGGCGCAACGCTTAGAGCGGGCGGGAGCCGACGAGCTTTTGCTTTGCACCAATACAATGCACATTGTTGCCTCCGACATTCAAGCCAGTGTGTCGATCCCTCTTTTGCATATCGCGGATGCCACCGCCCAACATATTGTGCGGCACGGACTGAAGAAGGTCGGGCTGCTTGCAACGCGCTATACAATGGAAGGGCATTTTTACAAAGACCGTATGCAAGAGCAGCATGGGCTTACCGTCCTTACGCCAAGCCCCCAAGACAGGGCGCAGATCAACACCATCATCTATGACGAGCTGTGTGCGGGGAAAGTCCTGCCCCGCTCCCACCGGGTGTTCCAAGAAATTTGCGGTCGCCTCATCGACCAAGGAGCTGAAGGCATCATCATGGGATGTACGGAAGTGGGCCTCTTACTTAAAGAGGGGGACGTTCAGGTGCCGCTCTTTGACAGTGCCCGGTTGCATGTCGATGAAGCAGTACGACCCTGCCCCTAACCGCCTCCGTGTTCGGCAATATGATTGATCCTTGCACCGCACCCGCCTATGCTCTGCCTTTCATTAAGATGGCGGCGTTCATCAGGCATTTGGCCTGCGCGCACGCCTCATAAATTGGGGGTCTCTATGATTTGGATTGTTAGAGGTGCAGTAGCACTTGCAGGATTATTTTTTACGGCGATGGGTTTGACAGCTCTTTTCATGCCAGAACAAATTGGCGAAATCTTTCAACTGACTGCGAACAATGAGATTGGCCGCAGCGCCATTCGGGCCGACCTTGGCGGCTTTTTCTTGGGCGGCGGGTTGCTTGCCCTTGCAGGCGTTGTCCGGAGTAACGCTCAATGGCTTGGCGCAGCAACACTCTTAATTCTTATCGCTCTCATTGGGCGCTTTATTGGAGGTCTCTCTGGTGGTTTCCCAGAAGCGGTTATCCAATCCATGGTCATTGAGCTTGTTTTAATCCTCATCTTAACGACTGCCATGCGCGTGTTGCCCAACAAATAGGTTTGTGATTTTCCCAAATTAATGGGCACAGTCGCTTGAAATTGGACGGCGAGTAGTAGCAAATCTACTCGCCGTTTTCGTATATTTACTGCGGGTTTTTGCACATAATTGCGGATATTTGGATTGATCTGACGACTGATATAATGGAAGCTTACAAAAGAGGGTACGTCACCGTGTTCTGGCCAGCATGCCCAAATGATAGTTGTCATCATGAGCACCAGATTCAAAATATAAGGCACACCATGAATATCAAAAAACTTCTCATTTCCAGCGTTATTGTCGCCGGCACATGTATGTCAATTAGCACTGCGAGCCATGCGGGCAATCCAGCGGCTTACTCATGCTTGAAGGGCATGGCACAGCAACGTGCGTACACCAACGCCGATGTCTTTTTGTACTGCCTCAATAAAAAACCTGTCTGGCGTATGCTCAGCTGGGAAAATAATGGACGCGTGATTAAACCAAGCAATCCGATGACGCCAACTGCATTCAATAAGACAGAAGTGCAAATGTGCGGAAACCCATGCGAATAAATTGAGAGAGGCGGCGGCGCAGTTCTTCTGTGTAGCTCTCTCCCAAAACAAAACAGCCGACAGCTGCAAAGCTGTCGGCTGTTTCTCATTCTGGGATAGATGACCTAATGGGGTAAAAATCTATGCGGATTGCTGTCTCAACTCGCGGTAAAGCTCTGACCCTTCTTGAGCAAAGCCAACGGCTTCTTCGGTTGATTGTGCGATTGTCTGCAGACTATCATCAATTTCTTGCACAGCCTGGGACGCATTCTGCATATTTTCCGAAACTTCGCGACTGGCAGAGCTTTGCTCTTCGACCGCGCTGGCAACCACCGTAACGGATTGCTCAACAGACTCAATTGCCTGATGGATACCTTGCAGGCGCTCGACCACATCACCGGAAACCACCTGCATTTGGTTGATTTCTTCGACAATGCTTTCTGTGGCAGAGGCGACTTGGTCAGCTAATGTTTTCACTTCTGTTGCAACAACCGCAAACCCTTTACCCGCCTCACCCGCGCGGGCCGCCTCAATGGTAGCATTGAGCGCCAGCAAGTGAATTTGGCTGGCAATGTTGTTAATCATCTCAACAATGCTGTTCATCGACTCGGTGGCTTTTGAGAGAGCATCTGTTGATTGATCCGCTGATTTCGTCTCATCTAATGCCCGGCGAACCGCATCCCGTGACACCGTTGTTGTTTGCGCAATTTCCTCTACTGACTTGCGGAACTCCTCAGCCGCTCCGGCAACGGTTGCCACTGAGCTTGCAGTACGAGCTGACACATCTGATGCGACGGACGCGCTGGAGCTGGCATTTGAGACCGTGGCAACAATTTTTTCTAGGTTGCTGTCAACGATGCCGCCAATGCGTTCGTTCTCTTGGCGGCCCAGCACCTGCTTGGTGATGTCTGTCGCGTATTTCACCACTTTGAACGGACGGCCCATTGGATCGAAGATCGGATTGTAGGATGCTTGAATCCAAACGTCTCTGCCCCCTTTACCAATCCGCTTGTACTCAGCCGCTTGAAACTCACCTCTTACCAGTGCTGCCCAAAAGTCTTTGTATTCTTGGGATTGCCCATATTGGGTCTCGACGAATTTTCGGTGATGCTCCCCTTTAATTTCATCTAGCGTATAGCCCAATGTCGCCAAGAAATTCTCATTTGCATCTAAGATGATCCCGTCCAGATCGAAATGAATGACCGCTTGAGATTTTCCGATGGCTTTAATTTGGCCTTCAAAGTCGGCGGTATGCATCTTTGCTTCTGTGATGTCGGATGCATATTTGACGACCTTAACGAGCCTGCCCCGTTTGTCCCGGATCGGATTATAGCTCGCTTGAATCCAAACTTCTTTTCCGCCTTTGCCGAGACGTAAATATTCCGCTGTTTGGAATGTCCCCGTGCGCAGGGTTTCCCAAAAATCTTGGTACTCTTTAGATTGAGCAAATTCTGCTGGCACAAAGAGACTGTGATGCTGCCCCACAATCTCGTCTAAAGAATAGCCCATCACATTTAGAAAATTCTCATTGGCCTTGAGAATGGTTCCGTCCAGTTCAAACTCAATAATGGCCTGAGATTTATCCAACGCCTCTAACATGGCCCTTAATTGGGCTGTGCTCGCTGGCTTGCTCTTCCGTCGCAATTTTCTGTCTGTCATATTGTCCCCTCACGTTGGAAGTCAAACGATCGTCGTTTGCATTCATGCAATGCCAGATAAGCACTTAGACATTTGTCTTAGTCTTGAGCTTTACTGAACAAGCAAGCCAAGAAATAATGCAATCGCGTTAAACAAACCTTATAAAACACAAGTTTTCATAAAATTTTATGGGTAAAATGGCTAGTTTCCGCCGATTTGTTGAGGTTCCACATTTCACCATTGGAAAATTATTTTTCCTTATAAATACTTGTGCGTACCCCTATTTACATAAATATACTTATGGGCGGTGACAGCCGCCGCCCCTTCCCCGTGGCTTGCTTTGGGGAGAAGGCCATGCACGCCTTCCGTCACAAGCACCATTCCCCGACACGTGCCCCCTCCTTGCTCACTAGAAATGCTGTTAGGCGGCCCTCCCTTTACCTTTCCTTCGTCTTTGACACACAGAATGGTCTAGAGTGAGTAATGTAATTTTGCTTTGGTTTTCACGGTAAGAATCCAGCAGTACAAGGCCCGTTTAATGGAAAATTTTGTGCGCCGACACCTCGTTTGGATCTACTCAGCCGCCCTTCTTGCTTTGGCGTGTTTGGCGGTCAGCTCCTATTTTGTCGCGCGCCACGCTCTGCTCTCTCAAATTGACAATACCTATTTGGTCAACGTGACTGCACACCAGCGCACCCTATCCCAACGCATTATGCTGTTAGGGGAGCGGGTGGTTTTGTCTCCCAAAGGGGAAAGACGGAAGACCGCTCTTGCAAAAATGGAAGTCGCTGTAGAGCAAATGACGACTGCCAGTCGTAATTTGTCCGACCACATCTCATCTCTTGCACGCTCTGATCCTTTAACCGAAAAGATCTATACGCACTATTATCAAGGGGATGCACCGCTCTCTGCCGATTTAATAGACTTTTTGTTCACAGCTCGAATGTTTCTGGCGGCTCCAGATGGGGCACAGCGGCGGGAAAGCGACCTTCAACATATGTTTGAAGGAAGTGAAAAACTATTGCCATCACTCGGCGTGCTTGTAGCCCTTTTTGAGAAAGAGCATAATCAGGAAATTCGACAGGCTGAGACGCTAGAAGAATTCATTCTTGGTGCCATGTTACTTGCGCTCATTCTGGAGGCTTTCTTTATTTTCCGCCCTTCTGTGCAACAGCTCAGATCACAGATGCGCTCGCTTAAAAACGCCAAGGAAGAAAGTCAGCTTCTTGCCTCTGTTGTAGAATCCTCCAAAGACATTGCTTTGGTCTTTGATACCTCCTTCAAACTGGAATGGGCGAATGAAGCCTTTACAATTCACACAGGCTTTACACTCGAGGAAACAGTTGGATTAGATGCCTCCATTCTGCTCAACCATCCCAACAACAGTTCAGACGTTATCGACCAATGGGCAAGTGTTATCACCACAGGCGAGCCGTTCACCGCGCACGCTCATTCGATCACCAAATCAGGGGACACTCTCATTTTAGATATCTCCTCACATGCGCTGCGTGATGAGGCTGGTAATATCCATAAGTTCGTTGCGATCGCTCGCGACATTTCCCAACAAACACTTCTCAATGAGCGTGTTGCGCGGATGCAGAACATTCTCAACGAAGTTGGCCATGTTGCAGAAATTGGGGGGTGGTCATTCGACCTTACCAATGAAGAACTAACTTGGACGCCAGGCATGTACGAAGTCCTTGAGATGCCCGAAGGAAGTCCGCAACCTTCCGTGGACAAGGCTTTCTCCTTTATTGATCCAGAAGCACGAGGGGCCATAGAAAGCCTGTGGCTGGAATCATTGCAAAACGGCAAAGAGTGGGCAACGGAGGCGCCTGTTACGACAGCAACAGGACGCAAAATTTGGGTGCACTTTGTGGGACGGGTTCTGCAGGATGAGGCGGGAGCGGTGCAATCCATATTTGGTGTGATCCAGAACATCACCGCACGTAGACGCCAAGAACAAGCTCTGATTTCTAGTAGAGAGCATGCGCAAAAGGTTGCTGCAGAAGCCGAAGAAGCCCGCAACTCCGCTATTGCCTCGGATCAATCCAAATCCGAATTCTTAGCTAACATGAGCCATGAAATTCGTACACCGATGAACGGCGTTCTGGGCACACTCAATCTCTTGGAAGAATCCGCGCTGGAGAGCGACCAGCGGGGGTTGGTCCGGGTTTGTCGTGGCTCCGCTGAAATGTTGCTGACCATATTGAACGATATTCTTGACTTCTCCAAATTGGAAAGTGGTCAAATGAACATCGAACTAGTGAGCTTTAACCTTGATCAATTGCTCGACGGGGTCATCAGTCTATTTTCAGACCGTGCAAAAGAAAAAGGTATTTTCCTTACCACCGAGGTATCGTCCTCCCTTCCTTCTTGGGTAGAGGGGGACCCCACTCGGATACGCCAAATCCTTTTTAACCTCATTAGCAACGCCATTAAATTCACCGAAAAAGGCGGGGTCGCCATTTCCGTGCGTGTGTCGGAGGATACCGATCGCACCAACACGTCTGATGGCTTCTCGTTAGAAATTAATGTGCAAGATAGCGGCATCGGCATATCAGATGAGGCAAAAGAAAATCTCTTTGGCCGCTTCACCCAAGCGGATGCAACCATCACCCGCCGCTTCGGCGGTTCAGGTTTGGGACTGGCGATCTGCAAACAATTAGTTGAGCTTATGGAAGGCGATGTGGGCGTTGACAGCGTTATGGGACAAGGCAGTTGTTTTTGGTTCCGCATTCCAAGTCGTGCCACACATGCGCCGGTATTAGAAACCACCCTCGACACCAAACTTGACCCTGACCTTGCAGCCGACTTCTCGGTGCTTGTGGCCGAGGACAATAAAACCAACCAACTTCTCATTCGGCGCATGCTGGGCGACCTTGTGGGCACGGTCACGATTGTCAACAACGGGAAAGAAGCGGTTGAGGCGGCGCAAGAGACTCTCTTTGATTTAATTTTCATGGACATACAAATGCCTGTCCTTGATGGCGTAAGTGCAACCCGAGAAATCAGAGCATTGGATGCTCCCTACTGCCGCACCCCTATTTATGCTCTCTCAGCCAATGTCTTCCCGGAACAAATTCGACAGTATCTTGCATCCGGCATGGAAGGGCATGTGGCCAAACCAATTGAACGAGGGGCCTTGGAAGCTGTTCTTGCAACCATTCAATCGCAAGCATCTCAAAATGATGAGGACAGTCCCTTGGACCACGACACCCCTCCCCCCACGAAAGGACTTGCCCCTATGGCCTATTCACTTGACGACCTCATTGATATGGAGCGTTTAACGTCATTGCAAAACTCTCTTGGCTCTGAAGCCTCCGCTGAGCTTATTGATTGCCTGTCGAATGAGATGGTTGAGATTTTACAGGCACTCAAACAGGCCATTTCGCAAGGGGATGAAGGGGAAGCCAAAATGGCTGCCCATCAAATCCGAGGGGCAGCGGCGAACGGGGCTGTTCAGCTGGTGGCCAGTGAAGCCCTTGCCTTTGAAAAGGAAGACGCGAATATTGATACCATGCGCGCCGCCCTGCCTGCCTTTGAAGGGCTTGTCGCGGAAAGTGTTGCTGTCTATCGGAGCTTTGCGGTAAAAGCCTAGTCGTCCTTCGATCAGTTGCACTGGATAAATAAAGTAGAAAAGCCAATGCCTCTCATCACGAGAGGCATTGGCTTTTTATTGCGTCCCTTTGCTCTTTTTGCAGGCTTAATCGTGAACCCGTAAAATGGCGGACTGGCTAGCCGATGCCAATAGGGTTCCATCTTCGGCAAATAGGTGCATACGCCCATGCGAGAATCCATTGTGGACAGAGTGGATTTTGATGTCACAGAGGACCCATTCTGTTTCAACAATCTCTCTAAAGCGAATGGTGTTGTCTAAGCTGTTCCCGCCTGCATTGCGCCCGATCGCGTTGCCAATGGCGGAGGGAACAAAGTCTGCCATGATGGCAATAGCTCCAGAATCAACGGGCAAGTTGTCTTTCATACGGCACCACATCACCACATGGCCGTCATCGCTGATGCCCGCATTGACACGGTCTGACCCGTACTTGCCTTTGACCAACCGACTTTCAATATGGTCGTGTAGGTTTTCGATCTGCCCCTTCCAATTGCCCATCATCTCGCAATCCATTGGACGCGGCACCTTCGGCATTTCTACCCATTGCTCAGATATTTCACCTGGGCGGCTTCCCAAGGCGGCATTCACTGTGAGGATTTCACGGTCATCGATATGTCCGACAACGCGGGCTTGGGTATTATATTTTCCCGATACAGGCACAATGACATCGAGGTCTAATGTGTCTCCCGGTCGCGCATAGGAAAGATATTGCGCGGTCGCCCAAACGGTCTGACGTCCACATGTCTTTTCCATCGCTGTGATGGCACTGGCCAGCCCGACACCCCCAAACATAAATTGGCGATCGGCCGGGCCAACGCTGCCCGCACTGGTAATCGGCATATACCATCTATGGGGATTATGGGTGGGCGTGAGGGAAAAGATCTTTTGGGAAGGGAGTGTGTTTGACATTTTCTACTGACTTATTTTTATAAATTTCGAAAAGGAAGCAATATGTTGCGCGTTGGCGAGGTAAAGCTGCTCCGTTGAGCATGATTATAACGGAAAACCATGACGGACCGTCAATTTTAGTTGAAGTAATTCTTTTATCGGGCCAAGTTGCAGAAAACAACAGCCCAAGCCGGCCAATGGAGGAACTGAATGTCGAGTACGTTTGAGGAAGAGGTTACCCACGAACAACCCGGAGGCCACCTCACCGTCACAGGGGGCAAACCAAGTGGCCCGGCGGCTATGTTTGGTTGGGCGATATATGATTGGGCGATCAATCCTTATTTCATTCTCATCAACATTTTCGTTTTTGCTCCCTATTTTAGTTCTGTTGTTATTGGCGACCCTGTAAAGGGGCAAGCGAGCTGGGGATATATCCAAGCCGCCGCTGGCATCGCGATTGCCCTGCTCAGCCCCTTCTTTGGCTCCCTTGCAGATGCCGTGGGCGCACGTAAGCCCGGTATACTTGCCTTCACCATTATCGCGGGTATGGGCATGGCGTGTCTTTGGTTTGTTGTGCCCGGCGCGCCTTACGCGCTCTACATTACGGCGTTATGCGTTATCGTGGCGGCCACCAGCATCGAGTTCTCGGTTGTCTACCATAACGCCATGTTACCGACAATCGTCTCTACCAATCGCCTCGGTTTCTCGTCGGGTATTGGTTATTCTACCGGCTTTGCCGGGGCTGTGGTGGCCTTCATCTGCTGGCTTGCTCTGTTTGGTACGGGGGAGACGGCAGCTTTCGGACTCGACCGTGATTTGCACGAGCACAACCGGATTGTGGGTCCGTTGGCGGCTATTTGGATGGCCCTCTTTATCATTCCTTTGTTTCTTTTTACACCGGACCAGCCGCGCACCAACAGATCTCGCAAAGAGGCTGTCAAACACGGTATTGCCACGGTCATCGATACCGTTAAACAGTTGCCTTACTACCGCAACATCGCCACCTATCTGGCCGCTCGCATGGTCTATTATGATGGCCAGTCTGCTGTGTTCATTTTTGCAGGCGTTTATGCTGCAGGCACATTTGGATGGGAAACATCCCAAGTTGGCATCTACGGCCTAATGACGATTGCCATGCAAATTCCTTCCGCCCTTCTCGGCGGTTTGATTGATGACAAAATCGGCTCCAAGAAAACAATCTTTATTTCAGTCAGCCTTTTTGCTCTTATTTTGTTGGTGCTGGTTGGCACGACAAAAGATAGCTTCTTCCTATGGCCGCTCAGCACTGACCCGATTGTGGCCACCAGCACCATTGGTGGATGGCTGAATGCGGCAGGGTTTGACACCATTGCCGAACGTATATTTGCCGCACTGGGTGCATTGGCTGGGGCCTTTTCAGGACCATCCCTTTCTTCTAGCCGCACAATGCTCGCACGGTTGGCCCCGGCCAATATGATGGCGGAGTTTTACGGCCTCTATGCCTTATGTGGTAAAGCGACCAGCTTTATCGCGCCAACAATGGTTGCGCTTGTGACCACATGGGCGTCTAGCCAACGCCTTGGTCTGGCCAGCGTGTTGATCATGATGGTTGGGGGATTGATTATGCTGATCTATGTGAAAGAAGAAAAATCTATTTCTCATAAGGCATAACCCGCCCCAAGGATTACAATCTAAAAAGGCCGCTCATTTGAGCGGCCTTTTGTGTGTTTTGTTTTGGCGTCCTTACCATTCAATGCGTTCAATATCTTGGAACGAAATTGTTTCGCCCCCTTCAAGTGATACATACCCATCGGCATCATCGGACAGGTTCATATATCCGTCACCGCTTTGCGTGGTTGACCCGTTGGTAATGGTCACCGTCCAGTCACCAGACATCTCGCCGCCATCGCTATCTTGCAACGAGATCGTGTCTGTCCAGCCTGCACCGCCAAGAACCGTGTCGCTTCCATCGCCATCTTGGTAGATAAAGAGATCACTGCCCTCGCCGCCGGATAGGTAATCATCCCCTTCTCCCCCCAAAATGACGTCGTTACCCGCGCCACCATACAATTGGTCGGAACCGTCTCCTCCCAAGAGAAGGTCATTGCCCTCGCCGCCTGAAAGATAGTCACCATCATCACCGCCATCTATGGCGTCGTGACCTGTGCCACCATAAATAGTATCGCTACCTTTACCGCCATAGATCACGTCATTACCGGCATCGCCTTGGATATAATCGTTGCCTTTTTCACCGTCGATGGTGTCATTATCGTCGCCGCCGTAAATCGTATCTCCGTGACTGCCTTTACCGCCGTAAATGGTATCATCGCCCTCACCTCCATATATGACGTCGCTTTTGTCGCCGCCATCAATGGTATCGTGACCCGCCCCGCCGTCTATATAGTCAGACTTTTTGCCACCATCGATGTACTCATTGTTGCTATTTCCGTATAGGTAATCTGACTCTTTGGTTCCATAGATATTCTCATTAGTACTGTGCTCTTCACTCGCGGTGGTCGGCATGGTGCCGGTCCATTCCCAAGTGGGTGATGAGCCCGTGTTATCATCACCACTGTCATCGTCACTACCGCTCGTGCCAATGAGTTGAATATTATCGAGATTATAATATTCAGAACTTGCCGTCGTTTTGGCTTCAAACTCAATCACTAAAGTGTCGCCAGTGCCAAAGTCAGTCAGCTCATACGAGGAGGACCCGCTGTCCCCTCCGAGTTGCTCAAATACTTCTTGGCGCTCACCATCGATGACCACATAGGCTTTGAAGTAATCCTGCCAACTGCCGCTGCTCTCCAAGTCACCCACTGCCTGCAGGTCGAAGCTCAAGGTCAGGCCATCTTGACCGGATATGTCGATTTCCTCACTCGACCACGTTGTATGCTCATCGCTACCGCCTGTGTTGGAACTCATTCCAAAACGATATTCCTCATCATTCACACCGTGAACAGCACTGTGCATCGCGTCTGAATCATCACTCGACCAAGCGCTACTTCCCGTATCATGCTCTGCCCCGTCACTCAGACCTGAGAAGTCTTCACTCCATAAGGTCGCGGTGCCTTCTGCCACATCTGCAACAGAAATCTCGAATGCCTCACTGTGCGTCAGGCCGCCCAAGTCTGTAGCGGTCACTGTCACCGAAACCGTGTCGCCGGCCTCGAAATCTAGCGATACACCGTCTTTGAGTTTCAGCTCGCCATCTACAATTTCAAAGCGATCGTCCGATACAATGTAAGTCGCGGTATCATTGGCATCCAGATCGATTGTGGTGATCGCCCCCACCGTCGCGCCTTCTGCATTTTCTTCAACCGTCAGGTTGTCTAGCTCAATGGCAATCGGTGCTTCATTGACATCTCCAATTGCAATCTCAAATGTTTTTGAAACTTCTAGACCGCCCACGTCAGTTGCTGTCACCGTAACCGAAACTGTATCTGTTTCTTCATGATCGAAGGAAACATCGGCTTTCAGTTTCAGCTCACCGTCGACCACTTCGAAGCGATCATCGGAAACTGTATAGGTCGCGACATCTCCCACATCGGGGTCACTAGAGCTTAGTGTCCCGACGACTTCTCCTGCCACGTTCTCGGTAACCGAGATTTCTTCAATCGCGGTTCCCTCGACGTCATAAGTGAAAATCAAATCACCGAAATCAGCATCCCCATTGTTATACAAATCTTCAAAATAGATGGTATTGCCGACCTCAATTGTGTGATCTGCACCATCAACATTCAAAGACGCATTGCCAGAGAAGTACACATTCGCCCCAGTGCCTGAGAGCGGCGTGCCGTCATCAGACACCGCTTGCCAATCGCCATTCTCATCCTGACTGAAAGACACATCCATGCCATCCACTAGGTTCGCATTGTGGCTATCACCATCTGGAATGAGGAAATACCCAATGGCACTGGCCTCAACACCCTCAAAAGTAATGGACGTGCTGGCGCCCGCCTCTACCTGGTTCCCATTACTCCACACGACCTCTCCGGCCACTGGGTTGCCATCTTCATCCACATAAAACACACCCAAGGTGTTGTTGTATCCAGCGGACTCAGATTGGAACGTGAGGGTAACTGTTGTGGAACCAATGTCCCCTTGCAGTTCTAAATCAACGGGCGCTTCATTCACATCCGTCACAGCGATCTCGAAAGTCTCTGACGTTTCAAGCCCCCCCGTATCCGTCGCCGTTACAGTCACCGACACAGCATCTGCTTCTTCGTGGTTGAGCGATACACCGTCTTTGAGCTTGAGGTCGCCATCTACAATTTCAAAGCGATCATCGGAGACCGCATAGGTAGCGGTGTCGCCCGCATCGACATCTATACTGGAGAGCGCGCCAATAGTGGCCCCTGCTACATTTTCGGCAACGGAGAGGTTATCAAGCGCAATCTCAACCGGGGCTTCATTTATGTCACCCACGGTAATGTCAAATGTCTGCGACGTACTAAGAAGGCCGTCACCGGGCACCGTGATCGTCACAGAAACCGTGTCTTCTTCCTCATGATTGAGCGACACGCCGTCTTTAAGCTTGAGGTCGCCGTCCACCACTTCAAAGCGATCGTCGGAGACGACATAGCTAGCCGTATCGCCGGCATCTACATCCGTCGTAGAGAGAGACCCGACGGTCGCGCCCTCGGCATTCTCGTCAACGCTCAAGTTATCCAAGGCAATCTCAGTCGGCGCTTCGTTCACGTCGCCCACCGTGATCTCGAAGCTTTGCTCGGTCTCAAGCCCACCAGAGTCTGTGGCGGTCACCGTCACGGAGACAGCATCTGCCTCCTCATGGTTCAACGACACCCCGTCTTTGAGTTTGAGGTCGCCAGCCACCACCTCAAAGCGATCGTCGGACACCGCATAGGTTGCCGTATCTCCAGCATCGACATCTGTCGTTGTCAAAGACCCGACCGTTGCGCCCGCAGCATTCTCGTCCACAGAGAGGTTGTCCAAAGCGATCTCGGTTGGCGCTTCATTTACATCGCCTACCGTGATCTCAAAACTTTGTTTTGTCTCAAGGCCACCAGAGTCCGTGGCGGTCACCGTCACGGAGACAGAATCTGCCTCCTCATGGTTGAGCGACACACCGTCTTTGAGTTTGAGGTCGCCGTCCA
>JARGNZ010000043.1 GCA_029209985.1 Parvibaculaceae bacterium
CGATTATTGGGTTTGCCGATCTCATTCGGAATGAAACATTCGGGACCATTCAACCCGCCCGATATTTAGAATATGTATCCGATATTCAATCCAGCGGGACGCATCTTCTCGGTGTCATAAACGACATTTTGGATATGGCTAAAATAGAAGCGGGGCGGTTTGAGCTACATGAAGAAACGATAGACCCTGTTGATTTGATGAGGGATGTGTTGCGCATGATGACCCCCGCCATGGACGCAAAAAACATAAAGGCATCTATCATGCACAGTGACGTGGGCGAGAAAGAACACTGGATCTGCGCAGATGAACGCCAACTGAGACAAGTGATCCTTAACCTGCTTTCCAACGCAGTGAAGTTTACCCAAGCCGACGGGACCATCGTGTGCGCGGTCGATGTTTTGGCTGATGGCGGTTTGGAATTTACGGTGCAAGATACAGGCATGGGCGTGCCTGCTGATATGGTGGAAAAGATTTTTGAACCCTTTGAACAAGTGGAAAATTCTTTTACACGCACAAGTTCAGGCACCGGTCTTGGCTTGCCGTTATCACGTGCAATGATTGAAGCACACGGCGGGGCTCTTTATTTGGAAAGTATATTTGGGCAGGGCAGCACCGTACACATCAGGTGGCCCAAAGAGCGTGTGATGGATGGTTCCGGCATTGCACTGAGCGCTTGATGGACTTAGCGGCGAGAGGACAGCTTGATAATCTCGTCATACTGAGGACGCATGACACCTTGCGGTGATGCCTCTATTTGGAGCGAAGCATAAAGCGCACGTGCAACTTGGTTCGCATGGATTGCACGGTAGCGGCGGGTGGGGCCGTGTAGAAAGAGGGAGAGCAAGGGGGCTGCAACCATGCCCGCTGTTTCTGCAAGCCGTACTTCTGACCGATTGCCGAGCAAGAGGCTCGGCTGGAATAGGCGACACCGATCAAACCCTAACGCCGCCACGTCGCGCTCCGTCTCCCCTTTAACGCGCAAATAGAAATTGCTGCTGTCAGGGTCCGCGCCGACCGAGCTGACAAGGGCAAGCCCGTGTGCCCCCCGTGCGCGCGCAGCGGTGGCAAAGGCAACGATCAGGTCATGGTCAACCGCATAAAAGCCGTCGCGACCGGACTTTTTATGGGTCGTGCCCAAAGCACAATAGGCGTGTAAAGGGGGTGCGAGCTCAGCCGTAACCGTTGGATAGGTATCAGCCTCTACAACAACTTGGCGTAGTTTAGGATGCTCCAACTTGACCGGGCGACGGCCAAAGGCGACCACTTCATCATAAGCAGACGACGAAAGAAGCAGCGGAAGCAAGGAGCTGCCGATCAGCCCACTGGCACCGGCAATCCAAGCGATGCGCGATCCCTGGTCGGCGGTGGGGTTAGGGGAGGCGGGAGATGTCATTCTGCCTCTTCGAACCAGCCGTCCCAAAGTTTGCTGGCGCAGGTTGAGGTATCATATTGACTGGTAAGAGCCCGCATCATTTTTTCGACACCCTCAGGAAGTTCGTCGCGACTGCCACCAAAGGCTTCAGCAACCGGGCCAACGCTGTCGCGTGCCATATCTTGTGCCAACATTCGGCATGGTTCTACGGTGCCGTAAAAATAAAGGGCGCTACCCAGTGCGGCTGCAATCAAAATGATCAGCGCGAAAATGATCGACTTCATACAAGGTCCCATCTGCGCACTATCACTGCGCATCGTTTTAACATAATTGGAAATTCAGAAAGCTTTACCAAAGGTCGTTGGTTTCATGGTTGCCAATAGGAGAGCGATTATCCCACTGTTGGTTGCCTTCGCACCCACCAAAGCCATCAATCCAGCCCGCGCGGTAGTTGCGATCATTTTCAAACGCAACTTTGTCGCGGTGCATGGTCTCTGGGAAACCAGGAACGGCTGTATTGGCGGACCAGCACCCTTCGGATTTGCCCTGACTATAGCTTGGGCTATCAAATGCGATAGGAATATCGTCGCCAGCACATGCAGCGAGCAAAAGGGTGAAACCCAAGATTGTGGCTAATTTCAATTGTTTAGCAGGATACATGCGCCTTGCGCTCCCCAGTTACTCATGGCCGATGCCTGAGCATAAGCCAAAGCCTCTGCTGCAGCAATGCAGGTCTTTACCCCCGCTTAAGCCCCGATCGTTCATAGTGTCATCCATTCAGGATAGACCGCCAGTTTCAGCTTGCAGAAACGGGCGTAATCGATTGACGCATATATGGAAAACCCGCACCCCAAACCCGAGGTCTCAGGAAACCTTGAGGTGAAAGATCCGGCCCAAACAGACCCGTCCGCGCCCGCCACGCAGGAGTGGAGCGACCTGTTGCGCCCACTTGTCGATTTGTTGATGTTGTCGGGGAGCACGCTCAACGTAAGAGAACGCGAATTGCTCGACATGTTGTTGGCGCGGGTGGTGGACCGTATGGCCCCCAGTTTGCGCACTCGCTTAGGCGAACGGCTGCAAGAAATGACGGAGCCTCCTCAAACACTATTGCTGGAATTTGCCCGTGCAGATGATGAGGTGGGCCACGAAATGCTGCGCCATTCGCCTGCACTGTCTCAAGCAGAGTTGATCAACATCACGCGCGGCGGCTCAGAAACCCAACGGCGGATTATTGTTCAGCGGGAACATATTTCAGAGGAATTATCTGACGCGCTGGTGGAAACGGCGGCGGCTGAAAACATTCATAAATTGCTGGCACGCAGTGGGGCGCATTTTTCTGCCCGTGCTATTCGTACCCTTATTGACCAATCAGAGGGCGACCTGAAAATGCAGACGCGGTTGCTCAGCCGCCCTGAGTTTGGGTTGCGAGATGCAAGCCGAATGTTTTGGTTGGCCCCTAAAGATATCCGCCGCCGATTGCTGCTTAACTATTCTGTTGAGCGCACCCAAATCCAAGGGCTGTTGGGGGACAACTTAAACATGGCCGATCAAGCCATTGGCCGGATCGACGACCCCGCTTTTACAGAGCTGGTACATATGCTCACCTCGCGTCCCAAAATTAGATTTGAGATGGCGGCCCATTTGGTGGACCTGCTCAAACAGGGGCATTGGGATGCGTTTTTAGAGAAGTTTGCAGAGGACGCCGAAATTCGTTCCCAAACCATGTATAAAATGGCGAATGATGCAGGCGGTGAAGCCTTGGCTGTTTTATGCAAGGCGATCAGCTTTCCACGGGCGCAAATTGAATTGCTCACCCACATCACCGCAGAATATCGTGCGCGTACACACCCCGGCGTCAATACCCCAGAGGCGATTGCCTATAATGTCGCGTTATATGATGAATTGGCGACCGAAAAGGCAGACATGCTTTTGAGTAGTTGGGATTTGGCTGTGCGCCACTCCAACGCCTTTGTTGTGATGAACGTCATATAGCGTCCATCCCTGTTTATTCAGCCGCTTGAATAGGATCCGTTTTTACAGGCGTATCATCGGCGGCCTCAGGAGCGTCCACAGGTGGCTTTCGGAAACTGGAGAGAGAAACAACACGCTCCAAATCTGCCCGCGTGGTTTGCGCCGTTTCAATGATGTCGCCCTCGGCCCGCTGCACAAGGTGTGTAATTTCTTCCACCCCGCGCATCACTTCGTCGAGCCATCCCCCCGGATTATATTCTTCGAGGAGAAGCTGTTGAGCTTCACCCGCCAAAAGGTCTGCGGCTTGACGCACAGCGCCCGTGTTAAAATCAACCTCACCCACAACCAATTCTTCAATACGCCGAATTTGCGCGCGAATACGGGTGATGCGGGCCGAGCGTTCCCGCTCAGCCACATTGCTGTCCGCTGCCGCCGGTGCCAGATCATCCAAAGGCACACCTAGGCAGGCGGCAATGGATGTCATGGTGCGAAAGGTGCCGTCTTTTTTGCCGGTTTCGATTTCAGATAGATAGGCGGGGCTGATGCCTGCTGCCCGCGCCAGTTGAACCGCTTTCAATCCACGTTGCTCGCGCCACACCCGCACCGGGCTGTCGCCGTCAGCAATACGGTGCACCACATCAGCCGGGATCAATTCATGCAGATCAGCCGGAGAAACCCGCGCCGTGGTGGCTGCTTGCAGGTCCAAAAATTTTTGGGCATGGCTTTTTAAGGTCTCTAACTCATCCACAGGTACAAGCTTAAACAGCGCCTCACCGTCAGGTGATTGAATGGTTTGATATGTATCGGTTTTCGGAGCCACCGGCATTTCCTTACGCAAAGTATATAAGTGTTGAGCAAATTCTACTGAGTACGATTGACATTAGTGAGCAGCAAGAGTGCCGTCGTAGCCGGTGATGGCGAGAACAATCACCTGATCTTCCTGTTGTGAATAGACGAGGCGCAGGCCCGCTTCGAGTGCATTGACATAGCATCCATCCGACAAGGGCTGGCTTGTGTGAATTAAAGTATCAACTTCATCCACAGCAGCGCGCACGCATCTGCGGTGTTCAGGTGGCATCCGGGTCAAAACCCGAAACGCATCACGGCTATAGCTAACGCTCAACATGGCGCATCCTAATTTACGTCTGAGAAAATAACTCTAGCCGATTCGACTTTGATTCGCTCTTGGCAAAACGCACAGAAGCACTATCTTCGTATGAAGCGAGGCTGCGAAGGGGCAGAGAACCCCTCATGGCACGAAACAAATAAGCAGAATGAGCAGGGAGAGAGACGATGGCTGAAAGAGCAATTGATATGATTGTGCAAATGATCCGCGACCGGGCCGTGGCCGGTGAGGGGATGAGTATTGACGAGCGCCGGGTCAATATGGACAAAAATGCAGAGCTGTTTCCCCTGCCAGAGGGGGTTGATATTGAGAAGGTGACAATCGGCGCTGTGCCCGCAGAGTGGCACACGCAAGCGGGTGCAGATACGGCGTCTCAACCTGTGTTGCTCTACTTCCACGGTGGTGGATATGTCCAAGGGTCGCCCTTGTCACACCAGCATTTGACGGGAAAGCTGGCCCTAGAGGCCGGTTGTCGCGTGCTTAGCGTCCACTATCGATTGGCTCCCGAACATCCATTCCCCGCAGCGCTTGAAGATGGCTTGGCGGCGTACCGCTGGTTGTTGGATCAAGGCATTGCTCCGTCCCAAATTGCCATGGGCGGTGATTCCGCTGGCGGTGGTCTTGTGATGGCCACGATGCTTGCCGCGCGCGATGCCGATATTGCCCAACCGGCTTCGGCTGTGTTGATGAGCCCATGGGTTGATCTCACCTGTGATACCCCGAGCTACACAACACGCGCAGATGCAGACCCGATGATTACGCAAAGCGGGATCGCCGAGGTTGCGCAAATGTATCATGGTCCAGCCGACCCTAAGGAGCCGTTGGTCTCGCCCGTGTTTGCAAACTTGAGCGGCTTGGCACCTTTGTGCATTCAGGTGGGCGATGCCGAAGTGCTGCTCAATGATTCAACCGAACTGGCAGAACGTGCCCAAGCCGCTGGCGTGGATGTCAGCATCGAGGTGTGGGACGACATGGTGCATGTGTGGCCAGCGTTCTATCCGATCCTGCCAGAAGGAGCCCAAGCGATTGATAAAATGAGCACCTTCCTTAAATCCAAATGGTAGGGGCCTGCCTTTGATCGCCTGAGATTTAGGGCAAAATATTGAGAGGGGCGGGGCAACCCGCCTCTTTTTTTGAGTGCAATCAGCTCGCCTCTTTTGGATGGAATCGATAAGGCTGCGACCGCGCGTCGCAGATGATGTGCATCTAAATTGATCCGTGTCAAAGTCTAACGCTTTCGCGGGCGTCATAGTGTTCCCATAAATAGTTCGTTCACGTCGTGATCAAAATGGATTGATTGGACGCTATGCCTTCAAGGGGAACAAAATGAAGACGCTCACAAAAGACATTCTAAGATTTTCACTCGTAGGGCTGATGACCAGTTCCGCAATTGTAACCGGCGCGATGATTGATGCTGCGCGTGCGGAAGACAGCCCTTGGTTGGTTCGTGCCCGCGCTGTCATGGTGGTGCCCGATGAATCTGCTTCTGTAACAGTGTTGGGTGGCTCGGTAGACATTGACACAACCGTTATTCCTGAAATTGACATCACCTATTTCTTCTCAGAAAACTGGGCAGCCGAACTCGTATTGGGTACGTCCAACCATGAAGTCACCGCAACCCCGAGCAATACGGACCTAGGCGATGTGTGGTTGTTGCCACCAACATTGACATTGCAATACCACTTCTCTCCTAAAGCCCAGTTCCGGCCTTACATCGGTGCCGGTGTGAACTACACAATGTTCTACGGTGAAGATAGCGGGGCTGCTGCCAGCATCGATTATGACAACGCGTTCGGCGTGGCGCTGCAAGGCGGCATGGACTACGACCTTGGTGATAATTGGGTGTTCAACGTGGACGTGAAAAAAATCTGGTTGAGCACAGATGTCAGCATCAACGGCGGCGCAATTACTGCCGATGTTGACATTGACCCTTGGTTCTTCGGGACAGGTATCGGCTACCGCTTCTAAGGGTAAGCTGAGTTAACTCGGCACTACCTAAAACACTGACTAAAAAACCCCGGCGCTGGATCAGTGCCGGGGTTTTTGCAAAGGCCAATTGAGTTAGCTGCGCCACTTGAGGGTGGTGGGCTTGACCGGATTAACAAACGCCCTGTCTTCGTTCTGCGCTGCCTGCCATTCATTTTTCAGGCGGGTGTACCATTTAGCTTGCACATCTGAATCTTTGATAAGCATAAGGCGGGGATCAAATTTCAATCCCTCTTGTTGCAGGTTCACCATGTCCCTGTCTTGCCCCAAAAACACTTTAATGAAAGGGCGCACGATGGGTTTGAGGACAGAGAGGAACGGCATGTTCCAATAAAAGCTTTGAGTGATTTCTGTATGGGTCTCGTCAATTGGCGTGACGGTGGTTAAGCCCACAACCCGCTTGGTGCCGACGGATATTTTTTCAATACGGATGCCGGGTAGCATGAAAGATATTTCAGTGGTCGGCGTGCCCCCTAGAATTTTATAGGCAAACGAATTGGATGAGGGCTTGTGTGCGACCATCGCAAAGCCAAGCGGTGACGGAGCGAAGTCTTTTGCCTTCTCGTGGATAGAACTGCTCGACCGCCAAAACCAACTTTGGTGCACAAAAGGCCCGTGGGCGGGGTCCATCAACCCAATGACCGCATGATCGATATGGCAATCGAAGGTCATGCTTTCGCGAAGTCCCGGGCGGAGTGTATCTGTGATCGGCATGAGTGGCGGCCCCTCTGTTGGGGTGGCCAAGGGGGTCTTCTCATCTGTCATGAAAATCCACACATTGCCTTGCACTTCTTGTGTGGGGTAGCTGCGTACTTTGATGCGCTCAATGTCCATTTCCTGCTCTGGCACAAGAGAGGGGATTTCAGCGCATTCGCCGGTCGTCTTAAATTTCCAACCGTGATAGGGACACTCAACCGCATCGTGGGCGCACCCTTTGCCTTGCGCAAAAAACGTACCCGC
>JARGNZ010000044.1:0-3788 GCA_029209985.1 Parvibaculaceae bacterium
ATGCTGACCTTTTCGCCAGATGGCCAATATGTTGTGGTTGCCAATGAGGGGGAGCCATCCAAAGATTACACAAATGATCCCGTGGGCACGGTATCCGTCATTCGTGTTGCTGACATGAGCGTGCGGTCGGTCGGTTTTGAACACCTCACCAAGAAAGACCTGCCAGAGGGCATGCGCATTGGCCACCCGACCGCCAGCGTGGCCCAAGATGTGGAGCCAGAATATGTGGCGATTTCGGCCGATAGCCAAACCGCATGGGTCGTCTTGCAAGAAAACAATGCGATCGCGGAAATTGACCTTGCGGGGGCAACGCTAACCAAATTGCTGGGCCTTGGATATAAAGATTGGTCGAAATGGGCCATGGATGCGTCCAACAAAGACGGTGGCATTGGCTTCAAGAAATGGCCTGTATGGGGCATGTATCAGCCAGACTCGATTGCAGCCTATCAAATCGGTGGGCAAACTTATTTGGCCACGGCCAATGAAGGAGATGCACGAGACTATGACGGCTTTTCTGAAGAAGAGCGGGCCGGAAAAGTTGAGTGGGATGCGCAAAAATGGCCAAATGCCGATGCGCTGAAAGAAAAGCCATTATTGGGCCGGTTGAAAATTTCAACGCTCTCGTCAGATACCGATGGGGACGGCGACCTTGATAAATTGATGGCCTACGGTGGCCGGTCATTTTCGATCTGGGACGTTGACGGCACGCAAGTGTTTGATTCTGGCAATGACTTTGAGCGAATTACAGCCAAACGTCTGAAGGGACATTTTAATTCAGACAATGACGAAGGCGACAGTGGCGATAGCCGCTCGGATGATAAAGGGCCAGAGCCTGAAGGGGTCACCATCGGGAAGATTGGCGATAAGGTCTATGCCTTCATCGGTCTTGAGCGCGTAGGCGGGGTGATGGTGTACGACGTGACAGCACCAAAGGCCGCCAAATTTGCAGGCTATGTGAACAACCGGGATTTTGACGGGGAGCCGAAAAATGGCACCGCTGGGGACTTAGGGCCAGAGGGACTGACTTTCATCAGCGCTGCAAAGTCCCCAACGGGCAAGCCCATTTTGGTTGTGGCTAATGAAGTGTCGGGCACAACATCCCTGTTTGAAGTGCAGGTGAAATAAAACCGCTCAAGATATTTCGCGCGAGTGAAAACGGCACTGACGGGATTTCCGTCAGTGCCATTTTGGTTTTAGTACAGAATGCCATCAATGCTGCGCAAGGGCGGCGGCACATGTTTGTCGTTAAGAGATTGGCGCAGGTCGATCTCAATAGCCCGGCATAGGGTTGAAATGGGAACATCATTCGCCCCCCCTTCAAACGGGTCCTCACTACTATCGGCCACCTTTTCCATCATAAAGAAAATCCACGAAATCAGTACCGTGAAGGGCACGAGAGAAAACATGTATTCCAACGCGTGAATGCCATAAAGCTTATGGGCTGCGAGCTCCCTGGCAAAGGTTTCCAAGAAAGCCAACGGCAAAAGCAAAATGAAAATCCATGTAAAGATTTGGCCAAACACAGCGATTTGGCGCGGGAACGGCGTGTTTTTAATCCGCTCACATTTGCCTTGGAAGTCGTAGAAGTCGCTGATGAGGTTCATCATTTCCACATAGCGCCGGTCGCCAAGTTTCTCCGCGTTGACAAGCTCGCGCAGTCGTTCCCCTTGGTGGCGGATCAAATGGGTTGCCGGGTTGCTATAGTGGGAGAGCACTTCAGCTTCTTGGTCATCAAGGTGACGCTCATAACTACGCGCGTGCTGATGGAAGGAAAGGTCACTGAATTTGCGCCGATAATCAAAGATGTGAGAGTGCTCTGATTCTTTGAGCCGGGAGGTTTTGCGCAGTTGATACGCAAGGGCGTTGACCCACGCAATATGGCGCATGATGAGGTCGCGGCGCGTGCGCGTCTGCTCCTCTTCGTCTTCCATCTCAATCATGTTGTGAATGTAATTAGACCAGGCCCGGCTCTTATTGATGATCTCGCCCCAGATCATGCGAGCTTCCCACCAACGGGCATAGGAGGAGGAGCTTTTGAAGCCCAAATAGAGGGACACCGCGATGCCAATGGTGCTGACGGGTAGAATAGGAATGGCCAGTAGTTCTATACCGACGATCTCATAAAGGGTGACAATGAACGTAGACCAAATGGTGGCAATGAGTACAAACCGCCATGAATCATAAAACAAGTGCCGCGCGCGAATGCCGCCACGAATATACATCAGCTTTCTCCATTACAGCCACGCGCAAGCCCTTCTGCGAAGAACTTGCGCGTGATTAAACCTACCCATCAATCCTCGTAGGTCTGCCGAATGGCTACTCCGTCAAGGATTTTTGAGATATCATCTCATTAAGAATGCCATTTTTGAGACTGTACACGACGCCGTGGACAGCAATCTCTTTGCCGGCTTTCCAACGATTTTTGACAATCGTCGTATTACAAATGTTGCGTGTTTGCTCTATCACATTGAGCTCGCATAACCGGTCTGCCCGTGCTGACGTGTCTTCGATGGCGTCTAATTCGTCTTTATGCAGCCGGTATACGTAGCGGATGTGCTGTAGCCAATTGTCGATCAGACCATGATCCTCACCGTCTATCGAGGCCAGCACGCCGCCACATCCATAGTGTCCACACACAAGGATGTGCTTTACTTCCAACACTTCAACAGCATATTGCAGCACAGATAGACAATTCAAGTCAGAAGGCACCACAACATTGGCAATATTTCGGTGGACGAAGACTTCACCCGGCGGCAGATCAAGGATCTGGTTCGCAGGGACGCGGCTATCTGAACAGCCAATCCAGAAAAATTCTGGGGTCTGTTGTTTTGACAGTTCCGAAAAATACTCGGGATTAATCTCTTTAATTTTTTCAGCCCATAACCGGTTCCGTTCAAAAATTCTTTTGAAATCGCCCATATTCTTTGACCACCTTTGTTCGTGTGCTCACCCGCTAAGGGGTGGCGGCATCATCACCATCGAACTTATAGAAAGACTGGCGGTTAGATGCCAGCAAATCCATCAGAACCACGCACAAGAATATCGGTGATGCCGGCTTCTGTTGCGGTGTGCCCGGCATTTTGAACGATGTGAAGCTGGGCATCGGGCCAGACTTTGGCCAAATCCCATGCGTTTTTAAGCGGTGTCACTACGTCATAGCGCCCATGGGCGATGACGCCGGGAATGCCCGCCAATTTGTCTGCATGATGCAGTAAATAATCATCCCGATCAAAAAAGCCCTTATTCATAAAGAAGTGGCATTCGATCCGCGCAAAGGCGAGAGCAAAATGCGCATCGCCAAACCGGCTTTCTCGCTCAAGGTCCCGCATCAAGGACAGAGTGGACCCTTCCCATGTGCTCCAAGCTTTGGCGCAGGCCAGCTTGGCCTCTTCATCATCCCCAATTAGACGTTTGTGGTAGGCGGCCATAATGTCACCGCGCTCGTCTTCTGGGATGGGAGCAATATATTTTTCCCACACATCTGGATAAAGCGCATCAGTGCCTTGCTGGTAGAACCAGTTCAGCTCCCATGCGCGCAACATGAAAATGCCGCGCAACAAAAGCTCGCTCACACGGGTAGGGTGCGTTTCCGCATAGGCCAAGGCCAATGTCGAGCCCCACGACCCGCCACATACTTGCCATTGCTCAATGTCCAAATGAACACGCAGCTGTTCAATATCGCTCACCAGATCCCACGTCGTGTTGTCCGTCAGGTCTGCATGCGGGGTGGAGCGCCCACACCCACGCTGATCGAACAAAATGATTCGATACGCTTCCGGATTGTGTGT
>JARGNZ010000044.1:3888-7241 GCA_029209985.1 Parvibaculaceae bacterium
GGCCTCAACATATCCACAGGAAACTGACATTCTCATACAACTGAGTACAGGCTTCTACAAGCTGCGTAAATATAAGCACTTAGGTCAAATATTGTTAATTTTTGTGTCACAAAAATTATTTATTAACCATTTTATCTCCCAAGCTAGCTTACTAGCAGTTGACGTGCCGGAACCCTCAAGTACTATATCTAGACGTTCTACCGGAAATTAAGGTACGGCTCTTCTGAGTAGATAATCTTAAAATTAGGAGACGCTGTTTCATTTTGAAACAGGGCTTGCGGCTCACAAATTGAGCGCAGGTAAGGACACTTTTGTCCTTCGATATGTTTGAGGCAAACAGATTGAGGGGCGGCTCGAAGGAATGCGGCAACATGGGGATTGAGATGTTTAACGACGAAACGAAGTCGGTGGACGTGAGTGAGGTCGAGGCTTTTGTATCTGGTATTATCACCGGAGACGTAGCCCCCGCTCGTGGACAACGTGCAGCAGCCGTTGAAAATGATGAACCAGAAATGCCCTTCAAGCAGGCTGATCAGCTCGTGCAATTTGCAGCGGGTGGTAAAGTGCGCGTGGATCATTCCCGCGACGCCTTGCTGACAGAATTTGGTAAAGCGACCTTGGTTGACCGCTATTTGATGCCCGGCGAGTCTTTTCAAGACATGTTTGCGCGTGTTGCGGCCTTCTATTCAGACGACGATGAGCACGCTCAGCGCATCTACGATTACATTTCCCAACTCTGGTTCATGCCAGCAACGCCGATCCTCTCTAATGGGGGCACAGATCGCGGCTTGCCAATTTCGTGCTTTTTGAATGAAGCAACGGATAATTTGGCCGGCATCGTTGGCTTGTGGAATGAAAACGTCTGGTTGGCGTCGAAAGGCGGCGGCATTGGCTCTTATTGGGGCAATCTGCGGTCCATCGGCGAGCAAGTGCGCGGCAACGGCAAAACCAGTGGCATCATTCCGTTCATTCGGGTGATGGACTCTCTTACATTGGCGATCTCCCAAGGCTCCTTGCGTCGCGGTTCTGCGGCGGTGTACCTGCCGGTTGATCACCCAGAAATTGAAGAGTTTGTGGAAATTCGCCGCCCAACCGGTGGCGATCCAAACCGTAAGGCGCTGAACCTGCACCACGGCATTCTCATTTCAGACGCCTTCATGCGCGCAGTGGAAAATGATGAAGAATGGGCCTTGCTCAGCCCGAAAGATAAGTCAGTTCAAAAGTCCGTCAGTGCACGCGATCTATGGGTCCGTATGTTGACAGCCCGGATTGAAACCGGCGAGCCATATATGATTTTCAAGGACACGGTAAATAACGCCCGTCCTGAGCAACATAAATTAGCGGGCTTGGAAGTGAAAACCTCCAACTTGTGCGCAGAGATTACGCTGCCAACAGGCATCGATCATCACGGCAAAGACAGAACCGCTGTGTGCTGCCTGTCATCCTTGAACGTCGAGAAGTTCAACGAGTGGCAAGACCACCCGGACATGATCGAAGACGTGATGCGCTTCTTGGATAACGTCCTCACAGACTTTATTGAGCGCGCGCCGACCGATATGGAAAAAGCGAAATATGCAGCTGAGCGTGAACGCTCCGTTGGGCTGGGGGTCATGGGCTTCCACTCCTTCCTGCAAGCCAACAAAATTCCGTTTGAAGGTGTGATGGGCAAAGTGTGGAATAAGAAAATCTTCTCCCACATTGCAGATCAAGCCAGTGCCGCGTCTCGCAAATTGGCACAAGAACGGGGCGCGTGCCCGGATGCTGCGGAATACGGCATCATGGAACGCTTCTCACACAAAACAGCCGTGGCACCAACCGCCTCAATTTCCATCATTTGCGGTGGGACAAGTGCGGGCATTGAGCCAATCGCTGCAAACAGCTTTACTCATAAAACATTGTCTGGCTCGTTCAACGTCCGCAACCGTCACTTGACGAAACTGCTGGAAGAAAAAGGCGAAAATACAGATGACGTTTGGTCGTCTATCGTTGTGAACGGCGGCTCGGTGCAACACCTAGAGTGTCTCACTGATGATGAGAAAGATGTTTATAAAACAGCTTTCGAAATGGACCAGCGTTGGATCATCGAACACGCGGGCGACCGGGCAGGCTTTATTGACCAAGCCCAATCGGTCAACGTGTTCTTGCCAGCAGATGTGCACAAACGCGATCTGCACCAAATTCACTTCCAAGCGTGGAAGAAGGGCGTGAAGTCCCTTTATTATTGCCGTTCTTTGTCCATTCAACGGGCTGAGAAAGATGAGGCGACCGCTGCCCATGGGGTCAAAGAAGTGCCTCTGAAAACGCTTACGGAAGTGGCAGTTGAAAGCCGCTTGGCACAAAACACACCAGCAACCGGTGAGAACATTGTGATCAAGCAAAACCCAGCTGAAATGGACGATTACGACGAGTGCCTTGCTTGCCAATAGGCTAAGTGAAAGACCACGTCAGACCTAAATATGGGGGGCCGTTTGAAAAAATCTTACGGCCCGTCCCCATCTCTAAAGCCCGCTCGCGCTAGTCGCATGAAGCAAATTGGACGGAGACAGGATGTCCCTTCTCGAAGAACGCGCCACTTATAAACCTTTCCGCTATCCATGGGCCTATGACGCATGGTTGACCCAACAACGTGTGCATTGGTTGCCTGAAGAAGTGCCGATGGCGGACGATGTGAAAGACTGGGCGAAGACCTTGACGGAAGGGGAGCGCGGGCTTCTCACACAGATTTTCCGTTTCTTTGTGCAAGCAGATGTTGAGGTCAACAACTGCTACATGAAGCATTATTCTCAGGTTTTCAAACCAACTGAAGTGCAAATGATGCTGGCCGCTTTTTCCAACATGGAAACCGTGCACATCGCCGCGTATTCGCATTTGCTCGACACCATTGGGATGCCGGAAACCGAATACGAAGCCTTCCTCAAATACGAGGAAATGAAAAACAAATACGACTATATGCAAGAGTGGGGCGTGGAGACGAAAGCCGACATTGCCAAAACCTTGGCCGTGTTTGGTGCCTTCACCGAGGGGGTGCAACTGTTTGCGTCCTTCGCCATTTTGATGAACTTTCCCCGCCACAATAAAATGAAGGGCATGGGGCAGATCATCACGTGGTCTGTGCGCGATGAAACGCTGCACACCAATTCCGCCATTAAGTTGTTTCTGACTTTCATCAATGAAAATCCAGAAATTTGGACAGAAGAGCTTCAAAAAGACATTTACGGCGCTTGTGAAACCATCATCACTCATGAGGATGCGTTCATCGACTTGGCGTTTGAAGCAGGCCCGATTGAAGGTTTGAGCGCAGCAGAAGTGAAAAGCTATATCCGGTGGATCGCAAACCGCCGCCTCACTCAGCT
>JARGNZ010000015.1 GCA_029209985.1 Parvibaculaceae bacterium
CTCTGGCCACATTTCGAAACACGGAAAAGCAAGGGCGACTTGGTATGAAGTAATGGACGCAGGTCGCTATCGCACGGACAAGACTGTCAGCTGATCTCCACCAACAACTTCAACATCATTGTACATTCAGAGCAGAACACATCTGTACCGCGCACCTAACGCGCTGTGAGCTAAGCCAAGCAACACACTGAGTGCATTCAATTCATAGATGGGAGAATGGGAGCAAGGAAGGGAGGCGCCTGCCTCTAGGACGCGTCGTCAGCAAACTGGAGACACAAAATAGAGGCCAACATGACAAGGCGCTTATAGAGCGTCTGCAAGCCTTGGCCTTACGGCTTAGCAGTCGTTTTTCGCGAGAGGGTTGATTTTCTAGTGGTAGCTATCTGGTAGCTTTTCCATTTCAACGATTAATTAAAAATCAGCTAAGTCGTTGATTTGAATGGTGAGCCCAACAGGGTTCGAACCTGTGACCTACTGATTAAAAGTCAGCCGCTCTACCAGCTGAGCTATGGGCCCCCACCAAAGGGTGTCGCGCTATTGCTTGGCGACGGAGCGGAACATATGAATAAGAGCGGGCTTGGTCAACCCCAAATAGGCGAAATTTGCTTTATTTTGCGGGTAGTTGGCAAAAACCCAGCCAAACCCGGAATTGTCCACATTTTTAGGCTTCACCGGCCTCCTGATCGGCTTTGAACTGACGATAAAACGCCCCAAAACGGCCCTCAGAAATGGCGTCACGCATTTGTGCCATCAGAGATTCGTAATAAGCAATGTTGTGCCATGACAAGAGCATCAAGCCGAGAATCTCTCCGCTCTTCATCAAGTGATGCAGATAAGCCCGCGAGTAGTCCCGTGACGCTTCACATGGACCATTGGGATCGATTGGACGCTCATCTTTTGCATGCTTAGCATTTTTCATATTCAGTTTGCCATAGCGGGTGAAGATTTGTCCGTGGCGGCCAGAGCGTGTGGGCATCACACAATCAAACATATCAACCCCGCGCGACACAGCCTCCACAAGGTCGTCAGGCGTGCCCACACCCATCAAGTAGCGCGGTTTCGCCTTAGGCAGCAGCGGCGCTGTAAAGTCGAGCACCTCCAGCATGGCCTTCTGCCCCTCGCCCACGGCCAACCCGCCAATGGAATATCCTGGGAAACCGATCTCTTGCAGACCCGCTGCACTTTGCTCGCGCAAGTGCTGGTACACGCCCCCTTGAACAATGCCAAACAAGGCTTGGCCCGGCAGCCTGTGGGGCTGACTTACAAAGGCATCCTTAGAACGCTTGGCCCAACGCATCGACAGCTCCATCGACACCCGTGTTTGTTCCTCTGTCGCAGGAAACGGCGTGCATTCATCCAGCACCATCTGAATGTCCGAGCCAAGTAAGCATTGGATCTCAATGCTCCGCTCTGGGGTCAGCATAAATTTGCGGCCATCAATATGAGATTGGAAGGAAACCCCCTCCTCGGTCATTTTACGCAGCTTAGACAGTGACATCACCTGGAAGCCACCGGAGTCCGTCAAAATCGGCCCAGACCAATTCATAAATTTATGCAAACCGCCAAGCGCCGCAATCTCTTCTGCGCCGGGGCGTAACATCAAGTGATATGTATTCCCCAACACAATATCCGCGCCAGTTTCTTTCACTTGCTCTGGATAGAGCGCCTTCACCGTACCCGCTGTCCCAACAGGCATAAACGCAGGCGTTTGAATATCGCCACGGGGCGTATGGATAACCCCACGCCGAGCCGCACCATCTTGCGCCATCAAGTCATAGGTAAAGTCACTCACAATCGAAACTTTCTAGTTAGAAGGGTTGGCGCCAAAAATTAGGCAGCCGTCACCATAAGAATAAAACCGGTAGTCGTTGCCAATCGCATGGGAATAGGCCGCTTGCATTTCATCTAAGGAGCGAAAGGCAGACACCAACATAAACAGGGTAGACTTAGGCAGGTGAAAGTTGGTCATCAAAATATCAACCGCATTGAACTGATACCCGGGCGTGATGAAAATATCAGTATCCCCCGACCATACTTTAAGCTCACCATCACGTGCCGCACTTTCCAACAAGCGCAAAGAAGTGGTCCCAACCGCCACCACACGGTTGCCTCGTGCGCGAGCTGTATTTAATTGATCAACAACTGCTTGAGATACGACACCCCATTCAGCGTGCATCTTATGGTCTGCTGTCTCATCCACCGAAACCGGCAAGAACGTGCCAGCCCCCACATGCAAAGTCACTTGCGCAGTCTCAACACCTCGCGCCGCCAAGCTGTCCATCATGGCGGGTGTAAAGTGAAGACCTGCCGTCGGGGCAGCAACAGCCCCCGCCGCTTTGGCAAAAAGCGTTTGGTAGTCTGCAGCGTCTTGAACATCCATCTCGCGTTTGCTGGCGATATATGGCGGAAGTGGCATTTCCCCAAGTGCTAAAATGGCATTATCGAGTGCAGGGCCAGACTGCGAGAACGCAAGCTCCACCTCGCCGCCTTCACGAGTCAAAACCTCCGCAGACAGATCATCTCCAAAATGGATCACATCCCCCGGTTTCAACCGCTTGGCGGGACGACAAAAGGCCACCCAATGAGAGGCGTCATTGCGTTTATGTAGGGTCGCTTCAATTTCGGCGATACCGTCCTTGTGTGCGCCTCCTACCACACGCCGCCGCGTGCCGCGCAGTCGCGCAGGAATAACCTTCGTGTCATTGTAGACCAGCACGTCGCCAGGCTTTAGAAAAGAAGCAAGATCGCCCACACACTCATCTTGCAAATGTCCCTCTTTCGGACCAATCACCAATAAACGTGCGGAATCGCGCGGCCGTGCAGGACGCAATGCGATATTTTCTTCGGGTAAATCAAAATCAAATGCGTCAACACGCATGGTTACATCCCTTTGGGAGTATTCGCATTCAAGCGCAACGGAAACAGCAGAGCAACATGTTCAAGCCCCGTGCGGCAAATGCCTAATGAAAAACCGGGCCCGAAGGCCCGGCTTTATCGACCGTAAAGTGCCTTAAGCCGCGTCAGCAGCCACAGACATTTTAACAATTTTATCTGGATCAATCACAGGCTCGCCGCGCTTAATGCCATCAACAAAGTCCATCCCGTCGATCACTTTACCCCAAACGGTATATTGACCGTCAAGGAATGTCGCATCGCCAAAGCAGATGAAGAATTGGCTATCAGCGCTATCTGGGTTTTGCGAACGGGCCATTGAGCACACGCCGCGCGTATGCGGCTCGCTTGAAAATTCAGCCGCCAAGTTTTTGCCAGAACCGCTGGTGCCTGTGCCGGTAGGATCGCCACCTTGCGCCATGAAGCCTTCAATCACCCGGTGGAAAACGATCCCGTCGTAGAATCCTTCCCGTGCCAATTCTTTAATGCGTGCTACGTGGTTTGGAGCCAAGTCAGGACGTAATTCAATCGTTACCCGACCAGATTCCAAGTCCAAAAACAGTGTATTTTCAGGATCTTTGATATCAGTCATGTTTTCTCTTTCATAAAATGTGCCCGCAGAGAGACTTAATCTTGAGGATCAGCCGCAACGCGCATCTTGATAATCTTATCTGGGTTTGCAGGTGGTTCCCCAACCGCAATCTTATTGACATGTTCCATACCAGAAACCACTTCCCCAAAAATGGTGTAATTCCGGTCTAGAAAGCTCGCATCATCAAGCGTAATGAAGAATTGGCTGTTGGCGCTATCTGGGTGCTGGCTACGTGCCATCCCCAAAACACCCGCTGAGCCAAATGATGCTACATTGGTAAACTCTGCCCGCACGTCAGGATAGTCAGACCCACCTCGGCCAGTGCCGGTTGGATCGCCTGTCTGCGCCATGAAGCCCGGAATAACGCGGTGGAAAATGATCCCATCGTAAAACTTTTCACGTGCCAGCGTTTTGAGACGCGCAACATGTTTCGGGGCAAGGTCAGGGCGTAGCTTAATCACCACAAGCCCTTCATCTTTCAAATAGAGGTTCAATGTATTTTCTGGATCAAGCGCACCTTCTTCAGCTTGTGCAACACCAGCAACAGAAAGGACCATCAACAAGGCAAGGCTGCTTGCAATAGCAGCAAAGGTCTTGTTCAAAAACTGCATGGAATTCTCCTAAATCAACTTTTTTCGGCAAAATGCGCCAACAGAGCATCTGCCACACTTTGTGGAACAAATTGTGTCAAATCACCACCCATCGCCGCAATCTGACGCACCAATGTAGAGGAGATAACCTGAAGCGCAGGTGAAGCGGTTAAAAAAGCCGTTTCAACATCTGGCGCCAAAATCGCATTCATCCCCACCATTTGAGCTTCATATTCGTAATCAGACATGCCCCGCAAGCCACGTAAAATCAATTGCGCGCCCGCTGCACGCGCCGCCTCAACAACCAAGCCGTTAAAAGAGACAACGCTTACTTGCCCCCCTGCGTCTTTGGCCATTTGGAAGGTTTCTTTTTCAATCAAAGCTTTGCGTTCGTCGAACGTCAACATAGCCTTCTTGCTCGCATGCACCCCAATGCCGACCACCACATGATCAACCACCCGGAAAGACCGTTTGATGATATCGAGATGACCCAAAGTAATCGGATCAAAACTCCCCGAATAAAACCCAATACGTTTACTCATTGCCACCCTCATTCCCAGAAGCCGCCCCATCATCCGAACTGCTCTCTTCAGTGGTATCTTCCTGATCGGACATATCACCTAAATGCTCAACCGAAACGACGTGTTCCTCAGCATCGGTGCGGAAAATTGTAACCCCTTGCGTGGCCCGGCCCGCAACACGCACATCGTAGACTGGGCATCGGATCAACTGGCCCCCATCGGTAACGAGCATAATTTCGTCTTGCTCCTCCACAGGGAAAGACGCGATCAACGGACCGTTCCGCTTGGTAACCGCCATTGCAATGATACCCTTACCGCCTCGGCCAGAGGTCCGATATTCATAGCAAGACGTACGCTTACCAAAGCCATTCTCACTCACAGTCAGAACAAATTGCTCGCGTGCACCAAGTTCAGCGTAGCGTTCTTGGCTCAAGGCTGCCTCGTCGTCGCTCTCCCCGTCCTCATCGAGCACAACTGCATCTTCAATCTCTTCGCCGCTTTCTGCGCGGCGCATGGCATTGGAATGCTTGAGGTAAGACCGCGCTTCCGCCGGATCAACATCCACATGCCGCAAAATCGCCATTGAAATAGCCGTATCATCGCCGTCTAGTTTCACACCGCGCACACCTGTTGACGTGCGGCCCGTAAAGACCCGAACGTCCCCAACGCTAAAGCGAATGCAGCGCCCGCTTCCTGTGGTGAGCAAGACATCATCATCGATCGAGCACACCCCAACACCGGCAATGCCGTCGCCTTCATTCAACTTCATGGCAATTTTGCCGTTCCGGTTGATTTGCACAAAGTCGGAAAGTTTATTGCGTCGCACGTTACCCAATGTGGTGGCGAACATCACGTCCAGCTCAGCCCAGCTTTTCTCATCTTCTGGCAATGGCAGAACGGTGGTAATCGTCTCTCCCTGCTTCAATGGCAAGATATTGACCATCGCCTTGCCTTTGGCTTGCGGGGTCGCAAGCGGCAAACGCCATACCTTGAGTTTGTAGACCATGCCCGTTGAGGAGAAGAACAGCATCGGTGTATGGGTATTCGACACAAATAATTTCGAGACAAAATCTTCGTCTTTGGTCGACATGCCAGACCGGCCCTTACCACCACGCCGCTGCGCACGGTAAGTAGAGAGAGGCACCCGTTTAATGTAGCCTTGGTGGCTCACTGTAACGACCATATCCTCACGTTGGATAAGGTCTTCATCTTCCATGTCATTTTCAGACTCGCCGATGATCGTCTTACGCGGCGTTCCAAACTCGTCCCGGATGGCAGCAAGTTCGTCTTCAATAATTTGCATAACCCGAGGGCGTGAGCGCAAGAGGTCAAGATAGTCCTCAATGCTCTCGCCCAATTCTTTCAACTCATCGCCAATTTCGTCACGACCCAGAGCTGTCAATCGCTGCAATCGCAATTCCAAAATAGACCGGGCTTGTGTTTCCGAAAGCTTATAAGTGCCGTCGTCTTGCAACTTATGGCGCGGGTCCGCAATCAATTCGATCAACGGCGCCACGTCTTTTGCAGGCCAATCTCGTGCCATCAAACGCTCACGCGCTGTCGCAGGGTCAGGTGCAGTTCGGATCAGGTGAATGACCTCATCGATATTGGCAACGGCAATAACCAACCCAACCAACACATGCGCCCGGTCCCGTGCTTTATTGAGCAAGAACTTGGTCCGGCGGGTCAACACCACTTCGCGGAAATCAACAAAGGCTTTGATGAACTGACGCAAGTCCATCACTTCAGGTCGCCCATGGTCCAGCGCCAACATGTTGGCCCCAAACGTAGACTGCAACTGGGAAAAACGATAAAGCTGATTCAGCACAACATCCGGTACAGCATCCCGGCGCAGCTCAATTACCACCCGCATCCCTTGGCGGTCAGACTCGTCGCGCAAATCAGAAATGCCTTCAACACGCTTCTCACGCACCAGCTCTGCAATCTTCTCAATCATAGAAGATTTGTTCACCTGATAAGGAATTTCCGTGATGATAATCGCATGGCGGTCTTTACGAACTTCTTCAATTTCGCATTTACCGCGCATCACAATAGAGCCGCGCCCATTGTGGTAAGCACCTCGAATACCTGTGCGGCCCAGAATGATCCCGCCAGTTGGAAAGTCAGGACCCGGAATAATTTCATTCAAGGCATCAATGCTAATCTCAGGATCATTAATTAAAGCGATACAGCCGTTGATGACTTCGCTCAAATTGTGTGGCGGAATGTTCGTTGCCATCCCCACAGCAATCCCGCCCGCACCGTTCACCAAGAGGTTCGGAATTTCAGCAGGCAGAACCCGTGGCTCGCTTTCAGATCCATCATAGTTATCTTGAAAGTCGACGGTCTCTTTATCAATATCAGCCAATAAGTGGTGCGCAACCTTACCCATGCGCACTTCGGTATAACGCATCGCAGCGGCCGGGTCACCGTCTACGGAACCAAAGTTACCTTGACCATCAAGCAGTGGTAGTCGCAAGGAAAAGTCCTGCGCCATACGCACTAACGCATCATAAATAGCTTGGTCCCCATGAGGGTGATATTTACCCATCACGTCACCAACGATACGGGCAGACTTTCTGTAAGGCTTGTTCCACTCATATCCGTTTTCATGCATTGCATACAGAATACGGCGGTGAACGGGTTTAAGCCCATCGCGTGCATCCGGCAGCGCACGTGACACAATCACACTCATCGCATAATCGAGATAAGAGGTTTTCATCTCTTGCTCGATGGTAATTGGCATGACGTCTTTTTCTGGAGGCGGCATATCGCCTGCCCCGCCAGTTACGCCATTCCCAGCATCCCCGCCATTGCTTTCAGCAGCTACAACTTCAGTCTTTGGAGTGTTTTCGTCAGATGTGTCGGACAAACGTCAAACCTTCAAAAAGCGCCCCCGGCAAAGCGATCGAACCGACTGTTCAATCAGCACAATGGGACGCGAAAAATATGCCTTAATTTCCGAGAAAATGCGGGTCCGAATCCCGCCCGGAAAGTTGTCCAGCAAACTAGCAAATATGACACCAGAGAGCAACGCCCATCCGCCCGTCCAAACCCATCGTAACCCATTGAAATATAATGAAAAAATATAGAAATTCAAACACACGCAACGGAAACCAAATTTCCATCCACCAAAAGTCGAATATCGAACCAAGAATCCCTTCAAATACCATCCTTCAAGCCCCATAAACACACCGGCCTAAACAAAAGAGCCCGCCAATTAAGGCGAGCTCCAAAAATCTCTGATCCCGTGGCGTGGGATATCCCAAACGTCTTAAAAGGGAATTTCATCGTCCATGTCTTGGTTAAACGACCCGCCGCCACCTTGGCCCCCCTGACCGCCGCCTTGGCCACCAGAACCACCACCATAGCCGCCATCATTGTTGCCGCCACCGTAACCACCAGAAGAAGAACCGCCGCCACCGAAGTCGCCGCCGCCTTGGCCACCACTACGGCCATCCAGCATGGTCAAAGTCGAATTGAACCCTTGTAGAACAACTTCGGTGCTATAGCGATCTTGGCCGCTTTGGTCCTGCCATTTACGGGTTTGAAGCTGGCCCTCGATATAAACCTTCGCGCCTTTTTTCAAATATTGCTCACACACACGGCATAAACCTTCATTGAAAATCACAACACGGTGCCATTCTGTGCGCTCTTTACGCTCCCCAGAATTCTTATCGCGCCATGTTTCAGAGGTGGCGATGCGCAGATTAGCGATTGGACGCCCATCTTGTGTATTGCGGATTTCAGGGTCAGCGCCCAGATTACCAACCAGAATAACTTTATTGACGCTGCCGGCCATATGAAATCTCCAAATTCTCAAGGACTGCGCTAGTATTTATGAGGTCGTAACCCCACTTATCCCACGCAGTAAAATACAGAAGGTGACCCTAACTGAATCGTTCAGCTGACGCCATGCCCCAAATTGAACTGTCCACAACTGATGCCTTCCCCAAAGGCCAACAGATGTCGGTCAAAATCTCAGCCTTGTCAGAATCGATCAAAACTGATTTGTTCTCATTATGTTCACCAGTCCCTCGGAGTCAATCATTGCCATGAGCCAGCTCACAACCTCCAGATTGTCTCTTGCCCCCTACCAAGAGGACGAGGCGCCGCTGATGCACCGCTTAACCAGCGATCTACGGGTCTTCTTTTGGCTGAACGCACCCATGACCTTAAAACAAACTCAAACGGTGCTTGAGGCAAAGCGCGCAATGTTTGCGGAGAAACAACTTGGCTGGTGGACGGTTCGCGAAACAGCAACGGGCACATTTGTGGGGCAAGCGTGTCTGCAAACCCTACCAGAAACCGGGGAACCTGAAATCGGCTATCACTTTATTCCAGAGTTCCAAAACAAAGGCTACGCAACAGAAGCCGCCGCCAAACTGTTAGACCACGGCTTTTGTACCCTAAATCTACCCCGCATTGTCGCAGTTATCTTACCGGATAACGCACCGTCCCAAGCAGTCATGAAAAAACTTGGTCTTCAATATGAAAAAGACATGATGAAAGCCAACCTGCTTCACAATTATTTTGCGTTCGAGCGTCGAGATTACCTCGCGCAAAAAGCCTAAACTGCCATATTACTTAAATCACAATCGCCTGACCGAAAGCCAACTGAGTACAGCATGCAAAAGAACCTCGTTATTACAGGTGCCCGTGAGCACAATCTGAAAAACATCAGCATTGAACTGCCGCGCGACAAGCTGGTCGTGATTACGGGCCTTTCAGGCTCAGGAAAATCATCCTTGGCTTTCGACACAATTTACGCTGAAGGCCAGCGCCGCTATGTAGAAAGTCTTTCTGCATACGCCCGGCAGTTTTTGGAAATGATGCAAAAGCCGGATGTCGACCAGATCGACGGCCTGTCACCCGCCATTTCCATTGAACAGAAAACCACCTCCCGCAATCCCCGCTCGACGGTGGGCACAGTCACGGAAATCTACGACTATATGCGCCTGCTGTGGGCGCGGATCGGCATTCCCTATTCACCGACAACCGGCCTACCCATCGAAAGCCAAACCGTGAGCCAAATGGTCGATAAGATTATGGCCCTTCCAGAAGGCACCCGGCTTTATCTCCTCGCCCCCATCGTGCGGGGCCGCAAAGGCGAATACAAAAAGGAATTTGCCGAGCTGATGAAGAAGGGGTTTCAGCGGGTCAAAATTGACGGCACATTCTATGAATTAGAAGACTCTCCTGCCCTCGACAAAAAATTCAAACATAATATTGATGTTGTTGTGGACCGCCTCGTCGTACGTGAAGACCTCGGCAACCGAGTTGCAGATTCCATGGAAATCGCCCTGCAATTAACCGATGGCATCGCCGTGGCTGAATTGGCCGACAAAACCGACGATGAAACAGACCCAGAACGCATAGTCTTTTCGTCACGCTTTGCCTGCCCTGTCTCCGGCTTTACAATCGACGAAATCGAACCCCGCTTGTTCTCCTTCAACAATCCATTTGGCGCGTGCCCCTCATGCGATGGTTTGGGCACCCAATATATCATCGACCCAGAACTGGTGATCCCGGATGCAAATCTTTCAATGAAAGACGGCGCTGTCGCTCCGTGGTCAAAATCAACCTCGCCCTACTACACCCAAACCCTCCAAGCCATTGCCGATCATTATGGGTTTTCCTTCTTTGACCCTTGGAACAAAATTCCCAAGCAGGGCCGCCAAGCCGTGCTTTATGGGTCTGGAGAAGATGTCATTACCTTCTCCTACGATGATGGTATGCGCTCATACAAAACCAAAAAGCCATTTGAAGGGGTGATCCCAAATTTAGAACGCCGCTGGCGCGAAACCGATAGCGCGTGGTCCCGTGAGGAAATTGAGAAATTCCAAGATGTAACCGCCTGTGACAGTTGCAACGGCTACCGGCTCAAAGACGAAGCCCTTGCGGTTAAAGTGGACCACAAACACATCGGCGAAATTTCACAGCTTTCGATCAAAGACGCGAACACATGGTATCTCGACCTTGAAAAGCGTCTCACCAAAAAACAAAGAGCAATTGGCGAACGTGTCCTTAAAGAAATTCGCGAACGTCTCCACTTCCTCAACAATGTTGGCTTGGACTACCTGTCTCTGTCACGTAATTCTGGCACTTTGTCTGGTGGGGAATCCCAACGCATTCGGCTTGCCTCACAAATTGGCTCTGGCCTAACCGGTGTCTTATACGTCCTTGATGAGCCATCCATCGGCCTGCACCAACGCGATAATGATCGCCTGCTAGAAACCCTTAAACGCCTTCGTGATTTAGGCAATACCGTCATCGTCGTAGAGCACGATGAAGATGCCATTCGCGCCGCTGATTATGTTGTAGATATCGGGCCAGGTGCAGGTATTCACGGGGGAGAAATCACCGCCAAGGGAACACCCAAACAAGTCATGTCCAACCCGGACAGCCTAACCGGGCAATACCTGACAGGCGTGCAACAAATTGAAGTGCCGTCCGCCCGCCGCCCTTTTTCAGAGAAACGCGCAGTGTCTGTGCACGGCGCCAAAGGTAACAACCTCAAAAATGTGAGCGCCACCATTCCACTCGGTACATTCACCTGTGTCACTGGCGTGTCAGGCGGTGGCAAATCAACCCTGCTCATCGAAACCATCTATAAAGGCATGGCCCGCAAGCTTAACAACGCCCGCGACCATCCCTCATCATTTGATCGCCTTGAAGGGTTAGAGCATCTCGATAAAATCATCGACATTGACCAGTCGCCGATTGGCCGCACCCCGCGCTCCAACCCCGCCACATACACCGGTTCCTTCACACACATCAGAGACTGGTTTGCAGGATTGCCCGAAGCAAAAGCCCGTGGCTATAAACCCGGTCGCTTTTCTTTCAACGTAAAAGGCGGACGGTGTGAAGCCTGCCAAGGGGACGGTGTTATCAAAATTGAAATGCACTTCCTGCCAGATGTGTATGTGGAGTGCGACACCTGCCACGGGGCGCGTTACAACCGCGAAACCTTAGAAGTAAAGTTCAAAGATAAGTCCATTGCAGACATTCTTGATATGACAGTTGATGAAGCCGCGTCCTTCTTTAAAGCGGTGCCAACCGTACGCGAGAAAATGGACGTGCTCAAACGTGTTGGCTTGGGCTACATCAAAGTAGGCCAGCAAGCCACCACCCTATCAGGGGGGGAGGCACAACGGGTCAAACTTGCCAAAGAACTTTCCCGTCGCGCAACAGGCCGCACTTTTTACATTCTTGACGAACCAACCACCGGTCTTCATTTTCATGATGTTAAAAAGCTCCTCGATGTTCTCCATGAGCTTGTCGATACCGGCAATACAGTCGCAGTGATTGAACACAATTTGGAAGTTATCAAGACAGCCGATTGGCTTATTGACCTTGGCCCTGAAGGCGGCGATGGCGGCGGTGAAATCGTGGCTGTTGGCACACCAGAAGAAGTGGCCGAAGAACCACGCTCCTACACCGGGCACTATCTCAAAGAAGTTCTAAAACGTCAGAAAGGACGCGGCCCTGCCCGCAAAGTTTCTCAAAGAATTCAAGTGCCCATCCCGCCCACAGCTGCTGAACGCAAAGCCGCTGCAAAAAGTGAAGCTGCCCAAAAGAAGACCGCCGCCAAAACAACAAAAAAGACAGCCGTAAAAAAGAAAACAGCAATAAAGAAAACAACAACCAAAAAGACACCATCCAAGGCTCGTAAGAAGGCGGCGGAATAGAGGTTGAATGTCGTCGACATAAAAGCGCCATGATCTGACAGATAAATCGCCTAAGGGAAAGCGCGACATTGGGGGAAACATATGTCACTGAACAGAAGACGTCTCTTGCAATTCATGGCGGCAGGCAGCACCGGTCTTTTTGCAGGCATGGCCAGGCTTCCCTTTTGTCCACGCACGCAAGTCGCCCACGCCTCTCCGGCAGAAGATGAGTATTGCCACTTTCCTCAAGGCGTGGCGTCTGGCGATCCGCAACCAGATGCCATCATGTTATGGACACGTGTTGAAAAGCCTAGCGACCTCAAAGCCCCCATTGATCTGGTTGTGCAACTTTCATCAACGCCGGATTTTCAAACCGTCATTATTGAACGTATTTTACGAGCTGAAATTGAGAGCGATCACACGGTTCGGTTTCTCGCAGAGGGCCTAGAGCCTGACACTCCATATTTTTATCGCTTCATCGCAGGCAACAGCACCCATCACACCGTCGGACGCACCCGCACAGCACCAGCCCCCGGCACAGATCGTGACATTCGTTTTGCCTATGCATCATGCCAAGGCTATGAGGCCGGCTTCTACGGTGCTTGGCGGACCTTAGTAGAAGAGGACAAAAAACGAGCACCCGAAGAGCAGTTAGACTTCATTCTCCATCTAGGGGATTTCATCTACGAAATGATTGGTGATGTGCCACCCGAACGCCAACCAGCACGCAACATCCCGCCCTTTCCCGATGGCAGCGAAAAATTCCCAAGTGGCACCAAATCTTATTGGCAAGCAGATGCTCAATACGCTGTTACGCTCGCCGACTATCGCCACCTCTATAAAACCTATCTAAGTGATCCAGACCTACAAGCCGCCCGCGCCCGCTTTCCTTTTGTGTGCACGTGGGACGATCACGAATTCACCAATAATGGCTGGCAAAGCCACGGCACCTATTTCGGCGATGGACAGCCAGCCCAACAACGAAAAGTGGCCGCCAACCAATCATGGTTTGAATTCATTCCCTGTATTTTGACCGCCGACTTCAAAAAAACAGATGTCTCCAACGCCGACATGGGCGCACCAGATGCCTCCCTTCTGCACCAAGGTTCAGACAATGTTAGCGCCCTCGAAAGCCTCACAATCTATCGCAAGCAAAGTTGGGGGGAACGCTTAGACCTTGTCATCACAGACACCCGGTCCTATCGCTCTCAACCTGTCCTCACCCAAGAAGTAAAAGAGCTCATCAAAGGGGCGCCGACACCCCCCATCCGCTTGGTGCGCGAATTAGATGCGGGTAAAACAGCCCATGATGGCAGCCCCAATGGCGAACTCATTTATGGCGATACCCGCCTCCCCAACCCACGCAAAGACAGCCCACCGGGAACTTGCTTAGGTGCTGTGCAGAAAGAATGGTTCAAAGAAACCATGGCCCGCTCAAAAGCCAAATGGCGCATTTGGGGGAATTCAATCCCCATGGTTTCGCTCCGCTTAGACATGGACAATATGCCGTTCACCGATTTTGAAGCCGGCTACATTGGCACAGATGCGTGGCAAGGGTTCCCATCTGAGGCATCAGAACTTGTCACCTTTTTACAAACCCACGCCATCACCAACACTATTTCATGCGCCGGAGATCATCACACATTTGCCGTTGGGCGTATCCCGGTAGACCTTGATGGCACCGACTATGCACTACCAGAATTTACCGTTGGTGCCATTTCCTCCGGCGACATGTTTACCGGAGCAGAACGCTCAACACGAGCAAACGAAACCTTTCACAAAGTCGCCCAATTTTCATCCGACAACGGACCAATAGTTAACTGGGACAATACCCTGCTTAATGGGATACGCAGCGCATTACTGGCCGCCTATACCGGTTCCATTTCAATGGCAAAATGGGTTGCCAACGACAAGGTCAATCCCGGATTGAGCTTTGTCGACTCCCAAGGGCATGGCTTTGCAACCGTGCATGTAAAGTCTGATGATGTGGTGATCACCTTCATCAACGTAGGCGACATAACACGCGATGCCGGGCCGAACGGCAAGCCAATTCTGCGCGCAACACAGTTTTCCGTTCCCGCATGGAGCAAGGGTGAAACCCCGAAAATTTCAAAACCTGAAACCGTGATAGGCACGCCCAATTTTGCTTTCAGCGACTAAGCCTCATCGCACATACCGAAAACGAACCCGTAACTTGGCAATGACATAGGGACAAAATAAATGACCATCAAAGAATATAGCACCTACGACGGCGTCGACTTGGGTGAGCTTGTGCGCAGTAAACAAGTCAGCGCGAGCGAACTTTTAGAAACCGCGATAGCGAAAACCGAAGCGCTCAATCCAAAGCTCAATGCCGTTGTCACCCGGTTCGACGATCAAGCCCGCCAAGCAGCCAACGCCCCCATCGACGGCCCATTTTCCGGCGTCCCTTTTCTTCTAAAAGACATTTTAGGCGACTATGCAGGCATAGAAACGCGCAGCGGGTCACGCTATTTAAGCGGCCAACCGGCCTTGGTCGATAGCACTCTCACGGCACGCTTCAAAGCCAGTGGCGTCATTCCATTTGGCAAAACCAATGTCCCAGAATTTGGATTGCTACCAACAACAGAAAGCCTGCTATACGGCCCCGCCCATAACCCTTGGAACCCTGACTATATCACCGGCGGTTCATCCGGCGGATCAGCCGCAGCCGTGGCCGCTGGGATTGTTCCAATGGCGCATGCCAATGATGGGGGTGGCTCTATTCGCATTCCGGCGTCCTGTTGCGGCCTAGTTGGCCTCAAACCCACACGGGCCCGTAATCCGTTAGGCCCAAACCTTGGGGATGTGATGAGTGGGCTCATTCAAGAACACATCGTCAGCCGCACAGTCCGGGACACCGCCCAAATGCTTGATTGCACCCAAGGGCCAGAAATCGGTGCGCCCTACGCAGTGACACCCCCCACAGGTCCCTATAGGGACGAAGTCTCAAAACCTGTCGGAAAATTGAGGGTCGCATTTACCAAAACAGATATTGCCGGTAATCCTCTTGATCCTGAATGTACGGCGGGCGTTGAAAAAACAGCCAAGCTGTTGGAAAGCTTAGGCCACCATGTCGAAGAAACCATGCCAGATCTAGACCAAAACATTCTCTCCCAATCCTTCCTTGCGGTTTGGGCATCCGGATTGGCCATGCAGGTCGAAGCCGTCACCATGTTCACAGGCAAGGCCCCCGGCCCTGATGACATCGAACCTTTATCACGCGCATTGCTGGAAGTCGGACAAAACACCCCGGCCGGTCAATACCTCCTCGCCGTGGCCATGCTTCAAGATATGACCCGCAAAATAGCCCTATTCCAACAAACCTACGATGTATGGCTTACCCCTACCTTGGGTAAACCTGCCCTACCAATTGGGACGATTGATGTACGAAATGGTAATCTGGAAGAGGCAATGGCCCCCGTCATGGATTTTTCACCATTTACAGCTGTGATGAATGCAACCGGACAACCCGCCATTACCCTGCCATTGCATCAATCCCAATCAGGCCTCCCGATCGGCATGATGTTCGCCGGGCGTTTTGGCGAGGAAGACCTGCTTCTCCGGTTGGCCGCGCAATTAGAGCAAGCCGCCCCATGGAAAGACCGAAAACCGAAAATCTGGGCCTAAAGCTGTTTGAAAGCTTTTATGAGGGGGGCGCAATATGCTATGTCCCCCTCATGAACAACACATCAAAAACCCCGCAAAACACGTCTCCCGTTCACGTTATTGGGGCTGGCATGGCAGGCTCCGAAGCCGCATGGCAGCTTGCAGAAGCCGGCCAGCCTGTCGTGCTTCACGAAATGCGCCCCATCGTCAAAACTGACGTTCATCAATCCGAAGGCTTTGCAGAGCTGGTCTGCTCAAACTCCTTTAGGTCCGATGATTGGCAAAACAATGCCGTCGGCCTTCTGCACGAAGAAATGCGCCGAGCAAATTCCATCATCATGAAGGTCGCCGAATTGGCCAAAGTACCCGCCGGGGGTGCATTGGCAGTAGACCGCGAAGTCTTTTCGGCAGAAGTCACCCGCCTCCTCGAAAACCATCCAATGGTCACCGTTGAACGCGGCGAACTTTCGACGATCCCCCCAGAAGAATGGGACAACGTCATCATTGCCACTGGCCCGCTCACATCCGATGCCTTGAGTGCTGCCATCGCAAAAGTTACCGGCGGCGACGATTTGGCATTCTTTGATGCGATTGCGCCAATCATTCATATTGATTCAATCGATTTCTCAAAGTGCTGGTATCAGTCTCGCTACGACAAAATAGGTCCCGGCGGCACAGGCAAAGACTATATCAACTGCCCGTTGAGTGAAGAGCAGTACAATACTTTCATCGACAGCTTGTTAGAAGGCGACAAAGTTGACTTCAAAGAGTTTGAAGAAAACACCCCCTATTTTGAAGCCTGCTTGCCGATCGAAGTCATGGCGTCACGAGGTCGCGAAACCTTGCGCTTTGGGCCGATGAAACCAGTCGGCTTGACCAATGAGCACGACCCTCAGGTCAAGCCTTACGCCGTTGTACAGCTCCGCCAAGACAATAAATTAGGCACGCTCTACAACATGGTTGGCTTTCAAACAAAGTTACGTCACGGGGAACAGAAAAGAATTTTCCAAACCATCCCAGGCTTGGAAGGCGCTGAATTTGCAAGACTGGGCGGCTTACACCGGAACACCTTCATCAACAGTCCTAAACTTTTGGACCCAATGATGCGTCTTAAAGTCATGCCACGGCTCCGCTTTGCCGGACAAATCACAGGCGTGGAAGGTTACGTAGAAAGCGCCTCAATGGGCCTACTCGCGGGCCGGTTTGCCGCCGCCGAGCGCAGAGGTGAAACACCAACGCCCCCACCAGCAACAACTGCATTCGGCGCCCTGCTCAGCCACATCACCTTAAATGCAGATCAAAAAACATTCCAACCCATGAATGTAAACTTCGGGCTCTTTCCTGATCTTCCGCCATTGCTCGATGAACGAGGAAAACGCCTGCGCGGGAAAAACAGATCTCAAGCACGCAAACACGGCATGACCAGCCGTGCCTTGGCCGATCTGGCCACATGGTTGGGCATAGAGCAGCCCGTGCTTGAGACAGAAGAAACAAAAGCGGACTAAAAACGTCTGCTTAGGGAGCACCTCATAAGGCGAAGTTGACGGCGAAAGGCCAAAACTTCGCCCGTGCCCTGAAACGGTTCAAACTTGCGCGAACGCATTTTCAATAAATACAGACCAATAAAACACGCCGGAAACAAAGCGGGCAATAAAGCTTGGTTTGGTTTGCGCAACAGCCGCCGCGCGTTCACCAACCGCGTCTCAGCTTCCCCGGCCATATCATCAATCACCGCACGTAAGCCGGGACGGCAAGTGCCCGCCAGAATATCTGCGGTCTCGACCTCATGCTGAGCAAGCAAACTTTCAGGCAACATCACGCGCCCCTGTGCTGCCATCGGACCAATCGACCGTAAGGTGCCGGTCAAGCCATATGCCTCCCCAAGTAATTGTACGGTTTCGGCTTCTTCTGGCTCAAAGCTCCGCCCATACTTTTGCTTAAGCAAGGCCCGTCCTGCCACAACCATCAAAAGCATCGAAGTACTATGCAAATAAGAAAGCAAATCCGGCAGGTCAACAAACATGCCATCATCCAAGTCTTGCTCTCGCCCATCGATCAAGCCGTGCAGCCCTTCTCGTTCGTAAAGGCCAGCAGAGATGGGCGCAGCTAACGCCTCCACCACTTCGTGCCCGCGTGGTTGCGGACCATCGAAAAGCTGATCAATCGTATCGCGCCACCACTGCAATCGAATTTGCCCCAACATGGGTTCACTTACAGTTTCACGGATGCGCGCGATTTCTGTTTGAAAGGCATAGAGAGGAATAAGCGTCCGGCGGGCATCATCCGGTGTCATCAACAGGGTCAAATACCGGTCATGATCGCGCAAGCGGACCAATTCCAGACAGTGATTTAATACAGCATTATCCACGTCGCCACCTCACAAAGCAGTCAAAAGACAAACGGGGCCGCAATGCGACCCCGTCAATCTCAAGAAGGTCGCCCTTCTAGTAAATATTCTGCGCAGAAACCATTGCAAAAAGCATTGGAATAGACAGCAGCGTATTTGTCCGAGAGAACAACATCGCTGTGCGTGCTGCAGCAGGCTTTGCACTTGCATCTGCTTCAACAAGGCCCAATGCGATTTTTTGGTTTGGCCAAATAACGAACCAAACGTTGAACCACATGATAACGCCAAGCCACATGCCAATGCCGATTGCGATGTTTTTCTCAACATCAAAATCTTCGATTGCACCCAAAGTAAACGCTTCGAGCAAATAGCCATTCATGGCAGCAACAATAATACCAGTGACGATAGTGCCCATAGCGCCCCAACGGAACCACCAAAGAGCAGCCGGTGCGATCACTTTACCAATGGCAGGTTTCTGCTCATCAGGAATATTTGGCATGTTTGGAATTTGAACAAAGTTGAAATACCAAAGCAAACCAATCCACATCACACCACAAAGAACGTGAAGCCAACGGAACACGAATGCACTAAATGAGTGGTCAAAAGAGCCACCCCAATTAGCAAACATAAGTACGAGAACTGCTGCAAGAACGAACCCGGCAATAACCGTGTTACGCAGCGAGGATAAGATAGCAGCCATATGAAGGCCTCCCCCTAAAAACTGAAATTGATCGGTGACGGACACTCAATCAAACAAAAGGCTGATCGTAATCGGCGGCCTCTGTTCCCAAGAGCAAACACGTCTAGCAACTCAACTGAGTCGCCTTTTCTAGCAAATCGTAGAATTTTTGGAGGGAAAAGCCAAGTAAAACAGTCAGGTAATTGCCCGTTGCAATTAATCGACCGCAATCAACGCCGCAGCGACACGCCGCCCTTCACTCAACAGCACATTATAGGTGCGCGCTGCCGCACCTGTATCCATCACATCCCAGTTGATCGCCTGTTCATTGAGAGCATCTCGCACAAAAACACTTGGTCTGATCAATCCAACGCCAGAGCCAACAAGCAATACATCAAAGTTGTTTTTAGCTTTAATCAAGCCAGACAAATCACCCAGCCCAATTGAGGCAACATCAACCGGGGGCCACAGCACCGGGTCACTCTCCGGGCACAACACCAACGACCCAACATAGCGTTGACCGCCCAACCGAAATCCACCATCTCCATAGGCGTCAACCGCTGGTTGACGCGCATATGTGGGAGTTGAGAAATCCATTGAACGGCCTCTTCCTATGCGTCTTTCTCAGAAGCTTGTGCTCCCTCTTCGGCCCAGTCGCGTTTAACGCCTAAAATCAACAACAACGGCGCGGCGATAAAGATGGAAGAATATGTTCCCACCAAAACGCCCCAAATCATTGCGAAGGTGAAGCCACGAATAACCTCCCCCCCAAAGATGTATAGCGCAAGCAAAGCCAAAAGCGTCGTCACCGAGGTCATAACAGTACGCGAGAGCGTTTCATTGATACTCAGGTTCAACAACTCAGCAAGATCCATGCGTTTGAACTTACGCAAGTTTTCACGCACCCGGTCATAAACAACTACAGTGTCATTCATTGAATAGCCGACAATGGTCAAAATAGCCGCGATGATGGATAGATTAAATTCCAACTGCAGCACAGAGAAGATGCCAATAGTCAAAACCACATCGTGGATCAGAGCTGCCACAGCACCGACAGAAAACTGCCACTCAAACCGAAACCAAATATAAATCAGCATCAGAAACACAGCGAGCACAACAGCAAGCGTTCCAGCTTCAACCAACTCGCCGCTTACTTTAGGTCCCACAACTTCTGTGCGTCGATAATCAACCCCGTCGCCCAAAGCTGCCCGAACCACCTCAACGACCTGTTGGTCTTGCTCGGCGGTTTCATTTTGTTGCTCAATTCGAATGAGGACCTCAGAAGGACCACCAAACTCTTGAACGACAACATGGCCTAGATCGAGAGAATCTAATTTTTGTCGAATACCCGCAATATCTGCTGGTCCTTGCGTCCCGATTTCAATCATCGTGCCGCCAACAAAGTCGATGCCGTAATTAAGGTCCCGCGTCACATAGATACCAATAGACGCAACAACAGCGAGAGCAGAAATAACAAAAGCGATGTAACGCAATTTAACAAAATCAATGGCCGTCTTCGCGGGGACCAATTTAAGTTTCTTCATGGGTGTCTCCTTAAAGATCAAGTGCTGCAGGACGTCGACGCATAAACCAAAGCGCCACCATCATTCGCGTGACCGTAAAGGCCGTGAAGACGGACGTGAGAATCCCAATGGCAAGAGTTACAGCGAACCCTTTAACCGGCCCAGAGCCGAGTTGGAACAAAATTGCCGCCGCAATAAAGGTCGTAATATTGGCATCCAAAATGGTTGTCAGAGCCCGTGAATAACCAACATCAATGGCATTCAACGCAGACTTCCCATTCGCGATCTCTTCGCGTATGCGCTCAAAAATCAACACATTGGCATCAACCGCCATCCCGATGGTCAAGACCACACCAGCGATCCCCGGTAAGGTCAACGTCGCGCCCAAAATAGAAAGCACCGCACCAATCAAAGCCACATTGATGATCAGTGCCACATTTGCGAACACACCGAACAACCCGTAGGACAAGGTGATATAAATAATCACCGCAGCAAAACCAATAAGCGCCGCAATCTCCCCCGCCGCCACAGAGTCAGACCCAAGTTCGGCCCCGACAGTGCGTTCTTCCAAAATCTTCAGCGGCGCAGGCAAAGCCCCCGCACGCAACAGCACTGACAGATCATTGGCTGATTGCACCGTGAAGTTTCCGCTAATCTGCCCAGAGCCACCCAAAATAGGTTCATTAATCCGAGGCGCGCTAATCACTTTTTTATCCAATAGAATGGCAAAGGGGCGTCCCACATTATCCGTAGTCGTTTTCCCAAATCGTTTTGCCCCAGCCGTATCAAACCGGAAGGTCACAACCGGCACACTATTTTGGTCAAAGCCAGGCTGAGCATCGACCAAGTTTTCGCCGCTCACAATCGCCCGTTTTTCCAAAAGCAATTCAGGCGCATAACCCGTTTCCACCATCGGCGCAATAAAGCTGCCATTCGGTACACGGCCTTGGCGCGCTTGCTCAACCGTCATGCTCATGTCCACTAGGTGAAACGAAAGTTTAGCGGTCTGTCCAATAATGGCCTTCAACCGCTGAGGGTCATCAAGGCCGGGAACTTCAATGATGACCCGGTTGTCACCTTGGCGCTGAATGCTCGGTTCAGTCGTACCCAGCTCATCAACCCGACGACGTAAAATTTCGATTGATTGCTGAACTGCGGCTAATTTCCGCTGAACAATAGCCGGTTCCGTCAATTCTAAAGTGATCAAGCCTTCGTCGGTTGCCGAAATATCAAGATCCGATTGCGTGGCACCAAACACCCCGCCCCCAACAGGCGCAGCAAGCTCACGTAAACGCGTGCGCGCCTCATCAAGCTGGCTCAAATCACGCACCCGTACAACAACGCTATCATTGGCAACAGAAAGCCCCGTGTAACCAATGCGCGGCTCTTCGCGCAAGGCAACCCGTGCATCAGACTGCAACCCTTCCAGCTTCTCGCGAATGACAACATCCACGCCCACTTCTAAAAGCAAATAGGAACCACCCTGAAGATCGAGGCCCAGCACAATCTGGCTCTGTGGCACCCAACTAGGCAGGCTTGCCAAATCCTCTTTATTGAAGAAGTTTGGCGCAACGTAGACCAACCCCAAAAGGGAGACCAAGCTGACCAGAATTATTTTCCAGCGGGCGAATCGAAGCATTGGTGAAACCGACTTTCTTGAAAGTGAAACGGACCGAAAGGCAAAGAAGCCTTAAAGGCATGCGGCTTAAAACTGTTTCAGGCGCCAAGCAAATTATAGATCCAAAAGAATTCTACAAAACTTGGCGCCCAAGACGGGCACCCAAATACGCAGGGTGTATTCAATTCTCAGCTAATCAAGAATTCGAATTAGCAGCAACTGGTGCTGTTTTAGAGCGCACAGTAGAAATGGTGGACCGCATAACGCGCACGCGTACATTTTCAGCCAGCTCAACTTCAACTTCGTCGGAGCCATCTTTGACTTTCGTCACTTTGCCAAGAATGCCGCCAGCCGTAAGCACTTCATCACCACGGCGCATACCAGAAACCATTGCGGCATGTTCCTTCGCGCGCTTCTGCTGCGGACGGATCAAAAGAAAGTAAAAAATAACGCCCATAATTGCCAAAGGCGCAATCATTTCGAGCATTCCGCCGCCAGCGGAGGCATCAGCTGCAAAAGCAGGTGTAATAAACATGAGAAACTCCTGTCACGGGCCCGGTGTGAGCCAATCTCGTTGCGCCGGACTATACCGGGCCAAATCAGCTTTGCAAACTGCTCAAACACTCTTAAAGGCTTGTTTGAACGCCATTTTTCGCGCATTTTCCTCCCGCCTTCAATAAATCAGCGATGAGAGAGATCATGCCCCAACAAAACCAAGACAATCCGGACCTTTTGCCCCTCCTCACGCGGATTGCAGATGCCTTGGATCGCATGGCCCCTGAGACCCAAAAAGCCCCCCGTCTCGATCAAGCCGAAGCCTTTAGTTGGGACGCCAGCACCAATCAACTGGTTCCCGTTCCTAAAGTTGCCCGAGTCGATTTATTACTGCTGCAAGGCATCGCACAGGTACGCGATATTCTGATTGAAAATACCCGGCGTTTTGCCCAAGGCTTGCCTGCAAACAATGCCCTTTTGTGGGGCGCGCGCGGCATGGGTAAAAGCTCGCTGGTCAAAGCGGCTCATGCACACATTAATGCACAATCTGAGCAGTCACTCCTATTGGTGGAAATCCACCGGGAAGATATTGAATCCCTTCCCCATTTGATGAACATCATTCGTGGCAGGGCTGAGCGTTTCATCATTTTCTGCGATGATCTCTCTTTCGACCAAGATGACACCACCTATAAATCTCTCAAAGCCGTCCTCGACGGTGGCATTGAAGGCCGCCCCGCTAACGTCATTTTCTATGCGACCTCAAATCGTCGTCACCTCATGCCGCGTGACATGATCGACAACGAGCAGTCAACGGGCATCAACCCTTCCGAAGCCATTCAAGAAAAAGTCTCCCTCTCAGACCGTTTTGGCCTCTGGCTCGGCTTCCATAATTGCTCGCAAGACGAATATTTGGCGATGATTGAAGGCTATGTTGCTCATTTTGAGCTTCCCATCGAGACAAACGACCTACACGCCCGCGCCATTGAGTGGACGGCCACACGCGGCGCACGCTCAGGCCGTGTTGCATGGCAATTTGTCCAAGACCTTGCAGGTGAATTGGGAAAACCACTCGATTAATAGAGCGACATCTGAAAGTGGTAAGTGACGCAAGGCGGTGCGGCAGCACGTTTAAGTGTTAGCAAACACTTTGAGCGGATCAACTGGCTTGGCCCCTTTGCGCAGTTCAAAATGAACTTGCGGAGTGGTTACGCTGCCGGTCTGGCCAGCCCGTGCAATCAGGTCCCCTTTACGCACGGTTTGGCCCCGCTTCACCAGCAATTCTTTATTATGGGCATAAGCACTGACCCAGCCATTATCATGGCGCACAAGGAGTAGGTTTCCATAGCCTTTCAGCTCATTGCCCACATAGGCGACCACACCATTCTGCGCCACCCGTACCGGAGCCCCCTCTGGCACGGCAATGTTGACACCATCATTGTGCAAGCCATTCCCTTTAGCTCCGAATTTTGACAGAACTTTTCCTTCTGCAGGCCACAAAAAGACACCGCTAGAAGGTGGAGGAGAGGACAGCGCCGGTTTAGAGCGAGGCGTTGGCACAGAGCCGCTCGCCACTTGTGTCGTAGAAGAAGAAGCTGTGCCCGGCATTTTTAAGCGTTGGCCCACATAAAGCTGACTTGTATTGCTCAGGCCGTTCGCCGCTGCAATGTCGCTGGGCCGTAAATTATGTGTCCGCGCCACGCCATAAAGCGTGTCCCCCCGTTGCACAACATAGGTGCTTCCCCCTGCTGCATTGGGACGGGCGGATACATTTCGGCTCAGCGTAGAACGTGGCACAGGCCGCGCATAAGTCGCCCGTTGTTGCCGAGCTGGCGCAACACGCGACCCTTTAGCCGGAACAACAATCTTTTGACCTGAATAAATTTGGTAAGGTCGCGACAGGCCATTTGCAGCCGCAAGCTCAGATGTTTTGGCATCATGGTCGGCGGCAATTTGGCTAAGCGTATCGCCAGATGCCACAGTCACTGAATAAGTATTCGGGGAAATTCGGTGTCCAGGCCGTTTCGCTGGAGTGCGCACAGAACTAGACGCAGATCCTTTGCGATAATTTGAGGTTTGGGAGGAGTTGTTGTAATCGTATTGCGCGTCCCACCAAGGGTCCGAGCTACCTGCACACGCTGTCAAACCAAGCCCGGTCAGAACCAACAAAGCAGAAAAAAGACCGCGTTTCACTGTGCCTCTCACTACATCCATCATATCGTTCCACCTTGTTTAGCCTTCGCGTGCAACTCCCTCTACCAAAGGAACAAAGCGCACATCGAGTAAGTCTTCTTGTTCAAAACCCGTATCGGTACGTGTTAGTCGCAACAGCTTCTGCTCTCCGCGTCTCTGCGGATTGTCCACCGGTACAACCATGATGCCGCCAACTTTCAATTGTTCAAGCAAGTTCAACGGAATTGCTCCCGCAGCCGCTGTGACAATTATCCGGTCAAAAGGTGCCTGCTCAGGCCAACCTTTTGCGCCATCACCTACCATCGCAGTGACATTGTGGATTCTTATGCCTTCTAAACGGTTAACGGCATCCCGCATTAACGTGCGATATCGCTCAATTGTGTACACACGGCGGCACAAAAGAGACAAAATGGCCGATTGATAGCCAGATCCTGTGCCAATTTCGAGCACTTTCATCCGGTCGCCCACGCGCAATTGTTCGGTCATATAGGCGACAACAAAAGGCTGAGAAATGGTCTGCCCACACTCAATCGGCAAAGGGTGATTGTCGTATGCCTTCGCCTTGAAGGATGTGGAAATAAACTCATCGCGCGGAATGCGCTCAATAGCGGACAAAACATCGTTGGCGCGAATGCCCTGCTTACGCAATTCCATAATGAGAGAGATTTTGTTGGTTTCGCCGTCTTCATCCAAGCTCATCTCGGCCTCACTCATGATCAAAAGACATGTTGAGCGATGCTGACAATCGTTTTTGAGTAGCCGTATGAGATAAATTCAAATGCAACGGCGTCACGGATATATACCCATTATAAACCGCATACAGGTCAGTATCTTGTTTAGGTTTCGACAGTACCTTGTTGAAACCAAGCCAAAAATACGGATGCCCGCGCCCGTCTTCGCGCTCTTCAATCTTCAAGTTAGACTGATCACGCTTGCCCTGCTTGGTCACCCGCACACCTTTTACGTCTGCGTGCGGCATGTCAGGGAAATTCACATTCATCAGCACATTATCAGGCCATCCCTGCGCGAGCAGAGAGCGGATAATCTCCGGTCCAAAGTGCTCCGCCGTACCCCATTTGAGTACAGCCCCACCTGTAAACCCATAAGCTTGGCTCAGCGCAATAGAGGGAATCCCCAATGCCGTGCCTTCCATAGCCGCCGCAATAGTGCCCGAATACGTCACATCATCGGCAATATTTTGGCCCCGGTTCACCCCGGACAAAATCAACACCGGAGGCATATCTGTCATCAATTGCCGTACAGCCATCAAAACGCAGTCGGTTGGCGTGCCTTTGACCGCAAACCGTCGTGCGCTCACCTTGCGCACACGGATAGGATCACTCAACGTCAAAGAGCGCCCCGCGCCGCTCTGTTCCTGCTCAGGGGCAACCACCCAAACATCGTCAGAAAGCGTCTTGGCAATCTTCTCCAACGTCTTCAAACCCGGCGCATGAATACCGTCATCATTCGTCACGAGGATCCGGCCAATGGATGGTTTTTTGGCAGCTTGTTTAGCCATGTGCGCGCATCACCTCTAATCCGCCCATGTAAGGACGCAGCACTTCCGGCACAACAACTGAGCCATCTTCTTGCTGATAGGTTTCCAAAAGGGCAACCATCGTCCGCCCCACAGCCAGTCCAGATCCGTTCAATGTGTGAACAAATTTGGTCCCCTTTTCGCCTTCAGGGCGGTATTTAGCCCCCATGCGACGGGCTTGGAAATCACCACAAACAGAGCAAGAAGAGATTTCACGATACGCATTTTGCCCCGGCAACCACACTTCAATGTCATAGGTTTGGCGCGCCCCAAATCCCATATCCCCCGTGCAGAGGGTCATCACCCGGTAATGTAAACCCAACCGCTTCAGCACATCCTCGGCGCAGCCCAACATCCGCTCCAATTCAGCGTCCGATGTCTCCGGCGTGGTCACAGAAACCATTTCAACTTTTGAGAACTGGTGCAGCCTAATCATACCGCGTGTATCACGCCCTGCAGACCCAGCTTCTGACCGGAAACAGGGGGTATAAGCTGTCATGCGGGCAGGCAGCTCGGCTTCATTCACAATTCTATTGGCAAACAGATTAGTCAGCGGCACTTCCGCCGTCGGCACCAGCCAAAAGCCATCTTCGGTATGAAAAGCGTCTTCGGTGAATTTCGGCAACTGCCCCGTGCCATACATTGCCTCATCACGCACCAATACTGGCGGCGAGACCTCCGTATAGCCCTTCTCCTCGGTATGAAGGTCCAGCATGAAGTTAGCCAAGGCCCGCTCTAGCTTTGCTAAATGCTGACGGAGCACAACAAACCGCGCCCCAGACATTTTCGCAGCAGCCTCAAAGTCCATCATGCCAAGCGCTTCACCAACGTCGAAATGCTCTTTCGGGGTGAAGTCAAAATTCTTCTTTGCACCTTCATAGTGGTGCTCAACATTGTCTTCTTCACCGGCACCCACTGGCACTGCGTCATACGGAATATTGGGCAACCGAGCCAATAAGTCGTCCATTTCGGCTGTAAGCTGGCGTTCTTGCTCTTCGCCTTCTTGCAAGGCCTTCTTGACCTGCGCCACTTCCGCAATCGCCTTTTGCGCAGCTTCCTCGTCACCACGCCCCTTAGCAGCCCCTATTTCCTTGGACGCCGCATTTCGGCGGGTTTGTGCTTCTTGAGTTGCCGCAACCACTTCACGCCGTTTGGCATCAACCACCAAAAGGGCAGCCGATTGTGGGTCAGCGCCGCGTTTAGCAAGGGCCGCGTCAAATGCATCTGGGTTGTCACGAATGACTTTGATATCAATCATATCCGTCTCGACTAACTATAGGGATCTGAAGGGCGAATCGCGCCCGGCACAAGCGCCTGTGCCCTCTTATATACGGGCCCAAACTTGCCCCGTCCAGCATCGGAACGGAAGCATCAAATATCTATCGAGAAGAAAGAACGTGGCTTACGGCGCTGGTGGATGAGTTTCCCCGCCCTCATCTGGACCATCCATATTTGAAGGGTCTTCGTCGTCCGCGCTCGCCCGTTTCTTTTCAATCATCATGACGGCAAAGATTGAAATCTCATACAAAATCATCGTCGGCAGCGCCAAACCTACTTGGCTGATAATATCCGGCGGGGTCATCACAGCCGCGACAGCGAACACAGCAACAATCGCGTATTTTCGGCCTTTTCTAAGCTGAGCTGCATTCACAATTCCAACCCGCGCCAACAGGGTCAACACGACCGGCAATTGGAAACAAAGCCCAAAAGCAAAAATCAGCAGCATGATCAGCCCAAGGTATTCACTCACGCGTGGCAATAGTTCAATCGCCGCCTGCCCGTCTCCCCCAGCCTGCTGCATACCAAGAAAAAACGTAAACGCCAATGGCATAATGACGTAATAAACCAAGCTACCGCCTGCAATAAACAGGACTGGCGTCGCAACCAAATAGGGCAAAAACGCCCCACGTTCCTGCTTATAAAGCCCAGGAGCCACAAACATATAAATTTGGGAAGCAATCACCGGGAACGCAAAGAAGATAGCCCCGAAAAGAGCCAGTTTAAGCTGGGTGAAAAAGTATTCTTGAGGAGCCGTGAAGATGAGCCTTAGCCCTTCTTGGTCGCCCGCTGCACGTTCATAGGGATAAAGCAGAATATTAAAAATGTTCTCAGCAAAGTAAAAACAGACCCCAAACATCACAACAATCGCCGCGACCGACCAAATCAACCGGGTGCGTAGCTCAATCAAATGGTCCATGAGTGGAGCTTGAGACGCCTCAATATCAACATCACTCATACCGCAGTTTTCCCGTCTGCTTCCGCCTTGTCGACAGTGCCCTTCATGCTGTCCGTGTCCTTCGGCTCAGCGTCCGCAGCCAGAACATCGGGCGCGCTTGCCACAGGAGCCGCGCCAAACTTATCGGCGGCGGCCTCTGCTTTTTCCATCAAAGCTCGTTGGTTTTTTTCCATTGCGTCAAACTCATCAGGATCGATCGCCTCACCAACAAGCTTTTTAACTTGCTGCGTGGGGGAAACCTCTGACAGGTTTTTCTTGAGATCGCGCAGATCATTCAGTTCGGTTTCGCGCGCCATGTCGCTAATACCGTCCTGAAACTCACGCGCCATACTGCGCATTTTCGCGGTATAGCGCCCAATGTTACGCAACATAACGGGCAAATCTTTGGGGCCAACAACAATAATTGCCAGCACTGCCAGAACAAGAATTTCAGACCAACCGATGTCAAACATCAGACAACACCCAAAGACAGAAAATCAACAAAGCGGCCCAAAGGGCGACGCTGGATTAAGCTCACACCAATCCAAAATTAGGATGTTTTTTCTTTGGACTGTTCTTCATCTTCCACTTTAGCGGTGGCAGAAGTCTCAATGTTTTTAGGCTCTTCCACTTCTTCGCGAAGACCTTTGCGAAAACTGGTGACACCCTTGGCAACATCTCCCATCAATTCAGAGATTTTGCCGCGACCGAAGAGCAATACAATCAACACGACCACGATGATTATCTGCCACGGACCAATGCTTCCCATTTATGTTCTCCAAATATCAGCTTATTTAAGCTGGAATACACTTTAATACTGAGCACTAACTCTCAGACATCATTGCAGAAATTTGCTTTAGTTGCAATTCAACCTCAAATAGCTCTCAACATAGATATAGTGCCGGAACCCCGTCGCCGCCAGTAGCAATTGTCCAAAGCTGCGGGGTTTTACCCCCACTCACGTCAAGAGAATTTGAACAAGCAGGATCCACTCACTCAATCTTCGTTCTTGGATTGCTCTTCGTGATCGTCCAATGCCTCGCCATATTCCTCGGGCGCTTCATCTTCAAAATCACCATCTCCGTCACCACCAGTTTCCGATGGGTTCGGCACAATAAAGGTTGGCGGCAAGTTGGCTTCCAACATGCCAGAACCCTTTAGCTCCTCCAATCCTGGAAGATCGGAGATGGTTTCCAACCCAAAATGGATCATGAATTCATCGCTGGTGCCGTAAGTCACGGGTCGGCCCGGCGTGCGACGACGCCCGCGCAGACGAATCCACGTCGTTTCCATCAGCACGTCGATCGTCCCTTTAGAAACACTCACGCCCCGGATATCTTCGATCTCCGCTCGTGTCACCGGCTGATGATACGCAATAATCGCCAATGTCTCCAAAGCAGCCCGGCTGAGCTTTTTCTGCTCAACAGCCTCGCGCCGCATCAAAAATGATAGATCTTCAGCCGTGCGCAGCATAAATTTGTCTGCCACACGCACCAAATTCACGCCTCTGTTTTCGTAAGCAGTTTGCAGATCTTCAATCAGCGCACCAACATCAGCCCCTTCGGGTAACCGCGCCGCAATACTGTCCACGTCTAATGGTTCCGCAGCCGCAAAGAACAACGCCTCCACCATGCGTAATTGTTGTGCAGGGTCATGTAAGGGGAACGGCTGCGAGGGCTCTTCCTCGTCGGCCTGAGCGGCTTCAGGCACTGCAACTAAATGAGGCTCTTCTTCACCCGCGTCAGCGTCATTTTCAACATCACCGTCCCCACCGTCCGCCGCTTCAGCGTCGCCCAGTGTTTCATTTGATGTTTCATCCGATAGTGAGGCAGCGTTTTCAACCGCGCCCTCTTCCTCAGAGGTCACTTCAGAGTCATCCTCTAACTCATTCATATCAGGGGCTTCTGCATCATCCTCACCCATATCCTCATTCACGTCTGCCGGCTCGCCCGCAGCAGTCGCTGTGGCCTCAGTAGCCTCAGATACATCCTGCGCTTGCGCATCCTCGTCTTCACACATTACTTCAGGTTTTGTTTCAGGTGTTTCGCTCATTCTTCACTCGCCTCGCCATTAGGGGTTTCAGGCGATTGGTTAGATTTTTGAGGCATTTTCGCATCGCGGCCTGCCCGACGCCGCACATAAACCGGCTCAAAGTGGTTCATTTGCTTAATCTCAAGATGCCCGTGCTTCACCAGTTCCAAGGTCGCACTAAACGTGCTTGCAATTGCGCTGCGTCGCTTTTCCGGTGAGGTGTAGCCCGGCGGCAAAAAGGACTCGATACGGCCCCAATCGATCACAATGCCGAGCATATTTTCAATACGGTTACGCGCCTCTTCAATAGAGAGAACGGGAAACTTTTTCGGCTCCCATTTCGGTTCATGCCCACGCAATCGCTGGTTTACGTATGCCTTCAACAAGTCATACATTTTGCCTTGCCACTCAGGGGTTTTGATGACCCGCACACCCTCAGGCATGCCACGTCCAAACACGGAGACACCCATCCGATGACGCGCCATAAGGTCTTGGCTTGCCTTACGCATGGCTTCAAGGCGGCGTAGTTGGAATGCCAAAATGGCCGCCATTTCTTCACCCGACGGGCCTTCTTCTTCATCAGGAGGTGGCAGCAGCAGTTTCGATTTCAAGAAGGCCAACCAAGAGGCCATCACAAGATAATCTGCTGCAAGGTCCAACTCTAACCTCTTAGCATTATTGATAAACTCAAGATACTGATTGGCCAGTGCCAAGATCGAAATCTTGGTGATGTCCACCTTCTGAGTGCGGGCCATAGCCAACAACACATCCAACGGACCTTCATACCCATCAAGATCAACAATCAGCCCATCGTCTGGCATCGGTGCCTTAGGTGCACCCTCATCTTCTTGAAATCCATCAGCTTGCGGTCTGTCCGCCGCTTTGTCACTCTCAGCCTCTGTCACCACGCCTTCATCACTCGGCACAACATCAACCGCCCCCCCAGCGCTGTCATCAGCGTCAGATGGAGGTTGGTCATCAGGTGCGTCGGGCGGTGTTTCACTCATAGACTAAATCACGGAATCAAATTTATTAACGGGTAAGCAACCTTTATACCCCGGCGAGGGCACTGCGCCTATGACCATTCTATGTGAAGTTGGGGGTAACTTTAGGCCAGTTTTCCGCGAAGTTCTTCAAAACGCTCAAGAGAGGCAACTAAATCAATGCCTTCTGGCGTTCTCAGTGCCTTTTCAGCAGCAGTTGCCCGCTTCAACGACGCTCCAGAAAGGGACGAAAGCTCACCGGCAATCTCCGTCATTTGCGCCATATCACCGTTACAGTGCAAAATCACATCGCACCCGGCCACAAGAGACGCCTGCACCCGTGAGGCATAACTGCCCCCTAGCGCCTTCATGGACAAGTCATCCGTCATAATCAAACCCTGATACCCAATCTCGCCCCGCAATACTTTTTTGATCACTTTTGCAGAGGTTGTTGCAGGGGCAGCGTCATCGATCGCTTCGTAAATAACATGCGCCGTCATCGCCATCACAACGTCTTTAAGGGCGGCAAAAGGCTTGAAGTCCGTGGCAGACAGCTCATCATGCGGCGTGGCCACGCGCGGTAGTTCCAGATGAGAATCCACACCAGCACGCCCATGTCCCGGAATATGTTTGATAATCGGCAGAACCCCGCCCGCCAAAAGGCCGTTCGCAATCGCGCGTCCAATCGGCACCACAACATCCTCATCGCGCCCATATGCCCGGTTGCCGATAACGTCATGCGCTCCTTCAACCGGCAAATCCAAAATCGGCAAACAATTGACGTTCACACCAACATCGATCAGCTCTTGCGCGATCAGCCGTGCTCCAAGCCACGCAAATTCCAATCCCGTGTCATTGTCTGCTTCAAACACCTTCCCATAAGCACGGCCTTCAGGGTAAGCGCGCCAATGGGGTGGCTTGAGCCGTGCAACACGACCGCCTTCTTGATCGATCAAGATCGGCGTGTTCTCCCGGCCCGTAATTTCACGCATACTAGCAGTCAGCGCCCGCACTTGCTCCGGCGTCTCAACATTACGTGCAAAAAGAATAAATCCCCATGGCTGCACCTCACGAAAAAACGCTATTTCTTGCGCCGTTAAGACAAGGCCCTCACAGCCAAAAATTGCATTATTTATAGATGATGACGGCATCAAATACCCCTATCGCTTACGAACCAAACAGCCTTGACCGCGCGTTTTCAACTGCGCACAAACCTGAGTAGCTTTTTCTTTAGAGGCGAAAAATCCCATTCGCAAACGGTAATAAATCCCCTTATCTCCAAGGTCTGCCCGTTGCAAATCAGGCTGCATCCCGTCTAACAAATCAGAATGTTTGGAACGTAACGCGGCAAACTCCGCATTAGCCGTCGCCACATCTCTAAAGGCAGCAATTTGGATAACATACTCCCCGCTCGCAGCAACCGTTGGCACAGGAGCTGGCCGCGTCACAACACGAGCCGGAACAGTGCTGGCCGTAACCGTTTTGCTTTTGCTCACATCTCCTGCCGCCGCATTAGCATCCGAACGAGGCGGCACCAACCGGCGTGGCTTTGCGGCAGGCATTGGCACCTGCTTTTCAGGCTGGCCCGCACGGGCCGTTTGCTGTTGGCCGCCGATAACAAGTGACCCCGCAGAAGACGGAATTTCCAACGCAGGAGGCAAGGTCTCTAAATTGTTTTTAGATGTTTCAGGCACATGGTTGGGAACCCGGGCAATATCGATGGGTTCCTCAGAGCGCGGCAACAATCGCTCAATGCCATTATCCAATGCTTCTGCACCAGAAATCTTGTCATAGATACGCTTGTCGCGGTGGGGGAACTGTTGGCCGCCCGGATCTTCTGGGGCCATTTTTACAGGGGTTCTATCTGCTTGAATAAGCGGCGGGCCAGATTGCGCCCCCTGCTTCATGCCCTGTTGATAGGCAAGAAATACAACGCCTGCAAAGGCCGCAATAACAACAATCGCTCCCAGAAAAAGCAACGGTCCGCGCCGACGAGGCCCCTCATCGGTCGCATCATAGGTGTGGTACTCATCCGCCGGTGACGCAGCAAACTGGCCACCGCGGTCTTCGTCATCATAATCATAACCGGGCATTTAGCGCATCTCCTCAATCGGTTCTACCCCCAGAACCCCCAGTCCTGCTGCCAATACGCATGCAGCGGCCCGAATCAATGCCAACCGCGCCAGCGTAGCACCCTTGTCCTCTTTCACAATAAACCTGAGGTCCGGGTGGTCTTTCCCCTTATTCCACAAAGAGTGAAACGCACCAGCCAAGTCATACAGATAAAAGGCAATCCGGTGCGGCTCGTGGGCGTCGGCCGCAGATTCCATAACTCTTGGGAAAGCCGCCATTTGTTTAATCAACGCCAACTCAGCATCATCAGAGAGTTTTGACATATCCGCACCAGACAAAGCGGCGTCAGACAAGTCCTCGCCCGCAAAGCCTTTCTCTTCATCCGTGCCATTGCGCAGCACCGAACAAATACGTGCATGTGCATATTGCACATAAAATACCGGATTATCCCGAGACTGCTCCGTGACCTTTGCGAAATCAAAATCCAATGTTGCGTCGTTCTTCCGATACAGCATCATAAACCGCACAACATCCCGGCCCACTTCTTCCACCACTTCCCGCAAGGTGACGAAGTTCCCGGACCGCTTAGACATTTTGACTGGCTCCCCATTGCGCAACAGGCGCACGAGTTGGCAAATCTTCACGTCCAACACATCGTTGTTAGATCCAGTGACAGCCCGCACCGCTGCACTCATCCGCTTAATATAGCCCGCATGGTCAGCGCCCCACACATCAACTTGGTTGGTGTAGCCGCGATTGTATTTATCAAAGTGATAGGCAATGTCCGGCGCAAAATACGTCCAGCTGCCATCAGATTTCTTCAAAGCCCGGTCAACATCATCGCCAAACTCAGTCGATTTGAAAAGCGTTTGGGGCCGCGCTTCGTAATCTTCAACAGTTTTGCCTTTGGGTGGTTCCAAGACACCCTGATAGATCAGCCCTTTTTCATCGAGCAGCTTCAATGTCTCTTCAACAGCGCCGGATTCATGCAAAGAGGTTTCTGAGAAAAACACATCGTGTGTAATACCCAAAGCAGCCAAATCATCGCGGATCATGTCCATCATCATCGATGTGGAGAGCGCCCGCACCTCAGGCAGCCAATCCGCCTCTGACTTTTCCAACAAAGCCTCACCATGGTCAGCCGCAAGCTTCTGGCCAACCGGAACCAAATAATCCCCTGGGTACAATCCTTCAGGTATAGCCCCAATGTCTTGCCCTAAGGCTTCGCGATAGCGCAAAAAGGCACTCCGCGCGAGCACGTCCACTTGGGCACCGGCATCATTGATATAATATTCCCGGCACACCTCGTGGCCCGTTTTCTCCAACAAATTAGCAAGCGCATCCCCAAACACAGCGCCCCGCGTGTGCCCAACATGCATAGGACCGGTCGGATTAGCCGATACATATTCCACGTTGACTTTAGCCCCTTGGCCTAAGTTGGATGATCCATAGCCTGCCCCTGCTTTTAGGACATCACTCACCTGCCCCTGCCAAAAAGCATCGCTCAGCGACATATTGATGAAGCCCGGCCCTGCAATATCAACAGATGAGAATTGCCCCGTTGCAGTCAGTTTCTCAGAAATCTTACCCGCAAGATCACGCGGTTTCATGCCCGCCGCTTTGCTCAAGACCATAGCCGCATTGGTTGCCAAGTCCCCGTGGGAGGCATCGCGCGGGGGTTCAACCGCCACTTTATCGAGCACAATATCGCTCCCCAACACCCCCTCAGCCTGTAAGGCGTGGAGTTGGTCCAGAAGAACAGAGAGAAAGTGTTGAAAGATATTCATGCGGAAAGTCACTTGTGTCTGAAGTTACCAAATCGAAGGACATACATACCGCCCCAGCCAAAAAGAAACCAGTCTTTTCAAGCTCTTAAAAGCAAGCACCCGACGAAGGCACCGCTTTAGGATCGCTCACCGTGCAAATCAAACAAACGCTCATGTTCTTCAATCGCAAACCGATCCGTCATCCCCGCGATAAAGTCGCACACACGCCGGGCAGACTTCATGCCGCCCGCCCCATCACACCCAAGCTGCCATTCCGGTGGCAACAGGTCAGGCTCGCTATGGAATAAGGCAAAAAGATCCCGCACCACCCGCTTTGCTTTGCTCATAGAGCGGTTGACCTTGTAATGGCGATACATCCGCGCAAACAAAAACTCCTTGAGAGCTGCATCATTGGCCGCCATTTCCTCAGAAAACGTCACCAATTGCCGATCCATGTGGCGTACATCGTGCGCGCTTTGCGGCTTATATATAGCCACTCGGTCCCGTGTGGTCGCAATCATATCCCCAACCATGGTCCCAATCATTTCTCGAATGGATTCATGGATGATCCGGCTACGTTCCACCGTGGGATAGCGATCTTGCGTGCGCCCAAAGATTTCCCCAACCATCGGAACAGCGAGCAAATCCTCAAGGGAGAACAAGCCTGCCCGCAAACCATCATCAATGTCGTGGTTATTATAGGCAATATCATCGGCAAGGGCGGCAACCTGCGCCTCCGCAGACGCAAAACTTTCCAGCTCCAAATCCTGTTGTTCGGCATATTCCACAATCGCACGGGGTAAATCATCCACGCCACGCCCGGGAAAAACCATCGGCCCATTATGTTTCACAATGCCTTCAAGCGCTTCCCACGACAGGTTCAACCCATCAAATTCGGCGTAGCGATGCTCAAGCTTCGTCAAAATCCGCAGGGTTTGAGCATTGTGGTCAAAGCCCCCAAAGCCGCTCATGCAATCATCTAATGCTTCCTCGCCCGCATGCCCGAAGGGCGTATGCCCCAAATCATGCGCAAGCGCCAAAGCTTCAGCCAAATCTTCATCCAAGCCCAATACCCGCGCAACAGAACGGGCAATTTGAGCAACTTCAAGCGAATGAGTTAAACGCGTGCGGTAATAATCACCCTCGTGATAGACAAAAACCTGCGTTTTATATTTCAAACGGCGAAACGCAGCACAATGGATGACCCGGTCCCGGTCCCGTTGATAGGGGGTCCGCGTCAAGCTTTCAGGCTCAGAAAACAGCCGGCCACGGGTTTCCGTCGCATTTACGGCAAAAACCGCAGTAGCAGCAGGGTTTTTAACAGATGTAATAACCCGATTATGTGAACGATTGACCATTGGAAAAGAAACCATCTCACCTATATAAAAGATGTTCTATACTGCCAGAACGACCTTACGCATTCCTAACAGTGATATGTAGAAAATACCATGAGCGAAAGCATTACCATCGAACTGCCCGGCCAAGGTGAACCTATTTCCCTTTCCGAAAATGCCGCGAAGCAGATCAACACGCTTCTCACCAAAGAAGAAGAAGGCACGATGCTGCGCATCTCCGTCTTGGGTGGTGGGTGCTCAGGCTTTTCCTACAATTTCTCCTTTGATGGGAATAAGCAGGATCATGACCTTGTCTTGGAACGCTCAGGCGCAACGGTACTCATTGACGAAGTCTCCCAATCGTATCTCGGCGGCTCTGAAATTGACTATGTAGATGATTTGATCGGCTCAGCCTTCAAAATCAACAACCCAAACGCAACGGCCAATTGCGGGTGCGGTACATCTTTCTCGGTCTAAGCCCCCATTTCTCAGTCTAAACCCAGACGCCCCATTCTACTGTCCCTCCGCTTATGGTATCAAAGCGGAGCGCTGTGACTCGGCACGCGCGCTCTTCAGACACGGACAGAATATGAAAATCGCAAGCTTCAACGTCAACTCAGTCAAAGCCCGCCTCAACAACCTGACCCAATGGTTGAGCGAAACAAATCCAGATGTTGTTTGCCTGCAAGAATTAAAATGTGTTGATGAAGCCTTCCCGCGCGAAGCCATTGAAGACCTTGGATACAACGTCGCAGTGCATGGCCAAAAAACCTATAACGGCGTTGCTATCCTTTCCAAATTCCCAATGGAAGATGTCACCCCCCGCCTCCCCGGTGACGACAGCGACGAGCAAGCCCGCTACATCGAAGCCCTCATCTCCACCGGCACCACACCCATCCGCGTTGGTGGACTGTACCTGCCCAATGGCAACCCAGTTCACACAGAAGATGGCGCGTTGCACGAAAAATACACCTACAAATTGGCGTGGATGGACCGCTTAATTAAACACGCAGAAATCTTGCTCACCTTAGAAGAACCATTTGTACTGGCGGGCGATTACAACATCATCCCTCAAGCTGAAGACTGCCATAAACCATCCGCATGGAAAGACGATGCCCTGTTCCGCCAAGAAAGCCGGGACAAGTTCCGCAAGCTTATAAACCTTGGCCTCACAGATTCATTTCGTGCCTGCCACACAGAGCCCAACCGCTATACATTCTGGGATTATCAAGCCGGCGCATGGCAAAAAGACAACGGCATTCGCATTGACCATTTGCTTCTTTCCCCGCAAGCAGCCGACATGTTGAGCGCCTGCGATGTAGACAAAGAAATACGTGGCCGGGAAAAACCTTCCGACCACGTACCAATCTGGATTGAACTAGATATCCCTGAGTAACATCCTCTAGGCGTGGGTTAAGCCACGTCGCCTCGCACGGTACGCACGCCCGCAAAGATAAGCTGTACGAGCCAAGGGATACCAGCACCCAGCGGAATAAGGACGCCATATTGCGCAGGCAAAGCCAGCGATAAAACTGTTGTTGCCGCCAAAACGATAACAACGGCACCCACCGTTTTCCAAACAACGCTCCCCTGACCAAGCAGGTAAAGTCCAACGCCCATACTGCCAATCATGATGGAAAGGAACTTTGCCCAAACCGGATAGATCAGTAGATCCAAATTTTTGGCAGCCTCAAGGTCCAACGTCAGCCCCAACAAAATGCTATTTTCGTAGGCATCCGATAGCGCGGCCAGCACTCCAAAAAACGCAAAGCCAAGCCAAAGCTTGCGTCCACTCACCCGGTGCGCAGCAAGAAAAAATGTGCTGATAAAAAGCCCATACACGGCCATAAACAAGAAGTCCCAACGGTTTCCCAAATCCATACCGCTGATACGCGCAGCCCGCGCTTCATCATCGACTTGGCCAAAAATGGCCTGCAAGTCTGCAACCGAGCGAGCCATTTCAAAAGCGATAACGGGCGCGCCATACCCTGCAGCATAGCCTGCTCCGTCTTGCGGAAACATCCCGCCCATCAAAACAGAAAGCCCAATTACCCCAAGTCCCAAAACCAGGCAAACAGCCCACCAATTAGTTTGTTTTTGCATTTGCTCTCCCCTTTTAATTTTATGAGCGGATCAGCTCGTTGGGTGAAGTCTTACTCGACAACAAACCTCTATCTGCCTACCCTAACGCAACTCAAAAATAAAACACAGGATCAGCCAAACATGATCAAACTCACTTTCTGCCTACACAGAAAACCCGGCCTAACAATTGAAGAATTTCAAGATTACTGGCTGAACAATCACGCGACCCTAGTGAAGAGCCACGCAAAAGCTTTGCGCATTCAGCGCTATGTTCAAGCCCATTCAAGCGACCCAGCTTTCAGCGATGCCTTGCGGAAACCACGCGCAGGCGACTTAAATAAAGCACCTGAAATTTTTGATGGGGTGGCTCAACTATGGTTCAACTCATTTGAAGACATGGCCGCTTCCTCAAATGATCCCGCCGCCATTCAAGCAGGCAAAGCATTGTTAGAGGACGAGGCAAAGTTCATCGACCTCCCCCGCTCGCCCTTATGGTTCAGCCAAGAACATGAAATTTTCTAGAAACTGAACTTACCGAGCCGGGTTTGATTTCTTCCACGCTTGCGCCCGCACTTTGCCTTCCGCCACGTGCTCAGCTGTCACCTTAAACTTGAGGTCACTCTCAGCTTTACGGATCATATCTTGCGGACCATCGGCTCCAAATTCTCGGGCAAGTTCCAAATACATTGCGCCCTTATAAGGATCCTCAATCACGCGGTCGCCGTTGGCATAAATATACCCAAGCTCAATCAAGGCAGGCACATAGTGTTTTTTCGCTGAAAGAAGGAGCCACCTATTTCCTTCCGCGCCCGATTTCATCAAACCGCCATAGCCTGCACGGTGCATAAGCCCCAGATGATACTGAGCGACTGGATGGAAATGCTCAACAGCCGCCTTATCCAACCACTGCAATCCAAGCTCTGCATTCGGTTCTATCTCGGCCTCTTCGCTTCCCTCCAAATAAATAAAGGCAAGCGCAATTTGCGCATCGGCAATGCCGTCTTCACTGGCTTGAGAAAGGTACTGGATCGCCTTCACGTCAGAAGCTTCAACACCGTTTCCCGTCTGGTAAAGCGTCCCCAATAAATAGGCAGCCAGTCCGTTGCCATTTTCCGCATCTTGTGCCCACTCAGCCGCCGCTAAATCCACCTTACCTTCGCTAAACAAGCTCATGCCTACATTAACGTCCGCATAAGCAGAGGAGGCAACAAACCCAAACAAACCGGCTAAAACAGCACTACGAAACAAACGAACCACAGTATTTCCTCCAGGGAATATCAGAACACCCCACCCTAACGAAAAAACGGCGCCTCTACCACATTCCTGTGACAAAGCACCGTTTTAACAATCAAGACGGAGGTCGTTCACATTCAGCCGACAAGCTTTTTCATCCGTTCAAGCGCATCTTCCTGCTTCACAAGCTTTTCTTGTGCATCGCTCAGCTTAACGCGTTCTTCAGCCACAACCGCTGGCGGCGCTTTAGCCACAAACTTTTCATTGCTCAATTTACCAGAAAGCTTAGCAATATCGCCCTTGATCACACCGACATCTTTCGTCAGCCGGGCAATCTCCGCGTCCAAATCAATGGCACCAGCAAGAGGCATCAACAAAGTCGCTTCATCAAGCACCGTTTGCACACAGCCTTCAGGGGCAGCCCCTTCATGTACCGTCACTTCGGTCAACCGCGCCAAGCGTTGCAACAAGCTCAAGTGCGTTGCCAATCGGCGCTCACTGTCCTGCGAAGCCCCAGACATCAACAAAGGAATTTTATTGCCAGCGGGCACATTCATCTCAGAGCGCACAGAACGAATTTCAGTGATAAAGCGCACCACCCAATCCATTTCTTGTTCAGCCACTTCATCAATGAGGCCCGTGTAAACAGGCCATGGGGCCAACATCAACATGCCATCACGTGGCGCGCCAACTTTACCCGTTTCCTGCCACAGCTCTTCCGTTTCAAAAGGCATCACAGGGTGTAGCATCAACAAAATCTGGTCAAGCACCCAAGCCGATGTTGCCCGTGTTTCAGCAATAGCGGCTTCATCTTCCCCAAAGAAAATAGGTTTGATGAATTCCAAGTGCCAATCACAGAACACATTCCAGATGAAACGATACAACACATTGGCTGTCTCGTTAAAACGGTAAGATTCGATGCTCTCCGTCACTTTCGCAACGGTTTGTGCAACCTCACTGACAATTGCTTTGTTGACTGTCAATTTAACCGTAGACGGATCAAATCCTTCAACGCGCACACATTCGTTCATTTCACAGAAACGCGCCGCATTCCAAAGTTTTGTCCCGAAATTGCGATAGCCTTCAACACGCGACGTTGACAATTTAATGTCACGCCCTTGCGCCGCCATCGCCGTCAGTGTGAAACGTAAAGCATCCGCACCGTATTCTTCCACGAGGTCGAGCGGGTTAATAATATTCCCCTTCGACTTGGACATTTTGGCGCCCTTCTCGTCCCGCACAAGTGCGTGAATATAGACAGTATGGAACGGCACCTCATCCATAAAGTGCATCCCCATCATCATCATCCGCGCAACCCAGAAGAAGATAATGTCAAAGCCCGTCATCAACACATCAGTTTGATAATAGCGCTCAAGTTCCGGCGTTTTTTCAGGCCACCCCAATGTGGAGAACGGCCACAATGCAGAAGAAAACCACGTATCTAAAACATCCGGATCCCGCTCCAACTCAACCGGCTTGCCGTAATGAGCGATCGCCTGTGCCTGCGCATCTTCTTCCGATACGCCCACAAAAATCTCACGGTCTGGACCATACCATGCAGGAATACGGTGTCCCCACCAAAGCTGACGAGAAATACACCACGGCTGGATATTATTCATCCATTCAAAATAGGTTTTATCCCAATTCTCAGGAACAAATTTCGTTTTGCCAGACTTCACCGCTTCGATGGCCGGTTGCGCCATCGTTTTGGCATCCACGTACCATTGGTCCGTTAGGTAAGGCTCGATAACAACCAATTTCGACTTTTCATCATAAGGCACCATCAGCGTATGGTCTTCGACCTTAGCTAAATGCCCCGCGGCTTCCATATCCGCCAAAACTTTCTTGCGCGCTGCAAACCGCTCTAAGCCACGGTAAGCTTCAGGCACTTCATCATTCAGATGAGCTGTCTCAGTTAAAATGTTGATCATTTCCAGATCATTGCGTTTGCCAACTTCAAAGTCATTGAAGTCATGCGCAGGCGTAATTTTCACCGCACCAGAGCCTTGCTCTGGGTCCGCATATTCATCCGCAACAATTGGGATGCGCCGCCCCACAAGTGGTAAGATAACGTATTTGCCAACCAAATCTTTATAACGCTCATCGTCCGGGTGTACCGCAACACCGGTATCGCCGAGCATTGTTTCAGGCCGCGTGGTCGCAACTGTAATCGTGCGCCCCTCTTCCCCTTCAATAGGGTAAGTGAAATGCCACATGCTGCCTTGCGTCTCGATGTTCTCAACTTCAAGGTCTGAAACCGCCGTTTGCAAACCCGGATGCCAATTCACCAAACGCTTATCCCGGTAAATCAAGCCCTCTTTGTGCAACTGAACGAACACTTTCAGAACCGCTGCAGACAGCCCCTCATCCAGCGTGAAACGCTCACGGCTCCAGTCACAAGACGCACCCAAACGCCGTTGTTGTTCCAAAATAGTGCCGCCGGATTCATTCTTCCATTGCCACACCCGGTCAACAAATGCCTCCCGGCCCATGTCCCGCCGGTGTTGATTGCCTTCTGCTTCCAGTTGTCGCTCAACCACCATTTGCGTCGCAATGCCCGCATGGTCCATGCCCGGTTGCCACAGCACATCGCGTCCGCGCATACGCTCAAATCGGATCAAGATATCTTGTAACGTATTATTGAGCGCATGGCCCATGTGCAAACTGCCGGTCACATTTGGGGGCGGAATGACAATGCAATAAGGCTCAGCTCCCGCTTCAACGCGCTCAGTACGGCCGCCCTTAAAGGCCCCGCTATCTTCCCAAGCTTTATAAAGCCGCGTTTCTACGTCTTGTGGCTGATAACTCTTTTCCAGCATGTCAGTTCTCTTTTACCGCCGTCTCAGCACGAGCCAGCATTAGGGTGTTAGGTATATTTTGAGCCGTTTAGACCATATGCACCCGGCTCTCGCAAGTGGCCCCGCAGCGCACAAGCCTTGGTACAGCATCCAAACGAAAAAAGCCGCTATTTCCAACGAAATAGCGGCTTTTTATTCAAAAAATCAATCGATTATGATCGACGGCGCGCTACCCGTTCAATTTCTTCTTTGACCAGTTCTTGCACCACACCCGGTAGATTCTCATCCAACCAAGCTTTCAACATAGGCTTGAGCATTTGCGCAACAAGGTCTTCAAGCGTACGATTGCTGCCGGAAGATGTCAGCATAGAACTCGCTAAAGCGCCAAATGCTGCCGATGTGGCTTGCTCTGTATCGTTAGAGAGCAACCGATCATCCTCAATTTCAGAGACTGGCTCGGCTTCTGCTTCAAATTCCGCTTCTGGCTCAGGGGCAGCTTCCACCACCTCTTCAATTTCTGGTTCCGGCTCAGGCTCAGCAAAAGCAATATCATCCTCTTCAATTTCTGGCTCAGGCTCAGGCGTAGGTTCTGGCTCAGGAATTGGTTCCGGCTCTGGCATTGGCTCAGGCTCAGGCTCGGGTTCTGGTTCTGGTGCAGGCTCAGGTTCCGGCATTGCTTCTGTAAGCTCCATCACATCGTCAGCTTCATCGGCTGGTGTCAGCTCAAGCACATCTTCCTCAACCGGTGGCTCTTCAACAACAGGCACTTCTTCAACTGGAGGCTCCTCAACGACAGGCGCTTCTGCCTGCGCGGGTGCATCTTCAGGCCCACCATCTTCAGAAATGATCTTGCGAATAGACGCTAAGATCTCTTCCATGGTTGGTTCTTGTCCTTCAGTTTGATTACTCATGTCACGTGTTCCCGAGGAAAGGTCAAAGGTCAGGGCACATTAGAGCGGGAGGTCGCAATTGCCAATGGGACATCCCGCATCAAGCCCGTGTGAGACTATTATCGCTGGTTTTAGTTTACTCCGCGTTACCAAAACCAATCCAGCTACCTGAAACTTCATCATAATTGTCTTTTGGATCATAAATCGGCACGTTCAAATCCAATTTTTGTGCACTCAATTGGCCCGTCGCACTAATCAACGAATATCCTGCCACATATTCATCCCGGTGAGAGCGCACTAATGATACCTGCGCATCAACCAATTCTTGTTCAGCGTTCAGCACATCCAAGGTGGAGCGTGAGCCCACTTGAAATTCTTGGCGAACACCTTCCAGCGCAATTTCGTTAGCCCGAACTTCTGCAGAGTTGGACCGAATGGACGCTTGCGTCAACCGAAGTTGCTCCCAAGCATTCACCACAGCTTCCTCTACTTGACGTAAAGTCCCCGCAACATTCAACCGGTTTTGAGCATGTGTTTGCTTGGCTTGGCGAATGGTCGAATATTCAGCACCCCCTTGATAAAGCGGCACACTCAAGACAGCCGTCACACTGGCTTCTTCATTCCGGTCAATAGCCGCCGTTGGGTTATCGCTATAATCGTAACTCGCTTGCAGGCTCACGGAGGGCAGCAATGCACCCTTTGCAACCGTCACAGCATGTTTTGCTGCCCGCTCCGCATGACGTACAGCCGCCAAGGATGGGTTATTGTCGATCGCAATTTGCATGGCTTCGGCTTGGCTTGCAGGCAAAGGCGGCAAAGGCGGTGGCGCATCCAACGTTCCAGGCTCACGCCCAACAATACGCACATAAGCAGACCGACTGCTAACCAATTCCACTTGAGAAGAAATGAAAGTCGCCTCTGCCAAGCTCAACCGAGCCTCAGCTTGTGCAACGTCTGTCCGCGTCAATTCACCAACGCGGAACCGGTCTTCTGTCGCTTCTAGTTCGCGCTTTAGAACCTTGACATTTTTCTCCTGCAATTCCACCAAAGCTTCATTGCGCAAAACGTCCATAAAAGCCGTTACGGCATTGAGCAGCGTTGTTTGCTCAACATCTCGCAAGGACTCGCGACCTGCTTTCACAGACTCACGCGCCTGACGGGTGCCGTATAACGTACGCCCCCCGGTAAAAATATTTTGGGTCAATGTCAAAGAACCCGTCAGCGGTCTAGAATCGGACTGTGCAACTCCTCCACTGGTGTCGGTTTCAGTCTCTTGATAGCCATAGGTACCTTGCCCGTTCAGTGTTGGGCGCCAGCCAGCAACAGCCTGGGGCACAGCTTCATCTGTGGCCCGTTGTCCGGCACGTTCAGCCAACAGCGCAGGATTGCTGGTGTAAGCCGCCTCCATTGCTTCAAACAATGAATCCGCCTGAGCGCTATTCGCCCCCACCAAAGTCGCAAGACAAAACGATGCCAGCGCTGTGCTGCCCATCATTCTACGTACAAGAGACACTTTTTTTGCTGGTACACGCTGCATTATCTAAACTCTCCGATCACCGTTGATTGGCATTTCGTTTTCAAAGCACACCGTTCCATTCTTGTCGTCAAAACAGAAACCCCATACGAGGGCTGGCGAGTTGAAAGAATATTCCGCGCAAATCTTGGGCTTGTTTGGTAACTGCTTTGTTAACGTTACCGAAATTAGACCATTTTCTTTAGGAAAAATAGACAGAACACCCGTTAATCGGAAATTCATCCCCATGATAGGCCCGCAAATGAGGTCAATCGGCGTTTCTAAGATCGACCAACCATATCCGCATGAGAGATTGACGCGCAGTCAAACCCTCATCAAACCGTTTCATGTCGTGGCATATGGGGCGTTTGTTAAAAAACAAAACCCTTTTCAATTTTGAAACCCGGCAACTCAGGAACCGAAGCATCAAATTCTTCACGGCTTGAAATCGACCCATCCGCGCAACGCATAAAGAGCATGGCTTTACCCGCGTGATCCTTTTGAAGGATCGTTACCAACCTGCCGTTGGGGCCAAGTTGTGCCAGCAAAGAATCCGGCACGTCTTCCACAGCCCCATCAATAAAGATGATGTCATAAGGCCCCTGCGCACCAACGCCTTCGCTCAAAGGCCCCGTCACCACAGCAACATTGTCCGCGCCCAAGGCAGAAAGTGTTTCGGTCGCATGGGCGGCTAAAGCTTCGTCGGCTTCAAGCGCAACAACCGTATCCGCCAATTGACCAATGACAGCCGAGCTATAACCAGTGCCAGCGCCAACAACCAAAGCCACATGGCTTTTTTCAATCTGCGCCAAATCCGCCAATTTGCCAATCACCCGTGGCTCCATCAACGACCGCACACCTTCTTCGGTCCGCGCAATTTCAAGGCCACGGTCATGGTAAGCGATGCTTCGCTTGTCACTTGGTACAAATTGCTCCCGTGGGATTGCGCTCATCGCCACCATCACGGCTTGATCAACGATACCAGAGGGCCGGACTTGTGATTCTACCATATTGTGGCGGGCAGCTTGAAAATCGCTCATGAATATCTCTTAGATGCTGGTGGCCACACCAAAGCGCATGGACACGGAGAAGAATTAGGTCTGTCGGTAGGGCTACTCATAAACGCAGTGGAGAACGAACCACACCGACTCAACGAGATTGCCCCTAATCTGATCCGGTTATACTGGCCTCTCACCCGGAAAACAAATGGCCCTTAGATGAATTAGTGCAATCTTTCCTAAATTCGATGCATATTCTCAATTGTATATTAGAAACTTAATTGCTATAGACCGGCTCTCGAAAGACAAAAGTCGGCGGCCACGTGGCGGAGTGGTGACGCAACGGATTGCAAATCCGTGTACTCCGGTTCGATTCCGGACGTGGCCTCCATTTTTGTAATATTCGGCTTATTTCCTCACATTTTGAACTGACCGCATCGCATTTAACACGCAGAACGTGTTGCCTAAACATGGGCACAACGCGAATTGTGCGTAGCCTGTATATATATCCATCTATTCGCTGTGCAGCTCCGCGAGACGAATCTATGCCAAAGCACGCCGACTCATGATTTCATCATTTGAGTTTTTCCTCGCCTTAAAGCGATCAGCCGCCAAAATGCACCCCCAGCTGCTGCCAAAAAGGAAATAGAGGTGGCGCCAATTATCAACATCAATGATAAGCGCCTCCCCCACATGGGCCATCGTCACCGCTAATGAAATCATCAAAAACCCACGGCCCGGAAAATCAATTTTCAGCGCCCCTAGCCCACGCACAAAGGTGAGAACAAGAAAGCCCAAATAACTCAAAATCGACAAGTAGCCCCCCGCGACAAAAATGCTCAAATAAACATTGTGCGGGTCCGTGGCATAAAGCCCCGACCATTGCGCCGGACCAATCCCCAATGGATTACTCGTTCCCACTTCCAACGCTCGGGCTTGCGTCCAAAACCGCCCTTGCTCTTCCACATCATAAGATTGCACAAGCGAAAAACGGTCAATGAAGTGCGCCGCAACCACAGGGTCACTCAAAGCAAATGAAATCACGGCAACGGCCACAACCACCAAACCAATCAACAAGAAGAGAAGCCGGTCAGTTTGCTGCTTGCCGTGCGGCGTCGCCAACATAAAGCCCACATAAAAGAGCAATGAAACAATCAGGTTTGCCCACGCTCCCCGTGAAAAGCTGAGAAAAAGTCCCAGAATAAGCGTCCCAACAACAGGAAACAGTAATACATCGCGTCCCCGTCGTGTAAGGGTCAACTTGTGCAGCACATAAAGCACTGGCGCGACCAAATACGGACCAAAAACATTGGGATCGTTAAACGTCGCCGTCGGACGGTCATACCGTAAAAAGAACTGATAGTTCGGAATGGCGTGAAAATATGCCAGCGTACCAATCGCAGCGGCAATAAAAGCTGCCAGCAGATAGCCATTCCACAGCACTTGAAGGTGACGATGCGGGTCCGCACAAATGACGCTGGTAAAAAAGATAAAAGTCAAAATCAGATAGATAACAACGACCGTATAACTTTGGGCCTCACTAGGCGTATGAGCCTTAAAACTCCCGACAGCATACCCAACCAACAACAGCCCCCAAAACAGCATCGGCCACGCCAAGCCCTTGGGCAAGCGCAGCCCAAACAGAAAGAAGCTTGCCACCATCGGCACCATCAACAGATCGTAGAACGTTGGTTGCGCAACTTCCTTCACATCACTTTTCAAATAGAAGCTAATTGACATCACGACGAACAGGGCAGCCAATGCAATGTTGGCCCATACGCCTTTGTGCCAAAAGGCTTCCTGCCCGTCACGCTCAACACGCGGGGCACTTGGTGCAGGTTGCATTGCCCAGCCATCGCTCATGCCGAACCTGCTTTCCCTAAGCCGCCGTTCGTCACGTTCCCCGCCGCTTCCCGGTCCAATTCCTCCAACAATTCGCTATAAAACCGGTTGATTTGCGTGACCATATGATGAGCCGAAAAGCCGGACAACATCTGCCTACGCAACTCTGCTGCCACCACATGATACCCATCCGGTGCATCCAAAAAGGCAGTCATCGCACGCGATAAAGCCGCAACAGATTTCGGTTCAATCAGGCGAGAAGACAACGTCCCAAATATCTCGCCAATGCCCCCAACGTCAGTGGTGATAAGCGGTCGAGAGGCCCCTGCCGCCTCCAAAACTACATACGGCAAAGATTCGTGATGCGACGGCATCACCACACAGCGGCCCAAAGCAAAAGCCGCCCGTGCAGGCATAGGCGCTTCAAACCGCACGCAGTCTTCCAAGCCAAGCGAGCGCGCCTGCGCTTTGAACATCTCCGCATCAGGACCAGACCCAACCAAAACGGCCGTAACCGGCTTTGACAGTTTCAAGATTGAGAGCGCCTCAAGCAGCTCCCCCACCCCTTTAAGCGTCCGCAACTCGCCTAAAAAGACAAAGTCAGCAGCCGTTGCAGAAGTTTCAAGAGAATCAAACTCAGAGGCCGTGATGCCATTATGAATGACCCTCACCTGCTCCGGCATTTTACCAATAATCTGGGAAAAGCGGTCTTGCCCAAATTGAGATTCAAAAATAATGCCTTCAGTCCGCCGCAATAAAAACCGCTCAACTGAGTGGTACAAAAGCCCCGCAGGACTACGCGGTGAAAAATGAAGGGATCCCCCATGCGGTGTATAAAGCCGAACACGCCCCTTGGCCTTTGGCATCAACCGCGCGTAAGCCCCTCCCTTTGCACCATGTCCATGCACAACATCAGGAAGAAGCCGCTCGGTTACCTCACGCAAAGCGCGCACAGCATGAACATCGCCCACTCCCGCATGCCGGCTCATAGAAATCCGGTGTACCCCTAACGAACAATGGTCCGCCAACTCATCTAATCGGCCCTCTGATAAGGGATCAGAGGCATTCCTTTCACACACAACGCCAACATCATACCCAGCCTCAGCCTGTCCTTGAACAACATCGCGCACATGGCGGAAAAGCCCCCCTAAGGGAGCCCGCATCGTATGCAACACACGCAATCTGGGAAGAAAAAAACCGTCCATGGTGCCTCGTTAGAAAAACCGTTCTTCAATTAAAATCGTATCGCCCGGCAAAACTGAATGATTAGCGGGCACCCTCAATTCAACGATGCTCTCATTGCGCTTACGCGTAATCAGCGCATCAGATTCATTGGCCCGAAACGTAAAACCACCCGCAATCGCCACAGCAGTTTGCACCGTCATCCCAGACACAAAGGGGAATTGGCCGGGTCTGTTCACCTCGCCCAAAATAAAGAAGGGCCGGTAGTTGAGAATTTCCACGCTCACATTCGGATTGCGAAGCAATGTTTGCCCTAAAATGGCAACCAATTCGGTTTCAAGCTGCTGGGTGCTTAACCCACGCGTTTGCACAGGCTCCATCAAAGGAATGGAGATAAACCCGGACCCATCAACCGCATATTCCCCCGAAAGGTCCTCTTGCCCGAAAATCACAATACGGAGCTGATCACCGCTATCGAGGGCATAAGGTGTGCTGGCTTCAGCAAGGGGCTGAGTGCTGACAACAGAGCTACTCGCACACCCGCCCAAACTGACAGCCAAGACTCCGATTATCCCTATGAAACGAACCACAAACCCTGGCATCGTCATTCCTCTCTATATTGCTCTTGCTTAAAATTAGGCTGCTAGGGTTAATAAAGATTGAGTTTCCAACCAGTCTGCTCAGCTAAATGCATGTAATTACCTGCAAAACGGCCAACATTAAGAAATTCGTTACCTAAACGACATTTACTAAGCTTGTCTCAGATTCTGTTTTGAGCACCTCATGAGGGCGACCTCGCGTTAAGGACAGCAGTTAAGTAAATGGCAGAACGCAATACATCAGCACTCGCACCAAATCAGGTTATCTTCGGAGACCGGCGTCGCCGCACCTCTGAGGCTGATGGCGCGGGCGACATCAACCCATGGGAGTTGATGCGAGGCATTTGGGCACGCAAAGAGATTGTTCTGATGACGTTTCTTGCGGTCTTCGCTCTAGGCATTTTTTGGTTGAGCACTCTTGTACCAACCTACACTGTCGAAACTTTACTCTTGATCGAACCGCGCATCGGAGAGATTTCACGCTTTGACGAAACAAATAATTTGAGCACACCAGACAAAGGTTTTGTCGAAAGTGAAATTCAAATCATTTCTTCATATGAGCAGTTGAACAAACTTGCCGAAAAGCTGTCGCTCAGTACATATCCAGAATTTGCACAACAGAAAAAAACCAAAGACAAAACGGGCGTGTCGAAAGTTTCAACAGTCCCAAGCACACCAACAAAGCTTGTTGAAAAACTGCGCGAAAATCTCAATATCATGCGCCGTGGAGAATCTCGGGTTATCTCCATTCAGTACACGTCTAAGGACCCAGTTCTCGCAACAAAAATTGCCAATGAGCTGGCCACCCTCTACATTCAACAACAAATCTCAGAGCGCATGACCGTGCACCGGCAAGCGATCGATTGGTTGTCTTCACAAATTGAAAGCCTGCGCAAAAGAACCACAACGTCTGAAACCGCTGTTGAAAGTTTTAGAACGAAATCTGGTTTGTTTGAAGCCAATGGCGCAACATTGCCTCAACGCGAGCTCTCAGAAGTCAGCACACAACTGGTCTTGGCAGAAGCTGCACAATCTGAAGCAACAGCGCGCTTAGAATTGGCAGAGGACCTAATCGCCTCCCCAGAAGGCCGTGACAGCGCCGCCGAAGTTTTGCAGTCCTCCCTCATCCAAACCTTGCGGGCGCGGGAAGTTGAAATCAAAGCACAAATCAGCGAGATGTCGACAAACCTCTTGCCGCAACATCCGCGCATGGTGACAGCTCAAGCCAATTTGAGAGATTTGCAGTCAGAGATTGAATCCGAGATTACCAAAATTCTGCAAGCCTTGGAAAATGAATCCCAAGTGGCAGCTGCACGGGTGGCCTCCCTGCACCGCAATGTCAATCGCCTCAAAAGAAAACTGGGCCTGATGAACAAAGAGGAAGTGACCTTACGCGCATACGAACGCGAGGCCGCAGCCAACAGAACATTGCTCGAAAGCTTTCTCACCCGTTACGAGGAGGCACTTGCGCGTATGCAAGCCGATACACAAGCGGCGAATGCGCGTATTCTATCCAAAGCTCACACGCCGCTTAATCCCTCTTTTCCACGCAAAACACCAATGCTCATTCTCACAATCTTAGGGGCCGTATCATTGTCCCTTATGGTGGCCTTTGTGATGGAAGTATTCTCGTCTGGTTTTCGCACAGCCGATCAAGTGGAGCGCATTACGGGGATGCCCTTCCTAGGTCTTTTGCCTAAGGCGCGCGGCAATAACCCTGCAACGGCCGCTGCCGAAGTTCTCCATGCACCAAATGGTTTAATGGCAGAAAGCTTGCGCGGCCTTCTCGGTCACATCTTGTTAGCCCAAGTTGATGGTCGCCCTGCAAAAAGCCTGTTGGTAGCATCATCCGTACCCGGAGAAGGAAAATCTCCTGTAGCCATGGGCCTTGCCCGTATTATGGCCATGGGTGGTTATCAGGTTCTCGTCATCGATGCAGATATGCGGCGTCCCGTTCAAAGCTATATCGCCGGGATTGGCAACGGCCCCGGTTTGGCTGAGCTTTTGTCTGGCCGCGCTGAATTTATGCAAACAATTCGTCAAGATACTGCCTCCACCGTGCACGTTCTCCAGACAGGTGGAGAACTTGGAAACTCCACAGCCGCTCTTGGTTCCGAGCGCATGGCATGGATTATGGACACCCTTGGAAAACGATATGACTTCATCATTGTAGATTCACCCGCCATGAGCACAGCCGCTGATGGACAAGTCTTGGCGCGTATCTGCGACCTCACCTTGTTGGCTGTCCGTTGGGGTGTTACGGATCGGAAAGTAGTGCAGCGGGTTCTCAAAACCCTCTCAAGCGGCTCAGGTCGCCGCGCAGGCATCATGCTCACCGGCGTGGACATGAAGCGGTATCGCAAACGCGGCGCACAAACCGTTTTGGATCCAAACCTGCGTTAAACCAACAGGTCCGAGACCATTCATGCATGCACGTCATATGAATCACTGATCAACGCGGTCAGGATAGTTTTGGCCAATTAAGAAAGACAAAACTTGTCATGCCAAGGCGCCGTTTCAGCATAATCACCAACAACGACGTTCCCACCACATACGACAAAGCCGTCGCCATGGCCGCCCCCTGCATACCGTAGTCTGGGATCAACAACGCGTTGAAGCACAAGTTCACAATCCCCGCAGTCCCTAAAGCCATCAGCGATGCATTCTGATTGCCAGTCATATTCAATAAATACTCAATAGGCCCAACCGTGTTGCGCACCAACAAGCCACCAACAAGAATAATCATGGCCACATAGCCAACTTCGAAGCCTTCCCCAAACCAACTCAAAACCCACGGGCCAAAAGCCAACAAAAACAGGAATGCCCCAAGTGTTGGCCAAAACATGAGATGCGCAATGCCTTTCATAAACGCATTCAGCTCATCAAGAGCACCCAATGCATGAAGACGGGAAAAGCGCGGCGCGGCAATCGACACCGCAGCAAATTGAATAAAGCACACGAGATTATGAATACGCGTTGCGGAGAAATAAACGCCCACAACATCGGGGTCCTTAAAGTACCCCAGCATAATCATATCCATATTGGCTAAGATCAATTCAAATGTGCAGATCAAAATAAGCGGCGCTGAATAAATCACCCATGCCCGTGTTTGGTATGCAGGCTCAGCCGCCACAACTGTTTTTTTAATTTTGTGCGACAACAAAACCCGTTGCACCGTCATGGAAACAGCAATCGCGGCAATCGCCGCCCAAATAGCCATGACCGCATTCGCCGACCCATAAAGAAAATAACCAGCGCCTGTAAAGAGCACCACCATGAGGGGGCGGAAAATATAGTTGGGCACATAGGCAAAGTTCATCCAACCAAAGCCGCGCGCCACTCCTTCTTGCACATCAGCTACAGAAAATAACGGGACAAAAATCATCCCTGTGAGCAGCGGTAAAACGTAATACGCTTCTATTTGATCTGATAGCAGCCAAATCACGAGGGCGCCCATCAAGGCCGAAGCAATACTGGAAACAATAGGTAAGAACGTGACCACACGCATGACGCCGTGAAGGTGTGGCCAATCTTCTTTGCCTAGATATTCAGCGACAAATTTTACAGCCCCGTCATTCAGGCCCATGGGCGCGACAAGCGCCAACATATAGATCCACACCCAAACATAAGCGTAAATGCCATATTCAAAAAGACCCAACCAGCGCGCTAGAAAGATTTGCACAAGCAGTGTGCCAAGCCCGCCCGTCAGGCGAATGGCCATCACTAAGCCAGCCCCCTTTAAGGTAGAAAGAAGGTCTGCGGCTTCCAAACGCGCCACCACCCGCTCAAACTTAGAACGCAAGGTCGTCTTCTCTGTGGGTATCTCGGGGGCAGACATGCCTACACTTAAACTCCTTGGGCGCTTTGACACGCAATGCTAAACCGCATTAAGGCAGCTTAGCGCGCACAGCAGCAACCTTTGCCCGTGCTTTGCGATACATTTCCCACAATGCAGGTGTCTGCTTGATAAACCGTTTCATTTTGCGCTGAACCAGGTGCGGAGCAACAAAAATCAGGCCCAATAAGCTATTTGCCGACAAGTGATCGTAAAGATCAATGCTGCTATCGGCCCATGAAAGCTTATACCGCTCATCGCCGATGGTAAAATCAAACACATCAATGTTGTTTTCCGCAGCCCATTTAATGATTTTATTAAGCTGAAATGTGCCCGGCGCAAAGCGTGAGAGTTCATTTTGAACGTAAGACGCCATCACATAGTAGTAGCGACCTTTGAAGACGATGCCCCAATTTGTCGCTTGGCATTCATCATTGACCCGCAACTCAGTCACTTGCGTAATGTGGCGCGTATCATCTTGGGTCGCCAGAGCGCGGTAAAAATCTCCATTGCCATTCTGCTCAAAAATATTGGCAACACCCATAGCCGCAAAGCTTTTTGTCTTCATATCAATCAAGCGATTGATACAGGCTTTGATCTCATCCACGTCTTCATGCACAAGAAAATCAATCGGCCCAGCTTCCGTCAACTTGCGTTCTCTTTTGCGCTCACGTGCACGCCCGCTTTTGCTCTTCTTGTCTGCGTATAGCTCATCAAAGTCAGGAACCAAGGAGACGCTATGGGCACCACTTGCATTCACTGAATGGCTCAGCTCCAACATCGGGTTGCGCTGTCCACTCACCAACTCTGGCTGCTTTGAAAGATCGGACACATCAAAGGAAGGCAAAGTCCGTAAAATCTCACGCCACAAGGCTTTGAACTCACCAGCGGCAATGTGCTTGCGAAAAGCTTTAGAGAGCAACGGCGCATTATAGTCGGCCAAAGGAGTGCCCAACCAAGCAAGGCGGTGCACCATAGAACTGCGCACAATCGCCAGCGGCAGCATGAACAAAACCTCACCGGCACCAGAACGGCCAATAACAATCGCAGGCTCATATTTGAGTTGTTCACCAATGCATGTCAGCCATGTAGAAAGCCACTCATAGGATTGAAACACATAGCAATCCCCTTCGGTCTGCAATTTTAACCAAATATCTTTGATTTCAGACAAGTCATGATGAAGCGATAACTGCACTGGCGAACGGTCCTGCGTGGTTTTCCCAGGCAACCCAACCGGTGAAAGACGGCGTGCCTGACCTTTATGATCGCTCATCCCCGTCGTATCGCGAAGATAAATATCAGACGTTGCTTTTGAAATGCCTTTTTCAACAAGTGCCATTTTGAGCTCCAAAACTGTTCCAATTTGAAACATTTTTCTGTGTGAATGCTACTGTCCTCAATTATTTCTCAATAAAGAACAGTCATTCTTGTTTTAGGAGAAGCGTTGCAAGCCGCGTGCTAGTTAGCGCTTTAAGGGCACCCAGACTAAACGAGCATTAAGATGAATCAGACGGCTTTATTGAAAAAAGTCATGGCAATGATGCACATGACAAGACTGCATCACCTCGCGCCAGAATCCGTGCAAGGTGTCGGCGTCATTTTCATGCTGCACCGCGTGCGCAAAGAGCCTGTACCAGAGTTTTCGCCCAATCGAATTCTTGAGATCACCCCTGAGTTTTTAACAGATGTAATCGATCTCGCAAAATCACTCGATTACGATATCGTCACCCTCGATGAAGCAATCCATCGTCTGCAACATCGTAAATTCAAACGCCGGTTTGCCACTTTCACACTTGATGATGGTTATGAGGACAACGTCACCCAAGCCTTACCCGTTTTTGAACGCAACGATGTGCCCTTTACTGTTTACCTAAACTCCGGCATGCCAGACGGCACCGCAGAGTTATGGTGGTTAGGTTTAGAACAAACCATCCAACGCGCAGAACACCTTACCTGCACACTGGAAGGCATTCAGTACGACTTACCGTGCACAACAGCTCAAGAAAAAGATGCCGCCTTTTCGACCCTCTATTGGCCAGTACGGCGTTTACCTGAAACCGAAATACGAGATTTCGTCCGCGAGTTAGCGGCCCGTCACGACATTGAATTGTTGAGCATCACCCGTGAAGCATCCATGAGTTGGGACCAAGCCCGTGTTCTCCATGCACATCCGCTTGCCACTGTAGGCTCCCATACGGTCGATCACTTTGCCATGCGCAATCTTGACGAACTAACCGCCCGTCGTGAGGTGCTCCAATGCAACCGCCGGATTCAAGAAGAGCTGGGTTTTATGCCAGAGCACTTTGCCTATCCCTATGGGGATGCAAGCTCGGCTGGAAAGCGAGATTTCAAAATAATCCAAGATTTGGGGTTCAAAAGCGCTGTCACAACCCGCAAAGGCTTGTTGATGCCCAAACACGGCAAAGCATATACATCCCTGCCGCGCCTCTCACTCAATGGGGATTATCAGGACCTCAGGTTTATTGAAGTTTTACTCAGCGGACTGCCCTTCGCGATGGCACAAGCAATCCCAAAATTTGGCACAGGCTGAGCGCATCATCCCGTGATGGCACCGCCTGTCACATGCTTAGCTGCCAGAGGTCTTGCGGGCGCGCCACCAGCGCAGCACCCGCACCTCAAGCTGTCGGCGCATACGCCGCACAAAGGGCAAGTCAATCGACAAGACCAGCATTCCGAGTGGAATCATCCAAAACCCTAAAACCGGTAAAAATCCGAGTATTCCCCCAATCACAAGCAAAATACCCAACATCACTCGAATCAAAGGCGAACCTGGCAAAGGAATCTTTCGTCCAGAAAACTTTAAGTGCACTCATTCGTCCATTTCAAAACAGGTAAAATGGGTCAAAACCCACATAATATGCGATCCGCCATGAGCAAAAAGCCTTGCTCTGACGCAGTTTTAGGAAATAAGCACACAAAATGGCAAAAACAAGTCATTTTGGCTAGCATCTCTCAAAAGAACTTGCTATATCCGCGTTCATCAACGGATACCAACCGCTGATTTGATCCCCAGTAGCTCAGTTGGTAGAGCAAGCGACTGTTAATCGCTTTGTCGCTGGTTCGAGTCCGGCCTGGGGAGCCAATTCTAAAGGCCAGTTCTTCACGGAACTGGCCTTTTTCATTGCCTCCATTCCTAGCCGCTCAATGCACTTTGAGAGACTGAATGGTTTTGACCCCCGCCATTGCGGCAAGGCTCAACCGATCAATACCGTTGGGATAATCGAGCGCCCCCGGCGATAGGTCCGCTAAATAAACTTCATTCAAAAACACAGAAAAATAGGTCCCGCCGTCCGTCCCCGTTACCTCAAGTCGGAAGGTCGCTTCAATGTCATCAGGCCAATTGGTAGCCGATGCAGCTTCATACAAAGTAGCCCCCTCTTTTCGGATGCATAAGCTCACCGCCCCACCACTCGTTCTGCGGAGCTCAACACAATTATTGCCGTTTCCGTCCACCAGCAGGACCGCATGTTGTCCAGCCGTCCTGCCAAAAGCAGCCCGCTGCTCAACAACAACGCCGGGTTTAAGCTCCCGCAGGCTTGCACGATGAATATCAAAATATGCGCCGGAAGCATCGCAAAACCCAGCCGCGCCAAAATATAATGTTGGGGCGCTCGCCACAAAAAAAGCCTCCAGCACCACTCCAGCATCCGGCGTGTCATAAGACACATTCAACAGATAAGGCCCGTCGTGCACCCCCTCTGTTTCTCCCACACGCACAGAAAATGTATTCGTTCCAACAGACATGTTCCCCGTATCGCCAGAAAATTCAGCCGCATAAACTTTCCCCGCACACACAGCCACCGGCACCGACGCACTTGGGTTTTCCCACCCCGTCAACGCCACCTGAAGGTGCCCATCCACAACGCTTAAAGCACTGCTGCCATTGCCGACCCATCCATCTGTCGTCACAAATCCCTCGGCACCCTGAAAGACAAATTCTTTAGGATGCAAATCCCCCTGATGGTCATACTCATCCCATGGCACGACCTGCCGCAACCCTGCAGCAACAGCGATCACACCTTCTCCCACAACAGATGAAAATGGACCAACCCCGAGCACCGGCACTGCGACGGCAAAGGCAGGTGTAAACTCAAATGTAATTGTGTAGATGTCCCCGTCCAATCGTTGCTCCAGAATGTCAACGACACAGCCTGTTTGTTCGGTAACCGTTAAGCTGCCCGCAAGACCGCTCAAATGAGCGCTAACAAGTGTCGTCTCCGTATCATTCAAAACAAGCAAAGCCTTACCAGATGTACCGACCTTATAAGTGACGTCACCTTTATAAGTCACTCCCTCGCTCCAAGCACGGGCCGAGGTTATGGCCCGATGTTCAACCCCGCCGCCACTCTCAACATGCACGACCCCATCGAGCCCTGCTGTTACCGTAGCCCCAAATGCTGACCATTCATCAGGATGTGCCCCATAATACAGCAGGTTTTCACCCACCCCTTTTTCAAGCACAGGGCAATCAGCCAACCGCGTGCCCTCTGCATGAGGGGATAAGCTTGCCTGATTGGTGACATCCATCCAAAGAACATAAATAAATTCGCCCCCCTCAAGTACAGGCTGCGTAACCCCGGCAGCATTCGTAAGGGCCAGCCCTGCGTTTTGGGCACCTCCTGGACTATCGTCCACAGCCCAAATCAGATACCACCCATCAGCAAGCGGCATCGCGCCCGTTTCAACAACAGATTCTGGAACGTGCACAAAAGCAGCGCTATCAAAATCAAACACCGAATAAGGCGTTGATCCCAAAGTAAGCGACCGTAAACCCACGTATGGATAATTTCCCTTTTTCACAACCGCCGATACGGTGTGCAGCCCCGCTATGACCGTCAGGCTTTGTCGAACAAAAACGTAACCGGACGTGGATAGCACCTCAACCTTGGTCACCTGATCTAAATTGGCGGGGTTACTCAAAGCAACCAAACTACCCGAAACATTCGCCCCATAAGCCCACGCTGCATGGCAGAGGTTGGAAGGGTTAGAGAATAAGTTTGTCACCTCCCCACTCACCTGCACCCCATTCCCGTCTAGCATCACAAGCTCACCAGCCGCATATTCACGGTAACGTCCATCATCGTGAAGCCCCCACCCGCACGACGCTCTTTCTTCCGTCAACCGTGCAAGCGCATCACTTGGATGAAATTGATTGAGGTTAAAATTAAAGACAGCGCGCCACCCCGACCACCACGCAGAAAACCGATTGGCCAGACCAACCCCAAAAGAAAAGCCGTGCATCAGAAGAACCCCACAATGGTTGTTGCCGTTGTGCCGGTTGCCAATATTTTCTTGATGCGCCCTCCATAATCGACACCTGCAATCCGGCCTGGCAACACAACGCTTTCAGTATCGTCAACAAACACAACTGCCAGATCGCCTGACCCGCCCACCGTATAACCGCGCAACGAAGAGCTCAGCTCTGCCGCATCGTTCGGGGTAATTGTCACAGCGCGTACCGCCGGACTGCTAAGCCCAACAGCATGGTTTTCAAATTTATCCGCCATCCAGAAATCCTCTCCATCGTAGGCGCTCTCCATCAAGCGCTTCATTTTTCAAGAACCGCAATCGTCACACAGTTTTTAGAAGCGGGAATAACTCCCAACAGAAGGGTGAATATTGGAATGAGTGACGAAGAGGTCGAGACCAATTTCGTTCCAAAGACGATGTTCCCAAGCAGCTAAATCATCCTTGCCGGGGTCACCTGCCGGGCCTAAAATAAAGTCCCTAAATTGGAGCCATGTCCTTGCCAAAAAAGTTAGAACCAAGCAAACGCACCCTTGAGGATGTAGATGTCATCTCCCGCGAGGTTGTTTTCAAAGAATGGAGCACAGTTGAAAAGGCAACTTTTCGCCATAAACGCTTCGATGGCACATGGTCAGCCCCCGTGACACGCGAACTGCATTATGTTGGTGAAGTCGTCAATGTCTTAGCATGGGACCCAAGCACAGATTATGTGGTCCTTGTCGAGCAATACCGTCCCCCCGGCATTGTCCACAACGAAGCATCTTGGTTGTTTGAATGCATTGCAGGCCTAATCGACACCGACAATGAAACACCCGCAGATGTGGCTCGCCGCGAAGCAGAAGAAGAAGCCGGGTGCACCCTTCACGACCTGCAATTAATCTCCCACCTATACACATCACCGGGAGCATGGACCGAAAAATCTTATCTATTTTTGGCCCAAGCAGACCTCTCAAACGTGGGGGGATTGCACGGATTAGAACATGAGCAAGAAGACATTCGCGCCGTTACCGTTCCCCATGAAGAGGCCATGAGGGCCGCAAATGATGGCCGTATCCGCGACGCAAAAACCATTCTCATGTTGCAATGGTTGGCCTTAAACAAAGAAAAACTTCTAAAAACCGACGGATTCAAAATTTTGTAGCCCCGCCACAGCACACTGAGTTGCAAATCACCCGCTGGAACCGCTAATGTCGCAAAACACAAAATTAAATTTGAGTAGGTAGAGCGGAACATGGACATTAAACACGGACTGATTGACTCGATCGGGAACACCCCCCTCATCCGCTTGAAAAAGGCTTCAGAAGAGACCGGTTGCGACATTTACGGCAAGGCCGAGTTCATGAATCCCGGACAGTCTGTGAAAGATCGTGCAGCCCTCTTCATCATCCAAGATGCCCTTGCGAAAGGCACTCTGCAACCGGGCGGCGTTATTGTGGAAGGCACCGCAGGGAACACCGGAATCGGCCTCGCACTTGTCGGCAATGCTCTTGGTTTTCGCACTGTCATCGTTATTCCAGAGACCCAGTCTCAGGAAAAGAAAGACATGCTGCGCTTGTGTGGCGCTGAATTAATCGAAGTGCCAGCCCTACCCTACAAAGATCCCAATAATTACGTAAAATATTCTGGCCGTTTGGCACAAGAGCTGTCCGCCTCAGAACCCAATGGTGCGATCTGGGCCAATCAATTTGATAATGTTGCCAACCGTCAGGCGCACATTGAAACCACAGGGCCAGAAATCTGGGACCAAACGGATGGCAAAGTCGACGGCTTTGTCTCCGCTGTCGGCACAGGCGGCACGCTGGCGGGCACCGCCATGGCGCTTAAAGACCGGAACAAAGACATCCAAATTGCCCTCGCCGATCCGATGGGTGCCGCCCTTTATAATTATTACAAAAACGGAGAGCTAAAAGCTGAGGGCACCTCCATTACCGAAGGTATAGGCCAAGGCCGCATTACTAAAAACCTGGTAGACGCCCCCATCGATCACCCATTCCAAATCAGCGATAACGAAGCACTGCCCATCGTCTTTGACCTCCTCCAGCACGAAGGCTTGTGCCTTGGGGGCTCAAGCGGCATCAACATTGCTGGTGCAATCCGACTCGCCAAAGAAATGGGGCCCGGCCATAAAATTGTTACTGTGCTATGCGACTACGGCACGCGCTACCAAAGCAAAATGTTCAACCCAGCCTTCCTCAAAGAGCAAGGGCTTCCGGTGCCAACATGGTTGGATAAATAATGGCACCCCAGTTGGCATCCCCCCAATTGGTCTCCACACAGTGGGTTGCGCAAGCCTGTGCGAGCAACACCCCGCCTAAGATTTTAGATGCCTCATGGTATCTACCGGCAATGAGTCGTAACGCCCTTGAGGAATTTCACACCCAACGCCTACCCGGCGCCTGTTTTTTTGACATCGACCGGGTGAGTGATACCAGCAGCCCCTATCCCCACATGCTGCCGTCCTCTACTGAATTTTGCGCAGAAATGTCGACTCTTGGCATTGGGCCAAAGGATCATGTCGTAATTTACGATGGCGCGGGTATTTTCAGTGCGCCGCGCGTATGGTGGACCTTTAAAGCCATGGGACATAACGCCGTCTCCGTCATGGATGGCGGTTTGCCAAAATGGATGCGCGAAGACCATCCCCTTGAAGTGGGTGCGCCAACACTCCCCACTCATACGCCCTACACAACAACCCAAAACACCGCACGGGTCTGCTCCCAAAAAGACATCTATGAGAACCTTAAAAACGAAACCCATCTGGTCATCGATGCCCGACCTGCACCGCGTTTTGCCGGCGACGTTGCTGAGCCAAGACCCGGCCTCGCAAAGGGGCACATTCCCAACAGCCTCAATCTCCCGTTTGCAGAGTGCCTAACTCCAGAAGGCACCTATCATCCCCCAGCAGCACTAGAGGCCCTCTTTGCAAACCTGAACGTGCCAGCTGAGGCGCCACTTATCACCAGCTGTGGATCAGGCGTTACCGCCGCCATTATCTTCCTCGCCTTGTCTCTAACTGGACGAGAAGACCTCAGTCTCTATGATGGGTCATGGGCTGAATGGGGCAGCATCCAAGGCTTGCCCATTGAATCTTCTTAGAAGACCACAAGCAGCATTCTTTAGACGTATCAAAGTAGAAAGTGCACGCCGATGGGTAAAAAACACACCACAACAGTAACCCATTTAGAAATGAGTACCGCCCCATCGCTGCATTGCCCGCCCCCCTCTGGGCGCATTGCCCTGATGCGTGCCAAAGATCCAACAATACATTTTTACCGCTATATACATGACACCATTGGGCGCGATTATATGTGGGTCAATCGCCGCAATTTATCCGACGAAGCTTTGGGTGACATCATTAGAGATGACGCTGTGGAGATTTATATTTTTTATAAAGACGGCGTCCCAGCCGGTTTTTTTGAATTGGATTTTCGCAAACCACAAAAGGCAGAATTTGCCTTTCTCGGAGTGATGCCCGAATTTATCGGCCAAAACATTGGACGCTATCTATTGGTCGAAGGCATCAACCGCGCGTGGCAGCAAGACATCAAACAGCTGATCATTCAGACCTGTACTTTTGATCACCCTCGCGCACTGGGCCTCTATCAACGCCACGGCTTTACGCCCTTCGCCCAGCAACAAACAACCCTAGAAGAGCCAGATGCCTAGCCCTTACATTGTCTGATCAATCATTGAAAATTTGAGCGAGGAACGCTTGGGTCCGCTCACTTTGCGGCGCGTCAAAAAACGCACCCGGCGCATTGGCCTCAATGATTTCGCCTTCATCCATAAAGACAACACGGTCGGCCACACGGCGGGCAAACCCCATCTCGTGGGTCACAACAATCATCGTCATGCCCGTGTCTGCCAAGTCTGTCATTACGTCCAGCACCTCTGCCACCATTTCTGGATCAAGCGCTGATGTCGGCTCGTCAAACAACATCACCTTAGGCTCCATACACAACGCCCGCGCGATAGCGACCCGTTGCTGCTGACCACCTGAAAGTTGACCGGGGAATTTGTCTGCCTGTTCTGGAATTTTGACCCGTTCCAGATACTTCATCGCCATCGCCCGCGCATCCACCTCTTCCATTTCCTTCACCCAAACAGGTGCCAACATGCAGTTTTCCAAAACGGTCATATGAGGAAAAAGATTAAATTGCTGGAACACCATGCCCACTTCACGCCGAACAGCTTCAATGTCCTTGATGTTCTCATCCAGCTCAATGCCATTGACTGTGATATCACCCTTTTGGTGATGCTCAAGCTGGTTGATACAGCGGATCAGGGTAGACTTACCAGACCCAGACGGACCCACAATAACGATCCGTTCTCCCTCGCGCACTTCAAGCGTCACATTGCGCAACGCATGGAAGTCCCCGAACCATTTATGCAAGCCATTAATATCAATCACGAGTTTTTGTGAAGGTGCCATGGATTTCTTCCGCCATTATCGTTGATTGAAGCTCACCCGCTTCTCAACAGAAACGGAATAACGCGACATACTAAAACAGAAGACCCAGAAAATGAGCGCCACAAACACATAACCGCTCATCGCGGTTTGCGGGCTGGCCCAGTTCGGGTCCGTGAAATTTGATTGCACAACGCCAAGAAGGTCAAACAAGCCAACAATCATGACAAGGGTTGTGTCTTTGAATAGGCCAATGAACGTATTCACAATGCCCGGAATAACGATCCGAAGCGCTTGCGGCATCACAACCTGAAAAATTGTTTGCCAATAGCTCAAGCCGAGCGCCCGCGCAGCTTCATATTGCCCCTGTGGAACTGCCTGCAAGCCCCCTCGAATGACCTCAGCCATATAAGCCGATGAAAACAGTGCCACACCGATCAACGCACGAAGCAACTTATCGACCGTCACCCCATCTGGTAAAAAGAGCGGCAACATCACACTGGCCATAAACAACACGGTGATTAGCGGGATACCACGCCAAAACTCAATAAACAGCACAGAGAAAATGCGCAAGACAGGCAAGTCTGAACGACGCCCAAGAGCCAACAAAACCCCTAAAGGAAGCGACGCGACAATACCCGTAATTGCCACAACCAATGTGACAAGCAAGCCGCCCCACTTATTGGTTTCCACTTGCGGCATACCAAGCGTGCCCCCAAGCAACATGACAAATGCGGCAAATGGGAAGACCGTCAGCATAAACAAGACAACATGATTTTTATATCTAAACGTCGGCAACGCCAAAGGCATCAGCCCACCCGCTAACAACAAGAAAATCACGTTGACGCGCCAGTGCTCGGCTTCTGGATAGCGTCCATAGATAAATTGATCAAATTTGGCGTTCACAAAAGCCCAACAGGCCCCGGCTCCATCCACACGACACACAGCGCCGCTTTCGCCGCTCCAAATGGCGCGCACAAAAGCCCAGTCAATCAATTGCGGAATAAGCCAAACAAGAAAGAGCAACAAAGCCCCGCTGACCAAACTGTTCCCAATCGATGAGAATAAGTTCATCCGCAACCAACCCACCACACCGCTGGTAGAAACCGGCGGCGGCAACGGCGCTTCACGGGTGCTTTTCAAAAAGGCATTATTCATCGCGTCACCAATTGCATACGGGCATTATAAATGTTCATCAGGAACGACGTGCTTAAACTCAAGATCAAATACACAGCCATGGTGATCGCAATCACCTCAACCGCTTGGCCGGTTTGATTGAGCACCGTGCCAGAAAAAACCGACACCAAATCTGGGTAGCCAATCGCAACAGCCAAAGAAGAATTTTTAGTCAGATTCAAATATTGGCTGGTCAGAGGCGGAATGATGACCCGCAAGGCTTGCGGTATCACAACCAACTTCAACTCTTGGCGAGAGCTTAACCCCAAGGCTTGAGATGCCTCCACTTGGCCCCGGTCCACAGACTGGATGCCCGCCCGCACGATCTCTGCAATGAAGGCAGCCGTATAAAGGCTCAGCGCCAATGTCAGGGCTGTAAATTCTGGGATGATGCCAAGCCCCCCAACGAAGTTAAACCCATCCAAGTGCGGATAATCAACCGCGGGCACCCCGACAAAAATCAACGTGGCAAACAGCCCAAAAACCAAACCAACACCCGGCGCCAGCATTGTTTTACCCAGCCATATAGGGCGCACTGCATGCCGTTTTTCCAAAGCATGCGCGACAAGCCAACCAAAAACCGCTCCCAACACCATGCACCCAGCCACAAGCCCCCCATACCCTTCCATCACCAAGGAGGGTACAAAAATTCCCCGCGTGTTCATAAAGAAAGAGTCGGCAAGTTCAAAGCTCGCCTCGGGTCCGGGCAACGACCGCAGCACTGCAAAATACCAAAAGAAAATCTGCAACAACAAAGGCACATTGCGCAAAAGGTCAACATACGTTGCCGCCAGCTTTGCCACAAGCCAATTGGGCGACAGGCGCGCCACGCCAATACTAAACCCCAAAATAGAGGCAAAGAAAATACCTAACAAAGCGCAGAGCAATGTATTCAGCAGCCCCACCCAAAGTGCTTGTCCGTAACTGGACTGCTCAGAATACTCAACCAGCGTTTGGGAAATACCAAAGCCAGCTTCTTCTTCCAAGAAAGACAGCCCAGATGCAATGTTTTGCTGGCGTAAGTTGGTGGCGACATTATCAAACATCATCCACCCAAGCCAGGCCACCCCAAGCAGAACAATCAGCTGCGTCAAATATCCGCGCGCTGTTCTGTTGCTCAATAAATTCTGTATAAAGCTCGGCATTAACGGCACAAACTCATCCCCAAATTTCTATTTATAGGCACTTTAGTATTCGCATCATCGAACCGGCGGCGCATACATCAAGCCCCCCTCATTCCACTGTGCATTCAGCCCCCGCTCAATGCCCAAGCGCGTTTCCTTCCCAAGGTTACGCTCAAAGCTCTCGCCATAGTTTCCAACTTGAGAGACAATGTTCAACGCCCAATCATTTTGCAGCCCAAGGCTTTCCCCAAAACTGCTTTCCACGCCCAAAAACCGTCTAACCTCCGGGTTTTCAGACTTCAGAAACGACCTCACATTCTTTTGGGTCAAGCCAAGTTCCTCAGCGCCAATCAACGCATTGAGAGACCAACGCGCAATATCAGCCCATTGATCATCCCCTTGGCGCACAACAGGCCCCAGCGGTTCTTTTGAAATCAATTCAGGCAGCACAATATGCTCGTCGATGTTGGTCAGCTTCAACCGTTCTGCATAAAGGCCGGACGCATCCGTTGTATAAGCGTCGCACCGTCCCGCATCATAGGCGGCGATCACCTCATCGGATTTTTCAAACGCCACAATTTGATAAGGAATATTATTCGTGCGGAAAAAGTCCGCGACGTTCAGCTCAGTGGTTGTGCCTGTGTTGGTGCAAACCGCAGCGCCCTTAAGCTCATAAACACTCTTGATGCCAGATTCCTTGCGCACCAAAAACCCTTGGCCGTCGTAATAAGTCACCCCAATAAAATCGAGGCCCAAAGAGGTGTCCCGCGTCAGCGTCCAGGTTGTATTGCGTGAGAGAATATCAATTTCGCCTGATTGCAGAGCCGTAAATCGCTCTTTGGCAGACAGAGCCGTAAATTTCACCCGGCGCGCGTCCCCTAAGACTGCAGCCGCCACAGCACGGCACACATCCACATCAATGCCACGCCAATCACCTCGGTCATCCGGGTTTGAAAAGCCGGGCAAGCCTTGGCTCACGCCGCATTGCACATACCCTTTTTCCAAGACAACTTGCAGGGTCGATTTTTGGTTTGTTGCAACAGCATAGTTAGACGCCGTTGGCTTTGGCAAAGGCACACCAGCACTAGGCAAGGTCCCCGTCGTAGCCCCCATAGGGAATTGATCTTGAGGCTCAAACATCGGAATGACAATAAGGGTGGCCATAATTCCCAAAATCAGCCCAATAATGAGCGATAAATGCCGATACCGCATAGAACTCCCCCGCTCCGCCCACTGGCGGTTAAACTTTAAGCCTGCGCAAGCTTAGAACCACACCCGAATTCATTTCATCGTGATCGAGAATCGAGGGAGCATACAACATTTGTAAAATGCTAGATTGTCCTGAGCCGCTACTGCGTTATTCTTACATATCACGCCGCGAAGGCAAAGCTTTCCGAGCATTTCGGTAAAAGCAGCGTCGCGACCTAGAATAGAGAATAATATGACAAAGCCTGATGCACCCGACAATCCCGGCCCGCCGGCTCACCATAAAGACACCCGCATCACCAAGGCAGGGCTGCACCCGCATGAACAGAATGGCATTGTAAATCCGCCCGTCTATCACGGTTCCACGATTCTATTTGAAACCATGGCCGAACTGGAAAACAACACGAAGCCTGTGTCATATGGCCGACGTGGCAGTCCCACCATTTTCACCCTTCAAGAAGCAATCGCCG
>JARGNZ010000045.1 GCA_029209985.1 Parvibaculaceae bacterium
TATAAAATTGATGGGGATTGGTATTATCCCAAAGATGACACCTCTTACGACTCCACCGGGATTGGCTCTTGGTATGGACCGCAGTTCCACGGCAAAAAAACTGCCAATGGAGAGGTTTTCGACCAAAACAGCATCAGTGCGGCTCATCCCACCTTGCCGATGCCTGTGATTGCCCGTGTGACCAACCTAGAAAATGGACGCTCTTTGATTGTCCGGATCAATGACCGTGGCCCCTTCGCCCGTGGCCGTGAAATTGACTTGTCCCGCAGAGCTGCCGAACTTCTGGGATATCGCCGGCAAGGCACGGCGAAAGTGCGCGTGCAATATTTGGCGCGGGCACCGCTTTACGGCGAAGAAATGCCCACGCAATTTGCCAAGGCACCTGCCAAAGAAACCTTTGTGATGCCCAAGGCAAACCCAGAACCGCGCGATGATGAAAACGTCGCTCCGGCACTTCCTTCCACTCCGGTAAAGGTTGCAGCGTTAGGCGCTGCCATGGCCCCCATTGCCAATGCGCCAGCGGTCACCGGGCAAATTGAACAAACCAGCGTGCCAGCGGTCAGCGATCTTTTTGTGCAGGCCGGGGCTTTTTCAAGCCAAGGCAATGCAGAATTGGTGCGTCAGCAGCTTGCACCTTTGGGCGATGCCACGGTTACGCCTGTCAATGTGAATGGCCAAACACTTTACCGGGTGCGTGTTGGTCCGGTTGAATCGGTTGAATCAGCTGATACCGTTTTAGGGCGGGTCGTGCAGCAGGGCCATAAGGGCGCACGCATCATCGTCGATTAAACGATATAAATAGATGGGGTGTTCAACGCGGCCATAAAATAGCCCCTTTGACGCTATAGTCCGAGATCCATTGGATAATTCAATCGGTTGGATTGTTCTTGTCTAGCGTAATCGCTATGGTGTTGCAGGATTTGAGGTCAGCGGTCCGACGCGTTTTCCACCAGTCCTGCCGTTTCAACAGGCCCTTTTGGGGGGTCGGGAAAGAATTCGAGTTCAAGGGGTATCGAAAATATGGTTTGCGCGCGTCGCTTATTTTTACGCACATTGGTGGTTTTGTTTTTTGGCGTCAGCGTCAGCACTCAGGCTATTGCTGGTTTTGAAACCAAAGCCACTCATGCAGTTTTGATGGACGCTGAAACAGGCGCTGTTTTGTTTGAGAAAAAAGGCGAGGTTCTTATGAGCCCTGCCAGCATGTCAAAGCTGATGACCCTGACCATGTTGTTTGAGGCGGTAAAAGAAGGGCGGGTCGCTCTAACAGACACTTTCCTCATTAGTGAAAATGCGTGGCGCAAAGGCGGGGCCGCTTCCGGCTCTTCGACCATGTTTGCAAAGGTCAATTCTCGCATACCCGTTGAAAGTCTTATTCGTGGCATCATCGTGCAATCTGGCAATGACGCTTGTATTGCGGTGGCTGAGGCTTTGGCAGGATCTGAAAAGGCATTTGCCGAAGAGATGACCATTCGCGCGCGCGAGTTGGGCATGAGCAAAGCCACCTTTGCTAATTCAACAGGGTGGCCAGACCCCAAGCAAAAAATGACCGCGTCTGAGTTGGCTATTCTTGCGCGCCACATCATTATCAATTTACCAGAATTCTATCCCTATTTTGATGAGCGGCGCTTTACTTGGAATGGCATCAAACAGAGCAACCGCAATCCCTTGCTTTACCTCAACGTCGGCGTTGATGGTCTTAAAACCGGACACACAGAAGAATCTGGCTACGGTTTGGTGGCTTCTGGGGTCAACAAAGACCGCCGCTTGATTATGGTCATTAACGGTACGGACTCCAACCGGGCGCGTTCTGAAGAATCCCAACGGTTGATCGAATGGGGATATAGAGAATTTCGCAGCTATAAATTGTTTTCTGCTGGCGACGTGATCGACAATGCCGATGTTTTCCAAGGGGTTTATGACAAGGTGCCATTGGTTGTTGCCCACGATGTGTCTGTACTCATGACCCGCGCCAATAAGCGCAATTTGGTCACCAAAGCTGAATGGGATGGCCCGTTGAATGCTCCCATCAAAACGGGACAACGGGTGGGCGTTCTCAATCTCAGCGCCCCTGATATGCGGACGGTTCGTATTCCCTTGTTGGCCGGGGCCGATGTTGAACAGCTTGGTATTTTTGGACGGTTGATGAATTCTGCCAAATCCATGATCTTGGGTGAATAAGGTGACGACCGGCTCTTTCATCACATTTGAAGGGGGCGAGGGTGCTGGAAAATCGACTCAGATCAAGCGCTTAGCAGCCCGTCTTGAAGCACTCTCTGTCCCCGTTACGCTCACCAGAGAACCTGGTGGTTCTCCGGGGGCAGAAGAAATCCGCACGCTTCTCGTCACCGGCGAAGGTGATCGCTGGTCGGGCCTCTCTGAATCTCTTTTGCACTTTGCCGCCCGCGCAGATCATTTAGAGCGTTTGATTAAACCTGCCCGGTCGCGCGGTGATTGGGTGCTGTGTGATCGGTTTGCCGATTCCACCTTGGCCTATCAAGGGGGTGGCCACGGACTAAACAGCGCGGCCATACAAACTCTCTATGATTTGGTTGTTGGTGCGCAAGGACCGGACCTAACGCTGATCCTTGATTTACCTGTTGAGGCTGGATTGGCGCGGGCTGCGTCGCGTGGGGAGGGTGAAGACCGTTACGAGAAAATGGGGCTGGCTTTTCATGAGCGTCTACGGGCGGCCTTTCTGGAGATTGCCCGTCAAAACCCTCAACGTTGCGTTGTCATCGATGCGACCTTTGATATTGATACGGTTGAAGCCGCCATCTGGACGGCTGTTTCCAAGCGCTTTTCCTTATCTTCCTAGATTTTATCCCTAAAACTTCGGCCCATAGGGCAACCATCCATGCAGTGAGTGCGTGACCGTGATGGTTTCAAATGTTAGTTTTTCGTCATGAGTGAATTACCCGAAGCTGATAGGGAAGGAGAGCTGCCTTCTCCCCGCGAGACGTTTGAGCTGATTGGCCAAGAGACTGCACAGAGCACCTTGTTTGACGCCTTCATGGGAGGGCGCATGCATCATGCTTGGCTTCTCACGGGGCCTAAAGGTGTGGGCAAAGCAACCTTGGCGTATAAATTAGCGCGCTTTGTGTTGAAGTATGGAGACCGCGATAGCGCCTCAGCTTTTAATGTCACGTCGCTAGATGTGCCAGCGGACGACCCTGTCTCACGGCAATTGCTTTCGTTAAGTCATCCAGACCTTTTGCTTTTACGCCGCCCTGCAGACCCGAAAACCAAAAAACTCAAATCCGTTATTCCTGTGGATGAAGTCCGCAAGACGACGAAGTTCTTTGGTCAAAGCTCAGGAGCCGGGGGCTGGCGGGTTTGTATTGTGGACAGTGCAGACGAGATGAATGCCAACGCGGCCAATGCCTTACTGAAAGTGCTTGAGGAACCACCTGCGCGTGCACTCTTCATTCTGCTCAGCCATCAGCCCGGTCGCCTTTTGCCCACTATTCGCTCCCGGTGCCGCCAACTGCCTGTGCCGCCGCTTACAGGAGATTCCGTAAACGCCATCTTGGCCCAGCACGGTGTCGCCTTAGAAGGCGCGCAAGCAGAGCTGATTGCGGAATTGTCGGAAGGCAGTGCGGGGCGGGCGCTCTCCATCTCTCAGGGGGGCGGATTGGAGTTGTACCAATCTATGGTGCAAGTCATTTCCACCTTGCCGCGCTTAGATGTTCCAGCCCTTCATAAATTGGCAGATGTAGCGGGACGGCGGGGGGCTGATGATAAATTTGCCACCTTGATGGACCTGCTGACTGACTGGATTGCTCGTTTAATTCGAGTAGGCGCGCAAAAGGGCGCGGTTCAGGCGGCTGGATTGCCCGGAGAGGCGGAGATGATACTTGAATTTGCGCGCATCGCTCCCCTTGATCGCTGGGTTCAGGTGTGGGAAAAGATCAACGACCTTGTTGGCAGAGCAGAAGCTGTAAATATGGATCGCAAGCTTGTGATTTTGAACGCTTTTTCCTTGCTTGAACGGACGGTACGCGGTGAAGCTGTAGGGGCCTGACCCCCCTGCAATCGTTCAATTTCAATTCATTCGGTCAGCATTTCAGCGGAACCAGTTTATGGCAGCGTCCAAGCCTTTTTATATTACGACAGCTATTTCCTACCCAAATGGCATGCCCCACATCGGCCATGCATATGAGGCCGTGGGAACTGACGTTATTGCCCGCTTTAAGCGCCACGATGGGTTTGATGTAAAATTCCTCACCGGCATTGATGACCACGGTCAGAAAATGGTTTTGACCGCGCGTAAACAAGATACAACCGCCGCAGAGCTTGCCGACAAAATGGCCCCGCATTTCATTGAAATGACGAAGCGCCTCAACCTTTCTAATACCGACTTCATTCGCACAATCGAGCCACGGCACGAAAAGAGTGCGCAAGCTTTGTGGGAACGCATTGCCGCAAAGGGCGACATTTATCTTGGCGCCTATAAGGGCTGGTATTCGGTCCGCGATGAAGCCTTCTATACAGAAGACGAGCTGACTGAAGGTGAGGGCGGTGAAAAACTGGCTCCAACGGGGACCCCAGTTGAATGGATGGAAGAAGAAACCTATTTCTTCAAACTTTCTGCGTATGCCGACAAATTGCTGGCCCTTTACGAGGCGCAGCCCAATTTTATCATGCCAACCAGTCGGCGCAATGAGGTCAGAGCTTTTGTGAAACGCGGCCTCAAAGACCTTTCAATTTCTCGCGCTAAGACCAAATTGGATTGGGGGATCGATGTCCCTGGGGATGACAGCCACGTCATGTATGTGTGGATGGATGCGCTCACCAATTACATCACCGGCCTTGGTTTTCCTGACGTTGACGGGGATGATTTCAAAAACTTCTGGCCCGCAGATGTGCATGTGATCGGCAAAGACATTGTGCGGTTTCACGCGATGATTTGGCCGGCGTTGCTGATGGCTGCCGAACTTCCTCTGCCTAAACGTATTTTTGGCCATGGTTTCCTCAACAACAAAGGGGAAAAAATGTCGAAGTCGGTGGGCAATGTCATCGACCCCTTCACACTCACTGACGCGTATGGTGTCGACCAGATGCGTTATTTCTTCTGTCGTGAAATTTCATGGGGCAGTGATGGGAGCTATTCCCATGAAAGCTTGGTCAACCGGATCAATGCTGACCTTGCCAATGACTTGGGCAATTTGGCGTCTCGGTCTCTCTCTATGATTGCCAAAAACTGTAACGGTGCATTGCCAACGCCGGGCGAGCTGTCGTCTGAAGACCAAGCAATCCTCAAGTTGGCGCAAGACGCGTTGGGCTTGGCACGTGGCCATATGGATAACCTTGCTGTCCACCTTGCAGTTGGCGCTGTCTGGGATGTGGTTGGCGAAGCGAATAAGTATTTTGCGGGGCAAGAGCCGTGGGCATTGCGCAAAACGGATCCGGCGCGCATGGAAACCGTGCTGTATGTCACCGCCGAAGTTTTGCGGTATATCGCCATCTTGGCGCAACCTGTGGTTCCTGAAGGCGCGGGCAAATTGCTTGATGCCTTAGGACAGGCAGAGGACGTGCGTTCTTTCGCTCACCTTGACGATGCTCACAAGCTGGCGCCGGGCATTGCCATTCCAAAACCTGATCCCATCTTTCCGCGTTATCTCGAACCTGAAGGCGAGGACGCATAATATGACGCTGCTTGTGGATAGCCATTGTCACTTGAATTTCAAAGACTTTGATGAAGATTTGAATCTTGTCGTTGAACGGGCCGGTGATGCGGGCGTGGGCCTGATGGTGACCATCTGCACAAAGCTCAAAGAGTTTGATCAAATTTTGGCTATTGCGGAGCGGTACGACAACATCGTGTGTTCTGTGGGCATTCATCCCCATGAAGCGGCAGCCGAACCTGATGTCGATGCCGCGCGTTTGGTGGAGCTTGCCCAGCATCCTAAAGTGGTTGCGATCGGAGAAACTGGGCTGGATTATTTTTACGAACACAGCCCGCGTGAGCCGCAAATCAAAAATTTCCGTTCCCACATTTGGGCCGCGCGCGAAACCCAATTACCGATCGTTATTCATACCCGCGACGCCGACCAAGACACGTCCGACATTCTCACAGAGGAAATGGCTCAAGGGGCATTTCCCGGTTTGCTGCATTGCTTTAGCTCAGGCCAAACGCTGGCCAACACCGCATTAGATTTGGGCCTCTATATTTCACTTTCAGGCATCGTAACCTTCAAGAGCGCCAAGGACTTACAAGAGACAGCCAAGCTTGTGCCTGAAGACAGATTGCTGGTGGAAACAGATTCACCCTATCTCGCACCTGTGCCGAAACGCGGTAAACGCAACGAGCCGTCCTTTGTGGTGCACACTGCACAAAAGGTGGCGGATCTTCGCGGCGTTGAAGCTGCGCAGTTAGCCAACACAACGACCGAGAATTTTTTCCGCCTTTTTTCTAAAGTGCCTCAGATAGCAATGGCTGGGGGAGTGGGCTAATGGCTACTTTACGTGTCACCATATTGGGCTCAGGCTCTTCTGGCGGGGTTCCGCGCATTGGCGGGTCTTGGGGCGTGTGCGACCCCACAGAGCCTCGCAACCGGCGTCGCCGCTGCTCCGCGTTGATAGAGCAATGGCAGGACGACCCCAGCAAAAAAACGACTGTCCTCATTGATACGTCACCGGACATGCGCGACCAATTACTCGACACAGGCACGGAGTGGATTGACGGGGTTCTTTTCACCCATGACCATGCGGACCAATCCCACGGCATTGATGACCTGCGCATGGTGGCCATCAACCGCATGAAACGCGTTGAT
>JARGNZ010000016.1 GCA_029209985.1 Parvibaculaceae bacterium
CAGCAGAAGTGAAAAGCTATATCCGGTGGATCGCAAACCGCCGCCTCACTCAGCTTACGTTGTTGCCTATCTACCGAGTGGACAAAAACCCCCTCCCTTGGATGGATGAAATGCTCAACGGCATTGAGCATGCGAACTTCTTTGAAAACCGGGCAACCGAATATTCCAAAGCTTCAACGCAAGGCTCATGGGAAGACGCGTTCGATTGAAAATGACTAGGTGGTTGGGGCGTGCCGAATAAACCGAAGCATTCCCCAGCTCGCCAATATCAGGGTTAATTGTGCCAGCACAACAGTGATCAAGCCTTGGTCCAGATAGAGCGCACTTAGGGCGACGCTGAGTGACGTGAGGCCCATCGAAAAGAAAATCATTAATGCGGATGCTCGTGTCTCAAAGCCCGAAACGGCTTGAACAGCTTGGGCAAACCCAGCCCCTCCGCGCAACCCCATCCCAATACAATAAGGGATGAGCGAAAGCAGTAGGCCTTGCCACGAGAGCGAGGGGGCAAGCAATGCGTAGGTAACGAAGGCCAGCGCGCTTACGACCTGCGCCCAAGTGCACACGTGAATAAGGTGGTCAGGTGAGAGCCATTTGGTAAGCATACCAGTGCAATTAGCGGCAAGCAGGTAGAGACCTACCCACACAACTTGGCAATAGACAAAGTGAATGGTCTGGCCGCCCAAATGGTCCACGATGAGATAGGGTGTAGAGAACCCAACCACAAACAAACCACTCAGTGCAAACCCGTGGCTTAGGGCATAACCCATGAATCGACTGTGTGTGAACAGCGTGCGATAGCCCGCAATGACCGGCCAAAGCTGCGTATGGTGGGTGTCGGGTCGGTCTGTCGGAATGTAAACTAGAGCCGCAGCCAATATTGGTAGGCCAACCAAAACCACCACCCAAAAGACAGCGCCCACGCCAAATTGAGTAAATATCCAAGCCCCCAATAAGGGAGCAATGGCAGGAATGAGTGCGTCAATACTTCCAATAACAGAGATGGCGCGCACAGATTGGCGCTCGGAAAAGAGCGGCAACAACATCGGCACCGTCAAAGCCGCCGACGCACTGGCTGATAAACCTTGAACAAACCGCGCGGCAATTAGGCTTTCCACCGTGGTGGCCATAGCGCACCACATGCTGGCAGGCACAAAAATAAGCAGCGACCCAATGAGGATCCAGCGCCGGTCGTAAAGATCGCCCATGGCCCCGATGAGTATTTGCGAGATGGCAAAGCCCGCGCTGAAACTGGCCAACGTAAATTGGATGCGTTGAATGTTTGTCTCAAACAGATTGGGCAATGCAGGGATGGTGGGCAGATACAAGTCGGTGGCCGCCAAGCCCAACATATTGGCGGCAACAATGATGGTGACAATGGCCACGCGGTGGGCGGGGGCGGTAAAGGTTTTCTGGGACACGAGGGGCCTACGAGAAGCTGAATTTATGATGCTCCCAGTTGCACGCAAAGGGGCAGCATGGGCAAGTGATTTCCGGTGTGGAACGTATCATCTGGCGTGTTGAAAGCTACCGCACCTTTTCAACGTGGGACCACACGAGGCGTTGGATAGGGGTGAGAAGGTCGCGCAACCAAGTATGTCCGGGGTCATTGGCTTGGGAGCTGTGCCAGCTTTGATAAACCTCGCGGGTAAGCTCAAAGGGCAGCGCCTTCACAACAATACCGAAATCGTCTTGATAGGTGCGGGCAAAGTTTTCGGTCATCGTACACATGAGGTCCGTGGAGGCTGTGATCCGCATCATGGAGAGGAAACGGGGCACTTCCACCGAAAATTTGCGCTTGATCCCCATCCGCCGAATTTGTTGGTCGGTGTCATGGGTGTAGCTGCTGGTGGCGCTGAGCTGCACATGTTCAGCCTGCGCATAGTCCTCAATGGTCAAAACATCTTTGTGCGCGAGCGGATGGTTTTTGGCCATGACGCACACCATGTTGCTGCTTTCCACAACTTCGCTGACAAAGCCACTTTGCTCAACCGCCATGCCATCCCAAACCAAATCCACCCGGCCTTCGCGCATCTCCTTAATAAGGGAACTGCCGGGATTGGACAGGAACTGGAAGTGGATGGTTTTGGATTGGGCGCGCACTTCCCGAATTAAATAGGGGGCGATGGCCTGTTCTGAAAAGTCACCCAGAGCCAGCGTGAAAGTGCGGTTGGAGCGTTCGGGATTAAATGCCGCATCATCGCTTAAACTACGCCGAACAGTTTCCAGCGCAGACTGAATGGCCGGAGCAAGGGCTTGCGCGCGCGGGGTGGGGGTCATGCCGTCTGCTGTGCGCAAAAACAAAGGGTCGTCAATTTGCTGGCGCAGCCGGTTAAGCGCGTTTGAAATAGCCGGCTGGGTCATCCCTAAGCGTTTGGCGGCACGGGTCATCGAGCGTTCGGCAAGGATCGCTTCAAAAATAGTCAAAAGATTGAGGTCGAAATGACGCAAATTCATAGAGCGAAAGCTTTCGAGTGCAGGCGGCAGGGGATGCATCACCCCTGAAGGGTTGCGTGCCCACATTCTTTCCAAGCCGCCAGCCCGCCTTCAAGGTGGGTGACTTCGGCCCATCCAGCCGCCAAGCATTTTTCAGCTGCCATGGCGGAGCGTTTGCCGACGCCACAATGGAGTACAATCCTTTTGCCCTCTTGGTTGGGCAAGCAAGCGGGGTCGAAAGTAGACAGAGGGCACAACAAGGCCCCATGAATGCGTTCTGCGCCAAATTCAGCCGGTTCGCGCACATCAATAAGAACGATTTGTTGGTCTGCGAGAAGGCGTTGAACGTCTACAGGGGAGAGAATGTGGAGCATGACATGTCTTTCAGAGGGTGTGTGTGGAAGGACTATACCGCTACTCCCCGCTAAGACCAAAGCGATTACGGACAGGGGGCCGGGAAATGAGGCGGGTTTAGGGGATCAGATCGAAAGATCTAATGGGAATGGTCGGCCATGATTAAAACAACAGCCGTAACCCTTCCGTTAGATACGCAGACGGAGGGGCTAAACCAGTTTCGTGAGTGCAGGGGATCGTGTGACTCACCACCATGACCGACCTCCAGAGCACGTTGGCATGCTCCAGATCGCAGTGACTCGTCGCCGACTCACCGTTGGGAGTGAATAGTACAGACTAGCTATTAGATAAAAGGGTCTGTTTTGCAATCGTCTTTTGCGTATATGCAAAAGAAGGAACATCAGTGGTTTTAATAAGAGACCAAAATGCATGGCATGCAGAAACTAGGCACTTAATGGTGCAGATAAATGGTTACATAGCAGCGATCAATTCATCGAGTTTCGCAACCACATCGCTTGAATGGCATTCAACTTCTTTTAAGCAAGCCAATGCTTGCTCAGTTTTGCCTTCATTGAAAAATTTAGCAGCTGCGATCCCGCGTTCGTGCACAAGTCTATGGGGCTGGTCTATATCGCGGAATGCAGGGCTGACAGCTTTATTCTCACGCAACTGCGCCTGATACCACTTACCTAGGCGGCAAGAGGTATGATCGGAGAGCTCTTCGGCGCGAAGCGTTTGGCGGCCACTAAACATGTCGGCCAATCTTTTTTTCCAAATAATGTGATCTGCTTTTGCCAGCCAAAGTGTACTGCCCACCAATTCCAGTTGAGCGATATCTGCAAGATTGCGGGAAACAATTGAAACAGCCCGGTCCATCGTGTCAGCCGATTTACTAACATCTGCCACCGTAAGGTTGGCATTTTGGGACACATCAATGATGCCAGACGAAACTTCTTGGGCAGCGTCTTTTTGCTGGAATAAAACATCAGAAACCGAATTAATGCGGCCTTTAACTTGCCCCACTGCATTGTCAATCGCGTCCATGTTGAGTGCCAAGGCATTCATCGCATGATTGCCATTTTCAACCGCTGTGGCCCCGCCAGAAATCGTTTGCACAATGCCGCCCATTTTTTCTCTGAGGGCTTCAATTCGTGTCCGGATGTCATCTGTGGCTCTCGAGGTCTGGTTGGACAAAGCCTTCACTTCTGAAGCGACAACGGAGAACCCTTTACCAGCTTCACCGGCTCTGGCAGCTTCAATGGTGGCATTCAGCGCCAACAAATTAGTTTGCTGAGCAATCGCCTCAATGGATTTTACAATTTCACCGATTTGCTCGCTTGCTTCAGACAGTGCCGAAACCTCTTCATTGGCAATCGTTACCGCTTCTGCAACAACCGCCATGGCCTTAACGGCTTGTGTTGAGGACTGGCGGCCTTTTTCAGAAATTTCGGAAACGTCGGTAATGCCTGTGTTTGCCCCGTCTACGGAGGCACTGATTTCTGCAATTGAGGCGGAGAGTTCTTCAGCCGCTGCCGACATGGATTGCGCACTGGTTTGGGTTTGGCTCGACGATACCAGCACACCAGCATTGCTGACGGATGCCTCATTGGCAGCAATAGAAATATTGACGAGTGTCTTGAGGCCTTCACGTTGGCAAGCTTCATAGACAGATATGAGGTCTGCTATTTTGGCAGATAGGTCATCTGTAACCGGTGGTCGTGCTGTTAGGTCACCTGCAAGAACAGCCTCAATAGCACTGATCACCGCTCTCGTTTGAGAGGGGGTGTCCGAACCCTTGCGTAAGTCGGTAGAATCTATATGAGCTAAGTCCATGCTTGCGATTAGATCATTAGGTTTATTATTTTTGCTGAAAATTCCCGACAACATAGCTTAGTCTGCTCCTGAAAAATGATGCTTCAGGCGTAACAAGCATTGATAAATATTCTCTAAAAGGGAGCCTCAAGGCCGTATCGTCAGGGCAAAACCCCAGACGTCGGACTAGCCAGATGTCGCACTAAGAAGGAAATGGTGCTGTTGGGGAGATTCGAACTCCCGGCCTCTTCATTACCAATGAAGTGCTCTACCCCTGAGCTACAACAGCCTGTTAAACCGCTCATGATCCTCGATCGAGGAGAGCTTGTCGAACGCGCGGGAAATTGGCATAGGCGATATGTAAGTGCAAGGAAACAATCGCAAAAAACTGGGGAGAAGCGTATTATTTACGAAAGCGTGAGGCGCTCGGGTTGACGAAGGCCATCCCCTCGCGCAGAAACAAGCTGGAGAACAGCGCCCTGCGCGCGCAATTTTCAATCAATTCTGACGCCAGACCTGAAGAGAAACCCCTATGAGCAATCCGATAGACCCCGACGACACCACAAAAGAAACTGCAGAAGACAGCGGGAAAAACACGGAAAATGCAGGCGGCGGTGAAGAGGGGCTGAAGCGGGGCGAGAAAGCAAAACGTCACCGGGTCGCGCGCCAAAGCGAGGCGTTGAGGGATAATCTACGTCGCCGCAAAGCCCAAACCCGAGGCCGCCGACAAAAGCCAAGCTTAATGGACGACTAGGGCAAAGGGCTGGCGTGTAGCAAGAGGCTGGCGCGTAAAGAGAATCATCCCCTTTGCCTCACTCCGGCCAAGATTTTAGCCAATGGTGCGCTTTGTTCGGGGACCTGTCCGTCATTTTTAAGATAAAAACCGCTCGTTATCGGTGTTTTTGCCACTTCTCGGCCCCAAATGGGGCAAAGCGGCGACTTACACGCTTCTGATGCGCATCTTAAGTGACTCTTGGCACTCCCCTCCCTATAAGTATCGCGTAAATCCTGCTTGAAACAGCAGGACAGGTTTGAGAGTGGGCAAGATGGATAAGATTAAGATTATCGGCGGACAACCGCTAAACGGTCGGATTTCAATCAGTGGCGCGAAAAACGCAGCCCTGCCGTTGATGACTGCGGGCATTTTGACCGAGGGCACCCTGCGGCTGGAACATGTGCCGCACTTAACCGATGTGCGTACGTTAGGTACATTGCTCGGCAGCTTGGGCATTGACGTTGGATATGACGAGCGCCCGCTCAACGGCGACCTAGGTGCTGGCGATGTGTGGACCCTCAATGGGGCCAATATTAATTCCCAATTTGCCCCCTATGACCTTGTGTCCAAAATGCGTGCGAGCTTTTGGGTGCTGGGGCCTTTGCTGGCCCGTTTCGGCCAAGCCAAAGTATCCCTGCCCGGCGGTTGCGCGATCGGGGCGCGGCCTGTGGATCTTTACATTAAAGGTCTGCAAGCCATGGGTGCCGAAATTGAGATTGACGAAGGCTATGTCATTGCCAAAGCCCCTAAAGGCGGGCTGGTGGGCGCAACCGTGCGCTCTAAAATGGTATCCGTCGGCGTGACCCACACCTTGATGATGGCCGCCACATTGGCAAACGGCGAAACAGTGTTGGAAAATTCAGCCAGTGAGCCAGAAGTCAAAGACTTGGCCGATTGCCTGATTAAGATGGGGGCGCGCATTGAAGGCGCTGGCACCTCAACCATCCGCATCCAAGGGGTCGATTCCCTGATGGGCGCGACGCACAGGGTATTGCCAGACCGCATTGAAGCCGGTTCCTTTGCGATGGCTGCTGCCATGACCGGCGGCGAGTTGACCTTATGCGGCGTCAAACACGAAACCATTGAATCCGCTCTTTCTGTGCTGCGCGCCTGCGGTGTGCACTCGGAAGTGAATGAAGATGAGATCCTTATTCGGCGCAACGAAGAACGCTTGTTGGGCACAAATGTTGTGACGCAAGTTTATCCCGGTTTCCCAACCGACTTGCAGGCCCAATTCATGAGCTTGATGACGACGGCAAAGGGCGACTCTGACATTACAGAAACGATTTTTGAAAACCGCTTTATGCACGTACAAGAATTGGCCCGCTTTGGGGCTGATATTTCGTTGCACGGAGACAAGGCAATCGTACACGGGGTAGAACGCCTTAAAGGGGCCCCTGTGATGGCCAGCGATTTGCGCGCCTCAGCCGCTTTAATTATTGCCGGTTTGGCCGCAGAAGGCGAAACCACGATTAGCCGGGTTTACCACCTCGATCGTGGGTTTGACCGGATTGAAGAAAAACTGTCCCGATGCGGGGCCTTGATCACACGGGAAAAGGAATAGGCCCACCCAAACGGCCTAAAGGAAACGATGAAACCTTTACACCTGAATGCTTTTGACGTTGAAGACCTCACAGTCCTATCAGCGCAGCTACAAGACGCGGTGGGCATGGTCGCTGATTTTGCGTATCTGCCAGCGACACGGCGGTTTGCGGCTGTGGTGAATCGGTTCCGTTGGGAAATGGCGGACGGCAAACGCAAAAACCAAGAGCGGGTGCGCGCCGGTCTGCATTTTGAGAACGTCCTATCCGTGAAAGCCCGCAACATTGTGCAGGACCGGGCAGATGGTATCCTCAGTTTACTGAGCGTGCAGTTTGAAGAGGGCGAGGCCCCATCTGGCACCTTGGTGATGACTTTCTCAGGTGACGGCGAGATTAGACTTGAAGTTGAGGCGCTAGAAGCCCAGTTACAAGACATTACCGAAGGCTGGAAAACTGATAACCAACCTTCTCACAATTTAGATGACTGATTGAGTATCCTATGACCTATCGCATTGATCTGAATGATCCGGATTTTGACGCCCGCTTTGCTGAATTGCTCACCGCAAAACGCGAAGTGTCTCATGATGTGAATGCGGTGGTTGCCGACATCATCGAGCAAGTGCGCACCCGTGGGGATGCTGCCGTTGTTGACTACACCAAACAGTTTGACCGGATCGATGATCTAACCGCTGAGACAATGCGCATCCCGCAAGCAGATATCGATGCGGCACAAGACGCCTGTGACCCTGAAACATTGGCGGCACTCAAAGTTGCGTCCGAACGCATTAAAGATTTTCACAAACGCCAAATGCCAGAAGATGAACGCTACACCGATGATGCCGGTGTTGAGCTTGGCCATCGCTGGACAGCGGTGGGCGCTGCAGGCCTTTACGTGCCCGGCGGAACAGCAGCCTATCCAAGTTCTGTCTTGATGAACGCCATTCCCGCAAAAGTGGCAGGCGTGGAGCGGATCGTTATGGTGGTGCCAACTCCTGATGGGGTGGTGAACCAATTGGTTTTAGCTGCTGCAAAACTGTCGGGTGTTTCCGAAATTTACCGTGTTGGCGGCGCACAAGGTGTGGCGGCGCTGGCATATGGAACGCAAACCATTGCCCCGGTTGATAAAATTGTCGGCCCCGGCAATGCCTATGTGGCGGCAGCCAAACGCCAAGTTTTTGGCACTGTCGGCATCGATATGATCGCTGGACCGTCTGAAATTTTGGTTCTTGCCGATGGACAAAACAATCCTGATTGGATTGCCGCCGATCTCCTCAGCCAAGCTGAGCATGACGCCTCATCGCAGTCGATCCTTATCACCGATGACGCCGCTTTTGCGACCCAAGTAGAAGAAGCGATTGAAGCGCACCTCAATACATTGCCACGCGGGGGCATTGCCCGTGAAAGCTGGGAAGAGTTTGGCGCTGTGATTACGGTGCCAAACTTAGACGACGCGGTTGCGTTGGTTGACCAGCTTGCGCCGGAACACTTGGAAATTGCAGTGGACGACCCAGAGCCATTGGCGGCGAAAATTCGCAACGCTGGGGCTATGTTCCTAGGCCGTTATACGCCAGAAGCGATTGGGGACTATGTGGCAGGGACAAATCACGTGCTGCCAACTGCCCGCTCAGCTCGGTTTTCCTCTGGACTGTCGGTGCTTGATTTCGTCAAACGCACCTCGATTGTGCGGTGTGACGCGGCTTCATTGCGCAAAATTGGTCCGGCCGCTGTTGCGTTGGCAGAGGCAGAAGGTCTTGGGGCGCACGGGCGCTCTGTGTCTGTGCGCTTGAATTAGGCGTGTACTTCTGAAAGCATAAGACCTGAAACGAAAGTTATAACGCTGGCTCGCAATCAAGCGCGCAGGCAGCTATGCTTTGCAGCAGAATAACTGATAATTGATCAAGAGTAGGTAACCCAAGGTGGGCGGAGAGACGACAGCAGCTGACAATCCTTACCGGATTGTAGACCTGACCCTCGACGAAAAGATTGTTGTGCGCCGTGGTCCTGATGTGGAACACGAACGCAAAGTGGCGATCTATGACCTGTTGGAGGAGAACAGCTTCCAACCTGCTGGTGCGGAGCCGGGACCCTACGACCTGCATCTATCCATCGAGGAAAACCGCTTGGTATTCGATGTGCGTTTGGCCAGCGCCACCGATGAAACATACGGCAAAATCATGCTGTCGCTGACGCCGTTCCGCAAGCTTATCAAGGACTACTTCTTGATTTGTGAAAGTTACTACGACGCCATCAAAACGGCGGCTCCCGCTCAAATTGAAGCCATCGATATGGGCCGACGCGGCTTGCACAATGAAGGGTCGGAGTTGTTGAAGAGCCGTCTCGAGGGAAAAATCGACATGGACTTCGATACGTCACGTAGATTGTTCACACTGATTTGTGTTCTCCATATTAAAGGCTAAACGCACGCGCGTTGGGGCCTTCCACGAAGGGGTGATCGCAAGCGATGGCCAAGGCAGCTAACCAAAAACCAGATGCGGTTCTTTTTGCCTGCAATCTCAATGCAGTGCGCTCGCCTATGGCGGGTGCCTTGATGGCCAGCCTCTACGGGACATCTGTGTATGTGGATACTGTAGGCGTTGAAGCCCGCGAGATTGATCCCTTTGTGGTCGCGGTCATGGGGGAACGCGGGATTGATTTAAGCAATCACATCCCCAAAAGCTTTGACATGCTGACAGAGACAACTTTTGATCTGATCATTTGTCTGACCCCAGAGGCGCAAACCGTGGCAAATGAGCTGGCCCGGACGCACGCGCTGGATGTGGAGTATTGGCCCGCAAGCGATCCCACCAATGGCACGGGCAGCCGTACCCAGCGTTTAGAGACGTACCGTCAATTGGCCAACGAACTAGAAGAACAGCTCAAAGCGAGATTCGGCGTGCCAGATTTAGCGGCGGGTGAGGGCTAGAGAGAGACCTGAGGTTTGCTCTAAAGGCACATCCGGGGGCGAAAAGCCGAAAAATCGGCTTATTTTCACGACAAATCGTTGTTTTTTGCGGTTTCGGGCAGGAGGTGCTTGATTTTCCCAGCGTTCCTGCGCATTGTCCGCAAAATTCCAGAAAAAGGTTGAAGATGGCGAAGGAAGAACTCCTAGAATTTCCCGGTGTGGTTATCGAACTCTTGCCCAACGCGACATTCCGCGTTGAGCTAGAAAATGGCCACGAAATTATCGCGCACACTGCAGGCAAGATGCGGAAAAACCGTATTCGCGTTTTGGCAGGTGACAAGGTCCAGGTTGAAATGACCCCGTATGACCTAACCAAAGGCCGTATCACATACCGCTTTAAGTAAGCGGTATGTGCTTTTCACTGCCGATGGTGTGACACCAATGGCAGTGGGTGAGGGTGACCCCATGTCTGTGCCCCCTACAAATTCCGAACACGTAAAGCAGCCCGGACCTGGGCCACACGCCAGCGATGCGGCAGCGCCTGAACTGGTGTTGGCCAGCGCCTCGCCACGCCGTGTGCAATTGCTTGAGCAAATCGGTGTGGTGCCTGCCCAAATTGTGCCCGCTGATATTGACGAAACCCCACTCAAAGGCGAATTACCCCGGCAATTGGCTGAACGGTTGGCACGGCAAAAAGCCGAGGCCACGGCTAAGTTGGTAGGCGCTGAGCCTGCTCGCTTCATTTTGGCAGCAGATACGGTGGTGGCTGTTGGCAGGCGTATTTTGCCGAAGGCAGAAACAGAAGCCCAAGCCCGCGCCTGCTTGAAGCTGTTGAGCGGTCGGGCGCATAAAGTCTACACAGGCGTCGCCCTGCAAAAAGGCGACTCGTTGCATAGTCGCCTTGTCGTGTCGCGGGTACATTTTAAGCGCCTGTCCTATGATGAAACTGAAGCCTATATCGCAAGCCAAGAATGGGATGGCAAAGCGGGTGGTTATGCCATTCAAGGCCGTGCCGGTGCCTATGTGCGCGATATATCAGGCTCATATAGCGCAATTGTTGGGCTTCCGTTGCATGAAACGGCAAATCTTTTGGCTGGTTTAGGGTTCCCTCTCTATTCATCAGCACAATAGTGGTGTTAGTGTCTTAATATTGAAATTGTTGGCAGTGGTACTCAATCCGATAGCGCCTTGAGGGTGAGTGGATGAGAGCACCCGTGAGGATGTATGTCGGAAGAAGTATTGATCAATGTTGGTCTTGGGGAGACCCGCATTGCCGTCGTTGAAGACGGTGTGCCCACCGACCTCGTGCTGGAGCGGACCAGTGAGGAAGACCTCACCGCTAAAACAGGGCGGGCGGGGCACTCACTTCTTGGAAATATTTTTCTAGGCCGGGTGCAGCGCGTTTTGCCCGGTATGCAAGCGGCCTTTGTGGACATCGGATTGGAGCGGGCAGGGTTTTTGGGTGCACGTGAAGCCAAATGCCTGTGCGAACTGATGAACCTAGACGAAGAATCCTTACCACCCATCGCCCAATGCGTACACGAAGGCCAAGCCATTTTGGTGCAAGCGGTGAAAGACCCGATTGCCGATAAGGGAGCGCGTCTGTCTGCCAATGTCACGCTTGCCGGTCGCCAATTGGTGATGGTGCCCAACCAATCAGGCGTCGCCCTATCGCGCCGGATTGAGAACGAGGATGACCGTGCGCGTCTGACCACGATGGTGGAAGGCATTATCGAAAAACTAGGCACCCACGGTGTGACCGGTGCGCCCGCAGGCTATATTGTGCGCACCGCAGCCTTAGAGGCGACCGAGAGCGAGTTGATCGAAGACGCCCGTCGTTTGGCTGTGCAGTGGGAGAAGGTGCGGGAGGTGCAGAAGCTGACCAAGCCCCCGGCTGTCGTGTATCATGACCTCGATCCGGTCGCAAAAACCATGCGCGACTATGCGGGGTTGGAAACGTCACGTGTGGTGATCGACGACCTAAACGCCTTTAACGAAGCCAAAGCTTACTGTGCCGCCACGATGCCAGCCATGTTGGAGCGCATCCACCTGCACAATGGCCCCGGTGCTTTGTTCGACATGTACGACATCGACGGTGAGATTGAACGCGCCCTAGAAACGCGCGTAGAGCTGCCCTCAGGGGGCTGGATCATCATTGAAAACACAGAAGCCCTGACCGCAGTGGATGTAAACTCTGGTCGTTTCACAGCCTCGACAGGCTTGGAAGAAACCAGCGTCAAAACCAATCTTGAAGCCGCTGAAATGCTGGTCAAACAATTACGGTTGCGCGGCACGGGCGGCTTGATTGTCATTGATTTTATTCACATGAATGAACCAGAGAATAATCAAAAGATTGTCGATGCCCTCAATCATGGGTTTGAGCGCGACCGCGTGCCCACACAAATTTCCGGCATGTCGGAGTTTGGCCTGATCGAGATGACCCGCAAGCGGGTGCGGGAGCCGTTGGAAAAACTGCTCACCGAAGTGTCCAATCCGGGCACGCCATTGCGCATCAAAACCCGGGGCACTGTCGCCAATGAGTTGATGCGTGCGGTGGAAAAGGAAGCCTGTGCGGGCCGCCCGTTAGTGGTGCGCGCTTCTCCTGATGTGGAGCATTGGTTTAGGGCCCGCAATGCATTTCTGCTGGAGCGCATTCGCGAACGCCTGCCTGTGCGTGTGGTATTGGAGGCTGACCCTTCTCTCACCCGTGAACGCTTCACCATTGGGTATCTCAAGTAGGAGGCATGATGTCGGACCCTGTTTTTTTGCACCCTCGCCCCTGTCCCATTTGCTCGAAACCAGCCACACCTAAAATGCGGCCTTTTTGTTCCAAGCACTGCGCCGATGTGGATTTGAACCGCTGGCTCAAAGGCACCTACGCCATTCCTGCGGTGGAACCTCAAGATGAATGGTCGCAAGGGGTAGAGGCGCTAGACGCCGATGAGCCGCAGTAAGTGGGCCAAACTGATTCTGCAACAAAACCGGTGGGGGCGTAGGCTCTGAGCACCGACATGCGGCAAAGAGGCCCGTAAAAGGGGCGCAAAAGCCCAATATTTGAGATTTATTGGGAGGGCGTACAGTATTTGTGGAGAAGTGGGCAACATATGTCATTCCTGCCTTTACAGGCCCGCTCTGATTGCCTATAAACCGCGAGCCTTGGCGGCGCACTTGATGCCCGCCCCATATGAGGCCAAGTGCCCGAGTAGCTCAGTTGGTAGAGCATGCGACTGAAAATCGCAGTGTCGGTGGTTCGAATCCGCCCTCGGGCACCACTTCCAAAATATTTAGTTATTTCAGCCCAGTAGATGCCAAAGACACCCTGCTTATTGCCGCCAATCGTATAGTGTTTGGCGCAAGTGAAAGCCGTGCGTCTTATTTCTTATCCGAAGGGAGAAGCGCATTTAGCTCTGTCAGCAAGGCCGTGGCAATGCCTTCCTTCTTCCACGCATCCTCAATATTTGCATATCGATATTCAGTGCGATGGCTCTGGATAAAGTTAGCGCGTGGCATTTGTAGGGCGGCTGACGGCGTACACCCCAAGACCCACGAATAGAATGGCCAAGTATCCCAGTGTGCTGGGTATTTCTGCGAAAAAAGCATAGGCAAGGAGAGCGCCGATGACGGCGGATACAGATCCGATTTGGCTCAAATAGACGGGTCCTGCCAAGTGTTGCAGCCGGAAATACAGATCGTAAAGCAGCGTGAAAACGAGGGTTTGTGCCAGCAACAGGCCCCCAGCATTTAAGGACCACACCGTGGGGGCGATCGGCATGCCTAAGATGCCGGTAAGGCACACAAGGGTGAGAAAGCCAAAGGCCATCATACTGAGCGATAGATGGGCCGGGGGCACGCCGTGAGGCCAGTAGCGACTGCGGAAAATATTGCCAATGGACAAAAGCACGGGGGCGCACAGGGAAGCAATGATCCAGAAATTGAGGTCGCCCTCTAAGAAATTTTTGCTCAGGCTCAATAAAACAGCCCCAATGACACCGGACACAACACCGGCGCATTTAATCGCGTTGATTTTCTCCAGTCCCAGGCTCACCGCAAGGGCGTAGGTGATGACCAAGGGAAAGGCCATGCTAAGGGTGACAAAGCCAACGCCAATATGCTGAGCGGCGGCGAAACCAAGCGCATTTGGCAAAGCAAATAAGACCCCGCTCACAAGGGAGAAGCCGAGAAATCGCGCGGATAACACAAGCGGTGGGCGGGTAAAGGCAACGCGGGCATACATGAGAACGGCACTGCCCAACATGGACCATTGCAGCAGACTTAAAGGATGCCACCCCACCGAGGGCGCGGCCTTCGCAATGAGAATTGAGACAGCCAACAACGCACCGACAATCAGCAAGAGGCCAACAGCACCGCTTTTGCGCGTGCTGGCAAGAAGAGACGAAGAGGAGGCATCAGGCATGAGATCGATCCATTGATTTGATAGGCGAAACTGGCGTAAGCTGGTATTTAGTCGTTAAGTATCTTAATATCAAGATAAAAGAGGGAAGATGGATAGAGCTGCCCAAGCCAAGGCCCAATGGAAAAGGGAACTGCCACGCTTAGATATGGACCCGATGGTTCTGATAGGCCGTCTCGCCGAGGTGCAACATTTGATGGCGGAGAATTGGCTCGAACCGATTTTTAAGAGCAACGGCCTTAAACGAGGAGAGTTTGACGTATTGGCCACTCTGCGCCGGGCCGGGGCACCCTATGCGCTGACCCCAACGCAGTTGTATCAATCAACAATGGTCAGCTCTGGAGGCATGACAGCCCGCATCGACCGGCTGGAAAAAAACAGCTACATCGAGCGCAAGCCCCATCCCACGGATCGGCGGGCTTTGATGGTGGTGCTGTCGCCCAAGGGCAAAAACCTGATCGATCAAATGATGCCAGCCTATGTGCAAGCCCAGCACGACGCGGTGGGCAGTTTAACGTCCGCGCAACAACAGACACTGTCATCACTACTGGCAACCCTTGTGGAAAATTTGGAGGCACCGGACTGAGGCAAGGTTAATGCTTTTCCAATCCCTATGCGCCAATCTGCGCCTTTAATTACAGAGAAGGGTGCGCATATAATCAACACTTCTTCGCGCCCCTATTATTATGAGATTAAAGGCCAACACATGAACAGCAAAACCCACTCACGGTTTGTCCTCACTATTTCTTGCCCGGATGCCCTTGGCATCGTGGCAGCCGTGTTTGGCACATTGGTGGATATGAAACTTTTCCTGATCGAAACCCACCACTATGGGGATGAGGAAACAGGGCGCTTTTTCTTGCGGACGGTTTTTCAACCAGAAGAGGGAGTGGCTTTTAATAAGTCAAAGTTTGAAGCGACGTTTGCCGACATCGCCAAGAAATTCGATATGGAATGGCAAGTGCACGACCGCGCGATCCCGCCATCGGTTCTTTTGCTGGTGTCTAAATTTGATCACTGTTTGCAAGACCTTCTGTACCGCACCCGCACTGGCGCGTTGAATATGAGCATCCCAGCCGTCGTATCGAACCACTTAGAAGTGGCTCCCTTGGTGCAACAACACGGCATCCCCTTCATTCACATTCCGATTTCTAAGGACAGCAAACAAGATTCCGAAGCGCGGTTGCGCGATGTGATTGATGAAACGCGCGCGGAGTTTGTCGTGCTCGCCCGCTACATGCAGGTGTTGAGCAAAGACTTATGTGATGACCTTGCGGGAAAAGCCGTCAACATTCACCACTCTTTCTTGCCCGGCTTTAAGGGGGCCAAGCCCTACCACCAAGCCCATGCACGCGGGGTGAAGTTGATCGGAGCCACAGCACACTTTGTCACGTCCGACCTAGATGAAGGCCCCATTATTGAACAACGGGTAGAGCGGGTGGACCATTCTTATACCGCTGAAAAAATGGTGGCGGCGGGACGCGATATTGAAAATGTGACCTTGGCGCGGGCCGTTGAAATGTTGACCGAGCGACGTGTTTTCCTACACGGGAACCGGACAGTGATTCTGCAATAAGCAGACTTTTTTGAAAATCTGAACCTGTCAGCGGCGCTTTTTAAGGAAGGCGCCGTCGGTGTTTTTCCCGGAAAAAGGGTGATTTCCGCCGGGGCTTGCCAAATCTCTTTTTTTTCTCTAAAAAGTGAACATGGTTTACAAAAATGCTCTGCAAGAAGACTATACCCCCCGTGTTGCGGCCAAAAGGGCGCGCAAGATGCAAGAGATTCTGGGCATTGCCTTAGACCTTGCCTGTGAAAACGGGTTGGGGAATATGACGCTGCACACATTGGCGCGCCGCATGGACCGCTCGGTCGCTGCGGTATATCGATATTTCCCATCAAAAGAGGCGGTCGTGCGCGAGTTGCAACGCCTTGTCGGGACGCACATAACGCTGCTTACGCAAGAGGCGACCCAAGCATTTGAGCAGAGTGCTGCACAACAAAATATTCCCGAAAGTATCTCTCTGCTCGCTCAAATCCTGCTTTCTGCAAAGGTTTATGAAACCTATGCCCGCACCAAACCCGACGAATTTGATTTGATCACGCATCACCTCAGTACAGCATTTTACAAATTGCCTGAAAAAGACGCGGGCCTTGTGTTCGATGTGACGCGGATCAACCTTGAAGCGCTGGCCAGCCGGTTTGATGCCGCTGCAGAGAAGGGCCTTTTGCACGCTGGAGATGCCAAGGGGCGCTCCATGATGTTTTGGGGAGCGCTGCAAGGAGTGCTTCAAGTGCAAAAAATGGAGCGGAGCGCACCAGACTTTTTTACGTCAAAAGAACTACCCAACACCACGCTAGATGCGTTGTTGATTGGTTGGGGAGCCAAGCCGTCATCGGTTGAAGCGACCCGAACATTGCTTGAGAAGCAACCCAGTACAAAGTCAAAAAGAGATCTTCGGCATTTACTCGAAGACACATCACATTAAACCAAGGTTGAGGGAGAACCATCATGCCGACATATGATTTGGTCATTCGAAACGGAAAAGTTGTTGATGGAACAGGCGCAAAGCCGTTCATCGCAGATGTCGCTCTTAAAGGCGACCGCATTGCTGCTATTGGGGAAAATCTAGAAGCTGGTGAACGCGAAATTGACGCGAAGGGCCTGTTGGTGACACCCGGCTTCGTGGACATTCACACCCACTATGACGCGCAAGCTACATGGGACCCTTACTTGACGCCGTCATCTCAACATGGCGTCACCACAGTCGTGATGGGCAATTGCGGGGTTGGCTTTGCACCAGTGCGCCAAGAGCAACGCTCAGACTTGATCGACCTTATGGAAGCGGTCGAAGATATTCCGGGCGCGGCCATGCACGAAGGCATTAAGTGGGAATGGGAAAGCTTCCCAGAGTTTATGGACTCAATCGACAAACGCACCTACGCCGTTGATATTGGCGCACAGATGCCACACTGCGCCTTGCGGGTTTATGTGATGGGGGAGCGCGGTGTAAAGAACGACTTTGCGACCCAAGAAGACATTGATCAAATGCGGAATTTGACATTGGAAAGCATCCAAGCCGGCGCCTTGGGTTTTTCAACCTCTCGTACCGAATTGCACAACACCCTAACAGGTGACCCGGTGCCGGGCACTTTTGCGGCGCAAGATGAATTGGTCGGCATTGCCTCAGCTTTGAAAGAAGCAGGTGCAGGCGTATTCCAAATTTCTGCAACCCATAGAGACATGGCAAAAGAATTTAAGTGGATGCGCGAAATTGCTGAAGATACGGGTCGGATGGTGACGTTTAATCTGCAGCAAGTTGATGAAGCACCCAACCTCTATAAAGAAATGTTCACCTTATTGGAAGAAGCCAAGAAGGACGGGGTTACCAACATTCGCGGGCAACACTCTGGCCGCCCAGTGGGCATTTTGATGGGTTGGCAAACATCCGCGCACCCATTCTTGGCGACAAAGGAATACGGACTTTACGGGATGATGCCGTTTGAAGAACGCATTGTGGAATTGCGCAAACCGGAAGTGCGGGAAAAAATACTCAACGGGTCAGATGTGGACTTGGGTGATTTTGTCAAAATGATCACCACCAGTTACCACAAAATGTACCCAATGGGCGAAGAGCAAGACTATGAGCCGTCCCAAGAGAAATCTGCGGCTTCCATCGCAGAGCGCGAAGGCAAGGACCCTCGGGCAGTTGTCTATGACGCAATGCTGGAACAAGATGGCACCGGGCTGGTGTACTTCCCACTCTTTGGCTATTCCACCAATGATCTGTCAGCCATTGAAGCTTCTCTCAAACATCCACAAGTCGGCTTGAGCTTGGCCGATGGCGGGGCGCATGTGGGCGCTATTTGTGACGGGGGCACACCAACCTTCATGTTGACCCACTGGGTGCGCGACAGAGAGCGGGGCGCAAAATTTGCGATTGAAGACATTGTAAAGGTGCAAACGAAAGATACTGCCGAACAATATGGTTTGTTTGACCGGGGCGTGTTGGAAGTGGGCATGAAAGCCGACGTCAATGTGATCGACCTTGAAAAACTCTCCTTGCCGCACCCTAAAATGGTTTTTGATCTGCCGGCTAATGGGCGCAGGTTGTATCAAGGGGCGACCGGATATCGCGCAACTATTTTGAGCGGTCAAATTGTGGCTGAAAATGATAAGGCGACCGGTGTTTTGCCGGGCCACCTTATTCGCGGCGCACAGCAAAAACCAGCGGCTTAAACTTTACACATCGTCAGGCAGGCAGGGCATGTAGATATGCTCTGCCTGTTTTTATGCGTTCTACATTTTAGGAAATCAGCGTGACTGTTTTGCTCAACGATCTTTTTGGCCTCACGCCTTTTTATTGTCTTATGGGGTTTTTGGCAGTCGCCTTTGCGGGCGGCTTGCGTGCCTTTAGCGGCTTTGGCTTTGCACTGGCCGGTGTGCCCTTGTTGGCTTTGATCTTTGGTCCAGCCCAAGCTGTTCCGATTGTCTTGGTGCTGGAAGTTATCGGCGGGCTGCAGATGGTGCCCATGATCCGTAAGCAAGTTGATTGGGGGGCTGTGGGGTTGTTGATCCCAGCGGCCTTGGTGGGCGCACCGCTTGGGGTTTGGGCCTTGAGTGTTTTATCGCCAGACTGGTTGCGCTTGGTGATTGCGGTGGCTTTGGCCGGTGCGGTTATTGTGATTGCAACGGGGGCACGGTTGCCAGCCAATACACCGCGTAAATGGGTCCTCACGGTCGGCGGGCTTTCAGGCTTAATGGCAGGTAGTACCGCCATGTCGGGTCCCCCGGTGTTGGTCTATTTTATGGCGCGGGCAGATGAGGCCAGTCGTAACCGGGCATCGATGATGATGTATTTTCTCTTCATCTCCACAGCCACAGTGGCGGTGGGTATTCTTTCTGGGGTGGTGACATGGCAAACCGTGGCCGTGGGCGCGTTATTTTCTCCGGCACTGATTGCGAGCAATTTGGTGGGGCATTGGCTTTTCGGGTTAACCCGTGATGATATTTATCGCCGCATTAGCTTTGCCTTGTTGTGCATCATTGCTGCCGCCACGCTCTTCAAAGCCATCATCGATTTAATCTAAGATCCGCGAATGAGCTGGCGAATGAGATAGCGTTGTGGGCACACCATTTCGCTCATCTCTCGGCTCATAGGCTGGGGGCTTCCAGCAATCGAGGCGGCTAAAGAGGCGCTGAGTAGGGGAGCTGTAAGAAACCCGTATGAGCCTAAGCCCCCCAACATATAAAGCCCGTCTTCAAAGGTTGGATCAGGGTAGGGATGGAATTTGTCCCCATGGGTAAGCTGGCTATAGCTCTCCATAAAGGCCGCTTTGTTGGGCACGGCACCCACAATAGGCATGTGGTCAGGGGTGGCCGCCCGAATGGAGCGACGGGCAGAGAGCGGGAGGCCGCCTTCCATGCCTAAGGTAGAGAGAGCCGCAAGGTTTGCCGCATCATCATCCGCGCTGAGGGTTAAGTCGTGGACATCCTTATGATAGCTCGCACCAGTTAAATGGGACCCACCGTCCTGCGGCATGAGATAATGCCCGAAGGCCACCACACATTTCAGCATCCGACTGGCCGCATCCCCTTCAAACCGGGTGACTTGTCCCAACATCGAAACAAGCGGCAACCAATCGGTTTGAGCAAGGTTTTGCATGTGTGCCCCCATCGCCAGCACGACATTTTCTGCCCGGTGCAGAACATCGCCTTGGGCATTCATTGTCACCCACGCCGTTCCATCTTTGACGAGTGTTTCAACCTGCCCAACACTGGTGGAAAAATGTTCGGCAGCGCCGGTTTGGAATCGATGCCGCATCATCGACATCAAAGCAGCGGGGCGGATATAGCCTGCGTCGGGATAGAAAGCGCCCCCCGTAACCGTATCAGGCAGATCAAGTCCGCTCAGCTCTTGTGCGCTTGCGTGGTCCAGAGTTTGCACCATATCGCCGGGCAAAACCCCACTGCCTCCCAAGGCCATCAACCGGTCGGGACTAAGGTCGCCTTTCGCTAAATGCATCACGCCGCACGGGGTGAAACAGTCCGGCGCATTGAGCTGGGTGTAATACCGGAGCGCATGAAGATAGGTTGCGCGGTAAAACCGCCCCTCAATGCTGGGGCCGGTAGAGAGACGCGGCATTAAAATCGCTTGCTCATTGCCGGAAGCTTCGCTGCCATAGGTGGCGTGACGGTCGAGAAAATGAACGCGGGCACCCGTGCGCAACAGGGCATCTGTGGCGCATACGCCGCCAATGCCAGCACCGACAACGAGAACGTCGCTGCTTTGTGTGCTCGGGGCTAAATTGTACCATGGGGCAGAGGTATAAAGGTGCTGAGGTGAGAGAGGTACGGGCACTGCCTGTGCCTCATCATAGTACCCGGTAAGCATATGGCGTTTGCGTCCATGGCCCGGTGTTTTCTCAACAACAAACCCAGCTTCTAATAGCCCCCGCCGAACCGCTCCCGCCACGGTGAAGGTCGCCAGCCGCGCCCCCTGTTTGGACAGCCGAGCCATTTGTTGAAAAACGCTGGGCGACCACATGTCTTCATTGTCGCGGGGGGCAAAGCCATCGAGAAACCAATAATCCACTTCCGCTTGGAAGCTGGGCAGAATGTCATCTGCCATGCCAAAGCCAAGAGTGAGGCTGATGCCATCATCGGGGAAATCTAATTGATGAATGCCCGGCACCAGTTTTGGGTATTGGGCAAGAAGGTGTTGGGTAAGGGGGGCTAACTCAGGCCACGGCGCAAGGGCGCGAGCCATTTCTTCAGGTGTGAGAGGGAAGCCCTCAAAGGACAGAAAATGCAATCGTTGGTCTGGTGTGCGGTGGGCGCGCCATGCGTCCCATGTGGCCAAAAAGTTTAACCCTGTGCCAAAACCGGTTTCGCCAATTGTTGAATGGGCGCGTCCCGTCCAGGCGTCGGGCAGGCCATTGCCGGTTAGAAAGACATGCCGGGTTTCTGCAAGCCCGCCTTCAGCCGAATAATAAATGTCGTCATAACGAGTAGAGGCGGGAACTGCGTCCCGCCACTCAAGGTCTGCTCGTGGCAACTGGGGCCAACGCGGAGAGGGGTTGTGTGTCACGTCTGTCTCTCTTCGATGAGCGCCAGTTGAAGGTTTCCGTGTACGGAAAAATGGCTTCCGTAAAGGGAAAACCTACTTCCGTAAAGGAAAAGGATGCGTGCTGGTAAGCCCGCCATCAACTGGATACGCCTGACCATTTACATATGAAGCTTCGTCGCTGGCAAGGAACATCGCGACGCGGGCAATCTCTTCTGGCAAGCCATACCGCGCGGTTGGGTTCAATTGACCGATTTTATCTTCTGTCCCCCGTTGACGCGCCCCATCAAAAATGGGTTTGGTCATGCCGGTTTCAATAAGACCGGGACACACCGCATTGACGCGCACGCCTGTACCAAACAATGAATTGGCTGTTGTTTGCACCAAGCTGATCACACCAGCTTTAGAGGCGCTATAAGGCGAACCGCCCGCATTGGCACGCAAGGCGGCAACCGATGCCGTACACACAATAGCGCCTTTGCCTTGGGCAATCATAATGGGGCTTGCATGTTTGATCGCCAAGAACGGTCCGAGCAAGTTCACCCGAAGAACTTCCATCCAATGGGCTGGGGTTTGTTCAGCAAGAGGCACAAGACCGCCACTGATGCCCGCATTGGCATAGAACACATCAAGGCCGCCAAATTTGTTGACCGCAAGATCAACAAGACCATGCACGGCATCTTCGTCACCGGCATCAGCAGCAACCGTTGTGACGTCGCCGCCATTGTCTCGAATGATTTTTGCTGTTTGGTCTACGCTGTCTTCAACCAAATCGACAGCAATAACCGATGCGCCTTCACTGACGGCAAGCAAAGCACTTGCACGTCCAATGCCGCTGCCAGCGCCTGTGATAATCGCGCGTTTTCCGCTCAGTCGTCCCATGGTGGCCTCTCATGTAAGAATCAATGTCATGGCTCATCATAGGCCAAGTCTTCCTTTTCTCAACCACGCCAAAAAGGATGAATAGCCTGCGACAGCGGGGAGAGGCAAACAGCCTGCAAACAAAAGGAGAGGGCAAAGCCCTCTCCTTAAACGCATTCTTTTAAGTCCGTACCATAAGCCTGTACGGGACCTTAGGCCGTTGGCTTAGTAGCCTTTACCGGCGACCACATGCCATTCAATCGGCTTGCCGTCTTCATCTTGAAGGGTGCCGCTGCTGCCTACAACCGCTGGCTCTTTAATGGGCGGGGTGCAATTTTCAGGTGTATCCCCAAAAGTGGAGCAAATTTTGTCGCCCAATAGACGCCATTTACCCTGAGTGAGGTGCCCGTCAGGGCCTTGCACTTCCATTGTTTTTTTCGTGCTGTAATAGACTTTGCTGACGTCGCCCTCTTCATTCTTGAGCACAACAGTATTACCCACAAGGCCAGCGCCATTGTCGGCGATTGCAACACTTGCAGAGCCGATGAGCAATGCGGTTGCCAGAATAACTTTTTTCATGATTGAGGTCCCTTTTAGTCCGTCTCGCCAGACCATCCGTGAAGCCAGACCCGCCCGGAGGGAAGTGGTCGGATCAGCCACATGATGCCTGTGTTAAAAATTGTCAGGTAAATATGGCTGCAATATGGTTAACGGAAGGTGCACGCAGGGGGTGATCAGGGGCTTTCGTGCCGGGAAAAGCCGAAATGAGGCGAGGGAAGGCTTTGGGTTACTTTTTCATACCCGGTGGGCGCAGCAAATAAATCACAACCCATACGGGAATGATGACAATCGCCCCTAAGACGAAATGAGGCAGCGCCCACTCAAACGCACCGGAAACCAATTTAGAGACATTATCGACTGTCAGCCCCATATCTTTGAGCACGCTGGCCGCCGAAATGTCGAACGCGTTGAGGACTGCCCCCAAAATAACGGAGACAATGGCAAACTTAAAAAGGGTGGAGATCACACTCTGCATATTATTTCCCACTCACAACAGCCCAAAGCGCAGATCAGTTCTGCCGATATTGGACCTTGTTTTACCTCGTGCTTCCATCACTTATGTACTGATTAACACCATATGCCGCTCAATTTGTCTATGCGGGCGGCTTTCGCACTTATTGGAGCAAACTGATGACGAAATCCGACCTCGATCAGTGTTTTTATCCCGCGTCTCGCCTCGCCCAGTTACCCGAAAAACAAGTTGTGCACCAATATAACGACAATGCAGTGCGCCTGACACGGTCAATTGGCGATTTTGCCGGGCTTGTGGATATGGGGTTACACATTGTCCGCGTTGAACCGGGCCACGATACGACCGAACACCACTCACATGGCCAAGATGAAGAGTTTGTGCACCTAATCTCAGGTCGCGCAGTGGCGTATTTAGGCGATGAAGAGGTTCATATGGAAAGCGGGGACACGATGGTATTCCCTAAAAACTCTCCGGCCCATTCCATGCACAACCCATTTGCCGAAGACCTTGTCTATTTAATGGGCGGCACACGTTCCCCCATCGATGTCTGCACCTACCCTAAATTAGACCGGCGCCAATACCGCGTGGACGGCGAAAAAGAATATGTCGCGATCAAGGATGTCACCAAAGTCCAGCGATAGGCGACCCGCTGCCAAAGAAAAGCCCGGACCTCTTATCAGAGATCCGGGCTTTGATGTGAGCAGATACGCCGAGCTTAGCGGCCAAAGAGGCCTTTCAGGGCTTTACCAGCACCGCTCTCCTTGTCAGAAGAACCGCCGCCGAGCAAACCGTCTACCAGGTCGCTGGCCCCGCCACTCTTGCCGCCTAGGTTTTTCACGGCATCGACAATAGCGTCAGGGTTGTTAGAGAGGGCAGCTGCAAGGTCAGGGGAGAACGATGGATCGCTCCACGGACCAGAAATAACCACAGGCACTTCAATGCCAGAAGCACTGCTGCCGCCTTGGCCTTCAAGTGAGCCAACAAGCTTTGGCTCTACCCGGTAATTGAGGGTTTGCTTGGGCATGTCCACAGTCCCCTTGCCTGCAATGCGGATCAACGGGCTCAGCATTTTTAAGTCTGAGTTTGTCAAAATGCCTCGGGCAATTGTGAAGGAGCCATTGAGCTCTGAGAAGTCAGTGCTCTGCGTGCCGCCTGCGCCCCAACCAGAAAGCGGGTTGCTAAAGACATTCCGCATGAGCTGGGCAATGTTGATGCCGCGAATGGCCCCATTTTGGAAGTCAAACTTGCCTTTGCCCGATAGCGCCGAAACCATTGCTTTTTGGCTCTTGCCACTTGTGTTGATGGCAAAGTCAAACAAGGTGGTTCCTTCAAGACGGGTGAAATCTGCCGCATCCGTCAACAACGGCTGGGCTTGCAAACCGGACAGATCAAAATCGGCGCTGATTTTTGGTGTAGACCGTGAACCGTCCAATGTCAGGCTGCCTTTACCAGCCCCTTCATATAAGGCCAATTTGGCGAGGTTGGCGGTCATTACGCCATTGCGCAATTTGAGCTTGAGCTTGCTTTCACCAATCTTGATTTTTTGGATCAAGATGGCACCCGCAGACAAATCAAGGTCTGCATTGATGGCCCGCAAGCCTGTCATATCAATCGGGTCCGTGCTCCACCCAGCTGAGCTGGTCGTCGCAGCGCTGCTGCTTGATCCGCCAGAACCAGAACCAGACGCATCTGCATCACCGCCCATATAGACATTCGCGTCAATCTTATCGACTGCCAAAGCGCCTTTAATGTAGGGAACTTGACCCGCCACATTGGCACTTACAAAACCCTCCATAGCCATGCCATCAAAGTTGATGACGGCATCGCTGAAGGAAAACTCAGTGCTATTGCCAGCAACCGTGCCTTTCAGGTCAAGCTCACCAAAGCCGTCGGTGCCTGCCATGGGCGACCCTGCCCATGCAGCCAAGGCGCGCACGGATGGGACGTTCAGAGTTAAGTTGCCGTTGAACGCAGGCGTATCTCCCATAACCAACGACCCTTCAAAGTCTTTGGTTACTTTGGGCGTGGACGCATCAGCTGTGATGGCCGTTGTGCCGCCTTCAAGCAATACCCGTGGCTTCTCAACCATCATGGCAATTGTCATCTTATCGCCGTTCCAAACAGCTGACCCATCGACGTTAAGCGGATCATCTAGGCTAGGCAGGGAAACGCCCAAATTAATCTCGGTGATTTCATATGACGCACCAGCCTGCGCATCTTTGTAGCTGGCGGTGCCATCGCTGATGCGAATGTCACCAAGCCGGATATCTTTAATGGGGTTTCCAACGCTAGAGCCAGCTTGGCTGTCGGTCTCACCGCTTGCAGCTACTTCTTCACCCTCGGTTTGAGTTTGGGGCGTGAACTCCCAATTCGCATTACCTTGACGATTGATTTCTAAATGAATTTGCGGGCGTACCAACGTGAAGCTATCCAGCTCAACACTGCCGGTCAAAAGCGGCAAAATCTTGAGAGAAACATTCAGCTCTTCCATCGACATCATGTCAGGTGTGCTGCCCCAGTCGGCGTTTGCAAAGCGGACCTTCTGCGCATTCACCCCAAGCGACGGCAAAATAGTAAGACCGACATCACCATCAATGGTGAGCGTTCTACCCGTTTGTTCTTGAGCGAGCGCTTCAAATTTTTCTTTATACGTCTCTGACGGAATGAAGGAGGCGATTGCAACGAGCGCTCCCAATGCGACGACGACGACGCCAAATATGATTACGATGATGCGGGTCATTTTGACCTCCTCAGTGATGCGTACCCCCGGTAGCAACGGGGCCTTCAGATAGAACTGAAGAAAGAAATAGCGGAGAAACGAGTCATCCGCGCGTTGAGAAACATTCTAACGTGAAACGATGCGAACTTCTTTATGTGCTTTAGCAACACCTGTCGCCCTAAAGTCACGCTTTCAATGAAAGTACAAAGTGTCGCACCTTAGGTCTTGGCTAAGCGAGAGGACTCTCTTAATGTGCGACAGCAACTTGAACACTGTTCTAGCAAAACTGTGTGACAGTTGATCCGTTCTGCGATGCTTGGCAAGGCATCGGGAACACACTCAAACGCAACCGATTAAACCGCAACAAAAACAGGAGACACCCATGGATTTTGTGGGAACATTCTGCTTTTCAAATGTGACGACAATGTGCCATGTGGCCAAAGTCTCCATCTCGAAGAGCACCGTCTCTGGGACGCTGGTACGATGACCGCGCGCCCGGGACTTAACAACCGGGCTCACGCTCTCATACTAGCCACAAACATCAATTTAAGATGGTTTTTGCGGTCAGCGGTTTTCCTCCAAAGCACAGAAATGTGCGAGGACCAAAACCTTCCGATATGAGCTAAAGACTGTTTTAACACATCGTGTTGAAACGCGTCTGCGTGACCCAGGTTCCAAGTAATGCGTATCTGTTCTGCCTTTGAGTTAAGGCAGAGCCGCCGTGCCCGCGCGTGTGCGTTGGTCTCGGCATGCATGAGGCTTGAAATGACTGAGAAAGAAAGAAAAGACGTGACGTCTTGGCAGGTAGTCACGTTCATTTGGCATCGTTGGTGCCGATATCCAAAACGCATGAGTCTTTTGTTGGGAGCGATATCGCTTTTGGCATTTGTCGAGGCTCTCTTCCCCTTGCTGGCTTCCAAGTTAATGGACGCGGTGGCAGCGGGGGGGCAGGTTCCAACTCGTGAGAATTTTGATGCGGCAATGGCGGTGGTTATCCTAATGGCCGTACAAAGCGGCCTTTATATCGTGTTCTCGCAAATCTCGTTTCGATTGTTGATCCGGCAATCAACCGACTGTATGCGCGATATAGTGACGGAAGCATTTGACCGTGTGCAAAGTTTTTCGTCGTCTTGGCACGCCGATCACTTTGCAGGGGCGACCATGCGTAAAATTAGTCGCGGCATGTGGGGGTATGATCTCTATACGGATATGGTGGTGACTGGGTTTTTACCAGCCATGATCCATATGTCGACGGTGATTGCCGTTGTCGCTTTCGTGTGGCCGATCATGGGCTTTGTGATGTTGTTTTTTGTTGTGGCCTACATTGGTTTGACCATATGGGCGCTTCAACATTATCTCTTGGCCCCCAACCGGGAACATGTGGGGGCCGATACGGAACTGGGTGCCTCTGTGGCTGACAGTGTGACATGCAACAGCGTTGTCAAAGCCTTTGGGGCTGAATGGAGAGAAAGTTGGAAGGTCTACGAAACAGTGACCAATTGGCGAGGCAAGGCGCGTAGGGCATGGCTACGGGGTGAAGACTTGCGTCTCATACAATCGGTCATTGTGCAGGGGATGAAACTTGCCATGATTTCATTGGTCGCTTGGTTGTGGTTCAACGGGCAAGCCAATGTAAGTTTGGTAACGCTTGTCCTCACCAGTTATATTGGACTTGCAAACCGCTTGTGGGAAATGGCCTATCAGTTGCAACACTTGCAAAAAAGTATCAACGATGTGGAAGATGTTGTCGCGTTTGGAAAAGCACCGGCAGAAATAGTTGATCATGCAGTTGCTCAACCTTTGCAAGTGCGCAAAGGCAAGGTCAGTTTTGATCAGGTGTCTTTCCGTTATGCCAATCAGGCCGAGCGAATTTATGAGGACTTCAACCTCACCATTCGGCCCGGTGAGCGGATTGCGTTGGTGGGTAAATCAGGGAGTGGTAAAAGCACGTTCTTGAAATTACTCCAGCGGCTTTATGATGTGGAGGAGGGGCGTATTTTGATCGATGATCAAGATATTGCTCATGTGACCCAAAGCTCATTGCGCCAAGCGGTTTCCGTGGTGCAACAGGAACCTATCCTGTTTCACCGTTCATTGGCAGACAACATCGCCTATGCGCAACCTGAAGCCTCGCGTCGCGAAATTATTCGGGCTGCCAAACGGGCACAGGCTCACGATTTCATTCGGGCCTTGCCAGACGGCTATGACACGATGGTTGGCGAGCGCGGTGTAAAACTGTCTGGTGGAGAGCGTCAGCGCGTTGCAATCGCGCGGGCCATTTTGGCGGATGCCCCTTTGTTGGTTCTCGATGAGGCCACATCAAGCTTGGACTCGGTGACAGAAGCCGAAGTGCAAACGGCTGTGGATGAACTGATCCGAGGCCGTACCGCCATCATCATTGCGCACCGTCTATCAACAGTGCGTAATGTAGACCGCATTTTGGTCTTTGAAGATGGGGTTGTCGTGGAAGAGGGCGAGTATGATGCGCTGGCTTCCAAATTAGATGGCCACTTCCATACCTTACATCAACGACAAGTTGTTGGTTTGGTGTAAGGCAACAGCATTCAAAATGCTGAACGCAGAAGCCTTTGATAGAGCGTGGACAAATCTTTGAGGTCGTCATCGACGACTGTGTCTGCGCTCATATCAGAGGCTTTTTCTTTAACAACACCCGTATGGACATAGCGTGAGTTTAACGCCGCACCGTCTAGCATAGACTCACGATAGTCCAAGTCAGCCCATGCAGCCAGCGCCCGACTTTGTCCTTCAGTGTCGGCCAAATAGCGATCAAATGAAATGATGCCACAGTTGAAGTCAGGTTGATCCATGAGGGTTTCGAAGAGAGAATAGGCTTTGGTTAAATGGTCCAAAGCCTGCGCGCGTTTCATGTTCTCGCGATTGATGAGCGCATCTAATGAACGGCTCGGATCGCGCAAAATCACAATGAACTTGGCATCAAAGATTTGGTTGTAATCTGTAGCACTGAGGCGAGATCGAATAAGGTGGTGACGGAGCCTTTTGCGAAGGAAACCATTTTTTTGCAGTATCTTAAAGTAAGGCCGCCACTTTTGTGTGAGCTGAATTTGACTGGGCGTACATAGCTTTACGGCAGGAATTTTATTGCCAATGATAAATCGAGCCGCCCCGTGAAACTCTTCATCAAACATCGCAATGCGAGGATGGGCGCCCAGAACATTGGCAAGCAAGGTGGTGCCAGTACGCGGCGCGCCGACCATAATAAAACAGGGTTTCTTGGCATCGCTTGAGGAATCCATATTTTTCTGCGTATCCGCCAAGCTCTCGCCCCCTAGTATTGTAATGGGCAAATATCCCCTACCCAGCTGCATCTATTTAAGCAGAATCTATTCGTTTAGCAAAATTTAGATCCTTGAATTTGATAAACGCTTTGCACGGTAAATCAAATAGCTGACCAAATTTAAGTGAGAAAAAATGGAAATGATTCTGAGCTAACGTTGGGGAAACAATAGGATAGGGGGCTGTGACTTGCATCGCCCAATTCAGATGTTTAGAACCCAATCGTGTCTATTTGCTGCTGTGATCCAAACAGGGGCGTCCAAATCAGAGAAAAGAAAACCTCATGAGCACTCCATTATGGCAACCGACCCAATCACAGATTGAAACGTCCCGAATGGATATTTTTCGCCGGAAAATGGAAGCGGAACACAATATTTCGCTGCCCACCTACGATGATTTGCACGCGTGGTCTGTGACTCAGCCAGAGGCATTTTGGTCAGCACTCTGGGACTATGCAGAGATTATCGGGACAAAAGGCAGTCGCATTATTTTAGATGGTCATAAAATGCCGGGAGCGGCGTTCTTTCCAGATGCCAATATCAATTTTGCCGAAAACATGCTGCGCAAAAACGATGACACAGTTGCGTTGCATTTCAACAATGAGGGCAGCCAGAAACCGAGCATGAGCTGGCGAGAGCTTAATCAATCGGTTTCAAAAATGCGGCAGTTCTTTCGTGCGCAAGGCATCCACAAGGGCGACCGTGTTGCGGCTGTCATGCCAAACATGCCGGAGACAATTGTGGCGATGTTGGCAGCGGCCAGCATTGGGGCAATCTGGTCTTCTTGCTCCCCAGATTTCGGCGTGAAGGGTGTCCTAGACCGGTTTGGTCAAATTGAACCCAAGTTGCTCATTACCTGCGATGGCTACCGTTACAACGGCAAAGAGCTAGGCTTGGCCCAAAAGATTGGGGAGATCGCGGCTGCTTTGCCAACACTTGTCGGCGTCGTCACTGTGCCCCTTATCGAAGCAGGGGCATTGGGTGTGGACAATGAGAGCTTGTGGCCCGACGTGATGGCTGCCTTCGACGCAGCCCCGATCTTTTTTGAGCGCCTGCCTTTTGATCATCCTCTCTATATTATGTTTTCGAGCGGCACCACCGGTGCACCAAAATGTATCGTGCATTCCGCTGGCGGGGTGCTACTGAACCAGTTGAAAGAACATTGTTTGCATGTGTCGCTCACCCCAGACGACACGCTGTTCTATTTCACCACTTGCGGGTGGATGATGTGGAATTGGTTGGTCGCAGGTCTCGGCGTCGGCGCGAGCTTGGCGCTCTATGATGGCTCCCCGTTTTATCCCGATGGCAATGTGTTGTTTGATTATGCGGACGCCGTGGACGTCAATATATTCGGCACATCGGCTAAATTTATTGATGCGCTGAACAAACAAGGGTTTGAACCCGCCAAGACACATCAGTTATCAAACTTACGCATGATCCTATCAACTGGTTCCCCGCTCGTGGGGGAGGGGTTTGATTATGTCTATCGCTCTATTAAACAAGACGTTGCTTTATGCTCCATCTCAGGCGGCACAGATATTCTGAGTTGTTTTGTGTTGGGTGCGCCGATCTTGCCGGTGTGGCGCGGAGAGATTCAATGCAAAGGGCTTGGCATGGCTGTGGACATTTGGGATGACGCAGGTCACTCCATCACCGAAGAAAAGGGAGAGCTGGTCTGCACAACAAGCTTCCCGTCAATGCCCATTGGGTTTTGGAACGACCCAGCCAATGAAAAATACCATGACGCTTATTTCAATCGCTTTGACAATGTGTGGTGCCATGGGGACTTTGCCGAAATCACAAGCCATGGAGGCTTGATCATTCATGGGCGCTCTGACGCGACATTGAACCCGGGCGGCGTGCGCATTGGGACGGCTGAAATTTATGCGCAAGTAGAACCCCTGCCGCAAATTGTGGAAGCCTTAGCCATTGGACAGGACTTTGAAGAAGATGTCCGAGTTGTCCTGTTTGTGGTGCTCTCAGAGGGTGTCGTATTGGATGAGGCTTTGGAAAAAGAACTGAGAAGCAAGATCAGGTCTGGTGCCTCGCCGCGCCATGTGCCCGCGCGCATTGTGGATGTTGCTGATATTCCACGGACAAAATCTGGCAAGATCACAGAACTGGCTGTGCGCGATATTGTGCACGGGCGCGATGTGAAAAACAAAGAAGCCTTGGCCAATCCCGAAGCACTCGATTTGTTTCGGGACCTGCCAAAGCTACAAAGCTAATCAGTCCATGAGCACCTGAGTGACGGGGAATGTAATGCGCACATGTGTGCCAACACCCGGTTCGGAGCTGAGGTCAAAGTCTGCGTGATTGGCTTCACACAAAGCCTTGGCAATTGGTAAGCCAAGGCCGGAGCCTTTCGCATTTTTGTCCGCCACCTGAGAGGCTTTCACCCCGGTTGGTGTTGTGATGCCTAAGCCATTGATGGCCCGTTTGCCTGCTTGCATGAACGGCTGCAGGGCGATGGCAATGTCTTCAGTACTCATGCCGTAGCCTGTGTCTTGGACTTCAATGGTAAGCCCACCACCAGGCGCAGCCTGTGCCCGCAAGGTGATCTCACCCCCCTCAGCCGTAAATTTGACGGCATTCGAGAGCAGGTTGAGCATAATCTGTTTGACACTGCGCGGGTCCGCGACCAATGCTGGCAATGTGTCAGGAAGGTCTAGGGTAAGGGAAAGCCCATTGCGCTGGGCTTCTACTGAAAGCAGGTCCACGCACTCGCGCAAAATAGCAGACAGGTCAATGCGCTCGAAGGCAGGCGTGAAACGCCCAGCTTCCATTTTGTTCAGGTCCAAAAAGTCGCGCACCAGATCAAGTAAATATTCACCGCTGCGATGAATGTGCCCGGCATAGGTCACGTATCGCTCATCACCCAATGCGCCAAATCTTTCGGTTTGCATGATTTCAGAAAACCCCAAAATCGCATTAAGCGGTGTCTTCAATTCATGAGTGACGGTGCTAAGTAAGTTTGACTTTTGCTTCAGCTCATCTTCGGCGAGTGTCAGCTTACGGTTGAGTTCTTCTTGTTTGGCAAAATCCGGCACCACCACTTCGCGTACCACTTCTTTTTCAATGATGGTCTCAACGGGGTCCAGTGCTTTACGTGCGATCCCAAGCCAGCCGCGCGGCATCATGCCGTGGGCAGGTGTGGGCACACCGCTCAACAAATAAGGCTTCACACCTTCCGGGGTGGCCAGCTCAAAGGGAAGGTCATGGAAGCTCTTACGCTCTGACAATAATTGCGTGAGTGCAGGCGGCAGGGTGGTGTCCATGACACGAGCCATTTCAGCAAAAGTCAACCCAATCAACGTATGCGGCGCAAGGCCGCTGATGTCCTTAAACTCCGGGCTTAGTCCGGTAAGGCGTTCAGCATGGTCAAGCTGCCACTGGAAATCAGAGACTTGCGCCAACAAGGAGGCTTGTGTCGTCACGGCATTGGTTTGTTCAGCTTCGCGGGCACGCCGGTCGGCAATGTCACGCAGGAGGACAACAAGGGCGGGGGCTTTGCGTTGAGGGTCTTGAATTTTGCGCACCGTTAAGCGATGCATACGAAAGCCAGCCTTCGTGCGTAAAGATACCGTGCGACTGGCGGAATTGTCTGAGAGAGCAAGCGCCAACAAAGGTGCCATGCGGCGTGTGTTTTCAAATAAATTTTCAAATGGCGTGTCAATGGCACATTGGGGCAAAGTGCGACGGGCATCTTCGTTGCGGTAGAGGATGGTCCCTTCTGGGGAGATCAACAGCAACGGCGCGGGCGCGGCATCGGCAATTTCTTCAAACCGAGTGCGCGGGTGTGTGCGACTGCTTGGAACAATCATAACCGTCACCCCTGCACGGCCATCGTCTAGGGGGGCGGGGAAACAATGACAGGCAACAGCTTGGCGCGCCAAAGCCCCGTCAAATGCGAGACGGGTTTCCACCATGGGTTCTGACATAAAGCGGCTGGCAATATCTGTGAGTTCGCACACGGTTGGATCTGTGGGGGTGAAGTCACGCTCGATCAGGTCGAGCATACTTGTCTCATCAAAAAAAACCAAAGCCGCCCGGTTGCCCCACGATATGCGGCCACGGGTGACATCCCAGACAAAAGACGGAAAAGAACTTTCGCGCAATTGGTCCAGCGTTGGGGAGGTCAGGTCAGGGATGAGATTCTTGGCCATAGATCTATTCAAACTTGTTGACGCATAGAAGCGCTTGGCTCAAATGAGCTGACGCTAAAGTAACAATAACTTAGACAGGTGGCCTCCCTTCTAAGCTCTTGCCATATGACCTCAAACATCACGCCAGCACATCCTCAAGTGAGGACGCGGGCGGGAGCGAATGAGATTGTTTTCATGCTTCCGAGCCCCGCACAGACCAACCAGAAGCATCGCTAACCTATCGCTGACCGATGCGCAGGTCTAGCGCCGCAACTCATTTCGCCCAACAAGGGTGTTTTATGGTTAACGTGGCTTCAAGAAAACAGTCAGGAGAAACCTGACACGCGTAAGGGGGGCGTGTTAGCGCGAGGAGCACATAAAGAGCTATTTCTTACGGCCCTTATTAGCACCTGTGATGCTTTCTGCTGCTTCAACAAGTTCTGCTGCAATTTCCAGAGCTTCATCAGGCAGAAAGTCCATCGGCAATTCGAAGTCTTCGCCCCGCACAAACAAGCGCACCATGCCTTTATCTGTTGGGCCAATTTGGATTTCGCCTGATTGGTCCGTTTCTTGATTAATACCGCCGTTACTCATGCCCAATTCCGATCATTGTGGATGCGCCGCGTGTGCACGGCACCTGGCGAATCTATTGATATGTCTACGTGCCTGTTGTTTCTGCTGTGTCGTTTGCCAAGCCCTCAGATTGAGCCGGTGCTTGGTTCTCAACGGTCATTTGGTCGGCAGTCGAAACAGGTTCGATAATGCCTCCATAAGAAGCCTCTGGCACCGGTTTTCCGGTAAGCCATGCTTCAAGCATTGCGTTCACAGCATCTGGTGCTTCTTGTTGAACCCAATGAGAGACCCCCGGTAGATAGCGCAAAGTGAAGTTCTGTACCAGCGTATCAGTGCCGTAGGTGAGTTCTTTCCCCAGAGCTGTGTCTTCTTCTCCCCAGAGCATTAAAGTGGGGACCTCAACAAGGGGCGGGTTCTCCCATGTATCCGTATTGTCTTTGTCACCAAACGCCGCGCGATAATAATTGATCATAGCGGTCATGGCGCCGGGCAACAGCGCGTTTTTGCGGTAATGGGAAAGGACCTCGTCTGTGAACCGCTCTTTATTGACGGCCATATTGTAAAATGCATCGCCGATGGCTTTTGCGCCCTTACGCGTCATCACCCATTCAGGGAGTTTAGGAATTTGAAAGAAGAGGACATACCAACTTTTTTTAAGCTGCGCCCAGCCTTTGACGGCCTGCACAAATTTGTTGGGATGGGGCAGGTTCATAACAATGAACCGCTCAAGGGGACGCACTTTTTTCAGAACAAAGGACCAGGCAATCGCTCCGCCCCAATCATGGGCCATCAATGTGGTGGGGCCTGTGTGGCCACGCGCAGCAGCCGCATCGATTAAACCGGCAACATCATCGAGTAGGTGCGCCATTTTATAGGCTGCCTTACCGAGTGGCCGCGAGCTCATGCCGTACCCCCGCAAATTTGGCGCCCAGACTGTGTAGCCCAAGGAGGCGAGCAACGGCATTTGCGCACGCCAAGAATATTTGCTTTCAGGAAAGCCGTGCAACAACAAAGCGAATTTGTCGCCATCGCCACAAATGTCTACTTCAAATTGAAGCCCGTTGGCTTCGATCATGGCTGTCTTGATGGGTGCTTCTACCATGGCACATTCCTATCTATCCGCTCTTATCCGCCGACAACGTCTTAACGTATTGAGGGTTGAATATAGGGGGAGGAAGGTGCTTTCAAAAGAACCAACTGACATTAAACGCTGGTTTTATATAAACTCAGCGGACCGCTGCGGAACATATGAGGGCCTAACGCCAAAGGATTGGGACGCTTGCGAACAGTAAAGTGTGACTCAGCCCCATTTTGGGCTAAGTTCATACCAGCCCAAAACTGTGGGGTTTGGGAAAATAATGAGGGGAAAAATGGCGGCAACAGCGTTACGAGAACATTGGTCATCCAGATTTGCATTTTTGATGGCCGCGATTGGCAGTGCTGTTGGGCTTGGCAATATTTGGCGGTTTCCCTTTATCGCCGGTGAAAATGGAGGTGGTGCCTTCGTTCTCATCTACCTCGTCACAACCGCCCTCATTGCCCTACCCATTTTGATTGCTGAAATCATGGTGGGCCGTATGGGGGGGCAAAGCCCGGTAAACTCCATTTACAGCTTGGTGCGCACACACAATAAATCCAAACTCTGGGTGTGGATGGGCATCGGGGGCACAGTTGGCGCTTTTATTGTGCTCTCTTATTATAGTGTGATTGGGGGCTGGGCACTCAATTATACCACCATCGCTTTGGGAACAGGTTTTGATGGCCTCACTGGGGAGAGTTCCGGCGCTCTCTTTAGCGGGATGATCAGTGCCCCTGTAAGTCTGATGCTCTGGCATACACTTTTCATGGGTATCAACATCATCATCGTGATGGGGGGCTTGCATAAAGGCATTGAGCGGGCGGTGGTCTTTTTGATGCCTTTGCTATTTCTCCTGCTTCTGTTCATGGTGAGCCACGCCATTGGTACGGAAGGCTTTAGTGCTGCATGGACGTTCCTTTTTGAGCCAGACTTTAGCAAGGTGACATCCAAAACGTATCTGGTGGCCATTGGGCAAGGTTTCTTTTCGGTTTCCATCGCCCTTGGTGCGATGATGATGTATGGCTCTTATCTGGATAAAAGCACCTCCATTCCTCAATCTGCCGTCATCATTGCAATCGCTGATACAGCTGTAGCGCTTTTGGCTGGCCTCGCCATTTTCCCGTTGGTTTTTACTTTTAATCTGGCTCCTGCAGAAGGGCCCGGACTGGTGTTTGTCACCGTGCCGATTGCCTTTGGGGAAATGGAAAATGGATACCTGCTCGGCGTCGCCTTCTTTCTCTTATTGTCTGTGGCGGCCATTACATCTGCCATCTCCCTCTTGGCACCAGCCGTTGCATGGGCAGAGGAAAAGTATGGGGCCACGCGCAGAAAAATAGCTTTGATTATTGGTGGTTCAGCTTGGATTTTGGGCATCGCCAGTGTGCTGTCCTTTAGCGATTGGAGTGAGTTTTACCCGTTGGGCTTCTTTGGCCTTTACGAGGGAAAAACAATTTTCGACACATTCGATTTTTCAGTCACCAGCTTTGTGCAGCCGATGGTCGGCATCATGATGGCGCTGTTTGTCGGGTGGTCCTTGTCGCGAGAGGTTGTGCTTGATGCTCTCAACATTACCGAAGGTGAAAACCGGGTGCTTTGGGTGAGTGTCTGGCTGATTCTCTTGCGCTTTTTGGTGCCCATCGCGATTGTTGGCATATTTGTGCGCGCTCTTTGGCCGAATTTATTGTGATGAGGGGTGGCATTGGGATCAAACCACAGTAAAACTGCCAAAAATTGAAAGATGTGGAAGCGCGAACAAAAACTTACGCGCTTTGGTGAAATCGGGTGATTCCGGGGTGGGCAGCCTTGCTTCCTTAGGTTAACATCGCCCGCATTATCAAATTAGACACGTGGAAACGTAAGGTTTGCTCTTGTCGGGGAAGTCGAAAGCGCCTCATTCGGGGATAATTTTGGATTTATCGCTGGAATTGAACTCTTTCGACGTTAGAAGCTTGGGATGAGGTCAATCATTCCGTCGTATAGCAGGGCCCACCGAGGCCGGTCGCAGGGGATCATCTATGAGTAGAGAATTAGTCAACAAACGCCGGAGCCTGACCCATGTTTTGGCGTGTGGAGTTTCTCTGATTGCGATGACATGCCATATCGGCACCGCATCCGCTGACCATGATATTTCCAGCACAACAGCCGGCCCAATTGCGACGTCGGATTTTCTGGATAACATTGTCATTAAAAGCGGTGGCACGATCACGACCGATGACGGTGTTGTCGCAGTCACCATTGACACAGACAACTCAGTCACAATCGACGACAACGGCACTATTGATGCTGATGACGTTGGCGCGATTGGTGTATTGGTGAGTTCAGATACGACAGGCGCGATCACAAACCAAGGCACCATCATAAGTGGTGCATCGGAAGTGAGTGATGACGGAGGCGAAGCCGGGGGCGGCGCTATCGTCGTCAATGCAGACCTTGATGGTGGTATTTCAAATGAACTTCTCGAAGATGAGTATGCGGGGACCATTACAAGCTACGGTGAATACGGTATTTTGATCCATGCGGATGCCGGTACGGGCGACGTGGCTGTGGGGGCCGTTGGAGCAGGCGACAAAGCATTTAGCATCTACAATCAGTCGATAATTAAAGGTAACTCGAATGTCACCGACGCGATTGATGGTGATGGCATTACCGTTACCGCCATTCGGGTTGAAGGCGATGGACTGGGCAATACAGCCACGCTAACGGATGGCATCCACAATGATGGAGAAAACGCTTCCATCAGCGGCGTGGCTTATATGGCCGACAGTCTTCATGTTATTTCCATTGGTGATGAAGGGGTCGTTTCCGAATTGACCAACAGCGGGACAATTCTTGCAACACACATCGGGTCTGATGACGATGATGAGGTTACAGAAGCCAATGTCGAGGTCATTGCGGTGAAAGTAGAGGCGGGCGGGAGCCTAGCCTCCATTACCAATGAATTAGATACCGACGCAGACGATCCCTTAGAGGATTCTGGCATAATTAGAGCTGTCTCAAGCTTGGAGGGCGTTGACGTTATTGCCATCCAAGACCTGTCGGGATCGCTGGTCCTCATCGATAATGAGGGGACGATTGAAGCTGAATCCGCAGATGAGGATGATGACACAGTCATTACCAAAGGCGCTGAGATCGCGATTGACGTAAGTGCAAATACGGCAGGCTTTACACTGAATAACTCCGGTGAAATCACGGGGGATATTTTATTGGGGTCTGGTGATGACGCGATTAACATCACAGGCGGTTTCATCGATGGGCTCATCGATTTTGGCGATGGCGCAAATACATTAGGCATCAGCGGTGGCGGGTCTTTCACCACGGCCACAGACATTACCACCACCATTGGCACGCTTGATGTTGTCGTCGATGGGGGCACGTTGGTTGTTGAAGAGGCAGGCTTTACGGCCACGAATGTGACCATCACTGACTCAAATACGCTTGATGCTTTCGATTCCACTGTAGAAGTTCAATGGGACCCAACGAACCCAGCAACCGACGCGTTGTTGATTGCCGATGATGTCACCATCGACAATGGAACCATCATTGATGTTGAGCTTATGGCTTACACAGCGACCACTCAAATTATTGATGTTGCTGAAGCCAATACGACTTTAACAACCAGCGACGTGGACTTGGTTGTTGGCGGCATTGCGGCAGGCTACAACACATCAATCGATGAAGTTGGCAACGTTCTGCAAGTTACCATTGAACGTAAATCAGCTGCAGATCTCGGTTTGAATGCAAACCAAACAGCTCTATACAATGCAGCCCCAACAGCACTTGAATCTGAAACAACCTTTGGGGCAGCGGTTGGTAATCTGCAAACAGAAGCTGAAGTTGTGGCCGCGTACCAAGACATGCTACCTGACCTGACCGGTGCTAATGAAGATTTGGCGATGATGTTGCAAGATACGTCTAGCGGCATGATCCAAGACCGTTTGAAGCAGCTGCGTCCGCTCTTTGCGACAGCCTCTACATCCAAAAGTACCTATCGCACGGGGTATGAGTGGGGCACGAGCCAGCCACGTCAACAGACAGGCTTCTGGGGACAAGAAGGGTACGGCGCCATCGAATCGACTGCGGGTGCAGCGGGCGACGATTATGAAGGCACTCTTTATTCATTCGCTTTTGGTTTGGATAGTCGGGCAAAAGACGGATCAATTTTCGGTCTGTCCTTTAATTATGGCGTCCTCGATTACGAACCAGATGACGCAGTGGACGACGCAAATAAAGCGTCCAGCTATCTTTTAAGTGCTTATTACTCTGATAACATGGGCGTTTTGTTCTGGGATACCGTCGCAACCATCGGCGTGAACGAATATAATCAAACCCGTCGCGTGAGCGTTGCAGACGAGGAACGCCTGCCCTCTGCTACGTGGCTTGGCTACCAAGCAGGCTTGCAAGCGCAAGTTGGATATGTTGCCAAAATGGGCCGCACAGCTATTACCCCCACAATCGGCGCGTCTTACACCTATTTGGGACAAGATTCCTATGACGAGGAGGACGGTCAGAGCATGAATCTTGCTTATGATAGCCGTACCTTCAATTCGATGCGCAGTAATGTTGGGATGCGGGTTGAACACGCATTTGGCTCTGGCGATATTCTCTTTATTCCAAGCCTACATGCCGCATGGTCTCATGAATTCATTGGGGATGCGCCGGAAATCTCAGCCGCCTTCGTTTCTGGCGGGAACAAGTTTACCGTCACCGGGGATGAGGTCGATTCTGATACCATTTATGCGGGCGCTGGTGTGACGATGGTCTTTGAGATTGGTCAATTGGACTTTTCTTACGAAATGCAAAACAGCGATACGCTCACAAATCACGCGCTTATGGCGACGCTAGGTGTGGCTCTTTAAGGCTCAAACAGTATGTTTTTGGGGCGCAGAGGACATTTGGTCCGCTGCGCCCCTTTTTTGTCCCCAAAAGCTTTACCACAAAGCAAATCAAGGGCTTGCCAAGCCGCTCAGAGATAAGTAGATTGCGGCGCATTCAATGAGGTCACGAAGCTCACCGCTTCCACTATGGTCTTGTTTTGAGTATGCCGTCTTAGCTCAGTTGGTTAGAGCGCTAGATTGTGGATCTAGAGGTCCCCTGTTCGATTCAGGGAGACGGTACCATCTCTCCTCTTTAAAGACATTGAGACCCAGCGCTTCGTCCGGCATGTGCTATGGACCGAGACGATCTATGTGCGAATAGTGTAGTGTCGCATGGTCTAATCGCGATGATGTGCAGGAGTGAGAGTATGGCAGATTGGTTCACATTAGCAGCGCCTCTGCCAGATCAAGAGGCCGCCGCTGCTGCCCGCGCCCGGCAAGCTATCCTGACCAAGCCCACCGGCTCTTTGGGGCAATTAGAAGAGGTTGCCATTCAATTAGCGGCCTGTCAGAAGACAGAAACCCCGCAGATCAATACTCCCCACATTCTTATTTTTGCAGCAGACCACGGTATTGTCGCAGAGGGAGTTTCGCTTTTCCCTCAAGAAGTGACGGGCCAAATGATGGCAAATTTTGTCGCCGGAGGGGCGGCCATATCTGTCTTAGCTCGGGAGAGCGGTGCTCATCTTTCAATCATTGATGTGGGCTCTATTTTGGAAGAGCCGCTTGATCGCGTCGTGACGGACAAGGTGACGCGGGGAAGTGCAAATTTTAGACGCCAAGATGCCTTGAGTGCCACTGACCTCAGCCACGCTTTAGCCGCCGGACAAAGAGCGGTGGAACGCGCCTTGACCGCCAAGACAGACCTTTTGATCTTGGGCGAAATGGGAATTGGGAACACCAGTGCCGCAACCGCGATCGCCGCAGCCCTCACCCAAACGGCCCCCGCCCAGATTACGGGGGCAGGCACGGGTATCAACCCTGCAGGCCTAAGCCATAAGCGCCAGGTGTTGGAAGAGAGCCTTGTGTTCCATGGCCTTACGGCAGACCCTCAAAAGGCCCCTCCCGAGCCGTTGGAGGTGTTGCGAAAAGTAGGAGGGCACGACCTTGCGGCCGTCACAGGCGCTTATATCGCGGCGGCGCAGAACCAAATGCCTGTATTGGTAGACGGTTTCATTTGTACCGCCGCAGCCCTTGCCGCTGTGCGTCTCAACCCAAGCTGTCGGCCTTGGATGATTTTTACACATCAGTCGGCAGAACAAGGGCATGGTCATATTTTAGGCGAACTTGAAGCGCGCCCGTTGCTTAACATCGGCTTGCGACTAGGAGAGGGCAGTGGGGCGGCGGTCGCGTTACCTCTTATTCGCCTTGCCTGCTCATTACACAACAAAATGGCAACTTTTGAGGATGCGGGTGTCAGTGATAAGACGCGTGCATCCAAGGAGCAGAGCAATGACACAGCCTGACCGCACGCGGAAAATCTCGCTCACCCTTTTGCGGCACGGCGAAAACCCATTGGCCGGAACATTTTGCGGCAGTTCTGATCCTGAACTGACAGAGGCCGGATGGGACATGATGCGCCGACGTGTTGAGGGGCGCTCGTGGGACCAGGTCATCACCTCCCCCTTAAAACGCTGCAAGCTATTTGCCCAAGAGCATTTTGAGCCTCAAATTGAACCAAGGTTTCGAGAGCTAGACTTTGGGGAGTGGGAAGCCAAAACCACCGAGCAAGTGATGGCAGTGGCTGAAACACATTTGCGGGCCTTTTGGGAAAACCCGATAGACAATCCCCCACCCGGCGGCGAGAGCTGGGGAACGTTGCGCGCACGGGTGCATGAAGGTCTGTCTGATCTCTTTGATCACAGCGAGGGACAATCGGTCTTGATCGTCAGTCACGCAGGCGCAATCCGCGCCATGCTGTGTGAAACCATGGGCGTATCCTATGAAGCAAGCTGGAGCTTTTCCCTCCCGCTGGCGGTGCTGCTACAGCTCACCATCTATTTAGAAGACGATGGCAAAGTACGGGCGCAATTACATGCCCTTGAGGGGGCACCGTGAAATCCCCGGTGAAACACTTTATTCTGGCTCTTCAATTTTTAACCCGGCTGCCCACACCGCAGATCAAAAATTTTGTGCCAGATGATCTCGCGCATTCAGCACCCTACTTTCCACTTGTGGGGTGCGTGCTCGGGGTGTTGGTTGCCGGGGCTGCTTATGTGGGCCAATTGGTGGACCCTTGGGCGGGCGCATTTCTGGGCGTCCTGTTTTGGACCGCCTTGACGGGCGCATTGCATCTTGATGGGCTAGGCGACTTGGCCGATGCCTTGGGGGCGAGCCATGCAAACCCGGACCGCTTTCATGAGGTGATGAAAGACCCGCACATGGGGGCATTCGGCGCGATTTCAGTTTTATTGCAAGTGATGGCAAAGCTCATCTTTTTGATGCTGCTCTGTAAAACCGATTACATATGGCTCCTCATTCCGTTGATCGCCGCCGCACGGTTGGGGCCTCTTGTCTGGACAGCCTGTCTGCCTGTTCTCAAGTCTAGGGCACCCGGAGAAATCGGATCAGGTGAACGCTTCTCATGGGCGACCAGCCCCGTGCCTATTCTGTTTTGGGCGCTCAGCTTGGTGGCGTTCTCGCTTTGGTTGGCACCCGTACTCCTCTCTATGGTCGTCATCATTGCAGGCTGGTGGCTGTATTTGAAAATACGTCTGGGCGGCCAAACGGGTGACTGCCTTGGGGCAGGCATAGAAATTTGCGAAAGTGCAGGCTTGGCAAGCTGCGTTATGCTGCTGCCATTGGTATCCATTGTGGGAGCTTCCCTGTGACACAAGCTACTTTTTCACTTCCGGCGCAAGGGCCATTTTCAACATTAGTGTTAGGCGGTGCGAGATCGGGAAAAAGCCGATACGGCGAACAATTGGTTGAGTGTGCAGAAGGGGAGCACATTTATATTGCCACGGCCCAAGCTTGGGATGGCGAAATGCGTGACCGCATTTCCCATCACCAAAAGCGGCGCGGCGATAATTGGTCTTTGATTGAAGAGCCGTTGGCCCTTGCTGATGTTCTGCGTTCCCAGATTACATCGAACCAAATAGTGCTTGTCGATTGCCTCACACTTTGGCTATCCAATCTGATGGGGGCTGAAAAGAATATTGACGCCAACGTCGATGATTTGATTGACGCGTTAGGGGCGTGCAAAGGGCGGGTTGTTTTCATTTCCAATGAAGTGGGACAGGGGATTGTGCCAGATAACGCACTGGCGCGGCTCTTTCGTGATGAAGCTGGCCGAATGCACCAACGCCTTGCAGGCGTGTGCGATGCAGCTGTGATGATTGTGGCAGGCCTGCCGCTGGTGCTCAAACAGCCTTAGCCTGTCATGCGCCAGACATTTTAAGCATGGCGTCAAGGTTTAAGTCCTTTTCCATCGCAATGGCAATATCATCAAGGGCCTTTTCTACGCGCACAATATGATCGCGTGGATCCGTTGAGGACACCTTGAAGCGCTCAAGGAAGGCAGTGCGAAATGCGCCACTTTCAAAAAGCCCGTGCACATAAGCCCCCATCACATTGCCCTCAAGGGCGCATGCCCCATGTGGCTGCTGGCCTTCTTTCATCAACCAAGGCCGTGTGAGGGCAGGCCCTTGGCTCACACCGTTGTGGATTTCATAACCTTCAAAGGGAACCGGCGATCCGTGGAGCGTGCCGCGCACGCGCCGCACTTCTTTTTGGGGGTTGAGCCGTGTCTCCATATCAAGAAGCCCTAGCCCCACAACAGTGCCAGCTGTGCCCTCCAAGCCTTCCGGGTCGGTTATGTGGTTTCCCAGCATTTGGAAACCGCCACAAATACCCAGAACGGAGCCACCACGCCGCAGGTGTGCCCGCAGGTCGATATCCCACCCTTGTGCACAAAGGAATTGGTAGTCAGCAAGCGTTGATTTTGTGCCCGGCAAAATGATGAGGTCTGCCGTGCCTCGAATGGCTTCACCGGGGGGAACAAACCGCAGATCAACAGAACCTTCGCGGGCCAGAGGGTCAAATTCATCAAAGTTGGCAATACGCGACAACATCGGAATGTCGATGGTGAGCGCCGCGCCGTTGCCTGTGGCGGCTCGTTCCAGCACCACGCCGTCTTCTGCTGGCAGGTCCCGCATCGCGGGAAGCCACCCAAGAACACCAAGCCCAGCCCAGCCTGTGCGTGTTTCGATTTCGGTGAGGCCCTCGTCAAAGAGAGTAACATCGCCGCGAAACTTGTTGATGAGAAACCCTTTAATCAACGCGCGATCGGTATGAGATAAAACTTCATGGGTGCCGACCAGTGAGGCAATAACCCCGCCGCGATCAATATCACCGATCAAAACCACTGGCGTGTCTGTCGCTGTTGCAAAACCCATGTTGGCAATATCGCCAGCCCGCAAGTTCGTTTCCGCTGGACTGCCAGCCCCTTCCACAAGCACAAGGTCTGCTTGTACCCGCAAAATATCAAAGCTGGAGAGCACGCCCGCCAGTAAATGTTGTTTGCGGCGCTGGTAGTCGGCGGCTTGCGCTGTACCGATCACTTTTCCATGCAAGACGACCTGCGCCCCGACATCGCTTTGGGGTTTCAGCAAAACAGGGTTCATGTGGATGGATGGCTCCACGCCCGCTGCAATGGCTTGTAACCACTGGGCGCGGCCAATCTCGCCCCCATCAAGCGTAACGGCTGCATTGTTGGACATGTTTTGAGGTTTGAACGGGTGTACGCTCAGGCCACGGCGCACAAAAGCCCGCGCCAACCCGGCAACCAAAACAGATTTGCCAACGTCAGACCCCGTTCCCTGAAACATCAATGCAGTCATGCTTTATCCCAACAAGTGATGAGAGACGATCAGGCCGCTCTGAGCATCACGGGCAACATCAACGTGATAGACCGCTTTCAGGTTTGCATCATTCAAAACGTCATGGGGCTGACCTTCAGCCACAAGTCCCCCTTGGTTGAGCAAGTAGAGGCGGTCGCAATAGCGCATGGCGAGATTGAGGTCATGCAAGATAACGCAAACCGATGTGCCTTGTTGAGTGGCCGTTTTAAGGGCTTCCATCGCGGTGAGTTGAAAATAAGGGTCTAAAGCAGCGGTCGGCTCATCAACCAATAATGTATCCGCCCCAACAGCGAGGGCGCGGGCCAGCAAAATGCGTGCGCGTTCGCCACCAGAAAGTTGGCGCACTGGGCGGTTGGCAAAATCTGTCGCTTTGGCCAGCTCCATCGCCGCATCAATGGCGGCGTCGTCTGCTGCGCTGAGGTGGCTCCAGCTCGTTTGGTGTGGCACTCGACCAAGCGCCACCAAGCGCCGCCCGGTGAGCGGCCATGCAATGTCCTGCCCCTGCGGTAAATAGGAAATATCGCCCGCATGGAAATGGGCTGGGTCGTGCGTGATTTCTTGGCCGTCTAAAAAGATTTGGCCCTCATCGCTTGGTATCAAGCGCAGGAGTGCCCGCATCAACGTGGTCTTCCCGGCACCATTGGGGCCGATCAAGCCAACCAGTTCACCGGAGTTGAGTTTCATCGATAAATCACGCACAGCAGCGTGCTCGCCCAACGAGACGGAAAGAGAGCGTGTTTCAATCATCTCATCGACCTCCGAGTGTAAATGATAAGCCATAGGAAGAAGGGCGCACCCAGCAAGGCAGTGACAACACCCAATTTAAGCTCGATCGCGCCGGGGGCAATGCGCACGGCGATATCTGCCAGCACCAATATTAAAGCGCCGAGCAACCCACTCGGCAAGAGCAAACGGCCGGGGTCGTGTTGCGTAAGAGGGCGCACCAGATGGGGTGCGATCAAGCCGATAAAACTGACAGTGCCGCAAATGGCAACGCTTGCACCGACACTCAGCGCCGCGCCAAAAATCACCTGCAACCGCAAGCGTTTCAAATTAACCCCCATAGAAGCTGCTGTGTCCTCGCCAAGGGTGAGGGCGGGCAGGTCGCGTGCGGCAGCAAATAACAAGGTAAGGCCCACAGCCATGAAAGGACCAGACAAGGCAAGGTCAGAATAGGACCGGTTGGAAAGCGACCCGAGAAGCCACATGACAATATCACTGAGAGAATAGGGGTTGGGTGCAAGGTTCATTGCCAAGGATGTGAGAGCAACAGCTAAGCTGGAGATAGCCACACCCGCTAAAATTAATGTCAAGATACTGGTGTCACGGCCCGCCAACCAAATCAGAATAAACATCGCACCAATGGCAAAGATGATCGCCAATGCCGGAACGGAAAAAGCATAGACCGAACTTAACCCAAAGTAGATGGCGATGACGGCACCCAGTCCGGCACTTGAGGAAATACCAATGACACCGGGGTCGGCAAGGGGGTTGCGCAGCAAACCCTGTAAGGCAGCCCCCGCAGTGCCCAGGCACCCACCGACTAATGCACCTAGCACAATACGCGGCAGGCGGATGTCTTGAATGATATAGATATACCGTTGATCCCCAATGCCCAGCAGGCCTTGCGTAGCATCAGCCACTCCCAAAGGAGCATAGCCCAAGAACAACCCCACAAACATCATCAGCCCCAAGCAGGTGGCGAGCGTGAGATTGAGCCCGTAAGGGTGGGTTCGTAGGAAAGAGAGGAAAGCCATGAATGCTGCCTTTGCCGATTAAAATCAATATCGTTTAAAAATCAATGCCGCGTCGTGCTTTGAAACCCGCTTCAAAAGGATGCTTCGTCGCTTCCATCTGTGTCACCAAATCGGCCTGTTCTAGCAGCTCTGGTTTGGCATTTCGCCCGGTGATCAAAACGGAGGTCCGTTTGTCACGCTGGCTTAGCCCGTCCATGACCTCTGCAATGTCGAGGTAATCATACCGCAAAACGATATTCAGCTCATCTAGAACCACAAGGTCGTAGTCTCCCGACGCCATTAGGTCGAGGGACACAGCCCACGCCGCACGGGCCGCTTCAATGTCTTGAGACTTATCCTGTGTATCCCAAGTAAAGCCTTTGCCCATTGTATGCCATGTCACAAGGTCTGAATTTTTTTCAAAGAACATGCGTTCTCCGGTTTTCCAGTTTCCTTTGACATATTGCACAACGGCGACTTTATGCCCCCACCCGAGCGCCCGAATAACAGTGCCAAGAGCGGAAGTGGACTTGCCTTTACCATCACCTGTGTTGACCAAGATGAACCCTCGGTCGGCTTCTTTCTTTTCAGAGATTTTTTTACGTTGGGCGGCTTGAACGTCTTTCATCCGCGCGGTGTGCGCCTCATTGCCTGAGGGGGTATCTTGTGTCATTCGATGTCTCCAAAAGTTGAAAGAGCCTGCTTCAATCGTGCAAGGCTTGTCATGTCGGCAGGCAGGCCAAAACGAAGCCAAGTCGGGTGTTTCTCAAATCGGCGCACATAAAGCCCAACGCGTGCAAGGTGGGTAAAGAGGGCGGGGGCGTGGGCGTGTTGCGCGAGGCAAAAGAGGTTGGTGCCACCGACCAAGTCTAAGCCAGCATAACGCAATAGGGTCTCAAGCTCGTGCATCCGGGATTTATGTTGATCTCGGATGCGGTCAATCCATACCGTGTCTTGATAGGCCGCGGCACCAATACGCAACGCCTGCGTACTAACGGCCCATGGCCCTATGGCCTGTGTAATCAGGCGGCCAAGCGGATGGGGGCTTAATATGCCCCCAAGGCGCACCCCAGCGAGGCCAAAAAACTTGCCAAAGCTCCGCAAGATAATCAACCCATCGGCGCCTGCGTGGGAAGCAAAACTTGTGCTCGGAGAAATATCTCCAAAAGCCTCATCAATAATCAGCCAGCCTCCTTTTGCCGCTTGGCGCTGGCGCAAGCGTTCTAGTTCAGCTTGCGCAACGAGGGTGCCGTCTGGATTGTTCGGATTGACAAGGACCAAGACGTCAGCTTGCGCTGTGATCGCGTCTGACAAAGGAAGCGTGGTCACGTCGTGTCCCCCACTGTGCCAAGCATGCGCATGTTCTTCATAGGTTGGTCCAGCAATAACAATGCGGGAGCGCGGCAGCACGCGCGGCAATAGGGATATCCCAATCTGAGAGCCGGGCATAAGAGTCACCGTGTCAGGGGCGCAGCCAAGGTAGTGGGCCATGCTCTCCCGGCAAGCTTGTTCGTCAGCGTGGCTTGGAAGAGCGGTTAAATCCAACGGAAGCGAGTCATACGGATAAGGCCAAGGACTAATGCCTGTGCTCAGGTCAATCCAAGGGGTGGGGGCGTTTGGATAGGCTTGGATAATTGCCCCAAGGTCGCCCCCATGGGCGATGTCATGCGTGTTAGTCAAGGAGCACCGTCCCCAACCATGCGGCTGACATAAACCCAAAAAGAAGGGCGCAGGCATAACCCGCCCGCACATAGACACACAGGCCGCGTTTAATATCACCTGCGTTTACATCTGTGCGTCCGTCACCAAGCCAAGCCCCTTCCACATGGCGTGCCCCATAGTGGCGAGGTCCGCCGAGGCGAACATCCAGTGCGCCTGCCATGGCAGCTTCCGGCCAGCCAGCATTCCATGAAAGATGCAGGGGGGCATCGCGCCGAACAATTTTATAAATACGATTTTGGTGAGAAGACGGCAGCGCGACAAGATAAAGGAAGGCCGCGGCCAATCGTGCAGGAATGTAGTTTAGGACATCATCAAGACGGGCAGCGCATTTGCCGAAATATTCATATTGTGCGTTGCGGTGTCCGATCATGCTATCGGCTGTGTTGACGGCTTTATAAAGTGCAATGCCGGGCAGGCCAAAAACCACGCCCCAAAACAGAGGAGCAACCACACCGTCAGAAAAGTTTTCAGCCAAGCTTTCAAGGGCAGCACGGGCAACACCTGCTTCATCTAATTGGGCAGGGTCGCGCCCCACCAAAAGGGAAATGGCGTGGCGACCCCCCTCCAAGCCCTGTTCTGCCAAGGCGTGGGCGACCATGGCCACATGCTCATAAAGGCTCCGGCCCGCCAATAAGGTGGCGGCAGCGATACAAAGGCCGATGATCCCGTAGGGCAGGTGAAGCAAGAGTGTTTGCACAAAATAGCTCGTCCCCCCCACAACCATGAGCAAGAAACCCAGCGCCAAGCCACCGCTTAAAAACTGTACCTTGTTTGAGGAGTCGGGTTTGTTGAAGGTACGCTCCAACAAAGACAGCAAAGCCCCCATCCAACTAACCGGGTGGCCGATGGCTTTGAAAAGTGCAGGTGGATAGCCAATCATGGCCTCTAACAGCAGGCCAGCAACTATAATAAGGCCCGAGCCAAATGGATGGACGACGAAATCACTGGCGGTCATCTGCGCTTTCCTCATGTGAGGGCGCAAGCAGCTTGTGCCGCGCATCCAAAATACGTTCAGCTGCAAACAAGTTAAACCAAGCCGAACACGATAGCTCATCACTGGGGATGTGAACCGTAGGTGTATTTTTGAGGATTTGGCGTAGAAAATTATGACGGGCGATTGACCAATGATTTTGGTGATTGGTCTTGAGATCGAAATACCCGGTCACAACAAGTTCTGGTGGGGTGAGGACCATGGCTTCTAGGTTGAGCGGCACCCAGCCAGTACGGCCCGTGTGCGCCATGAGATTGTCAACGCCCCCTAGGTTCAAAAGTTGATCCACATAAGTTTCCCCGCCAGTTGTGGAGCTGGAGGGCGTAATGTAAATCGCAGAAGGGTTGTGCGTATGCGCATATTCTTTGAGCCGCGCATGGCGGGCATCAAATTCATCAATCAACGCGTGCGCGCGGTCCATCTGGTCTAAGGCCTCACCTGCAATCAGCAAGTTATTGCGCATGATTTCAATGGAGTGACCGTTTTCTATTTTAGCAACCGGCAGGCCAAAGCGCGCCAGAACTTCCGTCGCTTCATAGCCGCCCCCCCATTGGCGTATCACCTTGTCGGGGCCAAGCATAAGCACTTCTTCTGCGGTGGAGCGCACAGTAGGCACCCCAACCGCTTTATCGCGCATATAAGAATATTCTGACTGAGCAGCAGGCGAGAGCGCAAGGATTTGCGACCGATCTGCCAAGGCCAGAACATACTGATCCGCACAATGATCTAAAGAAACAACACGTGGTTTTACAGAAGAGGGAGAGGGGTTGCTGGGTGAGCTCTCCAAAGCCCCAGCCCCAGACGCTGCCCCAAAAAGGGCAGTGCCGACAAAAAGGGCCAGAGCTTTGGAGAAATATGTCATCAGTGGAAACGAATGCCTACGTAGCCGGAAAGGTCAGGCGTACCATACCGGTAAATGTCCTGATATTCCTCGTTAAAGAGGTTTTCAACGCGTGCATATACCTCGAAGTTCTCATTGACCCGGTATGAACCACGCAAGTCAACGCGGGTCCAGCTGTCCAATGTCACACTTGCGGACTCATATTCTTCGCCGTTGTAGACAACATCAGCACCCAGAACAATGTCGTCTGTGGCAAAGACTGTCAGGTGAGCCGAGCCGAGTTGTTCTGGTGTGCGGCGCAATTGAGTAGACGCATTGTTTTCATGCGTGTCTTGGAAAGTATAATTCGCAGAGACCTCAACCCAATCTAATGGACGTGCAGTGGTGATGACTTCCCACCCTTTACTTTTCACCCGGTCAAGGTTTTCATATCGGCCACCTTGATAATCAATTTGATTGCGAATGCGCTGATTGAAGTAATTCACTTCAACCGACAAACGGTCATCAAGCAAACGCTGTTCGATGCCGGCATCCCAGCCGATGGATTCTTCAGGAAGCAAATCTTCGTTCGGTCCTGTTAAGCAGCCGTAGCCAGTGTAGCAAGCCGTCAACTGGAAAGGTGTTGGCGTTTTGAAGCCTTCACCCCAGCTTGCTCGGAAGGTCGTGCCCGTTGTGTCCAAGTGGTAAGCACCGGTGAAGCGCATTGTATTGGCGGTGCCGGTTAGGTCGTGGTTGTCGTGGCGCAGACCGCCAACAAGGGAAAGCCCTTCAAAAGGCACCACTTGAGCTTGCCCATAAAAACTGTTTGTCGTGCCGGAATAGCCCGTGCCCGTTTCAGTTTTTTCCGTTTCAGCCCCACCAACCAAGGTGACAAAGTCATGCGGGGTTACCGTTGCCTGATAGCTGAAGTTTGTGCGCTTGCCCATAAAGGGGCTGACAAATCCACCAGAATGAGAGTCGCGGTTGATTTTGCTGTAGCCGGCTTCAAATGTGTTGAGAAGGACGCCGTTAAAAACAGACCAATCAATTTTGCCGGACGCTGTGATTTCACGATTTTCGCCAAATGAGTCGTAGGAGTCGCTGGTGGAGTTATCGAACTCATTTTCAGACAGAGCGTATTGGAATGACCCTTGTGCCCGCAAGTTGGATAAAATGTCGATGCCTGCTGCTGCGCTGAAGATTTGGTTTTCGTAGCTATCAGCTTCATCGCCGCCAAGGTTTTCGTCATACTTGGAAATGCCGCTGCTGCGTACGGTAGAGAGAGACAGGCGATAATCGACCTTTTCGTCGCTGCCCGCAGCCGTTCCGCCAAAGCGAGAAGTGCCGTAAGAGCCTGTTTCCGCAAAACCTGAAAAGGTAAGGGGACCTTTGCCGCGTTTTGTGGTGATGCTGACAACACCGCCAAGGGCATCAGACCCGTAGAGGGTGGATTGGGGGCCGCGCAATACTTCGATACGCTCAATGCTATAAACATCAAGGTTGGCGAAGTTGAACGAGTTCGACGTGCCCGCAGGGTCGTTGACTTCAACGCCATCAATCAAAACCATCGTCTGGCCACTTGCCGCACCGCGAATGCGAATGCTGGCGGTGCCACCGAATGCCCCATTTTGACTGATTTGAACACCGGGCATGGCGCGCAAAACATCAAGCGCAAATTGATACTGGCGCTCTTCAATTTCAGCGGCTGTGATAACAGATACGCTGCTACCCACCTGCTCAATAGGTGTTTCTGTTTTTGTTGCCGTCACGACGATTTCGTCGAGCTTAATCGTGGAAGTTGTTTCAGAATCTGCAGCAATAGCGGTTGATGTTAGCGCAAATGCAGATGCTGATATGAGAAGTCCGTATTTTACAAACGTCATAGCAAGGCCCTCTGACCAAAATTTAAGAGGACAGCAGACGCATGGATGCAGGAGATTAAAACATCACCGAAGACGCCCATAACCTATCTAGATCCAGCAAAGCTGATCCTCAACCAAGTTATGTCGTCGCAACGGAAGGCCGTGCCCGTGAACTCACCCGGTTCTGGGACGGACGACACGATGGCAGGTTTCCTGGCTTGTGCTTCATCGCCCTGTATCACCTTCCCGATGCCCTTCAAAAGGCCTCAGTGGTATGGGTTTCCCCAAGATACAGCGCTCGTCACATACAGTTGCGGGTACAGCTTCGGGTTTAAACCGAATTCCCTTTTACCCCCGAGGGGCACCATCTGGAGCTTTTCTAGCGGAATTGTTGCAGTGCGACAAGGAGATTCAGCCGCTCCCTGCGATCAGGCATCCACGAACACGTGAAGCCCGTGTCCTCCTCGCAACGGTTGTCAGCACCCGGCGGAGTTAACTCGCGAGCCACTGGGCGAGGGCAACACCGATAAATGTCGCGGAGGCATAACCGAGCACCCCAAGCATAACCGCCGGGGTGACAAGCGTGCGCCATCCTTGTGCGGCGGCTTGGGCCGCTGCTGTGGCAGGGCCAAGGGCAACCGCATTAGACACGAGCATGGCTTCGGCCAAATCAACTTTGAAAATTTTGGTGGCGATCAACACAACGATAAGGTGCACGCTGGCCATGATGCCAACAAAGCCGAACACCGGCAGGGCTGTGCCGATCATTAAGACAACATCTGCACCCGCGCCCATAACACCAAAGAACAAATACATGAAGACCATGCCCAGTTGGAAATCCCCCTGCAGGCGTTCCATCGGCTTGGCAAAAGCATTTGCAATGATCAACGCATAGAGGGTGAGAAAGAGCATGCCATAGGAGGAGAAGTTGGCAAGCCATTCGATTTCAGCGCGCGCGCCGATACCGCCGAGAAAATTAGCGGTGAGAAAGCCGAGAAAACAACACAGGGCTGATAGACCAAGCAATAGGGCCAAATCAAACATATGGATTTGATACCCCTCTTCTTTTTCTGCTTCAGTTTGAGCCGGCGCAGCATCTGCGGCATCCATAATCGGCGAGGGAAAAAATTTCCGTACAGCGGCCATCATGGGCAGGGTGACAATGAGAAGAAGAAAGAGCGTCGCGCCCACATTGTCTGCAGCTGCCATGGCCGAGACAAGTGTCCCGTCATTCAGCTCCAAGGCACGTGAGGTCGCGGCAAAATTCATTGACCCCCCAATCCAGCTTGCCCCTAAAATACTGGCGATTTTGGCAGCTTGAGGGCCTAAGTCGATGAGGTGATACCCCGCCACGACACCGGCGATGGTGCCCAAGGTGGCAATGACAAAGGTAATGAGCATCGGCCCCGCCACAGGCAAAATGCGGCGCAGGTCAGCGCGGAATAAAAGGAGGGGAATGGCCAAGGGAACCGCATAAGACCACACCATATCATAAAACGAAGAGGCAAAAGGAATGATGCGTAGGTTGGAAAGGGCCAACCCAATCAGAATGACAAGGATGACACCGGAGATTAATTGACCCAGTTTGGTTTTTTCAGACCAAAACCCAAAGGCCGTAAGCCCCAAAAATAAAGCCAAGAGACCATATGTTTGATCTGGTGCAATCAATGAAAAAGCAGCGGTGTCCATACCCATCCCCTATAAATAGCTAGTAAGGGAATGTGTCTTGATTGGAGACGCAACGCAAGCGCCTAAAGCGCAAAACTGAGCGTCAACGACCCAAATTGATCCGGTTCTGGCTGCTGTCTAAATTCTTTTGAGCGAAAAATATGCGTGTAGGAAATCCGCGCGGTCTTGGCAACGACGGCAACAATGCCCACCCGCCCCTCAGCAACAAAGGGGTATTTGTCGACGGAATGACTGTCGCGGAAGCTATTGCCATCTAAGAAAATATTATGTGCAACAGCGCGCCCTTCCACGCCCGCAAAGAGATACCAATCAAAGTTATCATTGGGTATGAAAACATCAGACCCGCCAATGCCGGGGTAAATCCGGGGAGGGCCAAAGTCTTCAGGAATATCTGGTCCAATACGGAAGATACCCCCAAGTCCTGCGTGGGTCTGTACATTCCCCAGAGACACAACCCCGTAAGGGACAAAGTCGGTTTCTAGCCCAAGCAGGGCTGGGGTCTCGAAAACAGGCGAGCGTATGGAGCGTTCGAAAGTAAGGTTGATCCCAATTTCATCCTTTAACTGATTATCCCAGCCATTGGACTCTGCGACGCCGATCAGTCCGTGGTAGTCATTCTGTATCTGCTCCCCAAGGGCCGACGGCCCTACGATCCCAACATCTAATTTCCAATGATCCTGCAACGCCATGCCGCTGTCCTCATGGGTCCAAACCGACTGTAAGGCAAAGGTCAGGTGCAACCATGCGGCATAGGGGCGATCATCCACCACAAGGGCGGAAGTATCCGTATCATCAGGGGTGAACAGTTCTTGCCCCAACGCGACCGCATATCGATGGGAAGCACAGGAAGATTTTTTATCGATCCCAAACATGGGGACACGCGTCAGACTGTCGAGCGGGCGTGCAACGGATGCTTTGGGCGACGTGAGGTAGGAGAACTGGATGCCATTTGTATAATGTTCGTCTGAATTGGACGCCCGCGCAAAAAAGTCATTTTCCAAGGCAAAGCCAATAAAGCCATTGTCATCGGCAAGGGCAGCGGTGCATTTGGAGGCGGGGCGTTCTGGTTCTGCGTGGGCGGCAGGGACATCAGCAAAAATGCCGAGCGCCACAACAGCGCTTAAAAGCCCGTTGCGAATAGCCGCCGTAGTAAAGTAGGGCGTGAAGGAGGTATTCAGGAACATCGCGCATCTTTCTGACGGTTTACGGGAAACGCATTCGAGAGAGATTTAACACCCTGCCGCGTGAGGGTCTACATACGAAATCCAAAAGGCAACCTCTGAGACGCAAAACACACTTAACGCGCTTGTCGTTCTGCCTGTTGATCCAACTGCCACTGAATAAAATCAAGGGATTTAGCAGCCACATCTTCCCAACCGGGTTCGGAAATCAACCAGTGAGCGCGCCCGTCAATAGCTTCAAATGCAGCAGTATTGCCAAAGTGTTGAGCGGTGCATTTGCCAATATAGGGTGGGGTGAGCCGGTCATGTGTGCCGGTTAGAAAAAGCTGGGGCGTGTTAATTTCAGATGGATAAATGTGCACAGAGCGATGGGGGTCGTACATGTGGAAACAAACCTCCCAAATGGCCCGTCCTGATTCCCACACAATCTGATCATACATTTGGCGGCTGTTACGTTCGCTCAACTCGTTAAACAAGCCGTATCGCATGGCCCGGTACGTCGGTTTGCGTGGTTTGCGCCATGAAAAAGGATGCACAACTTGGCGCCCAAGAATAAGCCAACTATCCAGAGAGAAAACGCGTGCCGTACCTGCTATGGGAGCAGAGGCAAGCAAGACACTTGCCCGCACCGGCGTTCGGGCACTCACGAGCTGGGCAATGAGGGCCCCCATAGAGTGGCCCATCAAAATGGGAGGGTGCTTTAACCCTCTCACCATCGCCAGAATATCATCGACATAATGGCGGATGCTGGTTTGACCCAGTTCTGCATCGGGTTCTTCGTGATGTAAGCAGTGATGATGGCGAAGTTGTGGGGTGAGAACGCGAAAGCCTTTCGATTCAAAAAAGGTTTTGAAGGGATGCCATACAACGGGTTGGCTCCACATACCGTGTATCATCACAATGACCGGGCGCTCGTCATGCGTACGAGGTGCCTTGATCGTGACGTTTTGGCATGCGTCTTTCGGTGCATCACACTTGATCCCGAAAGTATCCGCTGTTTGCTTGCTCAACATTCTATCTAAACTCTGTGCCTGCATGAGAAAGTGACAAACAATATGACGTTGAGTTTCCACGCGCCAACATTCTACATGTTGAGGACCTGAGAAACCCTGACATATCGCATGTCTAAAATATTCAATTTCACCGAGGGCAAGTCTGCGCCGAAAGTATTTAAAAAGCTAAAAGGTCTAGGCAAAAACCAGAACAAATATGTGTATAGACACGCCTTTGGTGTGGGGTGGGGAGGCATTTTATCTATAGGCGTTGGGAAAGTGGCAGAAACCGGGAGGTTTTTTCGAAGTATAGTCATGAGGCACTTTTGAAAAAAGTAGCCCCTTCAACTAAATGTCGGGCGCTTTGACCAACGGTAAGGCGTGAGTGTCAACAGATGCTGCGCCTTGAAAGAAAATACACAGCAGGGTTTACTGCGCCCATAGACATTCAAACCAAATTTGTGAAGGACCCAAAGATGACCAATCGTTTTTTAGAACACACCGGCGCGAAATATCCGATCATTCAAGCCCCCATGGGGTGGATCGCACGTTCGCAATTAGCGTCTGCTGTGTGTGAGGCAGGTGGACTAGGCATTATTGAAACTTCATCTGGCGAAACGGAAGCATGTCAGGCTGAAATCAAAAAGATGCAAGAAATGACGGACAAACCTTTCGGCGTGAATTTGCCGATTATGTTTCTTCATGATCCAGCCATTCTTGATTTCGTGTGTAACAGCGGCGTCAAATTTGTGACGACATCTGCTGGCAGCCCAAAGAAGTTTTTGGAACCGTTGAAGGCTGCCGGGATTGTAGTCTATCACGCTGTGCCCACTGTTGCGGCGGCTCTTAAATGCGTTGAAGCAGGGGTTGATGGCCTAGTTATTGAGGGCGGCGAAGGGGGAGGTTTCAAGAACCCAGAAGAAGTGTCGAGCATGATTTTGCTACAAGCCATTCGTGAAAAGGTGGATGTGCCATTGGTGCTTGCTGGCGGCGTATGCGATGGGCGCGGCATGGCGGCCGCCTTTGCAATGGGGGCAGAGGCGGTGCAGATGGGCACGCGGTTTGTGAGCGCCCAAGAAAGCCCGGTCCATGAAAACTATAAGAACGCCATTATCGATGCAGGTACGGACGGCACCTATGTGCTGAACAAAAAAGCATCGCCTTGTATTCGTGCGCTTAAAACCGAACGGACTGCCCAAATCTTTGAAGAGGGTGTGATGCCAAAAGATCTGTTTGTAAAACTCAAAGACCTTTATTTTGGGGGCGACATGGAAGCAGCGGCGGGCTTGGCAGGCCAAAGTGCTGGTTTGATCCACGAAGTAAAACCTGTGAAACAGATCATTGATGAAACGGTGGCGGAGTTCCATCAAATTTCAGCGCGTATGGGGGCATTGGCAACCGCCCATAACTTCGGCTAAGCACCATTCAAGCAAAAGTCTGCGGGGGCACCCAGCCCCCGCAGAACAATCTCTACAGTGGTGCTGCCTAATTGGTGCGGTTCGCTCCATGAATACTCTGGGATAGTAATCACATTCAGCAGCGCCCCTTGTAGGGCGCTAAATAAAATGTCACGCACGAGAAGCGGATCATTTTGGGGGAGAGAACCCTCCTGGCGCGCTTGTTCAATGGCGTGCGAAAAAATGCGCAGCTCCCCAACCGCTGCTGAGGTTTGGGCGAAATACCCCGCAGCCTCCGTATCCGCCTGATCCTGAATGAGAAAAATAGCGCGAAAATCTTCCGGTCGTTCTAGCCAGAAATGATAATAGGCGAGGGATAGATCTCTAAGACGCACGAGCGGTGGGGATGATGGGCTGACCGAGCGATGAAGATGGGCCGCTAAATCAGCAAAGACTTCCTCCCAAATAAATCTCAGTAAGGCGCGTTTTGAGGGGAAATAGCGGTAGAGCGCCGACGGGGCGCAGCCTGCTTGTTCTGCCACCCGTCGCATCGAAACTCCTTCGTAGCCATTTTCAGCAAAGAGTGTGCGCGCCACGCGAATGATGTCGCCTTGAACCGTCGACCGGTGCGCCGAGGACTGCTTTGGGCGCCCGCGTGGACGGGCGGTTTCTGGAGTTTTGGAGGAAGAATGAGACGACACAGATTTTTCCATTGATTTTAGAGAACGCGTTTACAATAATAGCACAAAAATAACCCGCCATACAGTTTTAAGCGGGATAATCATTTTGAGGGGACGTGTCATGACTAAGGTTGATGTGCTCATCGTTGGCGCTGGGTTTGCGGGCATTAAAGCAGCGTGCGAGTTGAAGGCCGCAGGCCGTACCGTCAAAGTGCTCGAGGCGCGTGACCGAGTGGGCGGACGCTCAATGCCGGGCGAAATTGCCGGCAATACAATTGATCTTGGGGGGCAATGGGTTGGTCCCGATCAAAGGTTGCTGATGGCCGAAGCTGCACAACAGGACGTTGAGACTTATGCGCAATACACAACAGGTCAATCGGTCTTGGAAATGAAGGGGACACGGAAGTCTTATCGCGGTGACGTGCCAAAACTGCCTTTTCTTTCTTTGTTGGAATTGAGCCGACTGGAAAAACGCTGGAACCGAGAAATGGACACCCTGCCAGAGCAGGCCCCATGGACGGCCGCCTTAGCCCAGCAATGGGATAGCCAAACATTGGAAAGCTGGATTGGGGATAATCTTTGGACAGAAGGTGCGAAAGATTTTGCCCGGATTGTCGCACGGGCGGTGGTCTGCGCGGAGCCGAGCCAATTATCCTACCTGTACTTTCTGGAATATTTGCGTTCCGGCCACGGCATGGAAAAACTGATCGGAGTTGAGGGCGGCGCGCAGCAGGACAAGTTTAGAGGTGGGGCTTGGTCAATCGTCAAATCTATGGCCGACACTTTGGGAGACGACATTGTCTTAGAAGCGCCGGTACGCTCTCTCACTCAATCTGAAACCGGTGTCAGTGTCGATACAGACAAAGGTCGCTTTGAAAGTGACTATGTGATTGTCGCCATTCCCCCAGCCTTGGCCGGGCGCATTTTCTATAATGCCCCAATGCCCGCCTCCCGCGACGCCTTAACCCAGCGCATGCCAATGGGCTCAGTCATTAAACTTCACGTTGCCTATGAGACCCCATTTTGGCGCAAGAAAGGACTGAGTGGGGCTGCCACAAGTGACAAGCGAGCATTCAATGTGGTTTTTGATCAGACCCCAGAGGATGAGAATTGCGGTATTTTGGTCGGTTTTATCGATGCCAATCACGCCGTAGAGGCAACCAAGCGCGGCGCAAATGCTCGGCGTGCAGAAGCCATTGAAGACCTCATGGCTTACTTCGGCCCAGAGGCAGGGCAACCAATTGATTTTGTCGAACAAAACTGGACACAGGAAGAGTGGAGCCGGGGGTGCTATGTGGGGCATATGGCACCGGGTGTGATGACAACATATGGGGAGGCATTGCGCGCCACATGTGGCCGGGTGCACTGGGCGGGAACGGAAACGGCGACTGAATGGCTGGGTTATCTTGATGGGGCCTTGCAATCAGGCATCCGAGCTGCACAGGAGGTGCAACAACGGCTGGGCTAGAGCATCAGCGTGTAATGCGTATGAATTATTCGGGTGTCATAAAGACTGGTTTAAGGAGTTAATGTGGCGTTCTGCCTCAATCCTTTACTGTAAAAGTGGTTCATTTCCTAAGATATAGAGCCTTTCCCCAGCCAATGTGTGCGAAATACTTTCCTTTGGTTATGAATCTGTCATGATTCACGCGGGAAGACTTTCTCAAGGGTGATTCGAGAAAGCACATGGAGAGGAAAGACAGATGGATTTCGCAACAGCGCGAATGGAAAGCCATCAGTCTGCACAAAATGATACGCACATGGGCCCAGTGGAGACGGACGGCTTAAGCCTAAAAGGCAAGCTCCTTCTTCTGGGCGTTAGTTTTGTATCAGCAGGACTGATGAGCATTGGGGCTATTACCGTCGTGCAATTTCTGTTGAGTTAACACAGCAATGCGGCACATTGAGGCGAAGACATAAAGCAGGCCAGTGCGTCCGCTTGCCTATTCTTCTGGACGGTCGTACCCCTGAAAGCCTTCAACGCGATAGAGCGAAAACCGCAGCGCGTAGTCAGGGGCCGTTTGCACAACAATATCTTCCAGCAGAGTGACGCCTTTAAAATACATTTGTAGATGCGCATCAATATGCCCATGGGCGAGGAACAAGAAGTCGTCCCCAATTTTGTCATTCAATGTGGTGACCAGATCATAATGATCGCCCACAATTTGGCGCGGATTCCATTTAATAGCCTCACGACCAACCGGCCCGCCATAATATTTCATTTCCGCAATGCTTTTGCGAGAATTGGTAATCAGTCCATATCCCGGATGCTCATTTAATTTGGCGACAATTTTATCGCCCAAAATATCCCAGCCCCGCACGCGCTTGAACGGATCAAGCTTGGAGGAAACCTGCGTGCCTGTGAGGTTCAAAATGGCGTCGTAATTATAGACAAAAATGGATGCGACCAAGTGCAGAATGAGCGAGGCGTAAATTAAGATCATGCGCCCGTTGAGGTGCGCCCAAGCGACCACAGCAATGCTCGCACCGACATATGTCACCGCTGCCCAATTGGGGTGCGCCCGTGAGAGCAGGCTTTGGCCAAGCATCATGGCCAACACCGGCAAGGAAAGAATAAGGAGCACACGCAAATTAGGGTGGGCAAATGTCGTGCGCCATCGCACCAGCATCCACATCAATCCGATCATCATGAACGGACCGAAGACCCCAAATTGAGACCCGAAAAATTCAGCAAACTTATCAGGGTTGATCAGCTGGCCACCCAAGTTCGCATTCTCGGCTGTATGCTGAAAACTGATGAAATCGTTTGAGGCGTTCCACAGCAGGTTCGGAAGATAGATCAGAAATGCGAGCGCCAAGCTGACATATAGCCAGGGGGAGCGTAGCCAGTGCCATCGGTCTTTGTGAAGGATGATGTAAAGCCCCGCACATCCAACAAACAAAACCATCGTGTATTTGCTGAGCAACCCAAGCCCCAACATGAGACCGAGAGCAAGCCACCACTTAGCGGGGGCGCCGCCTTCTATCAGACGAACGAAGCAATAGATCGCGCCCGCCCAGAAGAAAAGCAGCTGCACATCGGTTGAAACAATGCCCGCAGAAAAAGCCACGCCGGGAAGCAGAACATAAGACAGCCCTGACCAAAAGGCGGCTTCGTCATTAAACAATCGCCGCGCAATGGCCCAGACAAAAATCGCTGTCCCCGAGTGAATGAGAGGAGAGCCGAGCCGGACCGCCCATTCGTCGTGGCCGAACACGCTGGTGGTGAGCCAAATGACCCATGCGACCATGGGGGGTTTAGAGAAATACCCAAAGTCAGGATCAAGCGCCCAACTCCAATACTGTGCTTCATCAAAAAACAGGGTATGCGGCGCCGTCATAAGCTGGACCACACGCCAGAGAGTGATCAGGCCTAGCACACAGAAAAACAGGCGGTGAGTGCTCGTGATTCCCACTGCCCGCAGAAGGCCAGCCAAAGACCGAAACCCGGCAGGCAAACCATCAAGGGCGCGCGGGCTTTGGGAAGCGGAGGTGGAAGCTTGCGAATTTGGTGTGTCCGATGTCAAAGCAGACCTCTTTGGTAGGAGCTATTCAACAAGCAATGGCTGGTGGCGCTTGGAGTGCAAATGAGAGCCTTAGGCGTCTGGTCCGTCTACCCCATTCCTTTTGCCGTGCGGAAAAAGGATGAAGTATAGGTTGCGCAAATAAATGACCATGCCCAAGGCCTGTCCCGCAATGAAAACGGGATCTTCGCGGTGGATGGCGTAGGCCAGCATCAGCAGGCCGCCGAATATGGAGAAATACCAAAAGCCAACAGGAACAATAGATTCAGACGCCCGTTCACTGGCAATCCATTGCACCATAAATCGCATCATAAACATGAATTGGGCGAAAAATCCGAGCCCAATCCAAGCCAATTCGTACATGTTCTCAGCGCCCAAAAAGGCTGCGATTTGCTCAAGCACTGTCGGTCTCTTTCACTGTGTTAAGGGCCAACGGTGGGCGACCCTGCATATTATTATGCCCATGAATAGTTATGAAGGCCGGGGCGCATTGCCCTCTGATGTCTGTGGCACAATTTCATCAACACCCGGCACGGCCGCGCGAGATTGCAACCAGCGCACGCCGCGAATATCTACAATGCCAACCCAAAGGCGGTTGAGGACACCGTATTTAGATTGCCCAACTTCCCGGTTGCGGTGGTGAACACGCACTGAATGTGTTTGCCCCCCGTCCCGTTGAACCAGCGCGGGCATAAAGCGGTGCATGTGATTGAAATAGGGCATGTCCAAATACAGCGAGCGGGCATAAAGCTTCAAGCCGCAACCAGAGTCGGGTGTGGCGTCACGTAGCAATCGCGCGCGCACACCATTGCCAACCTTTGAGGACAGACGGCGAATGAATGTATCTAACCGTTTTTGTCTGTGGCCATTGATGAGGGTGCGGGGTGCAAGGTCGCCTTGTTCTTGCAGCTTGGCCCATAGAGCCGGAATATCGGCCGGATCGTTTTGGCGATCACCATCAAGGGTGGCAATCCAAGTGCCCTTAGCCGCTTTAACACCCGAACGGATCCCAGCGCTTTGCCCCGAGCAAATACGGTGACGCAATACGCGAAGTGTAGGGAAACGGGCCTGAGCGTCGTTTAGGTCTTGGGCGGTTTCGTCGGTGCTTCCGTCATCCACAAAAATGGCCTCATAGGCAAATTTGCCATCAAGGGCGGCATGTATCTCTTCCATCAAGGGAATGACATTGCCATGTTCATTGTGCATGGGGACGACGACTGATAATTCGATGCGCTCCAAGAGCCCACTCCATAGCTAATGAGGACGGAGCTGGGACAGCCCAGCAGGGTCCATTTCTACATGGTTTTGACTCAGAAAACCATGTCCCGTCAAATGGTTAATCCCAATATGGTTAGGATTAGTGATTTTGATCAGTCAGGGAGCTTATTTGAGGAAACCACGATGCCGTCGCGGTCGCCGTAAAGCCAGTCGCCCGGATTGATCGTGATGCCTGCAAAAGTGACGGGAACATCAAATTCACCTAAGTCGCGCTTAACGCTTTTGCGCGGGTGCGCCCCGAGTGCTTTGATGCCCACGGCCTCTGCGGCCAATTCATCCCCATCACGGATGCATCCGTTGACCACTACACCGGCCCAGCCATTTTTGGCCGCGAGCACGGCCAAATTGCCGCCAAAAAGGGCGCAACGCAGCGAGCCCCCGCCATCGATCACAAGCACACGCCCCTTGCCCGGCTGCTCAACTGCCGCCCGAACCTTTGTATTGTCTTCAAAAGTTTTGAGCGTGAGAACCGGGCCGTGAAAGGCCAATAGGCCCCCAAAGTCCCGAAAAATAGGGTCAGGGTATTTGAGTTTCTCTTCGTGGGCGTCCGAAAGATCGGTTGTGGCGAGCTGAGTCATGAGTGTCCTTATCTGTCAGAAGACCTTCTTTGTGCCTTCCTCTGCGCGTAATTTCAAGTGTCGTGAAGGGGCTGGCTTGGAATGATGCCAAGGCACGGCGGAATGTTTCCATACTGGGCAAACCGTGCGGCGTCTGTTACCGCTTAGGGTGCAAACGGGGGATGAACCATGAGCCAATCAACAAAACCAACCACATCAGTCAATATGGCTTACGGGGCAGGAGATTTAGCCATAAATCTCCATTTTAACTCCGTCCTTTTGATGCTGCTGTTTTTTTACACCGATGTGGTCGGCATTTCCCCCGCCACGGCTGGCACCATCTTTGTGGTCGCACGTATTGTCGATGCTGTGACCGACCCAATGATGGGCTGGATTGCGGACAGAACACGCACATCAATGGGCCGGTTTCGCCCCTATATATTGCTGGGGGCTTTCTTGACCGGCGTGTTGCTTGTGGCAACCTTTTCGGCTCCTTTTGAAGAGCAATCGGCAAAAGTTTTATGGGCATACGGAACATATATTTTGTTTGGTGTCGCCTATACGGTGATGTCCATTCCCTATTCGGCCTTAACAGCCGCCATTACCGATGACGCAGGTGCGCGCACGGTTCTGTCTTCTTTTCGAATGGTCTTTGCAACCATCGGCACTTTGATTGTCTACTTGTCCATGCGTCCAATCATTGAGGCAACCGGTGGCGGCGTGGCAGGTTTCCAATATGCAGCGCTGTTCTTGGCGGTGCTGGCGTTTCTGGTGTTGGTGTGGACAGTGCGAGGGACAAAGGAAAACGTCACGCTTCCAACTCACGTGCCAACCATGAGAGACATGCTCGCGGCCCTAAAAGGCGGCGGGTTGCCTTTGGCCTTGGTCATTGTGACATTCTTTATGGGGATGTTGGTGTTCACCATTAGGTCGGCTGTTTTGGTGTATTATTTCAAATACAACATCGGTGATGAAAGCCTCTTTGAGGTGTTCTTAGCGGTTTCTGTTGTGGGGCAACTTATAGGCATTGTTGCGGCCCCCTTTATTGCGGCACGGCTGGGGAAAATGCAGACGAATTTATTGGGGTTTGTGGTTGTTGGCATCTCGGGCATGGGCATATTTTATACGCCCTATGACCAGATTGGACTGCTGTTCGCTATCATGTCGATTGGTTCGCTCTTCATTGGGTTGATTACGGTGGTGGGATGGTCTCTTTTGCCAGACACCGTGGAATATGCAGAGTGGCGCACGGGAATTCGTGCTGATGGGGCGATTTATGCTGTCGCCAGCTTTTTCCATAAAATGTCGATGGCGGTGGGCGGTTTTATTGGCGCGATGATCTTGGCGGTGACGGACTATGTGCCCAAAGCACCGCAACAAAGCGAAGGGGCGTTAGATGGTATTGCTTTTGCGGTTGGAGCCGCGCCGGCGATTTGTTTATTCGTCGCTGCCATTGCCATTTATTTTTATCCGCTGAACGAGAAACGATTCCAGAAAATCTCTAAAGACCTTATTGCGCGAAAGGCGAGACCTTGAATTTAGTTGTAAGTAGCATTTTTGCGGACTAGAAGTAGTATTTTCACGGTTAAGCCGAAACGTGGTTAAAATTTATTGGTGAAATCACCAGACTTGTATAGTGTAACGTGAATTTCATTCAATGGCGTCAGGGTGGACGTGATCGTCTGCAACCCTGAGCTGAGCTAAACGCACAGATCGATTTATATGTCACAAGCGAATATTTCTAACGATACGTCAAACGCCCTTTCGAGGGAAACCGGAACGCGGCTCAAATTGGTGCTGGCGGCTGAACGTTTATTAGCAAAGCGTGGGTTTTCGAACATTTCCCAGCGGCAAATTCTGGCAGAAGCGGAGCAAAAAAACGCGTCCGCCATGTCCTATCACTTCGGCTCCATGGATGGATTGGTCAGCGCGGTCATCGAACTGCGGATGAATGACGTGAATAGGCGGCGCTTGAAAATTCTTGATGAAATTGATGCCGGAAAACGCCCTCGTTCGTTTGAAACCATCGCTTTCGCAGGCATTAGTCCTTTGCTGGTGGAATTGGAGCCAAGAGCGGAGGGGAATTACTACCTACGCCTCTTGTCTCAATTGCTAACAGGACAGGTGGGCGAGGCACGCTTGATGGTGATGAATCAAGCGGGTTCTTCTATGGAGCGTTTGATTGGGCTGTACCATGCCTTGCGTCCAGA
>JARGNZ010000046.1 GCA_029209985.1 Parvibaculaceae bacterium
ACGGGCGGAGCCCGCGCGCAAGCAGCAGAGGTTCAAATCCTATCCCCGCAACCAAACATCAAACACCGCCCTCCGTAGGGCGGTTTTTTTATGTTTGATCGCCGGAGATGGGCGAGTTTTCCAGCCTAACTTGGCTGTTGAAGCTACTTAATGGTAAAACGTGCGTATTTTCGCGTGCGCAGATATATTTTGAAAGCTTACGGGCAGACTTCCTGCTGCGTATCGCAGCAAATGATCACAATGGTAGCGATGCTGCTGTATGGCTCCTAAATATCCTTTGCGGACTTACTGTGTTCTGGTTGGACGATTGACCTAACGCATAAGAGTGCCCGTAAGCTTTGATCCAAAGAAGGTAGCTTTGAGTAAACTGGAACAATTAGGAAATGCTGAGAACCTCGCTGACCTTGCACACCTTCTAGGCTACACACTCACGGGATTGAGCTATGTAATATATAGGCTCCCTGAAAATAGAAAATATCATACTTTTGAAATTCCCAAAAAGTCGGGTGGGACGCGTATTATTAGTGCGCCGACCTCACAACTGGCGCTTCTACAGCGGAGGCTTACCGATTTACTTGATGACTGTGTTGTACAATTGCGTCGAAAGAACTCAAAATTTTGGCGGGCTTCACATGGGTTCCGGAAAAGTCGCACAATCGTCTCTAATGCGGAAAAACATCGACGTAGTAGATTTGTTTTTAATGCCGATATTGAAGATTTTTTTGGAACAATCAATTTCGGCCGTGTTCGAGGCTTTTTTATCAAGGATAAGTCATTTTCCTACACCCCAGTGTTGCAACCATAATTGCGCAAATCGCCTGCTATGAAAATGCTCTGCCCCAAGGTAGTCCTTGTTCGCCAATAATTTCAAACTTGGTGGGCAATATTCTTGATATGCGATTATTGGCTTTGGCGCGTGATGCGCATTGTACATATACTCGTTATGCAGATGACCTCACCTTCTCGACTAATGAAGTACTCTTCCCTCGTGAAATAGCAGTGAATGTGAGTGGTTCAAAATGGGAGGTGGGCGGAAAACTTGGTAAAGAAATCGAGCGAACTGGTTTTAAGTTAAATGATGCCAAGACCCGAATGTCGCTTAGGCGTTCTCGTCAAACGGTTACAGGGCTGGTTGTTAACTCTAAGCCAAATATCAATCAAGACTATTATCGAAATGTCCGTGCAATGTGTAATTCCGTTTTTCAAACTGGAAGTTATCACCGGCCTGATGTCGCGGAAATATGCGTGGTAGAAGACCTCAACCAGCTACAGGGAATGTTGTCATATATATATTTCGTGAAATTTCGACGCGATCGGAAACCTGAGGTTAACAAGCTAGCCAAAGCAGCGGGTGAATTTTCTCCTCCTAACGCGCCGTTGATGCTGTATCGAAAGTTTCTAAATTACAAACATTTTGCAGCGCCAAATAAGCCACTGATAGTGACAGAAGGTTTCACTGATATAACCTATCTTGAATGCGCTATTCGTTCCCTCGCTACGTCTTTTCCTCTTCTGGCGAAGGTGGACGGTGGAGTTGTAACTCGTTTGATAAATTTCCTTAGGCCTTCAAAAATGACGCGCGACGTTTTGAACCTTGGGCATGGAACTGCGGGGCAGACTTCCTTGATCTCGAATTATTCAAAAATGCTGGCAGATTTTAAGCATAAGCCAATGGGACACCCCGTTATTGTTCTGGTTGATAATGACAGCGGCTCCAAAGGCTTGTTTAAAGTAGCCAAGATTAAGGCGCACAAGGAAATTTCCCTCGTCTCATCCGACCCATTTTATTATCTTGGCGGAAACTTGTATCTTGTCAAAATTCCTGAGGGCCCATCAGGTCAACTGAGGGAAATTGAAGATCTATTTGATACTGCTGTTCTTGAGACAATTGTGGATGGGAAATCATTTGATCTGAAGGAGGACGCAGATACCATTAACACCTATGGGAAGAAGGAGTTTGCAGATAAAGTGGTTCGCTCTAACTGGCCGAAGATAGACTTCAAAAACTTTATTGAGCTTTTATCGCGCCTTGAGGAGTGTATAAAACACTACGAAACAACCAAGTGTTTAGACCCTAATATCTCCACCGCTAGTTTAAGCTCGTCAGACGCTCTCTAATTTGTCTTTCAAGTTGGATTTTTGAGAGCCCGTGTTAGGGGAACTCGCGAGCTTTTCCGTCAGCGGTCCCCGCCATATAAAAGTGACGCTCCCCTCCCAACTCACAATTCCTGATAATCACTCTAATTAATATGCGGGCGTCTTCGATTTATGAGTAAAGATTGTAGTGCGGGGTGCGGTACGCGAAGAAAAAATTGAAGACCTTTTTCGCACATCGGTTGGGACTGGCGAACTATACGGGATGCGTGGTCTGGAGTATATTCCTATACAAGCTGCGTGGATAGGCTAGGCGCAGGGCTTACGTTTCTCAACTGAGATGGCGAGCGGGGTGGATGCTAAAGGCTTCCCGCCAAAGCAGAATGTGTTGGAAAAGAATGGAATGAGAAATTGCGGCCAATGAAAGCTCAGACTGGATCGATTTGGACAAATTGGCTAATGGCGTCGCGCCATTGGGCGTAACCTTGGCCGCATAGGTGGAGACCGTCATTGGAGAGGTCGGGGCGCAGCACGCCTTGCTCATTTTCGAAGAGGGAATGTGTGTCGATGAATGTAAAGCCGTGGTGCGCGGCTTGAGTTTTAAGAAAGCTATTCACGACGAGGATGTCTTTGTTCTTGGCTCCTAGTCCAAAATGCAATTTGTCTTTGACGGGTAATATGCTTTGAAGGAAAATTTCCGTATTCGGTGCATCGGTATTCAGTTTGTCGAAAAGGTCATCGTAGGTGGCTTTGAGCCTCTCTATCGGTAGGTGATTGTTGAGATCATTTACGCCGATCAGGAGAAATATCTTCTGGGGGTTTAAGGCGAATACGTCTGGGAGGCGATCGATCACTCCCTGGACGGTATCGCCATTTATGCCGCGATTCACTGCCCGGCACTCTAGGAAATATTCTTCCCATGAACCTTCATGAGTGATGCTGTCGCCCAAGAAAACGATATCTGCGGAGTTGAGCTTGGAGGCAGCCCAAGAATCTTTCTGACGCTGGGTCATGCTCCCGACAAAGGATTTCATTACTTTGGGTATTTGGGATAGGCCATACAAAGCCAGCCCAATGACGAGAACGTTTATTGTTAGCGAGATTACCAGCAATGTTGGGAAACTGTTGTTGAGGTCTTCCATAGAGAATGTCCCTTCATTGAAAAGGCAACTTCTAATGCCGACTGCTGCATGAAGCTTGTGTCAGTCTTATCCATTATAATCGTTGGTGCAATACTAGACTGCAGTCTAGGAGAAAGGTGCTGTAACGGATGGTGTTTGAGATTCTCTGTACTGAAGGATCGCGGTGTTGTGCTTGTCAACGCCAGCGAAGTTATTTTGATCCTTAGCTTGATACGAAGAGGGCGGCGCTGAAATGTCAGCGCCGCCCCAAAAGCTCAAATTGAATTTAATCTCAGATCAATTGATGTTTTTCAGTGGTGGGGCGAACTTGGTGAGGTCGATCCCTTCTACTGCTGCATTGTATTCTTCGATGCGCGGTGTTCGGCCCAGAATTGTGGAGAGGACCACGACGGGGGTTGAGGCCAGGAGTGACTCGCCTTTTTTCTCTTTGGAGTCTTCCACAACCCGTCCTTCGAAAAGACGTGTGGAGGTAGCGAGGACTGTATCACCCTTCGCCGCTTTTTCCTGATTACCCATGCAGAGGTTACAGCCGGGACGTTCGAGATACATGATGTTCTCGTACTCGGTGCGGGCATGGTTTTTAGGGGCCTTGTCGTTGAATTCAAAACCAGAATACTTCTGCAAAGTGCTCCATTCGCCTTCAGCCTTCAACTCATCCACGATGTTGTAGGTTGGGGGGGCGATAACCAAAGGTGCTTTGAACTCCACCTTGCCGTGCATCTTTTCGATGTTTTTGAGCATTTGAGAAACGATGATCAAATCACCTTTGTGCACCATGCAAGAACCGACAAAGCCGAGATCGACTTTTTTCTCGCCTTTGTAGTAGGAGATTGGCCGGATTGTGTCGTGGGTATAGCGCTTAGACACGTCGACATTGTTCACGTCTGGATCGGCAATCATCGGCTCGTTGATTTCGTCGAGGTCGATGACAACTTCTGCAAAATACTTGGCATTGTCATCAGGGGTCAAGGCAGGTTTTTCGCCAGAGCGAATTTCGGCAATGCGTTTGTTTGCTTTGTCGATCAAGCCTTGAAGGGTTCCGGCTGGGTTTTCCATGCCTTTGTCGATCATGATCTGAATGCGGCTCTTCGCGATCTCAAGTGAGGCGATGAGTGTTTCATCTTCAGAAATACAGATGGACGCTTTGGCCTTCATCTCAGCGGTCCAGTCGGTGAACGTGAAGGCTTGGTCGGCCAGCAATGTGCCGATGTGGACTTCGATGATCCGCCCTTGGAAAACATTCTCTCCGAATTGTGCTAGCATTTGTGCTTGGGTCGCGTGCACCACGTCCCGGAAATCCATGGAGTCTTTCATGGTGCCTTTGAAGGTCACTTTTACTGACTCAGGAATGGGCATGCTGGCTTCGCCTGTTGCCAATGCGAGCGCCACTGTGCCGGAGTCCGCTCCGAACGCCACGCCTTTGGACATGCGGGTGTGGGAGTCGCCCCCGATGATGATCGCCCAATCGTCGATGGTGATGTCGTTCAAGACTTTGTGGATCACGTCGGTCATCGGATGGTAGACATCCTTTGGATCGCGGGCGGTGATCAGACCAAACTTATTCATGAAGCTCATAAGCTTTGGAATGTTTGCTTGGGCTTTTAGGTCCCATACAGAGGCTGTGTGACAGCCGGACTGGTAAGCGCCATCCAAGACGGGAGAGATGACTGTGGCGGCCATGGCCTCCAACTCTTGAGCGGTCATCAAGCCTGTGGTGTCTTGTGAGCCCACAATGTTGACTTGGACTTTGACGTCGGAACCCGCGTGCAAAACAGCGCCTTTGGGCAGGCCAATCGCGTTTTTGTTGAAGATTTTCTCAACAGCTGTCAGCCCTTGGCCTTTGTGTGACACTTCTTTGGAAGAGGCAAAAACGGCCGGCATTTCGATGCCGAGGGTGGTTGCTGCAAAGTTCTGGATCTTTTTGCCGAACACAATGGCGTATGACCCAGCGGCTTTGATGAATTCGAGTTTTTGCGGGGTCAGGGCTGAGGAAATGTCCGCGTGCTCTATCTCACCTGTGGCATCGTAGAGTTTCTTTGCCTTTGTGTCGATGGTGAGGATGGTGCCTGTTTCGACAGAGTATTTCTCTTCCAAAACTGGGTCGCCGTTATTGTTGAGGATCGTTTGACCATCAGGCCCTACTTTTTTGACCCAGTTTTTAAGGTCAATCCCGATACCGCCGGTCACGCCAACAGTGGTCAAGAAGATTGGGGAAATCCCGTTGGTGCCGCCAACGATTGGGGCAATGTTGACGAAGGGGACGTAAGGGCTGGCTTTTTTGCCGGTCCACAATGCAACGTTGTTTACGCCAGACATCCGTGACGAGCCAACGCCCATGGTGCCTTTTTCAGCGATCAACATCACGCGGGCTGTTGGGTTTTGCTTTTGTAGCTCTTGAATTTCCTCTTGCGCTTTGGGAGAGATCAAGCATTTGCCGTGCAATTCCCGGTCTGAACGAGAGTGCGCTTGATTGCCCGGAGACAGCAAGTCGGTGGAAATGTCGCCGATGCCAGCGATATAGGTGACGATCTCAATTTTTTCTTCGATGTCTGGCAGCTTTGTGAAGAACTCAGCCTTGGCATAGCTTTCCAGAATATCTTTGGCGATTGCGTTGCCGTCTAAGTAAGCGGCTTTAAGGCGCTCTGTATCGGCTTCGTAGAGGAAGACTTGGGTTTTGAGAACTTCTGCGGCTTGCAGAGCAATCGCTTGGTCGTCGCCTAGAGATAGCTGCAGCAGCACATCAACTGATGGACCGCCTTTCATGTGTGACAAAAGCTCAAACGCAAAGGTTGGCGAAATCTCTTCGACAACGGCGTCGCCCAGAATGATCTCTTTTAGAAACTTGGCTTTCTCGCTGGCAGCGCTGGTGGTGCCTGGCAAGGTGTTGTAGATGAAAAAGTTGAGAGACGCGTCGCGGTACTCGTTGTTAAGGTCTTTGATCTGCGCGACCAGTTCGCTCACAAGGGCGCCATCTTCAATAGGCTTAGGATGCAATCCTTGGTCTTTACGTTTTTCAATATCAGTTAGGTAGTTTGTGTACAAACTCATGATTGCCCTGCCGGATTGGGGTTAAATTTAGCGTGAATGCTGGGCGTCAGATATATTGGAGCGCCAGCGTAAGCTTGGCTGCTTCCTACACTTAATCGGGGTTCGTTGCAAGATTTTCGGCCCGAAATGGGTGTATCCCGCTATTGCTGAAGGCGAATATTGATTCAGAAAAGG
>JARGNZ010000017.1 GCA_029209985.1 Parvibaculaceae bacterium
TGCGGAGAGGTGGCCGAGTGGTCGAAGGCGCACGCCTGGAAAGTGTGTAGGCGGGTAACCGTCTCCAGGGTTCGAATCCCTGTCTCTCCGCCATTTTTACCCAATGAATTCAATACGTTAAAAATTGGGGCCGAAAGGCTCTGGTGAGAGTTCTGCGCGCTCATTGCGGTAAGTTGATAATTTATCATAATACTTGGTAGGACGGCTTGCACTGGCCATAGGGGTAGGTGCGGCACGTTTGCTACACCTCCTCAATAAATATAGTTAACTCAATTTGAAGGACGCCTTCTCCCCGTGCTGGGAGGCTTTAAGGGCGCAATTTATCAAGCCGCTGTTAGGGCGTGCGCAAGACTTCGATCGAACGGCGAGGGCGAGCATAGAAATCATCCTCAATCGTGATCCCGCCCGTCAGATATTTTCCAATGGGGGAGACATACGTATAGTCCACCTCCGCCCAAATAACGCTGCTGCCCGGGGTCGCCACGCCGGGAGGTAAACTGATCCTCTCCCCTTCAGCACGGGGGGTGCCATTCATGCTGTCACTCCACGCGACTTCTGTTGTGCCATCCAATTCTGTGACAACGCTCGAAATGGTAATAACGATGCTGGAGGAATCAAATGGGGACAAGATGGCGCTGCTAGCCGCAAACACATCCGCAATGTCAGCGTTATTGATGATATCAACTTGGGCCACAAGATCAGAGGCCGTGCTGGCCACATTGGTTGCCTTGCGGTTCACCAAGAGGCCATTGCCCAGTTCAACGGCCCCAAAATAGAGGCTAATCATCAAGGGGAAAATCAGCGCAAATTCAACAGCTGCAACACCGTCTGTACGGACCCCAAAGGTATGCAGTCCCCGTGTGAGGTGCTGCCCAAGGTTAAGCGCTGGCGAGACGAGGTGGGTATGAACCGAGCGTTTGAGTGTATTTATCTGGCGCATGGATCAATCATCCTCATTGTACGGTTCATTTCTGAAGGCAGCACTTGAGGCGAGCAAGCGATTGTTCCCCTCCATATTTGCCAGCCCCACACCAATCGGTGAAGAAATGTTCCAGACATAAAAGGCACGAGCCAATATGATGTCACTCGGCCCGCCGGGATCAAAAGAGAAGTCCAAAATCAATGAGCCGTTCACATCGGTTGGAGAGACAAAGTCGGTGCTGGAGAAATTATCAAACCGACGGACATCGACCTTTAGTTTGTCGCTGCAATCAAAGTAACCCGGTGCGCCGTCGCAGACCAATTGATGAAATTGCTCTCGCGTAAGCCCGGCCGCTTGCACTTGTCCCGTGCGTATCTGGCGGGAGGCTTCCCCAAGTGCCATATCAAGCCCGATAGAGCTAAAGATAATCAGGGCGGTTTCGATCAGTGCAAAGATAAAGAGAAAAAAGGGAAGGGCGATCATCGCAAATTCAACGGCAACGCTACCATTTTGATGGCGTATGAATTTACTGCGCAGTGTTTTGAGCCCACTCAGCATTGTTGCTCTCTCTGTGTCAGATCAGCGTGATTTCCTTAACGGAGTATGGCGGGCAACTCTTACTAAAATATCTACACAGATGCTCCACAGGTCGTAAAATTTTATCCAAAGGCAAGAGAATTCAACGTATGTGGGGTGTGCCATGTCTCGTTTTGAAACACGTGCCGTGCGAAAAGAAACTCTTTCTAAACACTCTTTAACTCAATTTACCGCCTCCCATTAAGTCCCTCTAAAGGGTCAGCTTCGTATTATTTGACGATCAAGGGATATGGCCGTGCAATCAGGTCAAGGAGCGAAATGCTCTGGCGAGTGTCCCCGCTTGAAAGCCGAAGTGTTTACGCCGAATGTTCTGAGTGGAAAGAGTGGCCATGTTAAAGAAAGCAGCATATGCCCGCAATGTGTGGCGTCGTTGGTTAAGGCAAGAAACCGGAAACGTCGCGATCATTTTTGCCCTCGCGATTGTGCCCATTATCGGGGGCGTGGGAGCGTCTGTTGATATTTCGCGCGCCTATGTTGTGAAGGCACGTCTTAATCAGGCTTTGGATGCGGCAGGCTTGGCCGTGGGGTCCCTTATTGGATACACCGATGCTGAGCTAACAGAAAAAGCTCAAGCATTTTTTGACGCAAATTACCCAGAGAGCAAACTTGGCGTCACGGCGGACGTTACAATTCGGCAGGGTGATGGCATTGTTGTGATTGACGGTAAAGCAACAGTCAAAACCGTTATGGCCAATTTCATCGGTATTTCTGAAATCGATGTCGCCTCCACCGTTGAAATTACCCGTGAGAGTAAAGGGCTAGAAGTGGTTCTGGTGCTTGATAATACAGGCTCAATGGGATCGAGCGGCAAGCTTAGCGCCATGAAAACAGCCGCGACAGAAATGGTCGAGATCCTTTTTGGAAGCGAAACCAATCCTGAAAAGCTAAAGGTCGGCCTTGTGCCTTTCGCTGCGGGAGTGAACCTGGGCACTGATTTTGTGAACTCCGGGTATATGGATGTGGATGCCCAGTCGAGCACACATGGGGAGAACTTTGAGTCAGGCACAAATGTGTGGGACCTCTATGACGACCTGAGAAACCGAAGTTGGGAAGGCTGCGTAGAGACCCGTCCCTATCCTTATGATGAAACAGATGCCGTACCAAGCAGTGGCAATGGGGATACGTTGTGGGTGCCTTGGTTCGCGCCCGATGAGCCAGATAGAGGCGGCTATTATTATAATAACTACTTGAGTGACGGCTATAGCCGGTACTCTGGTGCAAGCGTTGATACGCGTCAGAGGGATGTCGAAAAATACGAAAACCAATATGTTTATAGCAGTTCTCGGGGGCCGTCCTACGGTTGCGATATACCCTCTGTGACCCCGTTAACAAACAATCGGAACACCGTTGAAAATGGCATCGATGATTTGGTTGCGAGTGGCAACACCCATATTCCAATTGGCTTGGCATGGGGCTGGCGTCTGTTGTCTCCACAGGCTCCTTTTACCGAAGGGGTAGCCTATGACGACGAGGAATACACGAAGGCAATCATTCTTCTAACCGATGGCCAAAATGTATTGGGCACGGTGAGCAACCACAACGGCAACCGATATTCGGCCTATGGGTATCTGCCAGAGGAAAGGCTGGGCACAAGCAATAGTTGGCAGGCGGAAAATGAGCTGGATTACAAAACCGCACGTATATGCGAAAATGTGAAAGAAGAAGGCATCCGTGTCTATACGATTACGTTTCAGCTGAATGACACAGCCACGCAAAACTTGATGAAGGCCTGTGCGACAAATGAAAGCCTCTATTTCAACTCGCCGAGTAACGAGCAGCTGCGGTTGGCATTCCAAACCATTGCGCAAGACCTCAGCAACCTACGCATCAGCAAATAGGGTGCGTTGAGGGGCACATGCATATATATGAATAAGGGCGTGAAGTTTTGGCAGCATCCACAAGATTGTTTCACTGGGGGGGGCTGCCAAATAATCAGGTGAGCGGTGCGTGTATCTTATTTGTCCGGGTTGGCCGCTTTGTTTGCCAGATCGTGAACTTCCTTGGTGGATTTTGTCAAAGGGTCCACAACTTCGGCATCGTCTCCGAGGTCGATTACCTTTACGCAGTTTCCAACGCAATTTAAGGTTCGTTTCGAGACGCCTTTATAAAGGGACACGCGATTGCTGTGGTTCGCAACCACATGAAGGCTGGTGTTCAGAATGACTTTCCCATCAGCATCCATGGCGATGAAGTCTGTCACGCCATAGGTTTTACCCAAGATCATAACCTTGGTCGGAGAGATTAAGGTCGCATCGATGATGGAAGGGTTGCCGACGGAAAATGTGCTGACAGGCTCGCTCAGCGAGACGAGCCGAGATTGATTGTAGGTCACTGAAAGGGCTGCTGCTTGAGCCGCGCTCATTGTCGTTGCAACCGCAACGCCAATACTTAAAGACAGTAAGGCAACATTTTTCATTCTAAAAGCCATCACGAGGACCCCTTCATAGGTCAAGGTCTATCCAATATCCATTTCCGACCGAGCATAAGACCAAAAGAATGAACGCACCGCTAATATGCCCTGTGCAGATCGACGAATTTCCAAATGGTTGAGGCTTTTTACAAGGCCCCCTCAATCTGCATTCGCATTTTTACCAGACCTTAAAAACCCTGATTTAGGGTGTGCCTGTGCAATCAAGAAGCAGCGGCTGAAAGTTGGAGGACACATGAGCGAGCGATCAACGCCTTACCGGAACGTGCCCCAAGGCCAGTCCGGCAATAGCTCTACCTCTGGTGCGGCCCCGGGCGGCGAACGTGCCTCAGGTCTTGATCGCATTGCTATTCTCAGTGGTCTCTCTGCACGCGAGCGCATGTTGTTGGCCGCTTTATGCCGTAGTGCGCATTATATCTCAGATGAAGTGATCCACCCGTCCGGCATGGCCCTCGAAGATGTGGGCTTCGTTGTGCGCGGCTCCGTGCAACTTGTGACACCTGCGGATGCGTCTGGATGTTTTGTGCACCACCGTGTCGAAGCCGGGCAGCAATTTGGCGATTTGGCCGTTTTGGGGCAGGACCTCTCAGATACCAGCATCCTGGCCTGCGAGCCAACTGAGTTGATTATATGTCCGGGCACTGAGTTCCTGAATATATTGAGCCGCCACGCAGTGGTTTCCAGCGCTTTACTTCGACAATATGCACACGCCCTCCATAGCCTTGATCGTGCTTAGGAATTTCGGCTCTTAAGACGTACCCATTATCGCAAAAGCCCGCTCCCATACGTATTTGAGCCATCATTCCAAAGAAAAAGTTTTTTCTAACGCGCTTAGTTAGGAAATTAACTGTTCCCAGATTGGGGCTTAATAATTCATTCAGCATGATTTTCTGAAGTATTATTTAGCCGTTTTTGTATTACTTGTAGATATATTTAAGTGTTAAATGGTTTTAGATAAATAAAAGGCATTGTCATATATGTTTTTATTTCAGGTATTAACCGGTGGGTAATAATTTCACCTCTAATATCAGCTCGTTCGCAAGTACTGCGTCTGTGAGCGGTATGAGCAAAAAGTGCTGTCGAATTTAAGTATCGAGTATCGATAGAAGGAAATTTATTATGGTTCGGTTTTTGAAAAACTTTGCAAATAATGAGTCTGGTGCAACTGCAATTGAGTACGGCCTGATTGCTGCCGGCATCTCAGTCGCGATTGCAACAATCGTTGGTACAGTTGGTGGGGACGTAACAACGATCTTCACAAGCGTATCTACAGCTTTGAAATAAGACACGATAGTGAGTGGGCTTCTGCTTACTCATCGTCTGTTGCACGATCTAGTAAAACCGTCGCCCTAAGGGCGGCGGTTTTATACTTTGGGGCAGGGCATCGCAAATGGGGATGGTTTGGCGGGCAGCTGCCACTGTGGCAGCCACTATGTAAGGCGCGATCCTGATCCATGTCAGAAAACCAGCCAAAAGCTTAGTTAGAACCGTTTCTCCTCCAAATATTTACGGCAAGTTTACGGCCTCACGACATGATTGACCCAACGACGGAAATCTCTTCCGTTAGAGGAGTAAAGTCTCATGCTCGATACATTGCCATTGCTTGTGTTCTCAGCGGCGCTCTTGTTGGCTGCCCTGTGGGATGTCTCCACCCTCACCATTCCAAATGTGCTGACAGCAGGTTTGACCATCGCCTTTTTTGGAGCCGCTCCCATGTCGGGTATGCCGGTCGGCGTCATGGGCGGGCATGTGGTGCTGGGCCTGATAGGTCTGGTGGTGGGCATGTTGTTGTTCGCGGGCGGTTTGGTTGGTGGCGGCGATGCGAAGCTTTTAGCGGCGGCCTCCTTATGGATCGGTTGGTCGGAATTAGGCGTTTTCCTCATTTGGACCGCTTTGGCCGGCGGTGCCTTGGCCATCGTGATGGATGGTTTCCGCCGCATTCCATTTCCGGCCAGCACCCAGTGGATTAGCCGTTTGCATAATCCAGAGCAGGGCATTCCTTACGGTGTGGCAATCGCCGTCGGGGGCTTTGTGGCTATTCCTGAAACAATTTGGTTGAGCTTGGCAGCGGGGACTTACGCTGGCGCAAGCTAAACAGAATGAGAGGTCCGTAAGGCATGTAACGGATGCCGAAAAGGACAACTAAAGAAGACGCCCAAAAATTAACCGTAAATTGATCGATACGCGGTTTTATAGGGTGGTAAACGGCTGTGGAAGGGTTTGAGCTGTGAATCTCGTACGTGTAAGCATATTAGGATTGGCATTATTGGCGGCAGGCTTAGCAGCTTTTGTGGCGCGTAGCCTCGTGTCCAAGCCTGATGCAGAGCCAGTCATTCAAGAAATTGTCAAAGCCCCCACAAATGATGTTTTGGTTGCCGCCAGTGACATCGCCATCGGTAAGCGAGTCGGTAAAAGCGATTTACGTTGGCAGGAATGGCCAGAATCAGCCGTCAACAGTCGGTACATCACCCGTAAAAATGATCCCAATGCCGCAGAAGCTTTCGCCGGGACAATCGCCCGGTTTGCGCTTTATCAAGGCGAACCGGTCAGCGCCCAAAAATTGATCGACTATGCAAAATCCGGCTTTATGTCCGCGTTGCTTGCGCCGGGCATGTTGGCCATTAGCACAAAGATTTCGCCCGAAACCGGGGCCGGTGGGTTCATTCTGCCCAATGACCGCGTAGATGTTTTGTTGACCCGTGAAGCTAGCGACCGTAGCCAACGCAATGTCTTTTCAACCACAGCCTTGCTTCACAATATCCGGGTCCTGGCCATCGACCAAAGCGTGTCAGAGACGGAGGACGAAACCGTCGCCATCGGTAAAACCGCGACCCTTGAAATGAATTTGTCGAACGCAGAAATATTTTTACGTGCGGTGAAAGAAGGAACGGTCACGCTCGCCTTGCGTTCAATGGCGGATGCTGACCCCAACCTCATACCTTTGAGTTCTAATCGTAAACGCTCAAAGCCGGGAGCAGGTTCTGTTCGAGTGATTAAGTATGGCACAGAAAGTCAGGCCGGTTCTGCTGGAGGCGACGAGTATGAATAATTCAATGAGAAATATGTCAAAACGGACAATCTTCAACAGAACCTTCAAAGCGATGGTTATGACCATCTGCTTTGTAGCAAGTGGCATGGCAAGCAGCTATACGTCTGTATCGGCTGCCCCGCGTGAAGCGCAACTCGTGCGTATCCATGAGGGCGGAACAAGTTCTGCCTCCAAAGCCCTGACCCTAGGGTTGAACAAAGCGGCCATCATTGAATTGCCAATCAACGCCAGTGACGTGTTGGTTTCCAATCCAGAAATTGTGGATGCTGTCGTGCGCACACCGCGCCGCACTTATTTGATCGGCATGAAGGTTGGTCAAACCAATGCCTTTTTCTTTGACCACAAGGGCGAGCAAATTCTCAACTTGGAAATTCAAGTCGAGCATGACTTGAGCATTCTCGATGGGGCGTTCAAAAAATATCTCCCGGATGCACGCATCAAGGTCGCCGCGATCAATAATAACGTGGTGCTCAATGGGTTTGTGCCCAATGCGTCCAAATCCCAACAAGCGTCCGATATCGCGGCCCGCTTTATCGGGGCAAAAGAGCAAGTCCTCAACATGCTGGCCATCGAAGGGACCGAGCAAGTTATGCTGAAGGTCACCGTCGCTGAAATGCAGCGCAGCTTGATCAAGCAGCTGGGGGTGAACCTTGCCCAAATTCTTGATGTGGGCAACGTCGCGTTCGCCTTGCAAACCAACAACACGCTCTCCCTTGCAGGCAGTGCCCTTGGTGGATTTAACGGTGAAATAATCAGCACAGCAGGCTCTTCGGGCACGGGCATTGAAATTGATGCATTTGAACGCGCGGGCCTCGTGCGCACCCTTGCAGAGCCCAACTTGACCGCCATTTCTGGTGAAACCGCGACATTCCTTGCCGGTGGTGAATTTCCCGTGGGGACGGGGTTGGACATTGACGGCAATGTGCGGATTGAGTTTAAGCCTTTCGGTGTCAGTCTTGCCTTCACACCCGTCGTTTTGTCTGAGGGGCGCATTAGTATGAAAGTGTCAACCGAAGTAAGTGAGCTCACCAGTGAAGGCGCATTTGTTTTGGAAGGGGCCAATAATTTGACCGTGCCCGCCCTGCGCGTGCGCCGTGCCGAAACCATGATGGAATTGCCAAGTGGTGGGTCGATGATGATGGCGGGTTTGATTTCCGAGAACACTTTGCAAAATTTAGACGGTGTGCCCGGTGCCAAAGATGTCCCGGTTTTGGGTCAACTTTTCCGCAGTCGTGACTTCCAATCCAAACAAACAGAATTGGTTGTGCTGGTGACACCGTATTTGGTGAAACCAACAAGCCGAGACAACCTCGTGTTGCCGACCGACGGTTTTGCACCCGCCTCAGATATGGACACCATTTTGATGGGCCAACTCAATGCGACCTACAACGCCAACCCAGACCAACCTCGGTCGGGCAAGCTTGAAGGCCCTGTTGGCTTTATTGTAGATTAGGAAGGCATGATGATGAAAATTGAGATCATAAAAACCGTTTCTCGTTTATGCGTTCTAGCCGCGTTGAGCGTGCCTCTGTCTGCATGCGGCGGGTTTAACGGAGCTGAAGATGCCTTGATGGGCGCACGCGCCGCTCACCCAATTTCCGTAGACTCTCAAGTCGCCCTGTTGGAGCTGGAAGCCCCGAGAGAAAAAATTGCACTCAGCGTTCAAGATAAAGCGCAATTGCAGAACTTCTTTGCGCACTTCAAGCAGCGTGGGCATGGGGCAATTTCTATCTCTGCGCCCTCAGGTTCGCCAAATGAGCGCACAGCGGTAAGCCTCGTTTCAGAAATTCGCGAAGAGCTAAATAAAGCGGCCCTAACCGGCGGAACAGTTGGCTATGGCTCCTACCGCGCCTCAATGGGCAATGTTGCCGCCCCGATTTTGATTTCATTTGTCAAATATGTCGCGACCCCAAGCCCGTGTGGCAATTGGTCGAAGAGCTATGGCAAGGCACCGGGTAACAAACCAACGCAAGACTTAGGTTGTGCGAGCCAAAATAATTTGGCCATGCTTGTGGCCGACCCAGCCGACCTGAAAGGGCCGCGCGATGAAGATGCGCCGTCTGCATTGCGCAGAGAAAAAGTTTTAGGATTATATGCCGAGGGTGAAGTGTCCCGAACCAAATGGGATCTTCGAGACAGCAATACTGTGGCTGATGTTGCCGAATAGGACCGGCATAATGAGCTGCAGTAGCACCTTAGGAATGGGATGAATTAGGTACACAAATGTCAGAAGCTATGTCAGAAGAAAACGGTCAAGAACACGTGCCCATGCAGGTCATGAAGGCCGTGCCGCGCATTACGGTGGACGTGTTTTGTGACGTGCCGCAAACTGCACAAGTTATTCAGCGTGCGAGCGAAGACCGTCGTCTGGCCAAAGCACATGTCAGCGTGCACCCAGGCGGCATCGTTGCCGCCGTTACCCATTTTAGAGAGGCCGCAACTCCCAATTTGATCGTGGTTGAATCCGCCCTGTCTGGTGAAGAACTGTTCGGCGAGTTGGGTGCTTTGGCACAAGTCTGCGACGCAGGCACAAAGGTCATCATCATCGGGCACCTAAATGATGTCTCTCTTTACCGTGAGATGATCCGTCAGGGCGTGAACGAGTATCTGGTCGCCCCCCTCGCGCCGATGCAAATTGTTGAAGCCATCAGCCGCCTTTATGTCGATCCAGACGCCCCTCCTATCGGGCGATCTGTCGCCTTTATTGGGGCGCGCGGTGGCGTGGGCTCTTCAACCATTGGGCATAATATTGGTTGGTGCATTTCAGAAAACATGCGCGAAGACGCCACCATCGTGGATATGGATATTTCTTTTGGCACCGTGGGGCTGGATTTCAATCAAGACCCCGTGCAAGGCATTGCCGACGCACTGCAACAGCCCGAGCGGCTAGACGATGTGTTGCTTGACCGGCTTTTGGTGAAGTGTACGGACCGTTTGTCTTTGTTCACGGCCCCGGCCATGCTGGATAAAGAAACAGAAATGGACGCAGACACCTGCGAAGCGGTGATCGAAGTTGTGCGTGAAAGTTGCCCGTGCGTGATCATCGACATTCCCCATGTGTGGACCCCATGGAGCAAGCGCCTCTTGGCCAATGCCGATGAAATTGTCATCACCGCCAGCCCAGACCTTGCCAGCCTACGCAATACAAAAAACTTGGTCGATACCTTGCGCAAGATGCGCGAAAATGATGCTCCGCCGCATGTTGTGTTGAATCAAATTGGTGTGCCAAAGCGCCCGGAAATTCCGACGAAAGATTTTTCTGAAGCAATTGATTTGGATTTGGCTCTGACCATTCCATTCATTCCAGCTCTCTTTGGTGCAGCGGCCAATAACGGGCAAATGATTGATGAAGTTGACGGCAAAAGCAAAGCAGCCAATGGCCTGATGCATTTAGCCAGTTTGGTGACAGGTCGCCAAGCGCCTGCGAAAAAAGGGGCGTCACTCATGCCGTTCCTTGGCAAGCTTGGCGGAAAGAAATAAGGGATAGTATCTAGTGTTTGGACGTCGCCACGACAGTCAGCCCGGTGCCTCGAAGACGCCGCCACCCCCACCAGCGCCCAAAGCGCAGGCGGGTGCCTCTGTGCAATCGGCTACCCCAAAACCTAACCCAAAAGCAAAACCTGCCGCCGACTTGCCAAGTCAGGCACCCGCGCGGGGGGCAGGCTCAGATGCGCGTAAGTCGCCCGAATACTACACCATTAAATCGACCATCTTTAATGCTCTCATCGACACGATTGATCTGACCCAGCTGGCGCAGTTGGACACAGAAAGCGCGCGAGAAGAAATCCGCGACATCGTGAGCGAAATTATTTCCATCAAAAACGTTGTCATGTCGATTGCAGAGCAAGAAGGCTTGCTTCAAGACATTTGTAATGACGTGTTGGGCTATGGCCCCCTTGAGCCGTTACTGGCGCGCGATGATATTTCTGACATCATGGTCAATGGGGCTGGCACAACCTTTATTGAGGTTGGCGGGAAGGTTGAGGAAACCAGTATCCGGTTCCGCGACAACTCTCAGCTTTTGAATATCTGTCAGCGGATCGTGAGCCAAGTGGGCAGGCGGGTAGATGAAGCCAGTCCGATTTGCGATGCGCGTTTGCCAGATGGCAGCCGGGTCAATGTGATTGCGCCGCCGCTGGCCATTGATGGCGCGGCCCTGACCATTCGTAAATTCCGTAAAGACAAGCTCACCATGCAAGACCTTGTTGGTTTCGACTCCATCACACAAGATGGGGCAACCATTCTGGGCATCGTGGGCAACGTGCGTTGCAATGTGTTGATCTCTGGGGGAACGGGGTCTGGTAAAACAACGCTGCTCAACTGTATGACAGGGTTCATCGATTTGGATGAGCGGGTGATTACCTGCGAGGATGCCGCCGAGCTACAGCTTCAACAACCCCACGTCGTGCGGTTGGAAACACGGCCCCCAAATTTGGAAGGCACCGGCGAAATCACCATGCGCGATTTGGTCAAAAACTGTCTACGTATGCGCCCTGAGCGGATCATCGTGGGTGAGGTGCGTGGCCCTGAAGCCTTTGACTTATTGCAAGCCATGAACACTGGCCATGATGGCTCTATGGGCACATTGCACGCCAACTCCCCGCGTGAGGCTCTAAGCCGCCTAGAAGCCATGATTACGATGGGCGGCTATGCGTTACCTTCAAGAACCATTCGAGAAATGATTGTCGGGTCGATCGACATTATCATTCAGGCCGCTCGCTTGCGTGATGGGTCGCGGCGCATCACCCACATCACCGAAGTGCTCGGAACAGAAGGGGAAGTGATTACAACTCAGGACCTCTTTTTGTATGACATTGAGGGCGAAGACGAAAATGGGCGTCTGCTGGGGCGTCATAAGTCCACGGGTATTGCGCGTCCTGCCTTTTGGGATAAAGCAAAATATTACAACAAGCACCGCGAGCTTGCCGAAGCGTTAGATCAAGCTCAGGGGTAGGCGCACCATGAATCAAGAAACACTTCTCATCACCGTTCTCGCTGTCCTTGCTGCCGTCGCAGTTGCAGGCATCGGCTGGGTGCTCGCGGGCATGAAAAAATCTCCGGCTGATAAGCGCATGGCGCGGCTCTCGACAGGGGCGGGCAGAACAAAACGCACGGCCCATGATTTAGAAACCGAAAGCGGCAATCGGCGTAAACATGTTGAAGACACACTTTCTGAGCTAGACCGCCGCCAGAAAGAAGAAAAAGCTAAGTTGACACTCCGCTTGCGCTTGGATCGCGCTGGATTGGAAACAGAAGAAAAGACATTCTACATTTTGAGCGTCGTGTTTGGCGTGTTCGTTGTGGGCATCAGCTTCTTGTTTGGCATGCCACCAGCAGCTGCCCTTCTGGGGGGCTTTGCCGCGGGCTTTGGTCTGCCCCGGTGGGTTATCAATTTTCTGATCACCCGTCGGCAAAATGCGTTTACAGCAGAGTTTGCAAACGCCGTAGATGTCATCGTGCGGGGGATTAAGTCGGGTTTGCCGGTGAACGATTGTTTGCGCATTGTGGCAACCGAAAGTGCTGAGCCAGTACGCGGCGAATTTGCTGAATTGGTCGAAAGCCTGAAATTGGGCATCAGCATGGACCAAGCCCTAACTCGGATATTTGAACGTATGCCGCTGGCCGAAGTGAACTTCTTCATGATTGTCATGGTGATACAACAACAAACCGGCGGTAACTTGTCTGAAGCATTGGGCAATCTATCGAAGGTGTTGCGTGACCGTAAAAAGATGCGCGGGAAAATTCAGGCCATGTCACAAGAGGCGAAGTCTTCTGCCGCCATCATTGGTGCCTTGCCGCCCGGTGTCATGGCGATGATTACGATGACCTCACCGGAGTACATGAGCCTTTTATACACGACGACGACCGGAACGGCGATCATCATCGGGGGACTCCTATGGATGTTTACCGGTGTTCTTGTCATGCGCAAAATGATCAACTTCCAATTCTGATGGGTACTGAGTGATGCTTGAAAGTCTTGTAAGAGTGGAAAACATAGTCATGATCCTCGCTGCTTTGGCAGCGTTCGGGACAATCGTGACGTTGACGCTCCCCCTTCTCGCCACAGACAAGCTGGGCAACCGGATGAAGTCAGTGGGGGCCGAGCGCGAGGTGCTGCGCCAAAAGCATAGAGAAGACCTTGCAAAAGAACGCTCAGGAAACTTGCGCCAACGTCCTGAAGGGCTCATCAAGCAAGTCGTCGATCGGTTTAATCTGTTGCAATACATGGAAGGCGATGCTGTTAAAGGCAAGCTGAAGATGGCGGGCTTTCGTGGGGAAGCGCCGGTCTATACCTTCATGTTCTTCCGTTTTGTCATGCCGTTCATCGTGTTCGTTTTCACGCTCTTCTATTTGTTTGTCGTGAACGGCTTTGGGTTGGAAACGCCCGCCAAGATTGCCGCCTCGTTTGGTGGTGGTTTCTTTGGCTTCTATATGCCAAATGTCTTTCTACAGAATATCATCCAGCGCCGCCAAGATTCCATTAAGGCCGCCTTTCCAGATGCGCTCGACCTCCTACTGATTTGCGTAGAGTCTGGCATGTCCGTAGAAGCCGCTTTCAAAAAGGTGGCGGAAGAAATTGGGAGCCAATCAATCGAGTTGGCAGAAGAGTTCAGTCTGACAACGGCCGAGCTGTCCTATCTGCAAGAACGTCGGACCGCCTATGATAATCTGGCTGCCCGTACCGGCTTGTCAGGGGTCAAGGCTGTGGTCATGAGTTTGACCCAGGCCGAACGCTACGGCACGCCCTTGGGGCAAGCCTTACGTGTAATGGCGCAAGAAAACCGCGACATGAGAATGTCCGAAGCGGAGAAAAAAGCAGCCGGTTTGCCGCCAAAGTTGACGGTGCCGATGATTGTCTTTTTCTTGCCGGTTCTGTTTGCTGTCATTTTGGGGCCAGCCATCATCCAGCTCACCGGGTAATCGTGGGCTGATCTCCCCTCATCCATGCCGCATTGTCCAAGCAAGGTGCCAATAAAAAGCCCCGACACGATGGTCGAGGCTTTTTAAAATTTCTGAGATACCTGAGAGCTTAAAACGTCTCGTCAGCAATGGGCGCGTCCAACTGTTCCATCTGCTTCCACAAGGCAGGCTGCACCAACATGCCTTTGAGGTATGAAATATTATTGGTCGCAACCGCAGGGGGCAGGTCTGCCCGTGCAAGGCGTTCAGCTTCCCCAAAGTTTCCCTGTAGTCCAAGCACCAAGGATAGGTTCTGGCGCGCTTGCACACCCGATGCGGGATCAGAAACGGCTTTGCGCAAGGTCAGTTCCGCAATGTTAAGGTCGCCCACAAGCGCTTGACTTAGCCCTTTGTTTGACAACACTTTAGGGTTGTTGGGCGATAGGGAGAGGGCTTGGTCATAATTGACGAGAGCATCCTCATGTTTGCCTACTTGGTCTAAAGCAACCCCAAGGGCTGAAAAGAGTGTCCAATCATCCGGGCGGTCATGGGTGGCTTTGCCTAAAATATGCACCGCTTGGTCAGACTTGCCAACAGAGGTGAGCAATTTGCCGTATTCCGCAAGCACATCGGTATTTGAGCTATGTTGGTCGACAGCGCGTTTGAGCACCGAATGGGCTTGTTCTTTTGACCCAATTTGGCGAAGGGCCCGGCCATAATTGGCAGCCGCTTCTGCATTGTCCGGGTCTTGTTCGTAGAGCGCCCCCCAATAGGCGGCCATGGCAACCATGTCTTGGGGTCGGTTTGAATGCACTGGTGCGTAAGATGCTTTCGCCGCGCTCGCCCCTCCAAAAAGAGGCTTGCCATTAGGCAGCGTCATACAACCGGTCAAACTCAGGGCAATCAACACCGTGCCCACGCCTTGTTTGAGGCGGCGGCGGGAAGTCGATGTCCCACGGGGCTGAGTAGGAAGAATATGTGACCCGCCATCGGAGGGTGTTGTTTTGCGAGACTGTTCTTTAAGCGCAATCATAGCGTCCATCCACTTGTAAAAGCATTTGCCCTATCCTGAGCGACAGACCTCAAGAAAGCCTTAAAAGTAAAATCTGTCTTAAAACATGTTCAAATGCACGATTTTGGAGGCCAAACGGCGCAAATCAGCATAGAAATAGACATGGGCAGAGGGCCGTTCACGCACAATAAACGCGCAGACGGTATTCTTTTCCCGCACTTCGTTGAAGGAACACCGTGCCGATGCTTGATAAGGTAGAACAATTGGTGAAATGGATCTTTGTCCGGTTTGGCAAAGTGGGCATTGAGCGGTTTGTCTATGCGAGTTTAGGACTGTTTGTTGTGGGCTTGCTGGGCGTCGGTTTAATGCGGGCAAACACACCGCTCACCGACGAAGGGCAGCGGGCGACCTTCTTTCAAATCGGGACAGGCTCCACCAGTGGCACTTATTTTTCCATCGGGGAAATGCTCGCCGCGATGATTAGCCGACCACCCGGGTCAGAGCCGTGCGCCAGTGGAGAGCGGTGTGGGGTGGCCGGGGTCGTGGCCATCGCCAAAAGCTCAGCCGGGTCAGTCGCCAATGTACGCAGCTTAGGGTCCAATCGGTTTGATTCTGCTTTGATCCAGGCAGATGTGCTGGATGCAGCCGCCAGCGGCGCTGGTATTTTTAAGCGCGAGGGCAAGGCAACGGAACTTCGGGTGATTGCCAACCTGTTCCCCGATGCCGTGCATCTTGTCGTCGCCGCTGAGAGTGAAATTGACACGATCGATGATCTTAAAGGCAAGCGCGTGTCCATCGGTTCGCCCGGTTCTGGCACGCGGGCCAATGCCCTTGCCATTTTGAAGGCGGTAAAACTCTCGCGGCGCAAGGTCATGATTGTAGAGGAGAACGCCTCCCGGTCCGCAGAGCTGTTGCTCTCCGGGGAAATCGATGCGTTTTTCCTCACCACAGGTGCCCCCGCACGGATCATCGAAGACTTAGCCATTCGCAATGTTGCCCGCGTCATTTCCATTGCAGGCGAAGCAATTGACCGCTTGCGCATTGAACAAAATTTCTTTGAAGCAGTCACCATCGAGGCAGGAACCTATCCGGGGTCCGGGGAGGTCCACACGCTGGCGGTCGGTGCATTGTGGGTCACACAGGCAGACCAGCCTGATGAGTTGATCTACCAAATCACCCAAGCCCTGTTCGCGCCCAATAACCGTTCCATGCTGATGAGTGGCCACCCCAAGGGGCGTTTCATCACGCAAGCCAGTGCCGTGCGCGGTGTGCCAATTTTGCTGCACCCCGGCGCCGAGAAATATTATTTCCAAGCCGGTATTCTGGAAGAATAACCTACTGCTTGGGTTCTTTAATGACAGCCTGCGCCGCGATTGTTCTCTCGCCGTTAAAGGTGAGGGTCGGAGATCCGTAGAGTTGATACCCCTCATCAAGGGCCGCGCTAATGCGCTCGCAAAAAGAACGGTCATCGGGTCCCGTGATATAGCGATAACGTAGCTCAGACATAACAACTCCTAAGTGTTGAGAAGGCAAATCGGGTGAAACATGGAGGCGACGTGCAGACAAAAATTGCGCACATGCCTGCGCATCTGTAAGCTTCCAGCCTACGTTATTCATATGCTTCTCCAGAAGCGAATACAAGCAAGAGGCCTCCGTGCAAGAAATCTTCACAGCAACTAATTCTGAGACGGCCACACCCATTTGGGCCGTGACGCCCGCAGCCCTCGACGCGTGGGCTGTTGAGCATGCAGGCCATCTCGCAGCATGGGTCAAAACCAGTAACTTTAAGGCCGAGCCGGGGGCGGTGTTGTTGTTACCCAACACCTCTGGCGGCATTGAAGGGGTACTGCTTGGTTTGGGCGCGGGGGATGACCCTTTTCTCTTTGGGGCATTGTTGAATGTATTGCCATTGGGGGATTACCGCTTGGCGGACTGTGCAGAGGTGGATGTCTCTCTGGCGACACTCGGCTGGGCGATGGGCGCGTATCGGTTCGACCGGTATCTTGCGCACAGCGAACAAGACAAAGAATGCGCGCGTCTTGTGTTGCCAGCAGGCGTCGACGGAGATGAAATCTCACGATTGGCACAAGCCATCTTTTACGTGCGCGACTTGGTCAACACGCCAGCCGGGGACATGGGACCCCATGAGCTAGAGCAAGAAGTGCGCACCTTAGCCGCCGCGCATCAAGCCGATGTGACCGTCATCGAGGGCGATGATCTGCTCGATCAAAACTACCCAATGGTGCACGCCGTTGGCCGTGCGGCTGCGCCCGAAGCCGCCCCGCGTTTGATCGATCTGCGCTGGGGCACCACGGGACCCAAAATCACTTTGGTGGGCAAGGGCGTTTGCTTTGATACCGGGGGCCTGAACATCAAGACCGGCAAAAGCATGTCGATTATGAAAAAGGACATGGGCGGTGCCGCGCACGTGATGGCCTTGGGTCAATTGATCATGGGCGCAAGTCTGCCGTGCCAATTACGCATTCTCATTCCCGCTGTTGAAAATGCAATCGACGGCGGTGCTTTCCGCCCCGGCGATGTGTTGGAAAGCCGCAAAGGTCTTTCCGTTGAAATCAGCAACACAGATGCCGAAGGCCGGTTAGTGCTGGGCGATGCATTGACCGAAGCCGACAGCGAAGCCCCCGATTTGCTCATCGATATGGCCACGTTGACAGGGGCTGCTCGCGTGGCGCTTGGCCCGCATTTGCCACCGTTTTTTACCGACGATGAAAAATTGGCCGCAAGCATTTCAGAAGCCGCCCGGCAGGTGAGCGACCCCCTCTGGCGCTTGCCGTTGTGGAATGGGTATGACGCCATGTTGGATAGCCAAATCGCCAACGTCAATCATGCCGCCGACAGCCCCTTTGCAGGGTCCATCACGGCGGCCCTCTTTTTACGCCGCTTTGTGGAAGAGGCCCGTTCATGGGTGCACTTAGATGTGTACGCCTGGAACCCCTCTCCTCGCGCGGGCCGTCCAACCGGGGGCGAGGCCCAAACCATTCGCGCCCTGTTTGAAGTCATCAAGACCCGCTGCGCAAACTAGAAGAGACATCGGTTGCGTGAGCACCCAACATCAAGCGCATTGCTCATTGCCGTGCGCTCCGTTAGGATAATACGCAACCGAAACGTTTTCGATTGAGGAGCGAGGATATGGAGCTGAAGCCACTTGAGGCGCTCAAGCTCTGGCATGATGTGGAGCTGGATTTGGTGCGAGACAATCGCCCGGATCTGTCGCTGCGTCAGATCGTGATTTTGCTCACAGTGTATCTGGAGCCGCCTCCCCACACGGTGCGCGGATTGGCTAAAAAACTCGGCATCTCTAAGCCAGCGATCACCCGTGCCCTAGATACGATGGGCCGCCTAGACCTGCTGAAACGGAAACGGGATGAAAGCGACAAGCGTAATGTCCTCATTCAGCGCACGGTCACAGGCTCGGTTTACCTGACCGATTTAGCCGACAGCGTCATTACCCGCGCCCGCGAGATCGGCCCGCGTGAAACGAGCAAACCGAGCCAAGCCAGCACGAATGAAGCAGCATCATCAACAACTGATGAAAGCAAAGACACAACGCCGTAAGCTGGGCGTAAAGGGAGAGGGCACACGATGACAGACACCCCGCAATCAACCCGGCTAGACCCCCGCCTGAACCCCTATAGGGCAGATTTAGCGGCCAATCATCTGCGCGGTGAAGTTGATGCCCCGAAATTTGCACCGGGCAAAGATTTTCAAGTCATTGCGCCGGTCACGCCCCTGACAAAAGGCCCGTCAGATCCCGCCCCGATCGAAACGCAATTATTATTTGGCGAAGTGTTCCGGGTGTACGATGAGGGCGCCGGTTGGGCATGGGGCCAAGCCGTCCGCGACGATTACGTTGGCTATGTGGCGCGGTCCGCTTTAACACCCGCTCCCGTTCTCCACACCCATACTGTGGCGGCTCTGCGCACCTTCGTATATTCCCAGCCAGACATTAAGCGCCGTCCGCTGATGTCTCTTTCCATGAATGCCCGGGTGGCGGTCACCGCTGCCCGTGGAAACTTCAGCCAACTTTCCAACAGCGGCTGGATTTTCACCGATCACTTAGCCTCGATTGAGGAAAAGGAAAAAGACTTTGTGGCCGTGGCCGAACGGTTCATCGGGGTGCCTTATCTGTGGGGCGGGCGCGAAAGTCTGGGTCTAGATTGTTCGGCCCTTGTGCAAACAGCCTTAGAGCGCGCTGGCTTTCATGCATTGCGCGATTCAGATATGCAGGAAGCAACATTAGGGGAGGCGTTGCCCACCCCCTTTGATCTGACTTCATTGCAACGGGGAGATTTGATTTTCTGGAAAGGCCACGTAGGTATCATGCAAGACAGCGAAAGGTTTCTACATGCCAACGCAACCCACATGTGCACACGCTCAGAACCATTTTTAGAGGCGGTTGCCCGCATCGCCAAAACCGATGGGGACATCACCAGCATTCGCCGAATGCCCAGTTTAGGGGCTTAGAGTCTAAATCGGTTGAATGGCTTACGTAGACACCGCGTCGTCGGCCCGTGTTTCCAAATCAAAAGCCGCCGCCATCAAGGCTTTGGTATAGGCGGTACGCGGCGCATCAAAAATCTGCGCCGCAGGTCCTTCTTCCACCACACGCCCATCTTTCATCACCAACACATGGTCGGCCAAGGCCCGCACAACCTTTAGGTCGTGACTGATGAAGAGATACGCTAAATTATGTTTCTTTTGTAGGCCACGCAGAAGGTCCACAATTTGGGCCTGCACCGACATATCCAAGGCGCTTGTTGGCTCGTCGAGCATCACAAAGCGCGGGTTGAGCACCATGGCCCGCGCAATCGCAATTCGTTGGCGTTGCCCGCCCGAAAATTCATGCGGATACCGGTCTTGTGCGGCAGGATCAAGTCCCACTTCCCGCAAGGCATTCCCCACAAGAAGTCGGCGCTCTTCGTAATCAAGCTTTGTGCCTTGCACCAGCAAGCCTTCTTCAACAATTTGGCCAATAGAAAGACGCGGGGACAGAGAACCAAATGGATCTTGAAAAACCACCTGCATACGCGTGCGTAAGGGACGCAATTCTGCCGAGTTCAGATCGTGAATTTGACGGTTCTCAAATTGAATTTCACCGTCGCTAGAAATCAATCGCAGCAGGGCAAGGCCAAGGGTCGTTTTCCCCGATCCAGACTCGCCCACCACCCCAACTGTTTGGCCTTCGCGAACCCGAATATCAATGCCGTCCACGGCTTTGACGTGGTCTACCGCGCGCCGCATCAACCCCTTACGAATGGGAAACCAAACCCGCAATTGCTCAGCCCGCATCACCGTTGCGGCGCCGTCCTTCACAACAGGTGGCGCTCCCTTTGGTTCGGCAGCAAGCAGGTGTTGCGTATAAGCATGGCTCGGCTGGGAGAAAATTTGTTGAGTGGGGCCTTCTTCAACAACCTCGCCGTGGGTCATCACATAAATACGGTCCGCCATTTTGCGCACAATACCTAAGTCATGTGTGATTAAGAGCAGTGCCATGCCCATTTCGGCTTGCAGCTCTTTAAGCAGTTCAAGAATTTGCGCCTGCACGGTTACGTCCAGCGCGGTGGTTGGCTCGTCAGCAATCAGCAAGTCTGGCTCATTGGCCAATGCCATGGCGATCATCACCCGTTGGCGTTGCCCCCCCGAAAGTTGATGCGGGTAGGCATCAAGGCGGCTTTCAGCATTTTGCAAGCCAACCTTGTTGAGCAGTTCCAGCACCCGTACCCGCGCAGCTTGCGCCCGCAAACCATTGTGCTTAATCAACACCTCGCCCACTTGCCGTTCAATCGTATGCAACGGGTTCAAGGACGTCATGGGTTCTTGAAACACCATCGAAATGCGGTTGCCGCGCATGCCTTGAAGCGCCTTCGGGCTTGCTTTCATCAAGTCTTGCCCATCAAACAAAACTTCCCCAGAAGGGTGGTAGGCTTGCGGATAGGGCAGCAGTTGCAAAATCGATAGGGCACTCACAGATTTGCCAGACCCAGATTCACCGACCAGCGCAACCGTCTCGCCTTTGGCAATAGAAACGTTGATGCCCTTAACCGCCAGCACATCAGAGCCGGGAGCGCGAAAGCCCACCTGCAAATCACGCAGTTCTAAAAGGGGGGTATCTTTTTTCAGGTCGCTCATTGCAGCGTTTTCCTTGGATCAAACGCATCTCGCACCGCTTCGCCAATAAAGACCAACAAAGACAGCATGATTGCAATGGTGAAGAAGCCGGAGAAGCCAAGCCAAGGAGCTTGCAAATTGGCTTTGCCTTGCTTGAGGAGTTCCCCCAAAGAGGCAGACCCCGGCGGCAGACCAAACCCTAGAAAATCAAGGGAGGTGAGTGTCGTAATGGAGGCATTCAAAATGAAAGGCAGCATTGTTAGGGTCGCGACCATAGCATTGGGCAGCAAGTGCTTATGCATGATTGTAATGTTTCCCACACCCAACGCGCGGGCCGCTTTAACGTATTCAAAGTTACGGGCGCGCAAAAACTCAGCCCGCACCACACCCACAAGGGCCACCCAGCTAAAGAGCAACATAATGCCGAGCAAAATCCAAAAGGTTGGCTCGAAGATGGCCGCAATAATGATGAGCAAATAGAGAGCGGGAACAGAGTTCCAAATCTCAATAAAGCGTTGGAAGAGGAGGTCCACCCACCCGCCGAAATAACCTTGCACAGCCCCTGCAGCGACCCCAATGATCGACGAAAAGAAAGCTAGGATCAGCCCAAACATAATGGAAATACGAAAGCCATAGATGAGCCGGGCAACTACATCGCGCCCTTGGTCGTCTGTGCCCAACCAATTCTCGCTGGTCGGAGCAGAAGGGGCAGGGGTTGGCAGATCGGTTTGAATGGTGTCGTATGAAAAAGGAACAAGTGGCCAAATCATCCACCCGCCGGCATCCTCAATCAGGTCTTGCACATAGGGGTCTGTGTAGTCGGCTTCTGTTTGATACTCTCCGCCAAAGTCCACCTCTGAATAAAAGGTCGTGATGGGCATATAAAGCCCGCCCTTAAAGGAGATCAATAACGGTTTGTCATTTGCCAGCACGGGTGCAAGAAGTGAAATGGCAAATAGCGTCATGAAAATCCAGAGAGAATAGAACCCACGTTTATTTGCCTTGAAGTTCTGCCACCGTCTCTGGTTAAGCGGTGTGATGCGCACCGGGGCGCGGCCAGCCGCGCGTAGAGCCTTATTGACCAATCCAAACATCGCTACACCTCCCGCGAGTCAAAATCGATGCGCGGATCGATGGTGGTGTACACAAGGTCAGTGATCAACGAAACCACAAGCCCAATCAGAGAGAAAATAAAGAGCGTCGCAAAGACGACAGGATAGTCACGGTCCACAACTGATTTGAACGACAGCAAGCCGATGCCATCGAGTGAAAAGATTGTCTCAATGAGCAACGAGCCGGTAAAGAACGAGCCCACGAAGGCCGCTGGAAAACCGGCAATCACAATCAGCATGGCATTGCGGAACACATGGCCATAAAGCACTTCGCGTTCGCTCAATCCCTTAGCGCGCGCTGTGACGACATATTGCTTTTTAATTTCATCAAGGAATGAGTTTTTTGTCAGCATTGTTGTGGTGGCAAAGGCGCTAATCACCATGGCCGTAATCGGCAGCACGATGTGCCAGAGATAGTCACCAATTTGCTGTATCAAAGTCATCTGATCAAAGTTGTCAGACGTCAGCCCCCTAAGAGGGAACCAATCGTAATAGGTGCCGCCCGCAAAGAGAACGATCAATAGAATGGCAAACAAGAACCCCGGAATGGCATAGCCAACAATAATGACTGCACTCGTCCAAATATCAAAGCGCGACCCATCTGCCACCGCTTTGCGAATGCCCAGCGGAATGGATATGAGATAGCTGATGAAAGTCGTCCACAATCCAAGCGTAATGGAAACAGGTAGCTTTTCCCCGATGAGGTCGATCACCGAAACATCTCGAAAATAACTATCGCCAAAATCAAAGCGAATGTAATTCCACAGCATCAGCCCAAAGCGTTCATGCACGGGTTTGTCAAAACCGAATTGCTTTTCCAGTTCTTTGATAAATTCAGGGTCAAGCCCTTGAGCGCCTCGGTACTTGCTGCCCAAGCCATTGTTTGCTGATGCGTTGAGGTTTTGGCCGCTGCTGCCAAAGTCGCCGCCTGTATTGCCCACCCGTGCTGTAGCTGACACATCTGTGCCCGTTAATTGCGCCACAATGCGTTCAATAGGCCCGCCGGGGGCAAATTGAATGATCGTGAAACTGACCAACATGATCCCAAGGATCGTGGGTATCATCAGCAGTAGTCGGCGAAAAATATAGGCAGCCATAAATGCTTTTAACTCTCCATCCTTAAAGGCAAGCAGCCTAGGTTTTGGGAATAAGGTCTCAGCGTTCCCAATCCACGCACCATGCCAGTAAGGGTCTTCCCCAAATATAATGGTGAGGGTAGCCGCTTTACCCGCAGACGCAAACCCCGTTCATCTCAAATATTATGTTCCCAGGCCTTTGGCCGCGTGTCGTGGTCTACACGTGCCCCCATATCTCTATTGCCCCTTGCCTATTTGAGCTGCTTTATCCGCATCGACCCACCACGTATCAATAATGCCGCGCTGATATCGCGGTTTTTGAACGGGGCGCTCATAGACATCCCAATAAGCAATGCCGTGAGAGGCCTTATACCACTGGGGCACCCAATAATGCCCGGCGCGCAGCACCCGGTCCAATGCGCGGGCGGCTGTGCGCAGCTCCGCGCGTGAGCCAGCTTTTGTCATCGTATTCAGCAGGCCATCGACGACAGGACTATTAATGCCTGAAAGGTTGCGGCTGCCATCTTCAAAGGCCGTGCGCGAATGCATATAGCCCTCAACTTCTGCCCCCGGTGTGGCAGAGAAGGAATAGCGCATGGTGGTGAGGTCAAAATCAAAACTTTTCATCCGCTCTTGGTATTGTGCGGAATCGACAATGCGCAAGCTGGCATCAATGCCTAACTTTTCCAGATTGGCCACATAGGGGGCAATGATGCGCTCAAAGGTGGGGGCGTCCGTAAGGAACTCAATCTGCAATGTCTCGCCAGTGTCATTTTGTAGAACCCCGTCTTTCACATGCCACCCGGCTTGCGCCAATAAGTGTGTGGCTTTGCTGCGCATGGTGCGGTCGCGGTTGCTGCCGTCCGATACAGGCGGCACAATAGGGGTGCCAAACACCGCATCGGGTAATTGTGCACGGTAAGGTTCCAATAATGCCAACTCGTCTGCATCCGGCAAACCAGTTGCTTTCAAATCAGAATTTTCAAAGAAACTATGGGTGCGCTTATAAAGGCCATGGAATTGGTTTTTATTGGTCCATTCAAAATCAAACGCATAGCTGAGGGCCTCACGTACACGCGGGTCTTGAAACTTTTCTCGCCGTGTATTGATAAACCATCCTTGCGCTCCCGACGGACTGTCATCGGGCAGGGTGAGTTTTACGACACGGCCTTCTTCAACAGCAGGGAAGTTATATTCCGTCGCCCACACTTTAGAGGTGAATTCTTCACGCAGAAGATACGCCCCCTTTTTGAACGCTTCAAACTGGGTTGTCCGGTCACGGTAAAATTCATACCGAATGGCATCAAAATTCCACCGTCCCACATTAACAGGCAAATCTTTTGCCCAATAATCCGCAACCCGGTCATAGGTGATGAAGGCCCCGGCTTTGAACTTGCCAACCTTATAAGGCCCACTGCCCAGCGGGGGCTCCAATGTGCCGAGGGTAAAGTCGTGGGTCGTGTAATAGGCTTTAGAAAAAATAGGCAAGGACCCAATAAAGAGCGGCAAATTTTGAGCTTGGTTGCCGGAGAACTCAATCATAACGGTGGCCGGGTCGGGGGCTGTAATGGACGTCACCTCGCGTAAGGTGCCGGTGATAAGCGGGTGCCCCTCTTTTTGGAGCAACGTCAGCGAGAACGCCACATCTTCCGCCGTTAACGCCGTGCCATCGTGGAACCGCGCTTGTGGGCGCAACTCAAATTTCAACGTCTTGCGATCATCAGACAGGCTGATGCTGCGTGCGATCAGCCCGTAAGCAGCATCTGGCTCGTCGTGAGCACGGCTGAGCAACGTATCAAAGGTCAGCTCCATCCCCTGCGCCGCCGCCCCCTTCAAAATGTAACTGTTGAGGGTATCAAATGATAGGAACGACTGATTGAATTGGACGTTTGGCCCAATGTGCGAGAGGGTGCCACCCTTGGGAGCGTCGGGATTTACATAGTCAAAATGGGCAAAGTCGGGTTGATATTTCAGGTCGCCAAAAATGGAAAACCCATGGGTGGGCATGGTTTGTGCGTGCACACTTCCAACACAGGCGGTGGCGACCAGCGCCCCAACCCAAAGAGCTTTGAGCAAAGACATATTATTCTCCCGCCGCCTCATACCACCAAATCACCGGCAAGCCCGGTGAGAAAGCAGGTGTTGGCTCAGGATGTTTGAAGGCGCTCCAGCGGGCAATGCGCTCCGCTGCAATATGCCATTGGGGTACCACAAAATGGTTCCACAATAACACTCGGTCTAACGCCTTCGTCGCGGCCACAAGCTCTTCTCGGTCTTTCGCAAAAATCACGCGGTCGATCAGTTTTTCAATCACCGGATCACAAATGCCCGCCAAATTTCGCCCACCTTCTTTGTCCTTGGCGGCACAGCCCCAAAAGTCGCGTTGCTCGTTGCCGGGCGAGAGAGATTGCGCAAAGGTGGCAATGGCTACGTCATAGTCAAAACTGTCGAGGCGGTTTTGATATTGTGATGTATCGAGAAACCGCAAACTGGCTTCAATGCCTAATTTGTCTTTTAACGTTTTTACATACGGTAAGACCACCCGCTCAAACGTGGGTTGGTTGATGACAAATTCCATTTGCAAGGGCTGTTTTGTGACCCCATGCACAAGCTTGCCGTTCACAATTTCATATCCAGCTTCTTTGAGTAAAGCCGTGGCCTTGCTGATGTTGCGCCGATTGCGCCCAGACCCATCGCTTGTGGGCAGTTTGAAAACATCGGTGAAAACTTGAGGAGGTAATTGGTCTTTGAACGGCGTCAAAATTTCCAACTCCAGCCCTTCCGGCAGGCCGGTGGAGGCCAGCTCCGAATTGTCGTAATAGCTATCTGTGCGTGTGTATTGACCATAAAACAGCGTCTTATTGGTCCACTCATAATCGAAAGCATAGGTAAGCGCCTCGCGCACACGCGGGTCTTGGAACTTTTCCCGACGCAGATTGAGCACAAACCCCTGCATCCCAACCCCTTGCTCGACCTCGATCATCTCTTTAATGATGCGCCCATCGGTGAGGGCTGGAGAGCTGTAACCCGTTGCCCAGTTTTTCGACGAGTTCTCACGGCGTACATCCAAACGACCCGCCTTAAAGGCTTCCAGTGCGACGCCGCTATCTTGGAAATATTCATACCGGATGCCCGCAAAGTTATTGGCCCCCACGTTGACGTTGAGGTCCTTGCCCCAATAGTCCTCAACCTTTTCAAAGGCAAGGCTCTGGCCCGGCTTCACATCGCTAATGCGATACGGGCCACTCCCCAGCGGGGGCACAAGCGTGGTCTTGGTGAAACCCTTGTCAGCCCAATAATGTTTCGGCAGCACCCAAAGCTGGCCCACAATCACAGGCAGCTCACGGTTGCCTTTAGCATCGAACGAGAACCGCACCGTATGGTCGTCCAAAGCCTCGACCTTGGAGACATTGGCGTAATAGGCGGCATACCCCGGATGATTGGCCGTGATGGTTTCAAACGACCAGACAACATCATGGGCCGTAATAGGCACCCCATCATGGAAATGGGCTTCCGGGCGCAGGGTGAAGGTCACAGAAGAAAAATCGTCGGGGTAGGAAACGCTTTTGGCAATCAGCCCGTAAGCCGTGCTGGCCTCATCATATGAATCCGTCATCAATTGCTCATAGATGAACGTGACCCCACCCGCAGGTGAACCTTTAATGATGAAAGGGTTGAGGCTGTCAAAGGTGCCGATGGCCCCTTGGCGCAAAACGCCCCCTTGGGGGGCATCGGGATTTACATAATCAAAATGCGTGAAATCTGGACCGTATTTCGGTTCACCAAAAAGGGAGACCCCGTGGCGCTCTACTGGCTGGGGGGCTGCGTTTGCACCGCCGCCACTCATGGCCCCGCCCGCGATCATGCCAAATGCCATCACATATTTAATAAACCGCACACTCATCTCCCAGTCTGAACTCAATTAGCCTGTCTCAAGCCTATCGTAGTTTTGCTGGGGATTATGACCACTTTTGGATGAAAAACCCATAAACAGTCAGCCGATCGCATAAATTCCATTAATTTTTGGTCATTTGCGGGGCGGTCAAACATAACAAAACCCCGCACAAGGCGGGGTTTTGCAAATTCAATCCTGTAAGTCCATCAGCGCCTAAAGCGCAGAGACTTTAAGGTGTTGTTTCTGTTTCAACTGCAGGCACTTCCACAGTTTCGCCAGCTTCCACAACAGGTGCCACAGCTTCATTCGCTGCTGGAATTGGAAGGTTCGACCCTTCGTTGTTCAAGAAAGCAACCAAATCAGCCCGTTGTTGAGGCTTCTTGATGCCCGCAAAGCCCATTTTCGTACCTGGCAAAAATGCTTTCGGCTTGGTCAAGAACTCGTTCAAACGGTCAAAGGTCCATGTCCCGCCCAATGCGGCCATTGCCGGAGAATAGGCAAAACCATTAGAGTGACCGACTTCACGCCCAACAACTCCATACAAGTTAGGACCGGTGCCATCTTTTCCGCCTTCAGGCAGCGTGTGGCAGCTTGCGCATTTTTTGAAGACTTTCGCGCCTTTCGAAGCGTCAGCAGAAGCCAACAGCTGCGTGAAAGGAATGACCACTTCGGCTGGTTTGTCGGCGGCACCACCAGATTGACCCTCAGCAGCAACTTCAACTGGGTAGGTCAACGGATCGGCACTTTCCGTGTGGTAAATAATTCCGGCGAGGTGTTGCACCCCGATAATCACAAGTACTGAAGCAAGTAAAGCACCAGCGATTTTGTTAAATTCAAAACTGTCCATCAAGCAGGCTCCGCCCTAAAGGTCTGTCGGCGCGTGGCATGAGTCCCCCTCATGCACGGCGGCGCATCGCGTGCGGGCTCGAAGTGACCCCACATTTGGACCGGACATTACCCGCTAGCTTGCCCTATTCGCAAGCTGTAACCGAAAAGAACCGAGCTGGAATACCAAACATCGCAGAAATTGCGGCAATCCGTCGCATTTTGCCTCTCTCGTGCTGCCGGTGTGAGGGGGGCATTTCACCTTCCTTGATCATATTTCGGTCGATTCGGCGTAATTTTACCCCTCAGATAAAGTCAGAACCCTTGACCATTCGGCCTCAAAAGCCCAAACCAGATGTTCTCTTGAATGCGCGGTCGCTTTCAAAGGGCAATCCAGCGGCGGCCAGCCGTGTTTAATTGGTATATGCGAAACGTGATAAGCCGAGAAAATCTATGTCGACAACAGAGCCCACACCACTTGCCAAGCCACTCATCAAACCCTTGATCGTCATTCCAGCCCGCATGGCGTCTATTCGGTTGCCCGGCAAACCGTTGGCCGATATTTGTGGCGCGCCCATGATTGTCCAAGTGTGGCGCCGGGCTTGTGAGGCAAATGTGGGCCGTGTCATCGTGGCGTGTTCAGAACAAGAAGTCGCCGATGTCGTACATGCGGCGGGGGGCGAAGCGATCATGACAGATCCGAACCATCCCTCCGGCACCGACCGGGTGCATGAGGTCGTGGAACAGGTGGACCCCCAAGGGGCGATTGAGCGGGTGATCAACGTCCAAGGGGATTTGCCGGCCTTAGATCCCAGTCTCATTCAGCAAGCAAACGCATTGCTCGATGATTCAGCGGTCGATATGTCCACGCTGGCGGCCGCCATTACCGACGAGCAAGAAAAAACCAATCCCAATGTCGTTAAAGCCATTGTCAGCGCGTCCCAAGACGGCAGCTCAAAAGGGGGGCGCGCCCTCTATTTCAGCCGTGCAACAGCACCCTATGGGGATGGCCCGCTTTACCATCACATCGGGCTTTATGGGTTTCGCCGCTCCGCTTTGCGCCATTTTGTCAGCATGCCACCGTCTCCGTTGGAGCTGCGCGAGAAGCTGGAGCAATTGCGCGCCCTTGAAGCGGGCATGCGTATCGATGTGGGGTTCGTTGACACGGTTCCTCACGGTGTTGATACTCCTGCGGACTTGGAAAAAGCCCGTGCCATGCTAAAAAATAAAAGCGCGTAAGGGCTTCTCCGCGTTTCATTCCTACCCATTCACAGCGAAAGCAGACAAGATCTCATGAGCACGAAAACCATCCCGGAAAACATCATCGCCTTCCAAGGCGAACCTGGCGCCAACTCGCATATCGCGTGTCGGCAAGCCTTTCCGGATATGGACGTGTTGCCGTGCCGCACATTTGAAGATGCTTTCGCGGCCCTGCAAGAAGGCAAAGCCAGCCTTGCGATGATCCCCATTGAAAATTCTGTGGCAGGGCGCGTGGCAGACATTCACCACCTCCTGCCAAATTCGCGAAGCTACATCATTGGCGAGCATTTTCTGCCCATCAGCCACCAGCTCTTAGGCGTCAAAGGTGCCCCGCTCTCTGGGGTCAAACATGTGCAGTCCCATGTCATGGCGTTGGGTCAGTGTCGCAATCTCATTGCAGAGCTTGGCCTACATGCGCACATCGGTGCAGATACCGCCGGGTCTGCGCGTGAGATTGCTGATCTGGGCGACCCAGCCCGCGCGGCGATTGCCACAGAGCTTGCAGCCGAAATATACGGTTTGGATATTTTGCAGGCCGACATTGAAGACGAGACCTATAACACGACCCGCTTCCTCATCATGGCTGCGAACCCAGATGATGCAGAGCCTGAAGAAGCTCCCGTGATCACCACCTTTGTGTTCCGCACGCGCAACGTGCCAGCTGCGCTATATAAAGCCATGGGCGGCTTTGCCACGAATGGCATTAATATGACGAAGTTGGAAAGTTATCAGTTGGGCGGCTCGTTCTCTGCGACGCAATTCTATGCAGATATTGAAGGCCATCCCTCAGACCGGAATGTGCGCTTGGCGCTTGAAGAGCTGGAGTTCTTCACCTCAGAGCTAAAAATTCTAGGGGTCTACAAGGCCTCTCCCATGCGTGTGCACTTAGAAGAGGCCGCTGCAGATTAGTCTGGCTTACCAGTCTTCAACGAAGGCTTTCACCAGATGGTGTGCGATAGCAAATGGCGGCGGCACAAAGAAGTTGTCGCCTTCTCCGCGCAGTGCAGCCGCCAGTTCCGTGCGGGTAAACCACCGTCCGCCTGAAAGCTCAACCCCATCAAGCTCAAAGTCCATGCTTTCGGCTTCCGCCATGCACCCAATCATCAAAGAAGCTGGGAATGGCCAAGGTTGCGTGGAGTGATAGCGCACAGCATTCGTGCCAATTTTGGCTTCTTCGTCCAATTCGCGCGCAACCGCTTCTTCAATACTTTCGCCCGGTTCCATAAACCCAGCGAGGGCTGAAAACATGCCTTTGGGGAAGCCGCGTTGGCGGCCCAAAAAGGCATTGTTTTCGTAAGTAGCCAGCATAATAACAACCGGGTCTGTCCGTGGAAAATGTTCTGTTTTACAGGCCCCGCATTCCCGCTTGTATCCGCCTTCTGCGAGCGTAGATTTTGCCCCGCACGTTGCGCAATGCATGTGCGATACATGCCAATGAACCATCGCTTTTGCTTGCGCCATAATGGCCATATCGCCTGCGGGCAACGCTTCTGCCATGCCAAGGCCGCGCAAATCTTCAAACTCTCCCATGCCTTTTAGGGGGCCTTGATTGGCAGGGTCTGGGGCATCAGAAATATCGATGGCAAAAAGGGCTTTGCCACGCTTGTTGATGCCGAGAAATATAATCAGCGGTTCAGGGCCAGCCAGCGGCAATACTTGTGCTTTCGGCATCCATCCCACGTCCTTGCCTTCACCCGGCGACATTTCAGGCAAAATCAAAGGCATTTGGCGCCACATCGGCACGAAGAGGCTGGTGGCATCGTCCATTTTTTCAGCCAAATACGCAGGGTCTGCGCGTAAATGTCCGGCGCGATCGAGCGGGGAATTGGCAAATACATGGGGGTTTAACGGGAGAGGCATATGAGTTTCCTGCAAATTATTTTTCGCGAGGGTACTGGAGCGCCCGCTTTGCTGCAAGGTTGATCGACGCAGGCCGCTCGCCGGGCCGGATTCCAGCAAAATAGGGCGCAGCTTGCCGCTTCGCCGCCCGCCAAAGGCGAGAAACATTTTATTCTGATAGAATCGTCGCAAATCATCGGAAGACACTTGCCTTTTGGGCCTATAAGCCTGATATACTTGCCTTGAGAGGTTGGCAATGGACGAGTCCCTCGCCAATCCGGTCAGGTCCGAAAGGAAGCAGCCGTAACGAGTCCGGCTCGGGTCGTTCGTCCAGCCTCTCACTTCATTAGCCGCCCGGATGAGCCGACCGGCTAGGATGGCCTATTGGATTAATCGTCAAGCAGCAAAGGGAACAATCATGAGCGATGGGTTCCCTGATGAAAATGCGCATGACGAAGAACCACCGCACATTCCAGATCCAGACACAGAGCCGGGCTTTGGCCTGCTTGGTGGCGAAGGCGACGCCCCAGCTTCTAAGTCACAAGAGGGCTACCGTGTTCTTGCGCGCAAATATCGCCCCACCAATTTTGATGATCTAATCGGCCAAGAAGCCATGGTGCGCACCCTTTCAAATGCATTTGAAAGCGGTCGGATTGCACATGCCTTTATGCTGACGGGGGTGCGCGGTGTGGGTAAAACCACAACGGCGCGTATTTTGGCCCGCGCCCTCAACTATACAACAGGCACAGGCGATAAGAATGGGGAAAACCCCAGTATTGATCTGGGAGAGAAGGGCGTGCACTGCGACGCCATCATGGAAAGCCGCCACCCAGACATCATTGAAATGGATGCCGCGTCGCGTACCGGTATCGATGACATTCGAGAAATCATCGAAAGCGTGCGCTATTTACCCACCAGTGCCCGCTATAAAGTCTACATCATCGATGAGGTGCACATGCTCTCCAAGGCAGCCTTTAACGGGTTGCTGAAAACGTTGGAAGAGCCGCCAGAGCACGTGAAATTCATTTTTGCGACCACCGAAATTCGCAAAGTGCCTGTAACCGTTTTGTCCCGGTGTCAGCGATTTGATCTGCGCCGTCTTTCATCAGAAGAGCTTGTCGGCTTGCTTGGGTCTGTTTGCGAAAAAGAGGGCGTCACCGCTGAACCGCAAGCGCTTGCAATGATGGCCCGCGCGGCGGAAGGGTCTGCACGGGATGGACTGTCCTTGTTGGACCAAGCCATTGCTCACGGTGCCGGTACGGTAAAAGAAGACGACATTCGCGATATGTTAGGTCTGGCAGATCGGGCGCGGGTTTTCGACCTGTTCGACCATCTCATGAAAGGCAACATCGCAGACGCATTGGGCGAGTTGCGCGAGCAATATAACACTGGGGCCGATCCGGCGGTGGTGCTGACTGACCTTGCAGAATTATGCCATTGGCTCACCCGCCTCAAATTGGTGGAAAGTGCCGCCGACGATATGGCTGTGACAGAAACCGAACGCGTACGCGGCAAGGAAATGGCGTCCAGTTTGCCCGTCCGTGTTCTGTCCCGCACATGGCAGATGTTGCTTAAAGGCATTGCAGAAGTACAAACCGCTGCAAAACCGATCGCAGCGGCTGAAATGGTTATGGTGCGTATCGCCTATGTCGCCGAGCAGCCAAGCCCTGAAGACCTTGCTGCCCGTTTTGCTAATGCAACGCCTCCCACAGGTGGTGGTGCAAGCACCGGCGGCGGTGGTGGTGGAAGTGGAGGCGGTGGCTCTGTCTCCGCAATGGGGTCTCACCGTATCGGCTCTGTCGCCATTCCACAGTCTACACCGCGTGCGATGAGCCCTGCGGCACCGTACCCTGCAAATGATCAAGGGCAACACCTGACCGTTGCGGTAAAAACATTTGAAGACTTGCTAGAGCTTGCCAAAAGCAAACGCGCGATCCGCTTGGCACACATGCTTGAAACAGAAGTGCGCTTGGTACATTTCGAGCCGGGGCGCATTGAAATTGGGGCCTCAGAAGAAGCCACAAAACTGGTCCCACGTTTGGCCGAGGCTTTGCGCGATTGGACCGGATCTCGGTGGCTCGTGTCCGTTGCTCGCAAAGAGAGCGGCGCAGATACCGTGCGCGAGCAAGAGCAAACCCACAAAGATATATTGCGCGATGAAGCGCGTGAGGACCCGATCGTCAAAGCCGTGTTGGAAACATTCCCCGGCGCAGAGATTGTTGATGTCCGCTTGCCGTTTGATGTCGAAGAAGAAGCCGACGAGGAATGGCAACCTGAAGCCCTTGAAGGGGTGCAGGATGGATACGATATATTCGAAGACGACTAATGTTTTGGTAAAGGAGAGGTCCCGTGAAGGGTATTGGCGACATCATGAAACAAGCCCGCGAGCTGCAATCTAAGCTTGCTGATAGTCAAAAAATGCTGGAAGAGCTTGAAGTGACTGGCGTTGCAGCGGCAGGCATGGTTGAAGTTGTGCTCTCTGGTAAGGGCGTAATGAAATCAATGAAGATCGATCCGTCATTGATCAAACCCGACGAAGCCGAAATCCTCGAAGACCTCATTTTGGCCGCTCATTCAGATGCAAAAGCAAAAGCGGAAGCGGCGACCGAAGAAAAAATGAAAGAGCTAACCGGCGGCATGCCTTTGCCCCCCGGTATGAACTTTGGCCTCTAGGATTTTCCATGCGCACCCCGTTAACTGGCCCCGAAATTCAACGTCTCATCGACCTGCTCGCTAAGTTGCCGGGCCTCGGTCCACGGTCGGCCAGACGGGCGGTGCTGCATCTGGTTAAAAAGAAAGAGTCGCTGCTGCAACCCTTATCAGAAGCGATGGTGGACGCTGCAGAAAAAGCGGTGATCTGCACCACCTGTGGCAATGTCGATACTCGCGATCCCTGCACCATTTGCGTTGATACCCGTCGCAACGCGGCCTCCCTATGCGTGGTCGAAGACGTTGGCGATCTGTGGGCACTCGAACGTGCGGGCGCTCATAAAGGTCGCTACCATGTTTTAGGGGGCACCTTGTCCGCCCTCGATGGCATCGGTCCCGAAGACTTGCACATGGGCCGCTTGATAGAACGTGTCGCCGCCGGAGAAATTACGGAAGTCATTCTTGCGATGAATGCCACGGTCGATGGCCAAACGACCGCCCATTACATCACCGATAAATTGGCTGGCACTGACATCACCATATCGCGGCTTGCGCACGGGGTGCCTGTGGGCGGGGAATTGGATTACCTCGACGACGGCACACTTTCTGCAGCCATGAAATCCCGCCGCCCCGTCTAAGCCGCGTTCCCTCCATTGAGACATAAAAGGAGCGCCCATTTCTGAGCGCTCCTTTCCGTGTAAACCGGTCAGACTATTCGACAGATTTTTTGCCGTCGTCCGTTTTTTTGTCCCAATATTCTTTTGTGATCCGAAACACCATCGGCCCCAAAATAATAAGCCCAATCAGGTTAGGGAGCGCCATCATGGCATTGAGCGTATCAGCCAAAAGCCAGACAAATCCTAAATCTAATGTGGCACCAACCGGAATGGCGATAACCCACACAATCCGGTAGGGCCAAATGGCTTTCACCCCAAATAGATATTGAATGGCCCGCTCGCCGTAGTACGACCAGCCCAATATGGTGGTGAAGGCAAAAACCATAATCGCCAACGACACAATCTCAGCCCCGCCCGTCAAGGTGGCGGCAAAGCCCGCGCTCGTTAACGCCGCCCCGGTTTCCCCAGATGTCCAAAGACCAGAAGTGATGATCACCAGCCCTGTCATGGTGCAGACAATGATCGTATCAATGAAAGTGCCCAGCATCGCAATATGCCCTTGGCGCACAGGATCATCTGTTTTCGCCGCCGCATGGGCAATCGCTGCAGAGCCCATGCCTGCTTCATTGGAGAAGACACCCCGCGCCACCCCAAACCGAATGGCAGCGGCAACAGTTGCCCCGGCAAAGCCCCCCGCTGCGGCTGTTGGGTTGAACGCATGATGGAAGATTAAGTGGAAGGCCGCAGGAATTTCACTGGCATTGATCACCAGAATCGTAAACGCTGAACCAACGTAGAGCACAATCATCACAGGCACCAAAGCACCGGCCACATCGCCGATGCGTTTAATCCCACCGATGAGCACAACGCCCACCACAACCATCATCACCAGGCCGCTGATTAAAGGGTCGATGTCAAAGGTACTTTTCATGGCCGCAGCGACGGAGTTTGCTTGCACCCCGTTACCAATGCCAAAGCCAGCGATGGCGGCGAAAACAGCAAAGAGAGGCGCTAGAATAGCACCGGCAAGCGGAAATTTATCGCCTACACCTTTTTTGAGATAATACATGGGGCCACCAACATGGTTGCCATTTTCATCGACTTCGCGGAACTGCACCGCGCACACCGCTTCGGCATATTTTGTCGCCATGCCCACAAGGGCAATCACCCACATGTAGAAAAGGGCACCTGGCCCCCCAAGAAAGATCGCCGTCGCAACCCCGGCAATATTCCCGGTGCCAACCGTTGCAGAAAGTGCGGTCATTAACGCTTTGAAGGGAGAAATATCTCCTTCGCCTGCCCGTGGCGGTGTGAACAACAGCTTGAACGCATAAAATACTTTGCGCAGGGGCATCGCCAAAAGCCCGGCCATAAGAAAGGCCCCCGTCACCGCAAGCAAAAAGAGCATGGGAGGACCCCAAACAATCCCATTAAGTGTGCTAACAAAGTCTGTAATCATGTCCATATCTTCCCCCTACCTAATCCCAATAATCATTAAGCCTCTAAGTCTCGCCAAGCAGGTCTGATTGTCCTGCTGCTTGAGAAGTCCCCGTCCCCGTGGGTGCTGTGGGCGGCGTCAGCGCCGGGCGCATGTCCTCCAGCTCCACTTCTTTAATCTTCTCGCCTTTACGGATGATCTTAGCGTTAGATGTCTCAATGTCGCGAATATCTTTTTCCGCCATACCAAAGTGCTTGCGCAAATTACCAACCCGCGTATCCAAACGCTCCACATCGGCCATCATTTTCCCGACTTCTGCCTGAATGATATGCGCCTGCTCCCGCATCTGCGCATCTTTTAAGACCGCCCGCACGGTGTTGAGCGTCGCCATCAGCGTGGTGGGCGAAACAATCCAAACCCGCGCTTGATACGACTTCGCCACAATATCAGTGAAGTTGGCGTGCAACTCCGCATATACCGCCTCCGACGGCAGGAACATCAACGCAGACTCCGCCGTTTCGCCGGGCACAATATATTTGTCGGAAATATCTTTGACATGTTTGAGTACATCGGCCCCAAATCGGCGTGCAGCCATCACTTTGTCCGCGTCATTTTCAGCATTCCGCAGGGCATGATACGCATCGAGCGGGAACTTCGCATCAATCACAATCGGCCCCGGCGGGTTCGGCAACAGCACAACACAGTCCGCCCGTTTACCGTTGCCCAAGGTGGTTTGAAACGAATAGGCCGACGGCGGCAGGGCGTTGCTCACCAAATCATTGAGCTGAATTTCCCCAAAGGCCCCCCGGGCTTGTTTGTTATTCAAAATATCCTGAAGCTTCAAAAATTCAGTAGACAGGCCCGTCAGGTTTTTTTGCGCATCATCAATCACACTCAACCGTTCGTTTAATTTGCCCAAGCTTTCAGAGGTCTTCTTTGTTTGCTCGGTCATATTGTCGGTCAGCCGTTGGGACACCCCATCCAACCGTTCGTTGAGTGTTTTATTGATCGCTTGGCTCTGCTGAACTTGGCTTTCCCCAATCCCGCTCAACCGACCTTTAAGCTCCTCTTGGCTTTGCAACAAGCGCGCAAGCTCAACTTCCAGCATTTCTTGGCGTCGCTCTGCAGCTTCATCTTCAACAGCGGCAGGCTGCATTAAAAATCGGGCCAAAATCACCCCCAGCCCAAGGGCAAGCAAGGTGCCACCAATCGCCAAGGATAGAAGCAGAAGGTCGAGAGACCCAGCAGGGGCGGCAGTCGCAATCATGAAAGTGGCCTTATAGGTTGGAAAACAAGAAGAACAGAAATAGAACCATAGCTGATTCCGTTGAGCAATCCCAACTTTGCGCCCCGCGTCAGCGGCCCTTTGTGGCCCCCGTCTCCCGTCAACCTCAATCAAATGATAGGGATCTGCCAGTCCAGAGAGAGATGTAAAACTGTAAACTCAAGAATGTGATAATAAAATTGTTATTTAACAAAGGGTTAGAGGAAAGATGCAAGGCTTGACCTTTCCGGGTAAGCGCCTTATCTCTTCCTCATGACAATACGAGAAATCATCACTATTCCCGACCCACGCTTGAAGCAGGTTTCCGCCCCGGTAGAAACCGTAGACGATGACCTGCGCGCGTTGATGGACGATATGTTAGAGACCATGTATGCCGCCCCCGGCATTGGCTTAGCCGCCATCCAAGTGGGTGTGCCTAAGCGGGTCATTGTCATGGATTTAGCGCCCGAGGGGGGCACCCCCGAGCCGCTTTATTTTGTAAATCCGGTCATCGAACCCACATCTGAGGAACATGCTTTCTACCAAGAGGGCTGCTTGTCGATCCCCGATGTGTATGAAGATGTAGAACGCGCCGCTGAATGTCGGATTTCTTATCTCGACTATAATGGGGACGCGCAAACCTTAGAATGCACAGGTTTGCTGGCAACCTGCGCGCAGCACGAAATGGACCACCTAGAAGGTGTGCTCTTCATCGATCATCTGTCGCGCCTCAAACGCACTATGGCCGTCAAAAAAGTTGCAAAACTGAAACGCGCTGCCGAAAATGCCTAAAGGCTTTTATGGCCCCACCAGCTTTCACACATTGAATATAAGGCGATAATTCATTCCATGAGCATGCGTATTGCCTTTATGGGCACCCCAGATTTTTCCGTTCCCATTTTGGCAGAAATCATCGCTGCCGGGCATGATGTTGTGGCTGTCTATAGCCAGCCGCCCCGTCAGGCAGGCCGAGGCATGGAACCAACACCCACGCCCGTGCATAAATTTGCCAATGAAAATGGCATCGATGTGCGCACGCCGCTCAATTTCAAAGACCCGCAAGACCGGGCAGACTTTGCCGCTCTGGGGATCGACCTTGCCGTCGTGGTTGCCTACGGGTTGATCTTGCCCCAAGAAATGCTCGATGCGCCTGTGCACGGCTGCATCAATGTGCACGCCTCTTTGTTGCCTCGGTGGCGTGGGGCGGCCCCCATCCAGCGGGCAATCATGGCAGGCGACACAGAAACAGGCTGCATGATTATGCAAATGGAAGCAGGGTTAGACACAGGCCCCGTCCTCCTTGCGGAGCATGTCAGCATCGGGCCGGATACGACAGCCGCCCTTTTGCACGACGAGCTTTCCCAAGTGGGGGCCTCTATGATTACCCGCATTCTGCCCGCCATCGAACGGGGCGGGGTTGTGCCAACGCCTCAATCAGAAGAAGGCGTCACATACGCAGATAAAATTTATAAAGCTGAAACCCGGATTGACTGGACCCGTACCGCCGAGGATTTGGATTGCCACATTCGCGGTCTGTCACCTTTCCCTGGTGCATGGTGCGAAATCTCGCGCAAAGGCAAATCGGGTCCTGTTGTCGAGCGTCTCAAAATACTGTTGGCGCAACCCAAAGACAATCCAGAGGGTGCCGAACCCGGTTCTGTCATCAATAACAAGCTCACCATCGCGTGCGGCGAGGGCGCATTGCATTTGCGCGTGGTGCAACGGGCGGGCAAAGGCCCGGTCAACAGCCACGCCTTTTTACGCGGCTTCCCACTTGATACCGGCGATAAGGTAGACTGATCATGCCGCGCTATCGCCTTGTCATAGAATATCACGGCGGCCCCTTCATTGGCTGGCAAAGCCAGCCGTGTGGCGGGGGGGTGCAAAATGCAATCAGCGAGGCACTTGAAAAGTTCACCGGTGAAAAAGTCATCGCGTTTGGAGCCGGACGTACAGACGCGGGCGTACACGCCCTAGGTCAAGTTGCCCATATCGATTTGGCTAAGGATATGGAACCCTTTGCCATCATGAGTGCGTTTAATCACCACATTAAGCCGCACCCCATTACAATCCGCGATATAGAACGGGTCAGCGATAATTTTGACGCGCGTTTTTCTGCAACGCGGCGCTACTACCGCTACCGCATCATCAACCGGCGCAGCCCCCTCACCATCGATCACGGTTTGGCGTGGCAAGTGGTGCCAGAGTTAGATGCGGACGCGATGCACGAAGCCGCACAGTGCTTAGTGGGCCATCATGATTTCACCACGTTTCGTTCGGTGCAATGTCAGTCAAAAAGCCCGGTGAAAACATTAGACGCAATTGCGGTGGCTCGGTATGGCAATGAACTGGAAGTCACCTGCCATGCAAAATCATTCCTCCACAATCAAGTGCGTTCATTTGTAGGCTCGCTTAAATTAGTTGGTGTTGGTAAATGGAAAACTGCTGACCTTAAAGCGGCACTGGAAGCGAAAAGCAGGCCTGCGTGTGGTCCCGTGGCCCCGTCTGATGGGCTTTATCTATCTCAGGTAGATTATCTGCCTGCAGATGAAATTGAGCGCGTGGCAGAAAAGCTACGTGCCACTAAAGCTGCAAAGCTTGCCGACCAATAGCCTCAATATTTTCTGCGTGTAGGGTAGAGACCAAATTAATCTGGCCCGACCCCTCAATCGCTCCTACTTCTGTCAGCACCGCTTGTAATCTGCGGGCAATCGCGGGGGCAGGGTCAAGCCACTGCACGGGCCAAGGGGCTTGCGCTTCAAACCATTGGCGCAGAAACGGATAATGTGTGCATCCCAGCACAACAACATCAGTGCGCCTCTCGCCTTCCGTTTGAAAGCACGGCGCAATTTCTGACCGCACCAAATCGGGATCCACCGTATGGCCCGCCAACATAGCCTCGGCCATGGCCGCAAGGGTGGGGGCACCCACAAGGGTCACATGGGCATCAGGTGCATGGGCCGCAATCAGGTCATGGGTATAGTCGCGCTTCACGGTGCCCGGTGTGGCTAAAACCGAAATAAGCCCGCTTTGTGTGTCTTTGGCAGCAGGCTTAATCGCCGGTACGGTGCCCACAATGGGAATGTCTAACGCAGACCGCAGCGGATCCAATATCAACGTGGAGGCTGTGTTACAGGCAATCACAACACCGTCGGGCGCTCGGCGTTCAACTTCCCTAGAGACCAGTGCAACCAAGTGCTCGATTAAGGCATCTTCTTCCCAATCCCCATAAGGAAAGGCTGCCCGGTCGGCGATATAGTCGCACTCTAATGTAGGCAAAAGGCGCGTGATTTCCCGCAGTACCGAAAGCCCCCCCAGCCCAGAATCCAATGTCAGCACACGTGTCATGAAAAGCCTTTATATGCTGAGGCCGAAGAGAGAATCGGAGAGCCAGCTTACAAAAAAGCCAGAGGCCAGAATAAGCGCAACCAATTCGATAGCGATAAGCCAATCACACTGCAGGGCAATTTTCGTAAGCTTCCAAAGAAACCACAAGCTGCCAAGCTGCAAAAAGACAGAAAGCAAAACCACTGTCGTGTCTTCAGCTAAGCCGAGTAAATAAAGCAGATAGATCGGCGCGAAAATTAGCGTTAATGCCAAAGAAGACCAATTAATGGCAATAATATAGGGCGCGAACCGATTGGATATTTTGAGGTGCCCAGAAACCAGCATGACCAAGAGGGGGAAGAGCGCCCACTGCATGGCCTCTCCCAATACCCGTGCAGTGGTATATGTCAGCGAGGGAACATTGGTATATTCGCGGGTAAAAGCGATCTCCCATTGCACATGCGCCATCACAATGTAGATCGGCAGAGCAAAGAAAAATACGAAGAAAGACCGAAAGAACGCCTCACTATCTTGTTGGAAATAGTCCATTGGGTCGCGTGAGGTCTCAGAGGTTTGGAAGAGGACCAACCAAAGACCGTTCATCGCTGCTCTGACTTCCGCACTACCCGGCAACATATTATACCTCGAAATATCCTCGGAGCACGGCTTCGTAAATATCAGTGAGCTTAAAAATGTCGTCAACCTTGGCGTGCTCATCCACCTTGTGCATAGATTGACTGACCAACCCAAACTCTACAACCCGCGCATAGTTTTTGATAAACCGCGCATCAGACGTGCCGCCGCTGGTGGAAAGTTCTGGGGTGGCTCCCGTCGTTTTTTCAATCGCACGGGTAAGCAGGTCTGTCAGTACCCCCGGTTCGGTATGAAAGGCATCCCCGCTTTTGACCATTTTCAACTCATAAGCCCCACCCAATTCACGGGTCACATCGTCAAGCAAGCTGCGGATTGTGGTTTCTAATCCTTCGGCTGTTTGGGTGTCGTTGAAGCGGATATTGTAATGCGCGGTGGCTTTCGCCGGGATCACATTTGTTGTCGTGGCCCCCACGTCAATCGTAGTGAATTCCAGATTGGTTGGTTGAAAGTGTTCCGTGCCTTCATCAAAGGCGAAGCTAGACAGCCGGTCAGCCATCCGCGCCATAATGGGCACAGGGTTTTTCGCTAAATGCGGGTAGGCGATATGGCCTTGGGCGCCCAAGACGGTGAGCCAACCGTTCACCGATCCACGCCGTCCAATTTTGACCATCTCCCCAAGCTGGGTCGGGTTGGTCGGTTCCCCCACAAGGCAATCATCAATCGTTTGGCCTTGGTCTGCGAGCCACTCAAGCATCTTGATGGTGCCATTGATGGCGGGGCCTTCTTCGTCTCCGGTAATAAGCAAGCTGATGGAGCCGGGCAGAGGGCCATGGGGGCTTAAGCGGGAGACAGCCGCAATAAAGCAGCCGATGGAGCCTTTCATGTCGGTGGCGCCGCGCCCAAAGAGGGTGCCGTCGCGCACTTCTGCACCGAATGGATCAACGCTCCAGCCATCCACATCGCCCACAGGGACAACATCTGTGTGGCCAGCAAAACAGAAATGAGGGGCCTGGGTGCCTAAGCGCGCATAGAGATTATCGACATCAGGGGTGTCGGGAGCGCTAAAGGGAAGGCGGGTGCAGACAAAGCCAAGTTGGGTCAGCCAGTCTTGCAAGGTGTCGAGTGCGCCCCCTTCAAGAGGGGTGACACTGGGACATTGAATGAGTTTTTGAGCCAGGTCGAGCGGGTCGAAGGGCTTTGGAGAAGTTTCGGTCATCTTACCGATGTACCTCCCCAAAGCCATTTGGTCAATTAGTCACGTAGAAGATCGTTCACAGATGTCTTCGCGCGGGTGCGTTCATCCACTGTTTTCACAATCACAGCGCAAGACAGGCTTGGCATCACAGTGCCATCTTCGCGGGTTGCCCCCGGCAGTGCACCCGGCACCACAACAGAATAAGCCGGCACTTCACCGATATGAACTTGGCCGGTTGCCCGGTCCACAATTTTTGTAGAGGAAGTGATGAAAACGCCCATGGAGAGAACCGCCCCTTCACGTACGACAACACCCTCAGCCACTTCAGAGCGGGCACCAATGAAGCAATTATCTTCAATAATGACAGGGCCAGCCTGCAACGGCTCCAGCACGCCGCCAATCCCGGCACCGCCGGAAATATGCACATTCTTACCAATTTGGGCGCAGGAGCCAACGGTGGCCCACGCATCGACCATGCTGCCGCTGTCGACATAGGCCCCAAGGTTTACGAAAGAAGGCATCAACACAACGCCCGGTGCGATATAGGCCGAGCGGCGCACAACACAGTTAGGAACTGCGCGGAAGCCTGCAGCGGAAAATTCTTGTGCGCCCCAGCCTTCAAATTTGGACGGGACTTTGTCCCACCAAACAGAGTTTTCACCGGGGCCACCGTTGATGGTGGTCATGTCATTGAGACGGAAAGAAAGCAGAACCGCCTTTTTGAGCCATTGGTTGACGACCCAGTCCCCGTCAACCTTTTCGGCCACGCGGCGTTGGCCTGTGTCGAGCAGGTTGAGTGCTTCTTCTACAGCGTCGCGCGGTGCGCCTGTTGTTTTTGTGTTGATAGTGTCGATGGCATCAAATGCGGCTTCAACGGCGGCTTGTAGATCTGCGTGTGACATGTTTTGGTCCTTCTTGGAGGTTGCCGGGCAAGATAACCTGCCCCCCTCCCATGTCAATGTGCCATCGAGCATTGCTGACGATTTGCTGAAAATCCGCCGGTTTCGGCGGGGTTTGACCCTATAAAGCGTTCAAGAAACCCACCAGTTCGTCCGTCACATGGTGCACGTGGTCGCCTTGGGCTCCCTCATGGGCCAATTGTTGATGCCGTTCATCCCCGTTGACCTCAGGCCGCACCCATACAGTCGCCATGCCCAGCGCGTGGGGCGCCATCAAATTGCGGGCAATGTCTTCAAACATCACCGCCCGTTTAGGGTCAATTCCGGCATGTTCCAGAAACAAGTCATAGGCAATGGCTTGTGGTTTTGGCTGATACTCGGCCGCGACAATATCAAACACCGTATCAAAATGATGGTCGATCCCAAGTTGCCGAGTCACATTTTCTGCGTGGGCCACGGTGCCATTGGTGAAAATGACTTTGCGCCCCGGCAGGGCAGCTAAAGCGGTATCCAGTGCCGCATCTGCAGCCATATGGGAGACATCAATCTTGTGCACAAAGTCCAAAAACGGTGCCGGGTCCATATCGTAGACCGTCATCAACCCATTCAAGGTCGTGCCATGGTTAACGTAAAAATCTTTCTGAATTTTCCGCGCGGCCACAGGGTTCAGTTTCAGGTAGTCCGCAATAAACGCCGTCATCAACTTATCGACTTGCGCAAATAAATTGCAGTGAGACGGATACAGCGTGTTGTCCAAATCAAACACCCACGTATCAATATGCGCCCAGTCTTTCCCCACCTTTTGGGATTGAGGAGCTGACCGGTCACGCGGGGCGGGGGAGTGCGTCATGAATATTGAACTTCCGTCACAAACTAAAAACACGAGATTGCGGAGCCACGCTTAGGCTCCACGCTGAAGATTTCACCTTCAGGGAAGATGACCTAAGTGCGCAAGACCAGCAACCTTTCTTAGAGAGAATTATCTATGAAGATATAAAATTTGGCGGGTTTCCAACGTTCTCCTCTCGAAAAGAACAGGTTTTAGTAACCAGCAACTTTAAACTTACATTAAAGCGCTAGCTGTAGTGTGAAGTCGCCCAGAAAGGGCATTAAGGGTGCAGAAGGAGGGGGCTATTGTGTCAGCACTGACAAAAGCAGGGAAGTTGCGCAACAAAAGCGATCAACATTCCGAGGCGATATCTGCACTGCAAGCAGATTGGCAGGGCTTTGACGCCGAGGGTGTTTTAAGCAGCTACCAAGGGCCAGCTCTTCTACTTTCTGAAACCGGTGCCATTGAACGCGCCAACGCCATCGCAGCCTATAATTCGGTGCTATGCGGATTGGGCGTAATTGAGCTTCTCGCCGACTTGCCTCTTATCTTGGAGAGCCACGCAGCCCTCACCAAACGCATCACCTTGCAGCAGGACCATGAGCGCAAACACGTTTATGACATAACGCTCCTCCCTGCCTTGTCCATCTCTCAAGCCGCCCCGCGTATTTTGATGCTGGCGCGTGATGTCAGTGTGGATGCCAATCTCATTGAAGCCCTCACCCACAGCCGGTCCCTGTTCAAAGACTTGGCCCAGTGCACGTCTGATTTCATGTGGGAAATTGACAGTAGTAATCGCTTTTCTTACGTCAGCCCGCCTGAGACCCTCGGATACGAAGCGTCTGACTTGTTGGGATGCTCGCCGGAAATGCTCGCAGCCTCTCCTGCCATGGCAGAAGCAATCCAGTCGTCATTTGCCTCTCGCCGGGCTGTGCAGGAAGAAGAAATTTGGATACGCAGTGCCCACGGTAAAGAACTGTGCCTTCGCTATAGCGCCAGACCCGTATTTGATTTGGAAAATAATTTGATCGGCGCACGCGGTGTTGGCCGCGATGTGACCGAAGAGAAGCTGAAAGAGCGTGAAACCCAAGCAGTGCGTCGCCGGGATGATTTGATCGCAGCGATCGCCCACGCCACCCAGCGCGCCACGACCCCGGTTTCAATGTTAGAAGAAGCCGCCAAAGAGCTTGCCCACGCCTTAGAGGCGCATTCTGTTTGGATCGAGGACACCAGCCAAAATGTGGCCCCCATCAGTTGGACGGGAGGCAACGGCGCGCCCCAAGAAGCCATGGTGCACGAGTTTCTGGACTTATTGTCTGGTGATCTGAGCCAGCGGCCTGTGTTGGTTCAAAGATACGGCCAAGTCAATCTGGTGTTCCAAACATGCTACAATGGTGCCGTAAATGGCCGCGTGTGCATGTGCTTGCCAGAGGCCAACGACGACATCATTGACTTGATAGAGCCCGTCGCAGATCACTTGGCAATTACACTGGCGCAAGGCGCACAGCTTGCCGAACTGAACCGCTTTTCAAATACCGATGACTTAACAGGCTTGCTCAACCGCCGAGCGTTTTACCGCATTGGCCAAGAGTTGATTTTAAGGCCCGATTGGTCTGGTGCGTTTCTCTATATCGATGTCGATAATTTCAAAGCACTCAACGACACCGCAGGCCATCGAGCCGGTGACACATTGCTGCAAAAACTTGCCGCAATCTTAAACCGGGGTAGCTCAAGTGCTGCCCATGCGGTGCGCTTAGGGGGCGACGAGTTTGGCGTTCTTGTCGAAGGCATGGACGGCAAACAGGCGAGCGCCTTTGCCACCCGTATTCTGGTGGCATTTGAAAAAGTCGTTCACAACATGCCCGAAGCCACCCCTCAGCTTGGTTTGTCCATCGGCATTGTCGAGCATGAAAGCAATCTGCATATTGAAGCGTCCCTAGAGAGTGACGGTGAAGAGGCCCTCAAAACGCTCATCGCTCAAGCCGATGCCGCCCTCTATCATGTGAAGCACGGTGACAAAGGCGGCTGGCACCTCGCGTCAAAAGAAACGCTAAGTCAGAAAATCTCTGCCGACACAAAAATCAAAATCACTACAACTGCCCAGCAGTCTGAAAAAGAACACGCCGACGCTAACTTCCAAGGTGGAGGCGTGCTGTAATGTTCCAATCCATAAAAAAAATCTTCGGGGGTTCTGGCCATCGGCTCAATGAAGACCTCTCATATGGCGAGGCATTTAAGGCATTAGAGTCTCAGGCCAAACGCTCCCGTGCCGAACTGGCAGAACGCATCGATACACCGCCAGAGATGCTGTATTATCTGGCCAGTGATGAAAAGGCAGACATTCGTAAGAAGGTCGCCCAAAATGCGGCCACGCCGATGCAGGCCAACGAATTGCTTGTCGAAGATCCCGCCGATGAGGTGCGTACCGAACTGGCCCGTAAAATTGCGCGGCTGTTGCCAGATATGCAAACCCAAGAACGCGATGTCATACGAGAGCGGGCGCTTTCTATGTTGCAGCGTTTGGCTGACGACAAAATGACAAATGTGCGTGCCGCTCTTTCAGACACGCTCAAAGACTCCGACCTCATACCGCGTTCGTTAGCACAAAAGCTGGCTAAAGATGGCAGCAGCATTGTGTGCTTACCGGTGTTGGAATATTCCCCATTGCTTTCTGATGATGATCTTATTGAAGTCATCGCAGGCAGCACGGCAGAAGGGGCGATTGAGAAAGTCGCTCGCCGAGAAAATGTCTCTCCCAATGTTTCAGAAGCAGTGGCCGCATCCTTAGATGTGGCAGCGATCGCCGCGCTGCTGGTCAACAAAAATGCTCAAATGCGCGAAGAGACCTTAGACAAAATTATCGATCAAGCCGAAACCGTGGAAGGGTTGCATCAACCGCTTGTGTTGAAAAGCGATCTCTCGTTACGCGCGGTGCGTCGTATCAGCTCCTTTGTAGTACGGGCGTTGGTTGAGCAGCTTGCAGAGCGCAATGATTTGCCACCAGAGGTGAAAAACCATCTGCAAAAACAAATTGAATTTAAGCTAGATGAAGAAACCGATGTCGATCATTTGGGTACGGATGTGAAATCCTTGAAAAAGGAATTCGACAAAAATGGACTGACCGAAGAGCAATTGGTTCAAATCGCTCAAAAGGGCAACGCGACCCTTATTGCCTATGCGCTACATCTGATCACCAAAATAGCAGAAAAGAAGATTGCCCGGATATTGGAAACAGAAAGCGCGGAAGGTCTGGTGTCGCTGTGTTGGCACGCCAACTTTGCCATGCGGTCAGCCCATGAATTGCAAAAAGGGTTACACTTCAAAGCAGATAAAATTCTTCTGCCCCGCGCTGGGTTCGACTTTCCCTTGAGCGAAGCAGACATGAAGTGGCAAGTCGAGTATTTCCAACTCGAAACCTAACGCCCTATCGCTTTGGGAAAATCATTCGAGGTTCAACGTCCAAGTTTCTGCTTCGCCAGTGTCAATTTGGTCAAAATCCGTTTCTGTGAAGCCACGGTCTTGGCAGCTGCTGCGTCCGCTAATTTCAAACTTAGTTGTTTTGGTGCAGAACGTATGCCCGCCGCCCCACATTAAGTCCCGGCCTTCATCACGTACCACAATTCCATTGGAATCAACTGCTTCTGCATATGTGTAGTAGTAGCGTTTTTCGAGGGCACCCTTGATCGCTTTCACGCAGCGACCCGGTTCAATTTTGATCCAGCCGTTAGAAATATCCCCCTCGGCTGTTTCATATCCAACGGCCGCCCACGCAAGGTAGTCTGTTTTATTGCAAATATTCAGACCGGTTTTTTCTTGGTTAGCTTGGGCAGACTTCAAGAGGGCGTTAAATAAAGCGTTTGTAATTTTGCCATTTGGATTGACATTGATAGAGCGCTGAAAAGCCATAATCGCCCGTTGGGTAGAGCGCCCACCATATCCATCTACTTTGATGTTTTTGTAATTATTGTCCGTCAACAACCGTTGCACACCCGCTGTTTTTGCCTGTTTTTGCGAAAAGGCACGCGGCTCCATAAATGTGGTGCTCCACTTGTCGCCAACTTTGGCTTCGACGCGGGTGAAGTCATTGGAATTAAAACCCCGCGAGGCGCAATTTGCCCGCCCGGTGATCAGGAAGTCGCCGGGAACGGTGCAAAACCTTTCAGAGCCGCTGAAATATTTGCGCCCCCCCGCATGTTCATTGACCGATTGTGCAAACACATAATAGGTGTCGTTTTTAATCTTCCCACGCAGAATGGCCCGGCAGCTCCCCGGCAAAAGCCGATACCATCCTTGGCTTTTCCATTCGCCGTCTTTTTCAAACGCAATGGAGCTAGAAAGAACATAGCTGGTGTGGTTGCAAAAACGGTAATCAGCTTGGGCGGGGCTCGTATAACTCAGCCCAAGAAAACACACCAAAACAGTGGCGATGGTCAGCAAAAGGGTTCTTGGTGAAATCAAGTCCAGCCCATGAGAGCGCGACATGTTGATAAACTGTTGGGAACCACTGCTCACATCATCATCCTGCATTAACCATAGAAAGTTGAAGCCTAACACTGGCCCAGTTAACTCGCCTTAAAAATCGCATAGTCCAACCCGGCGGCTCTGCGTTAAGGGAGCCGTTCGATTGGTCACTTATTGGATCAGCGTGCCCGCCCCATGTTCTGTAAATAGTTCGAGCAAAACAACATGCGGTACTCTGCCATCCAAAATGGCCACGGCTTCCACACCCTGCTCAACCGAGGTAATGCAGGTTTCTAATTTAGGGATCATGCCGCCTGAAATCGTGCCATCTTTCATGAAGCCACGGGCTTCATCGAGGCTTATTTCAGGGATCAATTGACCTGCCTTATCCAACACGCCGCGCACATCTGTCAGCAACAACAGTCGTTCTGCAGACATGGCACTCGCCAAAGCACCTGCAGCCGTATCCGCGTTGATGTTGAATGTCTCTCCGTCAGCCCCCACACCAATAGGCGCAACCACGGGGATGATATCTGACTTAATGATGGTCTCTAATATCTCAGGGTTAATTTGCGCAGGCTCGCCCACAAAGCCGAGGTCCAGCTTCTCAATGTTGGAGTCTGAGGTGCCTGTTGGGGTCACTTTGCGTGCTTGAATGAGGTTGCCATCTTTACCAGACAGGCCAACAGCTTTGCCCCCGGCTTGGTTGAGCGCTGTCACGATCTGTTTGTTGATAGAACCGGCAAGCACCATTTCCACAACGTCAACTGTGGCCTTGTCCGTAATGCGCAGGCCATCGGCAAATTCACTTTTGATGTTCAGCCGCTTCAACATGGCCCCAATTTGTGGGCCACCGCCATGCACGACAATCGGATTGACGCCCGCTTGCTTGAGCAGAACAATGTCTTTGGCAAATTGGCGTGAAAGCGTTTCATCACCCATTGCATGGCCGCCATATTTAACCACTACAGTCCGTTTGTCATAGCGCTGCATGAAAGGCAGTGCCTCTGAAAGAATGCGGGCGCGTTCGAGCCAGCTTTCTTCAATGTTATCCGGGTTTTCTGTTTTATCGGTCATGCAATGTCAGACTTTACAAGTTTCTGGCGTTCAGCAACGCCCCCAAAGGGGAGCCACACAAGGCGTTAGGCTTTATAGCCCAATTTGTCCAACTCGACCAGTTGGGCAAGGTGGGCACGTAAGTGGTCAATGCCGGTGCCTTTTTCTGATGAGGTCGCAATGATGTCTGGGTGGGCGGCAACATGTTTGCGCATCACTTTGCGCACAGAGGCCACGCAAGCATCCAAGGCTTCTTTTTTGATTTTATCAATCTTGGTGAGAACCACCACGTAAGATACTGCAGCTGTATCCAGCAAGTTCATCACAGATTCGTCGTTGGGTTTAACTCCGTGGCGAGAATCGATCAACACAACAACCCGCATAAGCGAGGCGCGTCCTTGCAGGTAGCGCACAATCAGTTGGTTCCAAGCGGCAACTTTTGTCTTGCTGTCTTTGGCGTACCCATAGCCGGGAAGGTCAACCAGATAGGCACCGCTAGAGGTCGTTGCAGCCAAGGTGAAAAAGTTGAGTTCCTTGGTGCGGCCCGGTGTATTGGAGGTGCGGGCCAGGGAGTTGCGATTGGTGAGGGCGTTGATGAGGCTGGATTTGCCAACATTAGACCGTCCCGCAAAGGCAATTTCCACCCGGTCGCCAGCTGGCAGCCCGTCCATGGCGACGACGCCCAACTTAAACAGAACGTCTTGCGTAAAGAGCCAGTGGCCTGCGGCCACCAGCTCTTTCTCATAAGTTGTTGTCTTCGCTATTTCGCTCATATCACTTCTTAAATTTTGCGATCAACTTGTCAAAACCAAGGTTGCTGAAGAGTTCAATTTCAACATCGTTTTTGCGCATGATGATGCCCTGTTGCAAGACAGAGAGGAAGTTGTTCCAAGCCCAATAGATAACCAGACCGGCTGGGAAGCTTGCCAAAATGAACATGAAGAATAAGGGCATCCACATGAAGATTTTTTGCTGCATTGGATCAGCCGGTGCTGGGTTCATGCGTTGTTGCACAAACATTGTAAAGCCCATGATGATTGGCCAAATACCCAGCATCAAGAAACCAGATGGGTCGTAGGGCAGCAATCCAAAGAGATTGAAAATGTTGGTTGGGTCTTGCACAGATAGATCGTGGATCCAGCCAAAGAAAGGCGCTTGGCGCATTTCGATCGTTACATAGAGCACTTTATAAAGGGCAAAGAAGACAGGGATTTGGATCAGAACAGGCCAGCACCCTGCAAGCGGGTTCACTTGCTCGTCCTTATAAAGCTTCATCAACGCTTCTTGTTGTTTGGCTTTGTCTTCCTTATGGCGTTCGCGTACTTCTTCCATTTTAGGTTGAAGCTTTTTCATCTTACTCATCGCGGTGTAAGAGCGGTTTGCGAGCGGATAGAAGAAAGCTTTGATGACAACGGTCACGATCAGGATCGCAACACCGAAGTTGCCCACAAAACCGGCAACCAAGTGGAGAGCCTTAAACAATGGCTCGGTAAAGAACCAGAACCAGCCCCAGTCGATCAGCAGTCCAATTTTCTCAATGCCGTCAACTTCTTCGTAGGCAGTGAGCATGCCAGCCACTTTGGCACCGGCAAAAATGTTGTTCTTAACCTGTGCCGCGCCCCCCGCAGGAATGACAAGCGCCTCTCCTCGGAAGTCTGCTTGGAAAGCCGTGCGGCGCGGGTCGGGCGCTTCGGTGAAGCGTGCTTGATAGGCTTTGTCTTGTTGCGGCACCAATGCAGCAGCCCAATATTTATCGGTGATGCCGAGCCAGCCACCCGTTGAGTCAAACTCAAATTTTTCTTCTGCAAAGTCTTCGTCGTAGTCAACTTCCTGCAAACCATCAACGGAGAACCAGCCGATCATGCCTTCATGTAAAACATAAATGCCTTCGGTTTTAGGGAGCGTGCCCCGGCTCAAAAGACCGTATGGATAAAGGGTGACAATGTCGGACGTGGTGTTTTCAACCGCATCTGAAACCGTGAAGAGATAGTTTTCATCAACAGAAATGGTCCGGCGGAAGGTGAGGCCCTCGCCATTATTCCAAGAGAGCACCACAGGCGTGTCCGGTGTCAGTGTCGTGCCGCTATCTACAGACCAAATAGTGGTGTCTGTTGGAAGCTTGGTGGTCGTGCCACCGCTGCGTAAGAAACCAAGGTCCGCATAGTAAGGCTTTTGCGAGCTTGCCGGTTCAAATAGCACCACTTCAGGGCTGTTCGGCTCAATTGTCTGGCGGTATTTTTTCAACTGCAAGTCATCAAGGCGCGCGCCTTGCAAAGCAATCGACCCACGCAAGCTTGGGGTGTCGATGGCGATACGTGGGCGCTGCGCAAGGGCAAGGTCGCGCGGCAAGTTTTGCTGCGGCATGCCAGGCGTGGTGACGGGGGTACTGCCATTGACAGTTGGTGTTGCAGGAGCTGTTGGGAGTGTGCTTGTGCCAAACCCCGCATCTTGCATCGCTTCTTTTTCAGCTTTTGCAGTCGCGGCAAGTGTTTCTGCCTGCTCCTGTTCTTCAGCAATGTTGGGTTCAATAACAAACATTTGCCAGCCAAAGATCACTACCATCGACAGGACGGCGGCAAGAAGGAGGTTGCGGTTGTCGTCTTTCATCAAAAACTTCCCTATTTGCTCACAACTGGAGCGATCTTGTACGGACGGCAAATATAGGATCTGCGTCACATGGTGTCAGGTTGGGTGTTCCTAGTTGGAAGACTCAGCCCTCAGAATGCGTAGAAGGCGAAGGTCTTTTTCGAGCCCCTCGCCGTCGTTTTTCCTCATGAACCTTCTCCAGCGCGAAACATAAATCATCCCGCAGCTTGAGGAAGGGACGGGTGAGCGTATCACCGCGTCCAATGAGGACATAGTCATAGCCGGGACGGGCCTGCACGGAAAGGACTTCTCGTGCAATTTCGCGCAAACGTCGTTTTGCTCGGTTGCGGTCGTGTGCCTTGCCAACTTTTTTGGTGACGGTAAAGCCGACGCGCGCATCGATCTCGGATGTTTCATCCGTTTTGCGGCGGCGTGCTTGCAGGACAAGACCCGGCTGTGCCCATTTACGAGCACGCGCTGCTGCGAGAAAATCACGGCGTCTGGTCAAAACATGCATGGATGCTGTCCCGAAAGGCCCAGTAGCGCTCACTTTGGAGCTCTAAACGCGCTGTTTTTTGGCAGTCTGTCTGTGCAGAAGCGGTCAGCGAGACAGCAAAAAAGAACAGGCACGGGCCGTATGGAGGGGACTGAAAGCGGAGGGAGAAACCCCAGCGCTTTATCTTCTTATTTCAGATCCTCGAAAGATCCAAAGGGTCCCCGTCCGGCCCGGAAGCGGGCCGGCAGGCGTCAGCATTAAGCTGACAGGCGTTTCCGGCCTTTTGCACGACGTGCAGAAAGGATGCGCATGCCACCTTTAGTAGCTTTGCGGGCGCGGAAACCATGGCGGCGTTTGCGAACGAGTTCGCTCGGTTGGAATGTCCGTTTCACGGGTCTTCTCCGGCTAAAGGGGGCAATAAAGCCCGGATATACTCAATTCTATTTACCAATCAGCTAAAAGCTATCTGATAAACAGCAGGGCATATCCCTGAAAATATGAAGAGCCGCATTGCAAAAGCAAACGGCCATTTAGCCGCGCTGTATAAGCAATAGAGGCCCTTAAGTCAACGCAGAAGGGACCCTTTCACATGATTCAGGTGCAGAAATACCTAAATCCTTTGTCGGCGACCCCCGCTAGGTAGCATGATTCCCATTCAGAGTCCCAATGTCCAAATTTCACCGGGGATAAAACTTCCTCACAAACCGGTGATTATCCCCAGAAAATCAACATTTATGGCGTATATATCGCCAATGCCGTGGCCCCCATGGTCTCAGAGGATGCCCTCAAGCATAAAATCCGGGGAGGAATTTTAAAGTGAAGCCGATTCTACGTGTCATCTCATGTTCAAGCCCCCGCCTACGCAGACCCGTTGGGGGAAAATACCCATCGCTGATCGCGGCAAAAATGGCGCTGTTAAGTCTCCTGCTCTTTATCCCCTCCGCCTTGGGTAATCCAACGGCAGCATCCCCCCAATACGAGGAGCCGCATATGGCCAGCCCCAACTCCAAGCTTCCAAAAGGCAGCGTCTCCGACAACCTTATGCAAACTTGCTCAAGAAATATGTGCAGGAGGGGAAATCGGGTGAGCCAAACCGGGTCGATTATGCTGGGTTGAGCAACACGCCTGAAGACCGCCGTGCGTTAGAAGCCTATGTGCAGGCACTGGCCGACAGCACGCCTTCAACCTTGCCCAAGGATGCTCAATTTGCCTTCTGGGCGAACCTATATAATGCCCTAACGATAAAGGTCGTGCTCGACTATTATCCCGTGAGTTCAATCCGCAAGATCAACATTTCCCCTGGCCTTTTTTCAAAAGGTCCATGGGGAAAGTCGCTTGTTCGTGTGGAGGGAAGGGACGTGTCGCTTGACGATATTGAACACAAAATCTTGCGGCCCGGTTGGAAAGACCCGCGTGTGCATTACGCACTGAACTGCGCGTCGTATGGATGCCCAAGTTTGCCGCGCAAGCCCTTTGCCGCCAAAACATTAGAGGCCCAACTAGAGGCTGCCGCCCGTGATTTTATCAACTCCCCACGGGGCGCTCGCATAGAAGAGGGCGGTTTGGTGCTCTCTAATATTTACGATTGGTATGGCCGTGATTTTATTCAGGATGAGACAGCATCAAGTGACGTGAACGTGATTAGTCATTTACAATATTACGCTGATAAAAAACTTGCAGCAGCCCTAAAAGGCCGCACAAAGATTAATAGCTATGAGTACAATTGGGCCCTCAATGATGTCATTGACTAAGGCGATTTGAATTGAAGTGATGGTGGTGTGCCAAGCGGTGCGAAAAGGAAGATGCAATGACAAAAGATACAGAGACGAAAATGCCGGCTCCTGAAAAAGCAGGCGGTGGTTTTTCTCTCGCCAGACTAACGCCTATTCTCGTGCTCATCGCCGGATTGGGTGCTTTCTTTTGGTTCGACCTTGACGCATATCTTAGTCTAGAAGTGTTACGTGAAAACCGAGCCGGTCTCGGAGTATGGGTTGCGGAGAATGCCGTGCTCGCGGCTGTGGTTTACATTCTGATTTATACTGTTCTTGTGGCGCTATCCGTACCCGGAGCATTGGTCGCAACCTTAACTGGTGGTCTCCTGTTTGGGACGGTCTTTGGGGGGCTTTATACGGTGATCGGAGCAACTGCCGGGGCAACGATTATTTTTCTCGCGGCCAAAACAGCGCTGGGAGATATGTTGCGCGCAAAAGCCTCTGGCGCCATCTTGAAGATGGAAGAAGGGTTTCGTGAGAACGCCTTTAGTTACATGATGGTTCTGCGCCTCGTGCCAGCCTTTCCCTTTTTCCTCGTGAACTTGGCCCCTGCATTTTTAGGCGTTAAATTGCGCACCTATGTTGTGGCCACTTTTCTCGGTATCATTCCCGGCACATTTGTTTTTGCAAGCGTAGGCAATGGGCTAGGCGCTCTATTTGAAAAAGGCCAAGACCCAGATCTCGGGATTATTTTTGCCCCAGAAATTTTACTGCCCATTATTGGTCTTGCATTACTGTCTCTCTTGCCAGTTGCGTATAAACGTTTCACAAACAAAAAAGACCCTGCGGCATAAAGCCAACACAACACCATTCCAAACGTCGTGCCATGCGCACGGGCACTTCCAGGAGGCTCTCATGAGCAGCACATTGAATGTTGATATTTGCGTAATTGGTGGCGGTTCAGGCGGCTTGGGTGTTGCAGCCGGGGCCGTTCAAATGGGGGCTAAAACCGTCCTCATTGAAAGCGGAAAAATGGGCGGGGATTGCCTGAATTACGGCTGTGTCCCGTCCAAAGCCTTGATCGCCGCAGGCAAGCACGCCAAAGCAATGACAGATGGCGCGGACTTCGGCATCACCCCTGTAAAGCCGCAAGTAGATTTTGCCAAAGTCAATGCGCACGTTAAAGACGTGATTGCTGGCATCGCGCCAATGGACTCCGTAGAGCGTTTTGAAGGCTTAGGCGTGACAGTGTTGCAAGGGGCTGGCCGTTTTATAGACAAACGCACTGTGGAAGTGAACGGCCAAAAAATTAAAGCGCGCCGCATCGTGGTGGCAACCGGATCCTCAGCGGCAACACCGCCCATTCCCGGCCTTGAGGAGGTGTCTTATCTTACCAATGAGAACATCTTTGACCTCACTAGCTGCCCGGAACATTTAATCATCATCGGCGGTGGCCCGATTGGTATGGAAATGGCTCAAGCTCACTTGCGTTTAGGCGCGCGTGTGACTGTTTTGGAAGCCTTCAAACTGCTCGGGAAAGATGACCCAGAATTGACAGCCATTGTCCTCGACCGTTTACGCGCAGAAGGGGCAGACTTGCGCGAGGGGGCAAAGATTGCGCGTATTGATCAAACAGGCGGTGAGGTCAGCATTACGCTGGAAACCGATGCAGGCGAAGAAGTGATCAAAGGCAGTCACCTGCTGGTCGCCGCTGGTCGCAAGCCTAATCTCGAGGGCCTCAACCTTGAAGCTGCTGGCATTGATTATACACCGCGCGGCATCAAAGTAGATGACCGCTTGCGCACCAGTAACAAAAAGATATTTGCGATTGGGGACGTTGCCGGTGGCCTGCAATTCACGCATGTAGCGGGCTATCATGCGGGGATTGTCATTCGCAATGCCTTGTTCCGCGTGCCTGCAAAAGCAGATCATTCTTCTGTGCCATGGGTGACATATACAGACCCAGAGATGGCGCATGTTGGCTTAACCGAAGAGATGGCGCGTCAAAAAATGAGTAAAGTGGAAGTGCTCCGCTGGCCTTTCGCTGAAAATGACCGAGCCGCAGCTGAGAGGAAAACCGAAGGCTTAATTAAAGTCATCACCGACAGCCACGCCCGCATTTTGGGGGCGAGCATCGTGGGTCCAGGAGCCGGTGAACTCATTCTTCCTTGGGTCATGGCCGTAAGCCAAGGCATGAAGGTGAGCACCATGGCAAGCGTGATTGCGCCGTACCCCACAATGAGTGAAGTGAGCAAACGGGCTGCCGGTTCTTACTACACGCCGACGCTTTTTAGCCCACGGACACGTTTTGTGGTACGCTTCTTGAGCATGTTCGGCTAACCATAGGGGCTGATGAGCCAACAATGAACCAAAAGGACAACCAGCCATCACATCTTTCCTCCGCGCATAAGCGGGTGGGAGGGGTGCGTACGGTTGTCCGTCGGATAACGGGGCCCATTAGCAGAAGCCTTTCTGCAAAACTATTGGTCCTGACCGGGCTCTTTGTGTTGATTGCGGAGATTATGATCTTCGTGCCCTCGATTGCGAACTTCAGAGATAATTGGTTGAAGCAGCGCATCCATGGGGCGCAAATTGCGACCCTTGCCTTGGAAGCAACCCCCGACCAGATGGTGTCGGAAGGGTTGGAAAATGAGCTGCTGCGCAATGCTGAAGTTTATGCGGTCATTTTGCATAGAGACGAAGCGCGCCGTCTCATCTTGACCGAAAAGATGCCCCCGGACCTTGATGCCAGCTATGACTTGCGTAAGGAAGGGCCCTTAGATTTAGTGATGGAAGCCTTTGCCACGCTCTTCGCGCAGGATGGGCGCACAATCCGCATCATTGGTATGCCCCGATTTGAAGGCGGTGATTTCATTGAAATTGTGATTGATGAAACGCCGTTGCGGGCGGCTATGTTTGGGTTTGGGCGTAATATTTTTTGGCTCTCCATTTTTATCTCCCTGCTCACCGCCGGATTGGTCTATTTGGCCCTGCATGTCTTTTTGGTGCGGCCCATGCGCAGCCTAACCGAGAATATGACCGCCTTTCGGGATCACCCCGAAGATGCACGCCGGGTGATCGTACCCTCGAGCCGGGTAGATGAAATTGGTGTGGCGGAACGAGAGTTGGCCGACATGCAGCGCCAACTGCGCGAGACGTTAAACCAGAAGTCACGACTTGCCTCTCTTGGCGCTGCCGTTAGTAAGATCAATCATGACCTGCGCAACATTCTTGCAAATGTGCAGTTGATTTCAGACCGCCTCGGCTCGGTGTCTGACCCAACAGTACAGAAATTAGCCCCCCGTCTGTTCGCCTCCCTCGACCGCGCCATTGGGCTATGCACCCGCACCTTGCAATTTGGCAGTGCCGAAGAACAAGCCCCCAGCCGAGAGCTTTTTCCCCTTTCAATGTTGGTGGAAGAATTGCACGACGCCCTAGGACTTGAGGACCGAAAAGAGATTAGGTGGGAAACAAATATCACAGCTGATTTGGTGGTGGATGCAGATAGCGACCAATTGTTGCGGGTCTTAATGAACCTCACCCGAAATGCATTGCAAGCCATTGATGTGCGAGGAGACGGCGGCACCTTGTCCTTAAATGCTGAGCGGTCGGGCAAGGGAATAACCATCACACTGAGCGATACAGGACCCGGCTTGCCGCCTGCTGCACAGACGCATTTATTCGAAGCCTTTAATGGCAGCACAAAATCAGATGGGTCTGGACTGGGCCTGGCGATTGCGTCCGAATTGATCACCGCGCACGGGGGCGACCTTGCACTCACACGCACAGGGCCGGAGGGGACCGTGTTCACCATCCACTTGCCCGACCGAGTGACGGATCGAGGGGTTGCTCAGTAGGGTGATCAAGTGACCAGTCTACGGACTGCAACGCTAGGCTTTATTCAAGATATTCAAGAATGCCTGCGCGGACGGTGCCTTCCCGGCGAGGGTCTGCTCCGCCCTCATATGTTCCCTCAACAGCTTTAATGCCATGCAGGCCGCTCGTGATTGGTTTGACCGTTACGGTGTGCCCAAGAGCACGGAGCGCATCGGCCTGCGCACTCAGGGCCGTGTTGGCTTCCAATTCTAAATTGCTGGCGTCACCGGCTTGCACATGGCGCGGCAAATTGATGGCCTCTTGCATGGGTAAATCCCAATCGAGCAGGCCGACCAAAGTTTGGGTGACATAGGTGATGATCCGCTTGCCGCCCGGAGAGCCAATCGCCAAGTAGAAGTCATCATTTTCATCAAACACAAGAGTGGGGCTCATAGAGGAGCGGGGGCGCTTGCCCGGCGCAACCGCATTGGCAATAGGGCCGTTCTCATCTGCCGGAGCGAAGGAAAAGTCGGTCAATTGATTGTTGAGGACCATGCCGCCTGCCATCAACCGGCTGCCAAAGGGTGCCTCAACCGATGCCGTCATGGAAACCGCATTGCCGTCCCCATCGACAATGGAGAAGTGGCTGGTGGAGGGCTGGGCCTTAGATACATTGTCGCCCCAAGCTTTTAACGCGCCTGTTTGAATGCCCGCCTTGCCCGGCAAGGCTTTTGGGGCTGCATGGTTGGGCATAATTTCGCGGGAGCGTTGACGCAGATAAAATTTATTGAGCATGCCTTCAATGGGCACTGGCACAACGGCAGGGTCGCCGATGTAGCGGTTGCGGTCTGCGTAAGCTAATTTGCTAGCTTCTGTGATGAGGTGGATGGCTTCAAGGGAGCCGACATCTAGGTCGCCCAAGTTGCTTTCATTCAGCATGCCTAAAATTTGCAGCACCGTAAGGCCACCAGAACTGGAAGGCGGCATGCCACACACGTCAAAACGGCGATAGGGCAAGCATACAGCATCTCGGCGGATCGGTTCATAGGCCGCCATGTCTGCCATGCTTAATGTGCCCGGATAGACCGGAGCATTTTGAACGGCGTCGACAATTTCTTGGGCAATTTCGCCTGTATAAAAGGGGGCCGAGCCGTGTTCTGCAATTAAAGAGAGTGTCTGAGCATAAGCAGGGTTTTTCAACAAATGACCCGCAGGCACGGGTGCCCAAGCGCCATCTTCATTTTGGGTGAAAAAATAATCACGCATTGCAGTCTGGCGATCTGAAGCAACGCGGTAAGATACAAGCGAAGTGGCCAATCGAGGAGAAACGATAAAGCCTTCTGTGGCTAAGCGCTGTGCTGGTTTGAAAAGCTCTGCCCAAGGGAGCGCCCCGTGCTCAGCATGGGCTTGGGCCAACATGGCGACAACGCCGGGCACCCCAACCGCGCGTCCGGTTCTAAAGGCCGTGAAAAAACCCATCTGCCCGTCTTCGTTATAGAAAAGCTCAGGGGTTGCTCCCATGGGAGCTGTTTCGCGCCCATCATAAGCGTCAAGTTGGCCTTCGTCTGCTTGCCAATGCAACATATAGGCCCCGCCGCCCAGCCCAGAAGATTGTGGCTCGGTAAGCGAGAGGACGGCCTCAATGGCAATCGCCGCGTCAACAGCACTGCCGCCTGCAGCGAGAATTTCATAGCCTGCATTCGTGGCATGTGGGTTGGCGGCAGAGACCATAAAATGGCCTGCCCGTGTATTAACCGACCCCGAGGTGCTGTCGGTATGGGCCGCGTCTAACGCACGTTGTTGCGCCCCCCAAATGCCTGCAAGGGTAACGACCACAAGCAAGCCCACAAAAAGCAAAGTATCCCGGTTTTTCATCGTGCAATCCTCCACAGCGCTTAAAGCCCACCTTATGACCAAGCATAATATGGGCGCTCTTGAGCAAATTGCCAATTCATGATGTTGGGGACCGCAAGAAACATCTCTTATTGTTGTTTTGTTATTTCGCACAGCAACCAAAACTTACACGCCGCCTAAACAGCGCATCTTCAAGGCTCGATAAATGCAGAAGCCAAATGTAATGTATAGTGTCAATACCATGTGCCTCACCGGCACAACCGACTGCGCGAGAGGAACGCCTAGCATGTCCCACCATAAACCTGGCCCGAAAAACCTCATCACAGATGTGACCGGCATTACCGTCGGCAATGCCATGGATGAGAACGTGCGCACCGGCGTGAGTGTGGTTTTACCGACACCCCGCGCGGTGGCGGCAGTAGATGTGCGCGGGGGAGGCCCCGGTTCGCGTGAAACGGATGCATTAGACCCAGAGAATTTAGTGCAAGAGATAGATGCAATCGTATTATCCGGCGGCTCGGTTTATGGGCTGGATGCGGCAAGTGGGGTGGTGAACTGGTTGGCCCAGCAGGGGCGGGGGTTTACGTTTGCCGCCTCCAACAAAGTGGCCCCCATCGTGCCTGCTGCTATTTTGTTTGACCTCACAAATGGCGGCGACAAAGACTGGGGGGAGGTGGCGCCCTACACCAAGTTGGGCGCGCAAGCTGTTGCATCGGCGCAAGAAGATTTTGCATTGGGCAATGTGGGGGCAGGCTACGGCGCGCAGGCTGGACAGTTGAAAGGGGGGCTTGGCTCTGCTTCGGTGGTCACCCATGAAGGGGTGCAGGTTGGGGCTTTAATTGCCGTAAACCCATTTGGCTCCGTTGTGGTGCCAGGCACAAAGCACTTTTGGGCCGCTCCCTTTGAGCAGGCGGCAGAATTTGGAGGCGAAGGGTGGCCTCAAAAAATGCCAACTCCGTCCGTCGATTTTTTCCATGGTACTAAGGCCGAAGGTGCGGGCAAAGACCTTGTCTCCCCTGGCACGAACACAACCATTGGGGTGGTTGCTGTCAATGCAAAGCTGACACAAGCCGAATGTAAGCGGGTGGCCATGATGGCCCATGACGGTCTCGCCCGCGCCATCCGTCCCATCCATACCCCTGTTGACGGCGATACGCTCTACGTCATCTCCACAGGGGCGGTGGAAATGTCTGAAGACGCGCGCGCTCTCGTTGTTGCCCAGCTTGGCAGCTTGGCCGCCGACTGTGTGGCACGGGCCGTGGCGCGCGGTGTCTATGAAGCGGCAAGCCTAGGGGCGCTTAAATCTTATCAGGACGTTTAGGCATGCAAAAGCCGGTGCGTTGCCACACCGGCTGTTTGAAAAGGCTGTAAGGCCTGCGCCGTTGAATGAGGGGCTCTTGAGCCAGCCGTGTTATTAGCGCAGGAAGATCCGCACTTCATTGCTGCGCGCGTCTGAGCTGGTGGTAGAGGACAGTTCAACCCGTTCTGCGGGCAACCCCATCTCATTCATCAGCTGATAAACGGCTTCAGCGTGCTGGCGAGATTCATACTGCGCCATTTGCAATTCAGCTGGAGAGCCTTTAGAGGGCGCGACTGCCACCACTTTGAACGTAGCGTCGGGGCGACGGTCCAGCACTTGGGTCAGAACCGTATAAAGGTCGTTTGCATATTGCACGTTCGGGCGGTCAAAACGGATCACCATCAATGCAGGACTGCTAGGCAATTTGCCAGACATGGCAACCGGTGCGGTGGTTGCCACCGGTGCCGCGTTGCTGGCCAGTGGCGACGCAAGGCTGCGCCCAAACAATTGCCCGTGCTTGATAGAATTAGAGAGCGATGTCAAATTCGCCCGCTCATTGGCAAGATAGCTTGTCTGGCGGGAGGTGTCGGCGCGAAGCTCAGAGAGCAACCGATTGATCAACACAACTGTCTGGCGGGTTTCGTCTTGCAGCACTTCCAATTGCGAGTGGTCTTGGTCAACGGCCCCAGACAACCCAAAGGTCGCTTGAGTCGTTTCGAGCAGATAGTTTGCAGTGGACGAATCCGCTGCAATTTGTGTCGCCAGCGATGTCATGTTGTTGATATCACGCGCCATCATATCCAGCTCGCTCTGCGCTTCATTCCATTGTTGGATCAAACGCGGATTGCCCGGTGTCGTGCCCACTTGCAAAGCAGCCTCAATGGAGGCCTTTGTCGTGTGATAGTCCACTGCGTGTGAGCGGGTTTCGCCTCGAACAGTTTCCAAATCATTTGAGTGCGCGCGGGTCTGGGTTTGAAGGGACCCCAAGTCGCTGCGAATTTGTTGGATTTTGGAGCCGACCACAGTGCCGCTAGAGGCCCCAGGGCTGACACTCAAACCAGAAGCGGTGGTTGAGCCCAAAGCCGGCAAATCAGAAAAGCTTCGACTAATGCCTGAGCTGGTGTCCTGCGCCGTTGCAGAGCTTTTGTCGACAGCAGGCCAAAGCGACTCGTCTGCAAAGGAGCAACCGCCCAAAGCCAGAGCCGCGCCAAGCGCGACAATCCGCAAGCTTGCCTTAGTTGAATGAATAGGAGCCGCTTCAGCTGTGGTCGAACGACCGGGAAGAGAAGCATGGCTTAAACGAAAAATCTGGCGCGACATATTATTCAACCCGCATTTGGCATCGCCCACCCACAAGGGTTAGGCAGAGAGGAAAGCTTATGAGTCCTGCCGCGCGACCATAAAGGGCCTACGTCACGCACCAAACTCACTTGCCTAGAAAGCATGACGATCATCAAAAATAAAGGATTTCCACGCGGATATGGCAAATAACGCCACAGGCCTGCCCGCGCATGATGTCCCTCATTGGCCCAGAAGCATGCAAATAAACATCCCCCAACGCCGGACCGTTCATACCAGCCACTTGGACGAATCACTATTGTTCCAAGCACAAAGACTGTAACCAAAGCCCTTTGGGGCTACAAGGTGCAATAGAGACGTAAAACCTTCAAATATCGCCCCTTTCGAGTTCTTTTGCCCGTAAATGAAGCACTCAGCCTCTATTCTGCCACCTCCCGCCCATGTCCCCTCTCTCTCCTGCCTTTAGGCTCGCCCCCCCAGTCAGGCTTTCAGTCAAGCTTTTTGTCACGTTTGCAGCGAGCGATAACAGTGCCCCCCAAACCGCTTGCACCGGGGCAATAGGGAAGCGGATGAGGGCGCAGAATGCCCATTCTTCATTCCATCCACAGCTAAAGTGAAAAAAGAACCCGAAACAGCCCACGCCCCCTTGCCTTTCCCAAAAGATGTCTATAAAAGTCGCCATCTCGCAGGCGCTCAAGGCCCTGCCACGCACCGGTAGCTCAGCTGGATAGAGCACCAGACTACGAATCTGGGGGTCGGGAGTTCGAATCTTCCCCGGTGC
>JARGNZ010000018.1 GCA_029209985.1 Parvibaculaceae bacterium
CAACGTGACCAACGGTCCCAATGTTACAATGCGGTTTGGTACGCTCGAATTTTTCCTTGGCCATGGTTCACAAAACCTTCCGTCTATGGCGCTTACGACATCGCCGGCAAAGCCGGTCTTCACCGTTAAGCCAGCCTCCACCATTGAAGACCGCCCAACAAATCAGTTTCTAGCAGCAACTTGTGCCAGCTAGCAGAACAGGCCCAGACCAACCTTCAACCAAACCAGCAAAAGCCAGTGGGGAGATCGATATGAGCCCAAGAGAGAGAATGGAGCGGGTGAAGGGAATCGAACCCTCATCTTCAGCTTGGAAGGCTATTGCTCGACCATTGAGCTACACCCGCCCGAAAAGGCTTTCTCTCTTAGCATATATTCAGCGCACACGCAGTTTAAAACGGTGCAGCACCTAAATCGTCAAATAATGGTGGGGGGAGTTGGATTTGAACCAACGTAGGCTAAGCCAGCGGATTTACAGTCCGCCCCCTTTAACCGCTCGGGCATCCCCCCTCCGAAATCCTACAAAACCGATGCGATCACCTGCTTTGTCGAATTTAACTCGTACAACAAACTATGCTCGAACCACCGTATTGGGCTGTAACCCCAAAACGCTGATCACGCTGTAAATTTCGGGAAGCAATGCCCTAAATCCTGATGCGTGAATCAATGTGCCTCGTGTCCGCTGCGACCGGCTTTATGATGCTCTGACCTCCCCCTGTCAACCAAAAACCCGCAAAAAAATGAAAGCTTTCGACGCAACAAAGTTTATGCCCTCCTTTTCCCTAAGCCGCCTACAAAATCAGAGGGTTAATGGGGAGTCTTGAGGGGCCCCAATTTTGCCAGCACACACTGGCATTGCACTAACCTCAGGGCAGGCTTATAAGCCCCTCATGAACAAGCGCACCCCTCCAAGAACGCCAAAATCGTCCGGAAATTCTGATAAGTCCGGCCGCTGGGCACCCTCCACATCTGGCCCCTCTCGCAGCGAGAGGAGACCGGATCAGAAACCACGTGGCAACGCGTCCAATGAAGGTCGAGCCGGCAAACGCTTTAGCAATGACCGGGACGACACCCGTGGAAACGACGGAAAACCCAACAATCCCTATAATAAGCGCTCCAGCAGCCGCACGGACACACGCGCCGACAAGCAAATGGATACGTCCAGCTCTCAGCGCCAAAATGCGCCCTCCGGCCAACGCCGGGGCTATAAAGGGGCCGTAAAAGCAGATGAGCCGCGCACAAGCCGTCCCTCTCGCCCACCCGTGATCACCGAGCGCACCCCGACCACGCCCGAACCAAACCGCGCCAAAAAATCCAGCCGGGGTCGGAAACACAGTCGCGGCCCGTCAGCCGATACCCCCCTCCTCTACGGCACCCACGCGGTAGAAGCCGCCCTCGCCAACCCAAATCGTCGGGTCGAGCACCTATGGGTCACGGAAAAGACCGAGAAGTTGGTTCAGAAAAGCGCAGCAAGTGATTCTATTCCCTGCGAAATCGTCGACGGCGGAGAAATCGGTTCAAAAGCTCCTGAAGGGGCCGTGCATCAAAGCATCATCGCCCGCGTAGCGCCCTTAGAAGACCTCGCACTTGAAGATATCTGCGAAACCGCCCAACGGGTGGTGCTCCTCGACCAAGTAACCGATCCACACAATGTTGGGGCGATTTTCCGCTCAGCCGCTGTTTTCGGCTTTGAAGCCCTCATCACCACCGAGCGCAACAGCCCTGCCCCTTACGGGGTATTGGCCAAGTCCGCGTCAGGCGCCGTGGAGCACGTGCCCTATCTGCGCGTCACCAACCTCGCCCGCGCCATCGAAATGCTCCAAGCCCACAACTTCACCGTCATCGGCTTGGACGGCGACGCCAACAATACAATCGCAGAGCTAGACACATCCGGCAAAACAGCTCTTGTGATGGGCGCTGAAGGAGACGGCCTACGCCGCCTCACCCGTGAGAAGTGCGATTTCCTCGGAAAACTACCCGCAAGCGGCCCCCTGCGCTCACTCAACGTCTCCAATGCCGCCGCTGTCGCCTTCTATGAGGTCGCCCGAAGCTCTGAAGGTTAAACACACACAGAGCTAACAAACGAAGTGCAAACCGCACCACGCACATAAAACCAAAAGGCCAGCTCTTAAACTTAAGAGCTGGCCTTTTGCTATTTCCCCCGAGCCTCAGCTAGAGCAAAATTAAGCCCTGAAATTCCTCATAGAAAATCAACCAATTGGGGATAACTAAAATAATATGACATTTTGTGCATTTCCATGCATTTAACCCATTGCACCTTGGAAACGATTCAAGTAGATACTGCAGCGTTGCCGGTTTAGCTCAATTGGTAGAGCACCTGATTTGTAATCAGGGGGTCGGGAGTTCGAGTCTCTCAACCGGCACCATTTTCCCCTCATATATATTTCCACTCAGAATTGAACTGACCAAGGCATGCACCAAATGCACCCCGTTGGCTTGTGGGCAGGACAACCGCGCCCAAATTCACCGCACGGCGTCCAAACGGCCCATATCAATCCTTCTTTTGGTGGAACTTATCTTCCCGCTTGTCCCCAAGCAGACTACGCCCCTCTAAAAAGGCGCGTTGGGCAGTGTAAAATTCAGAAAGAAAGGTATGGCCTTCCTCAAAGCGAACTGGCTCCAAATACCCAATCTTTTTACAAATGGCCTCAACCACTTCTCGCTCGCGCTTTTCTAAACCCGGCACTCTTGACTGGCTGCGCAAAACGCTTTCAAGCGTTTGCAATTCAAAGCGCCCGTAGTGCTCCAAATGGCTCGGCGTAAACTCAAACCGTTTTGCAGAGACGCCATCATCCTGTGCCAACTCTTTCGTCAGGTCTGTTTTCGGCAAGGCAATCACATAGGTGCCTGCGATAATGTCGCCAATGCGCTGATTGCGCTTTTGAAAAAACGGGGTGGCAAAGGTCATCAGCAACCACACAATCATGAATATCCGTGTTTCTCCGCTTGTGCCGCCCAATCCAAACAGAAGCGTGATGGGCAGAAACACCTCTAGCTCCTTCATCAAATTGCGCACGACAATCTGGTAGGCACTCAATCGCTGTCCATCTGCACTAATCACCCGCAGCCCGGAAAGTCGCTTGCCGATGGTACGCCCATTCCACACCAACTCAGTCAAAATGTAATATGGCGCACGCAGTGCAAACGTTAAAAGAATGAAGAACGCAGCGACCTGCGAAAACGGCACGGAAAAATTAAATATCACCAGCAGAAAGAGGAGAAGCAACCCCACATGCGTAATCAGCAAATCGAGTAACTGCGCCCCAAGACGTGACCCAAGGCTGGCGACCTCAAAATGAATCGGCACTCCTTCGGGCGGTAAAATCTCAATGCGCCGTTTTGCCCGTTCGAGTTCATATCGCTTGCGAATGTTGCGCTGAGAAATCTGCGAAGAAGCCCCCATCACGCGCCCTCCTCAGCTTGGTGCCCTGTAAAGAATAGCCAATACACCCAAAACGCACCAAAGCCCCACCCAATGAGGAGGCGCGTCTCTGCAGATTGAACAAGTTGACGGAAGAACCCTTCCAACACCGCCGCCACCACCAGCATTATAACGGCAAGTATCGCCAATTTGGTTGCATCACGCCCACGGTATCTCAAGGCGTCCCGACGCGTCAGACTGCCGGGCATCAAAACAGCAAGTCCCAGCTGCGCTCCTCCTGCACACGCCACACAAATCGCCGAAATTTCCGTCACCCCATGAATGGACAGCCACCCAAAAACATCATAGCCAAGCCCCTTGTCGGCAAACACCGCGTAGAAAGAACCCAACAGCACGCCATTGTAGAGCGTTAAAACAAAGTTTGGGACAGCACATAACACGCCCAAAGAAAAAACCATTAAGGCCACGCGGGCGTTGTTTGAAAATAGAAAACTGGCAAAGGCAGAAAGCTGATCCGTAAAGCTAACATTCGGATCATAAAGGGAAGACAACATCTGCTCCCGCGTTGCAAGCGGACTACGGTCTCCCGACATTTCCCCCGGATGCAAAAATTCATACCAAGACGTATCTTGCTCAAACAATGCATATCCTAACAGCCCCCCCAGCAGCATTGCCCCAAAGCCAATAAGCAACGGCATCGCACACCGCCGAACTGTCTGCGGAATACCATACAACAACAACTGCGCGGCAAGCCCCCGCACGCTTCCCTGAGGCGCATAGACAACCAAATAAGCCCGCGCCGACAGATTATCCAAATAATCGAGCAAAGACCGATCCAGCGAAATTTCACGGGCAACACTGAGCGAACTCACGGTCTGGCGATACGTCGCAGCAAGGTCTCGCGCATCATGATAGCTCAAGCTGCGCACGCCCGAACTTTCCACCTTACGCACCAATCCCTCAAGTCGTTTCCAGTCCCCCTCTCGCTCGGCACGAAACCGAGCAGAGCGCAAAGTAGACGCACCAGACGCAGATAAATTCGTATCGCTCATATAAGCTCCCGCGCCTTAATATCGATGTATGTGGAGATAAGCTCAGGCGTCAGCTGTTCAGGCTCAACGTCCAAACACATCACGCCCAAACTACGTAACTTGTCCAGCACCACCATCCGCTCTTTATTCACCTGCGCCGCCGATACTGACAGCGATATGGCCTCCATTGACCCATCCCCCGCCTGCATCATGTCCCCAATCATTGGGTCTTTGAGGGCCACATAAACAAGCAAATGATGCTTGTTTAATACCGAGAGGTTCTCAACCAAAAGTTCAGCAGTTGTTGTGTCCACAAAGTCAGAGAAAACAATAATCAAGGATCTGTGATTGAGCTGCCCATTAAGGTGCGCCATCGCCAGCGTATGATTACTTTCTGCATAGCTGTAACTCATACCCGCCGCATAGGTCCGCATTTTATTAAAGGCAACCCGCCCCGGCAGAGGTGGCATAAAAAAGTTAGGGCGGCTGTCAAACCCATAAAAACCAACCAAGTCACCCCCAAGGCCCGCCGCCCACGTAACCGCAAGAGCTGAATTGATGGCCCGGTCAATTTTTGGCAAACCATCCAATTTCTCTCTCATCAAATGCCCATTGTCTAAACAGAGAATGATTTGATGATTGCGCTCTGCTTGGTTCTCCCGCACCAACAAAGTGCCGTGGCGTGCGGAACGCCGCCAATCAATGGTCCGCGTATCCATGCCGGGGCTGTAGTCGGTAAGTTGATGAAACTCCGACCCATCCCCCAACGTATCCATCCGCTTGTTGCCAAAGAGTTCAGCCTGAACCCGCACCGCAATATCCCCCGACAAAGCCGGTTTAATATTGGGGACACCCGCCACCGTCTGCTCAATCTTCTCAGAGGCGATGATCTCGAATAAATTGAAAAGTGACGGATACTTTATCCAAAATCTACGAACCGATAGCAGCCCGCGTTTCTGACACCTTAAATCGGATGTCGCCAACACTTCATGCGTACTTGATGTCTCAAGCGGCATCACAAAACCATCGCCAAGCTCGCCGTCGAGGTCAAGCCCCATTTCCAGTCTCGCCCCCCCGCCCGGCAACTGTCGCCCATTGGTTCGCGTCAACCGGAAGTGCGCAGTATATTCATCTCCAACAAACATCTGTTTGGGCAGAGACCATTCTATATTGATCGCGCGCCCCCCCGGCGACACAAGAAGGTCCAGCAAGGCAACAAAGCCAACAGCCCCCCAAATTATCAGGACAATGAATGTCCCCTCCACCGGTAACAAAATAACCAGTGAAGTCAGCAGAAACAGAACCAAGACCAACGTCAAGAATGTGGATGAAGGGCGCATAAACTCAATTTACCTTGGTGCGTCAATGCGATTGAACAGGCTCAGCAAAACCTCTTCTGGGGTACGACCTTCAATTTCAGCCGTGGGACCTAATACAATCCGGTGGCGAAATGCAGGCACCATCAGCGCCTGCACATCATCGGGAATGGCATAGTCACGGCCTTCAATAGCCGCCCGCGCACGCACCGCACCAGCCAATGCATCTGCGGCACGTGTAGAAACCCCGTGGCGAATTTCAGCATCATTGCGGGTCGCCAACACTAAATCCAAAATGTAACTCAAGATTGTGTCATCCAACCGAATGGTATCCACCAGCGCCCGGCCTGCAGCTAAAGTCTCTGCATTCAACACGGTCTGAATATCATTCTTCTCTGGTTCAAAGCCGATCGGTTTAGAACGATGCCGTTTCAGGATTTCCAATTCCGCCGCTTTATCTGGAAAGTCCACAATGAGCTTAAACAAAAAGCGGTCAAGCTGGGCTTCAGGAAGAGGATAAGTCCCCTGCTGCTCAATCGGGTTTTGCGTGGCAATCACAAAAAAGTTCTCGCCCAACGGATAGGTGTCGCTATCAATCGTCACCATCCGCTCATTCATACCCTGCAATAAGGCAGACTGCGTTTTGGGAGGCGCACGGTTGATTTCATCCGCCAGCAAAATATCTGTAAACACGGGCCCTTTGACCAAATGAAAACTGCCCGACTGGAAGTTATATATATTCCCGCCAATGACATCGCCCGGCATGAGGTCAGGGGTAAACTGTATCCGGCCAAAGTCCATTTGCATCGTGCGAGACAATGTCTTTGCCAGCAGTGTTTTCGCTGTGCCAGGCGGTCCTTCCAGCAGGCAGTGCCCCCGCGCAAACACAGAAACCAGAAGCAAGGTAATTAAGTCATCCTGTCCATGCACGGCCTTGCCAATTTCGGCGCGCGTGCTGTCAATGACGTCGCGAAATGTGTCCAATTGCATCACTTACTCTCCGGTACTGGGTATCAAAAAGATCAATCCGGCGGGCCAGTTCCCCTGCCGAGATGTGAGTATCTATAGAATATAAATGATGGGCAGCCTCAAGCAGCCCATCCGCCAACTCAGGCACAAGGGACCGCAAGCGCGTGCCCAATAATTTTTCATCAATGCGCCCCGTCTCTCCCAAGAACCGAGCTGCCAATGATTGCATTTGATTGTTGGCAAATTCAGCCGCCATCGCTTGATCCTGCCCAGCCAGTCGCAAAATATGCGCCTTGGCCTGCACCGATGCTTTTTTCGACGCTTCCACCTTATCGAAATAAACCCGCACCGGCGGCCCAAACCGAACCGCCCCACGCCACAACGCAACGAGAAAAACCAGAAAACCGCTCAGCCAAAGCATGGAGAACGGATACACCGCAAATTTAGTTAAATTGCTTTCCCTCTTTGGAAGAGTGGAACCAGGTTTTGGTTCTCCCGACCGCCGAAGAACCTGAATGCCTGTCGTATCGACAAAAACCGGTTTCTCATCGCCAGCCCTCAATTCATTTACTGTATCCACTGCAAACGCAGCATTGCCCGCCAAGGTCAACCCATGATTATTCATCAAGTCCGGGTCTGACAGAATGTAAAACTCGGTTTCATAAGGCCCCAGGTTTGCCGTTTCCGTGTCTTCAACATCCTCGGCCTCTGACGTTTCCCCCAGCACAACCCGACTATACGCCTCATCCAACATACATTTTGCAATCAAGGTGCCCCTGTCACTCGACACCGCTGCAACACAATTAGGCCCCAAAGAGGACGGTTCAAAAACTTGAGGGCTATAAAGCGTGGTAATACCCGGCTTCGTACTTGTAGAACTTTTTGTACCAATTTTGGCCAAGGTCATCGTTTGAAATTTTTCGCCCAAATTGGCAAATTTCAAATGCCCAACACCCAGTTTTTCCAAAAGCTCGGATAGATGAGAGGGATGTTTTTTGCGAATAAGCAAAGAAGGATAAATCTCATCGCGCAACGGCACCGCCGACACCCATTTCGGCAAAACCAACAGCGTCTGTTTAAGTCTCAATTTTCTAAAAATATTGCGCAGGCTAATTTTACGTTGAACATCATTGGCTGGCTTGTGCACGAGGGTTTGAGATCCACCTCTGCCTTTACCCGATTGGGTATCGAGCAAAGGCAATATCCGCAAGGATACATCATCAGCTGAATATTCACGGCCTCGAGGGTCACGCAGCACAGTGATCTCATTTTTCTCAAGCCAAATTGAAAGGCCCGCAGAGCCGATCACCGACTCATTCACCGTCTTTGGCAGATCACATCCCGTCAAGGCGACCGCAGCCCCCCACAAAAAAATCCCCGTGCGCACTAGGCGACGACACGAAAAACTACTCATGCAGAGTACCCTTTCGTCAAAATCTTCTCACCCGCCCCTAAGCATCGTTCAAAAGCATCTTCCGCAATAACACGCCCGCCGTAGTGCACGAGTTCCGCAGATCGCAGAATGAGTTGAAGGTCTGAAAAATACGGCCATTTTGACGGGACCCTGCGAAACGCATCCCGCTCGGTATCCACCCGTGAAAACCTCACATCAGTCGCAGACGCCGCCGACAATAAACTGTGGCGCAACAACAAAATAAGCGCCTCACGCTGATTGGCCATCGCGCGGATTTGCGCCAGTAATGTAGCCGCAGACACTTCTTCTGCCACCAGCCCCCAGCCCTGGGCCGGTTTCGCCACAGCAGGTTTTTTGGAAGAGTTACGAGAGAACAAATTCCCCGAAGACCCAAACTTCAAAAACAGCGCGATCAAAAGAACCGCCAAAGCCAACGCCCCTATAAGGCTAAAGTCCAACCGACCGATTGACGCGTTAATGGTCTTTTCTTTTTTATCAACGGCAAAAAGATCTTCAGAGGTTTGGTCAATGTAACCAACAATTGTGTCCACACGGCCCGAGCGCAAATCACTTTTATACTGGGCCGCCAGGTCATCCTCCGGTGCAATCAAATACTGGGTTTCTGCCTCATCAACCGCAAATGCGGGATGAACTGGCACGACCAAGACAACAAGCAAAGCCACAGCACAGGCCACACGGCCCACAAAAAGCAACGTCGGAAAATTCATTCTTGCGATACCCAACACCACCCTTAACCACCAATACATAAGCACCCATAAACCCCGAGCGGCAGTAAGTATGATAAACGCCCGATATTTATCAACCGCGACACCTGTACCCACACACCGGCGCACATCGAAGGGCCATTCATTCGCTATAAAAGGGATTATGATGAAATGACCGTATTTATCAACCACTCATACTCACCATCCCAATCTCATCCTCTTAATGCATCTCACACGCCTCCACACAAACCCTCCGCATAAGAATAGCCAGCGCTTGGGCCATTTAAGCTTCTATTAAGGATAAATGAGCATCATGAAGCCAATCGAGATATATATTTCATGATGGTTTGGCGGTGAGCCCATGTGGCATAAAACAACTTCAGTTCTGATCGCCCTTGCTCTAGTCGGTTGCGGCGGCGGTGGTGGTGGAGGCGGTGGTGCTTCTGGTGCTTCTGGTGGCGGCAGTGGTGGCAGCGGCGGCGGTGGCACACCGAGCGAAACCTTTCTCGCAGCAGATGACGGGTCTACCGAATTTGTCACCGCATTCAATGAAATCACAGCCACGTCCATTCGCAACGAAAGCGAATTTACCGCTCAAGACAAGTCTGTCATCTTCAACCTTGGCGGCAGCATCATCTCTTTTGCAAACACGTCCTACGCCACCATCAATCTGCACTATGCCCTTTCTACGGGCCTCACCGGTGCGGGCGAAACCATAGCCATTGTAGATGCCGGATACTTGACCACCCACGACGAGATTTTCGGCAAATCTATCTCAACATTTGGCTCTCAAGCGATTGATGACCACGGCACTGGCGTTGCCTCCATTGCAGCGGGTAATTGGGATTCCAGCGGCACCTTAGGGGTCGCGCCCGGTGCGGACCTCCATCTCTCAACCTATCTAGATTCAGCCTCCAGTGTTTCCTTCACCCCTTTGGCCAATGCCACATTAGACGCATTGAGCGATGGCGTGATCGTACAAAACAATTCATGGGGCATTGAGGCAGGTGGTGTAGACCTCACCCTGCAAGACGCGCTCGATTATATGACGGCCAACCCAGGTGCCAACCTGTCCCAAACCCTACAAGGTATCTCAGGCTTCAGCTCAGCAGGCTGGACAAATTACCTGTCCGCCGTTGATCAATTCACAGATCAAGGCGTGGTGGTTTTTTCCGCCTCAAATGACGACACAACCACCAGCGCCGCCATTATGGCCGCTTTGCCAGAGCTATACGCAGGATTGGATGATGCGTGGATTGTTGCCGTAAACGGCTACCCCACCCACAACGGCGGCGGAGAAATCACCAATGCCAACCTGCTCTCCGCCCAATGTATGGAAGTCGCTGCCTATTGCCTTGTTGCAGATGGCACGGTCTATCTGGCCAATTCATCAGGCAATAGCTCCTATAACATCGGCACCGGCACATCATTTGCGGCCCCTCAAATCGCAGGGGGCGTAGCATTGCTCGCAGAGGCATTCCCGAACATACGCTCAGATGAAATCGTAGATCGCCTACTCGCCTCAGCAAACAATTCCTTTTTCACACCAACCGCCAACGTTGACTTCGGCAATGGTGTTTTACACGGTTACAATTCAGAGTTTGGCCATGGGTATATGGACCTTGCCGCGGCTCTTCTCCCCATTGGCAGCCTTGGCTTTGCCACCGCATCCCATGCCACAGGGGCCACAGCGGCTATCTCTACAGGAACTATTTCCACCTCAGGCATCCACGGAGATGCTTTTGCCACAGCTCTTTCAGGGACCAACCTAGCCCTATTCGATAGCCTAGGCACAGACTTCTACGTCAACGCCTCTCTCCTCGCAGACGCAGACACCACATCAACCCTGCCAACCCGCCTTGGTCGCTACGCCCGCAAAAAATCTGCAAAGCGCGAGTTCACACAAGGTGGTTTTTCATTCGGCACACACTCATCAACATTTTCTCCAACCGGCTGGAATTTTGGTGCTGCAACCGCAGAAGACATGGGCGCAACCTTTGGCATCGCGCCATCAAAATCGAGCATCTTTGAAAACACCACAAGCATTCTAGGGCTGGCCCAAAACGGCTTGTCTTTAGGGGCCACCAAGTCTCTCAAAAATGGTGCGCTAGGTTTCTATAGCTTTGCAGACCTCACCGATACCGATGAGAAAGTAATGGGCATCGGCGCTGTCCGCTCCTTCAACCTCGATGGAACAACGCGCGGCACATCCCTTTCTTTCGGTCTTTCAACCGTTGTGGAAACCGGCTCATTCCTCGGCATCACGTCCTATGAAGGAGGTGGCTTTGAAGCAACCTCTAGCACCTTTAATGCGGGGGCTAATTGGCCAATGGGTGCATATAATTTGTTTGCCACCGCCGAAATGGGACTGTCCGTTGGCGAAGGCACGGGCCTTGTCACTAACATCGCGCCAACGCTCTTTTCTGGCTTTGCTGTCGGCGTCAAAAAAGACCAACTGTTTTCCAAAAACGACGCACTTACAGTCTCTCTGCGCCAGCCCCTACGCATCGAAAGCGGCAACGCCACCATGCGCTTTTCTGTAGGCCGAGATAAAGAAGGCAATGTGCTCTACGAAGATGTCAACATTGCCCTCGCCCCCTCAGCCCGCCAAATCGACCTCGGCTTTGATTATCAAACCGCCCTCGATGAGAACACCGACCTACGCTTAGCTCCGGTTGCTTCATTCAACCACAACCATACGCGCGGAGAATTGGGCGCATCGGCAATGGCCGTCTTCCTGCACCGGTTTTAACCCAGCTCACACCTCGCGGATACGTTTGCTGGAAAAAATCATAACGGCAGGAAGCACGCCCAAAAACGTCAAGAGGCCACCAATGGTGAAAATCATTGGCAGTCCCATTTGCTCTGCCGGATATGCCAACAACACCCCAAACAAGCTGAGACCAAACGAAGACCCAATTTGCCCCACCAATTTGCTCAAGCCCGCAGCAGCACCAAATTGGCTTGCGGGCGCCGCCGTTGAAATGATCGAAGACAGAGGTGGCAAGGCAAATCCGTGCCCAATGCCCTGCAGCACCAAACCGGCAACCAAGATGCCGACACTCGTAAAGAGCACACCGACACCCACCAACATCAAGCCAGCGCCCTGTATAACCACCCCACTGACAGCCGCAAACCGCTCACCAAAATGCGTGGAGATTTGCCCACTCACAGGCGACGCGATCGTCAAGCTCATGGTACGCAACAACATCATCGCCGCAGCCACAGAAATGGAATATCCAAAGTGCCCCACCAACACCATTGGCGTGGCAATTAACCCGCCCAAATAGGCAGCCTGTATTAAGAAAGATGTCGTCACTGGAGCGCTAAAGTTACGTGCTTTCAACAAGCTGGGCGGCGCAATAGGCTCAGCAACTCTGCGTTCAATCTGATAAAAGAGCACCAGCCCCCCAAGACCCAATGCAACACTTGACCATCGCACAGCCGAAGAAACCCCTTCTTCCGAAAGAGAACCTGCTGCAAACATCAAGAAACAAAGCGCCAAAATAAGGGTAGTATTGCCAAGGTGGTCAAAAACAGCTTTTCGTTTTGGTGTTTCAGGTAATGTGCGTAGCGCAAAGAAAAAAGCAATCACGCCCACAACAATCTGAAAAATAAAAACAGACCGCCATCCCCAAAAATCAACCAGCGGACCGCCAACGATCAACCCCATCGCAGCCGACCCCGGCCCCCCCATAGACCACCAGCTAATCGCTTGAGTGCGGCGCTCAGCTGTGTAGCTATGAAAAATGAGAGCCATAGCAGAGGGCGTTGTCGCCCCCGCAAAAACCATCGTGAAAACACGAAACAAAATGAGGGACCAAATATCCCACGCAACAAAGCAGAGAGCGGCAAAAATTGTTGATCCGGCAATACCAATGAGAAACAGACGCCGATGGCCGTACATATCCCCCAACTTACCGATAAATGGCAAACAGACGGCAGACATAAGCATGGGGACAGAAACCGTCCAAGCGGTCACCCCTTCACTCACCTCAAATTCTTCGGCAATCAGCCCCAAGGCCACAGTGAGAATTGTGAATGCAAAGCCTGTAGCCAACATACCAAGCAATGCTACATAAACGATGACACCAGACGCTTCAGGCTCTTGAGACGGCCCCTTAGAAACATCACTCATACATACTCCCAAAATTTCAAATGCGACCTAACGTTACATGTGCAGTCCTAAACAGACCCGCCTGTAAAAAGACAACGGGCAGCATCTGCTCCCCGCCATCTCGTCGATTGAGAAAATAACTCGTTTAGTCTGCAGTGACACGCCGCTCTAAAACATCCCAGCGTGGCCCCGGCGCGTGACCGGCAACACAGTGGCCACCGACAAACCGCTTGCCTTTATATACAGCTAGAAAGTCCACACGCCCTGCCAGCACCTTTTCTCCAAGTGCTGTAAGGCGGAGCGCCCTCAAGGGCCACGGTGTTTTTTCCGTTGCCGTGTCTGCTGGCTCTATACCTTCTATCATTGCCTGCTCACAATGATTGAGGTCTTGCAACACATGCCAAAACATCAAATCACCTAAAAACGGCAGAGGCTCTCGTTCACGCATCAGCACACCGAAGGCTTTTCCCGCAGTGATACCAGGATCCCGGGCGATAATATCGAGTGTCAAGAATTGGGTCAGGCTCAACCCCGTTTGAACCGAGGGTAACTCTTCCAATTGCCTCTGCAGCGCACCTGCCATCTGCGGCAACGCAGGCGTGCCCGTTGCAGCGATGTCAACAAGGCAGGTAATATCACCCTGTCGATACGCTGTCCAGACTGAACGCCCCAAACGAAACATCGCCTCCGTAACCGGTCGGCGGCGCTCTTCCCACAGCACTTGCAATTGTTCAGGCGCAAGCTGGCCTAAGCCAATAAAATTGGAAACACCATCCACATGATCAATGCAAATCAGCTCTAATGTTTCTGGCCGCGTCCCGTCGAAAAAATAATCCAACAAAAAGGCGAGAATAAATTGGTCATACGTATCATGCTCAAACCACAGCACAGCATGACGCGCCGAACGCGTTTCTTCCAACTGAGCATATTCTCTTTGCCCACGCGCCAGCGCATCCTTATAGGCCAAGTCATAGGCGTCACTAAGATAAGCGGACCGCACAACCACGTGTTCATCGCCCGAGACCTCTAGCACTGGTCCTTGGCAAAACGGATCAGCAAATTCAACAAACCGCCCGCGAAATCCTGCAACAGTTAAGCCATGCTGAATGTCTGACCCGCACCGCACATGCACAACATCCGGCGTATCGAGGGTTGGAAAATGTCCTGCCTCGATCTGTCGGCGCCGTAAGACCATCGTCTCACAATGGGTTTTCATCTTGCCCCAACTGGCAAACCCATTTTCTCGTGCCGTCACAAATTGTGCATCCGCTAACTGCCAGCGTCCCACCTTCTCGCGCGCAAAAATTGCATGTGCGCGCGCCACTGCCCCCGCATCCCCTGCACGCAAAGCCTGTAACAGCTCTTTCGCCCGCTTGCGTTGCTGCTCAAAACTCAACCGCCCTGAGAAAAAATGACGGTCATAAGACGCGTCCCTCTCCACACCATCGCGCCCTTGGGAAGAGCCAGATGGTGGAACAGAAGATTCAACAGACAAAGAATTGGATGGATGTGCGCGTTGTCGATCAGACATACGACTCCCTTTCAAAAATCACCTGTGTCCGCATCAGACAGGTAAGGAAATCGTCATCAAAAAAAATCAGTCGTGGGCGCAGCCCTTTCCGCGAACGGGGATGCCGTGAGGCTGGTACAGTGTAGAAAATAACACTGTACCAAGCAAGTCCCCACAATCAGAACCCAGCCACACGCTCAATCAGCCAAAAAGCAGCCATGGGTCCTGCCACATAAGCCACCACCAATGCTTGCTTCGTCTTGTCTGACACGAACGACAGCCCACTGCGTGTGAGCACGCTCGCCACAGCTACCAACATCGCCGCAAAGACCACTTGCCCTACTTCCACTCCCACATTGAACGAGAACAAGGCCGCCAAAACATCTTGTTCCGGCAACCCAATTTCGCTCAAAGCAGACGCAAAGCCCAACCCGTGCAACAGTCCAAAACAAGCCGACACCACAAGGGGGTATCGCCACGTAAAAGCGTCACGGTCTTGGCGGGCAAGCTCAACCGCCAACAGCACAACCGACAAAGCAATCACAGCTTCCGTTGGCACAATCGGAATATGAATAACCCGCAAAGCAGAAAGGCCCAGCGTCACAGAATGCGCAACTGTAAAACCAGTAATCACCAACAAAATCCGGCGCCATGTGCCCGCAATAAAAATCAAACAGGCAACGAACAGCAAATGATCATACCCTTCCAAGATATGACTTGCCCCAAGCTGAACATACGTCGCAACCACAGACCACATCGTCTGCTCGGCTGGCACGTTCCATCCTGCTTCATCTGGTCCCAGCGAATGGGTTACAGAAGTGCCATTGGGAAATTCCACCCGCAGCACAGCCGTTAGTGATGGATTATAGTGTGGGTAGCGCAAAGTGAGCACACGCCCCGCTACACCGCCTTCGCAGATCAGCGGCACTTGCCCTGAAACGCTGCCGCCCTCTTGCACATAAACAGCATTGCTTTGGGCAATACAGTCCGGACTAAACAATGGCACGGGCATGTTGTTGCCCTCCACCGTCGGCGGCACTTTCCAGCGCAGGTTCACAACACCGTCTTGCGTTTCTCGAATATCAACAAACACCGGGCGAGACTCATGCGCATGACTAGGCAAGACCTGCAAGGCCATCCCAATCAGGATCAACAGACCCGCCGCGACATAAGACACCTTCATGGGGCACCTCGCAGCGTCTCATCAATTTCCACATCATACCCAGCAACGACATCTGCAATCGCTTCTTCTTGCGCGTCTCTCAAAGCCTGCCGGTTGGCATCTGCGGACACCCGCGCCCCAACCTCTTCAAAGGTCGGCTGGCGAGCCTCAGTGCGCTTTGTCATCAACACATAGTGCTGGCCATAAGTCGATGAATAAGGCCCCTGCCAATTGTTTGCATTGGCCTCACTCTCAAACACCGCCGCGCGGAACGCGTCCCCAAAGTGGGTGGCAATAAAGGCATCCGATTTATCAACGTAATTGACATGAAACGGAAAACGGTCCCCATGTTTGGGTGCATCTGAAAACGGCACAGACTGACCTCGAAGCGTGTCGCCTACTTGAGCCACAACCGCATCCATCTCGTCTGCACTATGCTTACGTGGATCAATAAACACATGCGCAAAGGTGGCCTTCGGTTCTATCAAATAGTCCGCTAAATGTTGCTCGTAGTAAGCCCGCAAGTCAGCCTCATCTAAAGCGACAAGGTCCTTGGCATATCCATCCGTCAGAAATTCCATCTTCTGGATCAACCGCCGACGAATAACATAATCTTTTTTCTCAAGGCCCAGGCGCTTTGCCTCGCGCACCAAAACTTCTTGGCGCACATATTCGTCTATCAGAGCATCGCGTTCTTGCTCTGGCATCTCGTCCAATACCTTCACAAATTGTGCTGGATCGAACTTTTTGGACTGCTGCTGCAAAAAGACAAGCAACTCTGTGTACCCCACCGATATCGTCAGCTCATCGCCTTCTTCATCAGCAGTGCCCACCGCTCCGTACAAAAGAAACAGCAGTCCTCCTGCCGCCAAAAAATGTACCAAAGGGTCACGCAATAATTTTCGCATCATCACTCCAACTCGTTCGCAGAATTCAGTGCGCACTATAAGCGGCAAACGTGCGAAATAGACACCCACAACACAATAATTCCGTGAGGCAGAATAATTTTTCCAAAACCTGCGGCGTTTTTTCCACATGCTGGTAATTTCACTCAACCAATAAGGTCACAGAAAAAGGGGACATCACATGAAACACATCTTAATGGGCGGCTGCCTAACAGCCCTTCTAAGCCTGCAAGTTACATCTGCCAGCGCTGAAGATACCCAGTTGCTCTGGGGCGACACGCACCTGCACAGCTCCTATTCAACAGATGCGTTCATGGCTGGTAACCGTTCAGCCGACCCAGACACTGCTTATCGTTTGGCCAAAGGCGAGCCAGTGGTCCACCCCTATGCCCGAAGCCGTGTCCAGCTCACGCGGCCCCTCGACTTTCTGGTTGTCGCTGACCACGCAGAATCCCTAGGGGTACTCAAATCAATCTACGCCGACAACCCAGACCAATCCGAACTTGCCTTCTGGAAACGCTGGCGCTCTGCATTCTATCTAAATCGTTTTCGCGCCATGATCGAAAATCCAGCAGAAGGCACCGCCGCCTTTCTCAAACGCCTCCCCCCTGTTGAAGTAAACCCCGGCGATGACGTAGATCCGATTGAATTTGGCTCTGCTGAAAAAGCCAACCTCGGTTTTTCAACCATTATTTCTCAAAATGCCAACGACGTGGTCACCTCCATCATGTGGGAAGATTCCGTCACCTCCGCAGAAAGGCACAACAACCCCGGCACCTTCTCCGCCCTGATCGGTTGGGAATGGACCCAAACCAACAATGGGGCCAATCTGCACCGTGTGGTCCTTTCCACACTGGACGGCCCCACCGCAGCAACCATCGATCCAGTTGGCTCAGACGATGCCTCCCACCCTCAAGACCTATGGGCAGGTCTGGCCAAGCTGCAAGCAAAAACCGGGGCGGAATTTATGGCCATCCCGCACAATTCCAACATCTCTAAAGGCTTCATGTTTGGGGACAAAACCATTCGCGGCGAAGAGATTACCGCCGAATACGCCACCACCCGCGCCGAATGGGAACCCCTCACCGAAGCCACGCAGTTCAAAGGCGATTCCGAGACCCACCCGGCCCTCTCCCCTGATGACGAATTTGCAGACTTCGAGCAATTTGAATTCTATCTTCAGCGCGCCCCCAACAACCTCAACTACACCGCCGGTAAGGGAGACTTTGTCCGCTCAGCCCTTAAACGTGGTTTGGAGATTGAACAACGGGTCGGCGTCAACCCCTACAAATTTGGCTTGATCGGTTCCACCGATGCCCACACCAGTATCTCCAGCGCAGAAGAACCAAACTTCTGGGGAAAAGTTGCCCTCGACTCCATTCCCGAGAACAAGCGCGGCATTGGTGAAAAAGACCCCACCTACATCACAGGCAAAGACAATTTTAATGGGTGGAATATGTCCGCCTCCGGCATGGCCGCAGTCTGGGCAACAGAAAACACCCGCCAAGCGATTTTTGATGCCATGAAGCGCAAAGAAACATATGCCACCACAGGCCCCCGCATGAGCGTGCGCCTCTTTGGGGGCTGGGAATTTGATCCGAGCATCGTTGAAGCACAGAACATAGCCGAAATCGGCTATGCGTCAGGCGTACCCATGGGCGGCGATCTCACCGCAGCACCAGAAGGGGCGGCCCCTCAATTCCTTGTGCGGGCGGTAAAAGACCCACTCAATGCAAATTTGGACCGGGTGCAAATCATTAAAGGCTGGGTAGACAACAACGGCGCTTCCCAAGAAAAGATTTTCAACATCGCTTGGTCCGATGACCGTCCCATCGATGCAAACGGCAAGCTGCCCGCAGTCGGTAACACAGTCGACATCAAAACCGGCGCAGTAGAAAACTCAATCGGTGCACCAGAGCTGGCCACCCTTTGGAGCGATCCCGAGTTCGATCCAAACCAACGCGCCTTCTACTACGTGCGTGTTCTGCAAATCCCAACCATTCGCCACTCGCAGCTAGATGCCATCGCCTTGAATATGAAAGAAACGCCGTACGAAGGCCCCGCAACTATTCAAGAACGGGCCTATTCTTCTCCTATTTGGTACACCCCATAACAGAACCAACAGGCACCACAAAGGGCGGCTCCTTCCAGAGCCGCCCTTTTGTTTTCCATGTCATTATTCTGCGTGGCAGAACAACGGCTGAGACCTGCCCCACCTCTCTCAAAAGCTGGTAAATTTTGGAAAACGCATAACATGGAAGAGGGAACCCAATGAAACACGTCCTTATAGGCGGGTGCCTAACCGCCCTTCTCAGCCTACAGGTTACCGCAGCGAGCGCCGAAAATACGCAACTGCTATGGGGTGACACGCATCTGCACACCTCCTACTCAACAGACGCCTTTATGGCGGGCAACCGCTCTGCTGATCCAGATACGGCCTACCGGGTGGCCAAGGGCGAACCCATCATACATCCCTTCAATCGATCCCGCGTTCAGCTTATCCGACCGCTTGATTTCCTTGTTGTCGCTGATCACGCAGAATTCTTTGGCATCCTCAATTCCATTTATGGCAACAATCCAGATCAAACAAACTCCCCCTTTTGGGAGCGGTGGCGGTCTGCCTTTTACCTCAACCGACTACGGGCCGCCATTGAAGACCCCGAAGCCGCTGTTGCTGTTTTCCGCAAACGCTTAGCCTCTCCTGAAAAGGCAAAATCAACCGATAACACCGCGTCCAATGATGCCAAAATGACGAAAAAGGCAAAGCCCGGATTTGTCGGTTTCATTTCAACAGATGCAGCCACAGCCATCACATCAGCCATGTGGGAAGATTCTGTCAGCGCCGCAGAAAAACATAATGAACCCGGAAAGTTTTCCGCCCTCATTGGATGGGAATGGTCGCAAGCGCGCAATAGCGCCAGTTTGCATCGCGTCGTCCTCTCCACCATGGACGGCCCAACAGCAGCAGGCATAGACCCCATCGGTGCTCATGAAGCCCCGTACCCTGAAGATCTCTGGGCAGGGTTGGAAAAGCTCACCAACCAAACCGGTGCGCAGTTTTTAGCCATTCCGCACAACTCAAACCTATCTAAAGGCTACATGTTCGCCAACACCACCCTGCGGGGAGAAGAGATCACCGCGCAATACGCCACAACACGCGCCGAATGGGAACCTCTCGTTGAAGCCACCCAAACAAAGGGGGACTCCGAGACCCACCCAAATCTCTCCCCGGATGACGAGTTTGCAAACTTCGAACGGTTCGACTTCTATAATCGCCACTCGCCCAACCGTCTTGGATATAAAGCAGGCAAAGGGGATTTCATTCGACCAGCCCTCAAACGAGGTTTAGAAATCGAACAGCGCGTGGGCGTAAACCCCTATAAATTTGGCATGGTTGGGTCAACGGATTCTCACACCAGCATTTCGAGTGCAGAAGAAACAAACTTCTGGGGCAAAATGGCGGTCGACTCCATTCCAGAAAACAAACGCGACAAAGTAGACCCCGATACCGGCTACATCAGCGGCAAAGATAATGTAAATGGCTGGACTATGTCCGCCTCTGGCAGAGCCGCCGTATGGGCAACCGAAAATACGCGCCAATCTATTTTTGACGCCATGAAGCGCAAAGAAACCTACGCCACCACCGGCCCGCGCATGAGCGTGCGCCTCTTTGGGGGCTGGGAATTTGATCCGAGCGTCGTTGACGCACAGAACATAGCTGAAATCGGCTATGCGTCAGGCGTACCCATGGGCGGCGACCTCACCGCAGCCCCAGAAGGAGGCGCACCACAGTTCTTAGTACGTGCCGTAAAAGACCCCCTCGACGGCAATTTAGATCGCGTGCAAATCATCAAGGGATGGTTAGACGAGAACAACGTCAGCCAAGAAAAAATCTTCGACATCGTATGGTCTGATGGTCGCATATTCGGCGCAGATGGAAAACTTCCAGCCGTCGGCAATACTGTCAATTTGAAAACAGGCGCAGTTGAAAACTCCATCGGCGCACCAGAGCTGACAACCCTTTGGAGCGATCCTGAGTTCGATCCGAACCAACGCGCCTTCTACTATGTCCGCGTTCTTCAGATCCCCACCATCCGGCACTCTCAATTGGATGCCACCGCATTGGGCATGCAAGCCCCCCCTTACGAAGGACCTCCAACCATTCAGGAGCGGGCCTACTCCTCCCCCATCTGGTACACCCCGTAACGCGGGCCAAAGAGCAGATCACGGAGAAATAAAAAGGGCGACTCTTACAAAAGAGCCGCCCTTTCGCCTTCACCTTATCCCCGATTAAGGTGTGTACCAAATAGGTGATGTATATGCGCGCTCTTGAATGGATGCCGGATACCCTTCAGGAAGCGGTTGTTTCATAGCCACCATGTCTTGGGTCGAATTACGCGGGGTTGGAATTTCCAAAACCCGCACGTAATAGAATGCCCGCTGACTTGCATCAAATGCAGGATCGCTCCAAACCGTCGCAAAGTCCACTGCACCAATATCATTGGTATAGCGCGCTGTTGAAAGATCAACAGTATTGCCCACGGCTGGCACTGTCCCATCCGCACTCACAGTACGCTCATCTGACAACGCAACATCAAAGACGGTCTCATGTGTTTCCCCTGCACTATCAACCCAACCTTTAATCACTTGTACCCGGTCCAAGTTTGCACTCACAGGATCTTTTACAGCTTGAATCAAAAATTTCGGCGCTGTATCCGCAGGCGCTGCGGTGAGGTCGCCCCCCATCGGAACCCCTTTGGCATAGCCTCGGTCTGCAAAGTCAGAGGCGGCTGCATCATTTGGTTCATAATCCCAACCACCGAAAAAGCGTACCTTCATATGCGGCCCCGTCGTGGCATAAGTTTCTTTACGCTGCATCGCTTCAAACAAAGCTTCACGTGTGTTTTCGGTTGCCCAAACACCCGCCAAGCCGGAAGCAGACATATCAAACCCACTGTTGCGCTTGCTAAAGCCCTTCAACTTATTTGCCGGAATTGAATCAATCGCCGTTTTGCCCCAAAAGTTTCCCTCCTCAGGAGAGGATAAACCAGTATGGGAATCCGTCGACCCAATCATGCCAAGCTTGAAGGGGTTCACCCCAACTTCTTGTTCAATGGCAAGACCATTTTTCAAAGCCGACCGCACATAGTTGCCCGCCGCAGCAGGGTCCTTAGCGACAGCATTACGCGCATCAATCAAAACACCGTAAGTTTCAAAGTCTGCAAACTCATCATTGGGCGACAGCGACGAGTTTGTTTCAGAATCGCCCTTCGTTTGCGTCACCTCAACAAGCGGCTCCCACTCAGAACGTGTTCTCGCGTAGGCCGCCGTAATCGGCTTGCCCTCACTATCTTTCATCGCAAACATCAACCCCTTGGAGATATTGGAGTTATGCGGGATCGCAAGGATGTTCACATCAGAAGCTTTAGAAGTCTTCTCCATCCATGCCCACAAATCTTCAGGGCGGGCGCTCTCAATAGATGAATATGGCAAAAAGGTTTCTGCTTTCTCAGCTCCCTCTTTCACCAACACCACTCTGTGCAAGTTGGCACCATCTGGCAGTGACGACCACTCCCACCCAATAAAGGTGGTAAACTTACCCGGCTCGTTATGCATATCTGCAGCCCGCGTGATTTGCTGCCACACAGGTTTGCGAATATCCTCGGTGTTCAACTCAGGAATGGGTTTGTTTTCATTGATGGAACGAACCATCTCCATGAAAACCAAGGCCCCCTTGCCTTCCTTAAACATCTCATGATTTTTACGGCCACGCTCAGTTGCCATCACACGCGGATCACCCTTCACCGTCAACGGCGTTACACCCATGTATTCCGCATGGTCAGCAACCGCCATAAAGTCGAGCGGTGTTCTCAGCTGCACTTTTGCTTTGTGATACGGGTGCACAACAGGAATGCCCTTGGCATATCGATAAGCTGTGTCTGGCGTCGCTGAATGATTGCCGAAAATGAAGGCGTCACCGGACAAAGCCGTATGAACATGCGTATCCCCGAAATAAACTTGCGTGGCTGCCGCGTGGGCGCCCCCGCTCAATGTTAATCCAGCAACAAAACCAGCCAAAGCAACGGCACTTGCTCGCCCCAACAAACGTTCGCGAAGAGATTTTTGAATCATGCGATCCTCCTAATTTCCCCCACTATAAGAGCCACACTTGCCCCCAGCGTCGCCATATCACCTATCGTTCTGCACTGCGGAATAAAAAATATAACCATAAAAGCGAACAATTCACTTTAGTTTATAGGCGACCTATACACGCAATTTGATTGTAATTTTTCATTTAACAACCCATTAGGAAAGCCCCCTCACACTATAGGCCTAGACGGAAACACAGCTCCCCTCCCCCAAAAACGGGAGAAAGGTCAGAAAGTGAGTAAACAAACACCGACAATACTCGATACCCTCGGCCCTGAGCTGCGTCATATGCTTCAGGTGGGTGCCGACACGCTGGCCGACTTTTGGCTTGAAGTGGGAGAGTTTTTTGAGGACACGTTTCCCGCTTTCCTCAAACTGATACGCCAGATATGGGAAGCATGGCTCACCCTGTTCCCCCGCACGGATGTCTGGGACCCTTGGGGCGCGGCATGTGTGATGATCTTTGTCGTGCTCTTTTTAACCCGCCAAATTCTGAAACTTCTCACCCCCGCATAATCAGCAAGCTCGGGAACCCTGAAAACACCTTCAAATTCTTGTGACCGTCCTTACAAAACACAGCCCCTATTGCCTTTGAAAAAACACAGCTAAGGTTCTGTATCGACTTTTGAGGGGGAAAGAATGTCTTCACACACCAGAACGACAGTGAGTTTTCTAGGGGTAGCCCTATGCCTCTATCTAGCACCCATCCAGTCCACCCTCTGGAATGTCGCCGAGACACCTCATTGGATTGGCACGCTCACCGTCCTACAAAACTCAGCAACAGCCCTGTACCAAGCAGCAGGGGCCACCTTAGACATCACCCCCTATTATTTCTTTGGTCGGTTTTTCTTTCTTATTTATCTCACCCTTTTTATTGCCCTCACCACCCTCTTTCCCTATGCAAGCCAAATGGGAAGTCGCACCAAAAGCCTCCATCGCACACTGTCTGGTTTTCTAGCCCTTGCAGCGGTTGGCAATCTTATCGCCTACTGGGGCGGCGGTTGGTTTGGCCCAGACGTGCGGTTTGTCGGTTTCTGGCTCATCGAAGTCCCCAGCCTATGCCTCACCCTCATCGGGTTAAGCGCTTTGGGCGTGGCACTTCTAAAGCATCCTGCCCGCCCGTGGCTCATTGCTGTGCTGCTCATACTCACACCTGCATTCTGCATCGCCGCAACCATGGCATTTCAATATATGTCTCACGGCCCCGTCCTTGGCATAGCCGCCAGTCTCTTCCTCATTTCTGTGGTTGCATCCGGGCCAATAAAAAACGGGCCCGCTCTCGCGTGACCCGTTTCCATTCAAAAGCCCTAACGGACTCCTAAAGCTTATGCAGCAATCCCCGCATCTGACATCGCCAAGAAGTCAGCAACTTTAGCCTCGCCTTCCGGCAAGGTGCGGACTTCCGCTAGCAATCTTTCAACAGCTTCTGCACGCTCAATTTCAACTCGTTCAACAGCGTGCCAATGCACCATGTCGTTCCAAGCTTTATCAATAAGCTCCACCCCATCAATCGTTCCGCCATCCACAGTCTTAAAGGTCACACTGCGCATTTCAGAAACCACGGTTTGTAAATATCCAACGTGAATGGCTTCATCCTCGCGAATACGCTCAACCATTGTTGCAGCCAGTTCAGCATCCTCCCGACGGTCTTGAAACAGCGTTGGATCGCGCATGATAGAACAACAGAAACTGAAAAAAGCTTCAGCCCGCACTTCAATCATCAATACGTTCATCAACAATAAAAGCGTGTTCTCATAAGCTTCGGGAATTTCCGGCATCCGCCGTCCCCCGTCCGGGCGCGAAATATTGGTCGGTTCACCCGGCATCGGATAAGCATCCTTACCAAACAGCAAATCCCGAGACGCAAACCACATCGCGTCATGAGCGCCGTACTCAGGCCGTTTCGGATCACCGCCCTCATCCGCTCCATGTCCATAAAGCAATCCCTTATTCAGGTGCCCAATCGACATCTCACTCACATCATCCACAATAATGTCTTGAAAGTCTGGCGCGGTGAATTCACACAAAATCTGACCACGCGCTTCAACAATACCGGTAATGGTCAACCCATTCCAAAGAGATGTGCCCAAACCATTAGACAGCAGAAACCTTTGCTGCTCCAAATTCGGCACCGTTTCCGGCTGCAACAAATCACTCGTCGCATCAACCAATGGAAAGCCGCGTTCCTTCAATGCATTTTGCCATGCATGTACCGCAGGCCAACGATGCAACGTACGCGGAGAAACATATGTGCCCTGCGCATCAAATCCGCCGTGCAACAAATATCCGGCTTCTTTATGAGGCTTTGCATATTCGTGCTCAGCCATCAATTCCGCTTCTGTATATTTTAATTTCGCCATGTCACCCTCCCAGATGATGGGGAATTAAACCTCCCCATTCATTGAGCGCATTAGAGATCTTGTTATATCGTCGATCAATTTATTGCTCTCAATGTCATATAAAAATCCATATGCCAGCCCCTGCCCAATCGCACCAACAATCAAATGGCCAATAAACAAGGGGTCAGCATCATCGTCTCGGTCATCCCACACGCCTTCGTCACGCCACCGGACAATCAGATCAGCCCAGTTTTTGCTCCACCGTTCCATCGGAGAGGATGTTTTAACTTCCTCGACGGTTAAAACATTGGTGTTGGTCAACGCAGCAGAAAGCACTCCCGGATTGGCATTCGAATAGTCCACCACCCCGGCAATGATTTCACGCAGCTGCTCCATTGGCGTGGAGTTTTCTTTCATATGAGCTTGGGTAAAAGCCCCCAGCTCATCACACGCTTCATTGGCAAAGGCCAAAAAGCACTCCAGCTTGTCTGTGAAATGAAGGTAAAAGGTGCCGTGCCCAACACCTGCCATTTTGGAAATGTCCTGAGGTCGGGTGCCGTGATAGCCCTTTTCAATAAAGAGCGTACGTGCCGCAGCCACCAACTTCCGGCGACTTTCCAACCGTCGTTTAGACGGGGTCGCCCCCGCCTTCTTTTTATCTTTTGGGTCCGCTGTAGCAACGTCCCCGTGATCTGACATTTTATCGGTTTGCATATCCAGAGTGTTCCCCTCTAGTGACATTTTGTCAATTACTACTGCGCCCCCGCACAGGAAAATCACTTTGCAAGTGTTTTCAAGCACTTACAAGTCACACAAAGGGATATTATGGAACTTTCTAACCATTCCACGCATAAAAAATTCAGAATTTTCTCGTTTCAGGGCCGTTAGGCTTCCAAAACACGCGTGAAGACTGGCTGGTCTGGCTCAGATAGCGCTGGACGATAGGTATATCCAACTTCATTGAAGCCGGTGATTCCCTCAACAGAGCGCACTTGATTTTCCACAATATAGCGCGCCATCATCCCGCGTGCCCGTTTGGCGTGGAAACTAATCACCTTTGCCACCCCACCGCGCTCCTCTTTAAAGACAGGGGTGACGATGCGTCCCGTAAGCGCCTTTGGATCAACGACTTTGAAATACTCAACAGACGCACAATTCACAAGCACGTCGTCCGGTTGCGCCGCCAACTCCGCCGACAAACTGGCCGTCACGGTCTCACGCCAAAACGTATAGAGGTCCTTGCCTTGCGGGTTGGCAAGACGGATCCCCATTTCCAATCGATAAGGCTCAATCTCATCAAGCGGGCGCAAAACCCCATAAAGACCAGAAAGAATACGCAGATGGTCCTGCGCATAGGCCACCGTCTCATCACTCATGGAAGGCGCGTCCAACCCTTGGTAGGTGTCGCCATTAAAGGCAAACATCGCAGCCTTGCGTTCCCGCTCAGGTGTCGTGGGTGAAAAATGCTGAAACCGCTGATAAGTCAAATCAGACAATGCATCAGACAATTTCATCAGTGATTTAAAATCACTCCGCGTGCACTTTTTAGCGACCCCGCCCAACACCTCAGATTGCTCAAGAAACCGGGGAGCGTGAACATCGATAGATCGTTCAAGCGGAGAAAAGTCCAGCGCTTTCGCCGGGGAAACACATACCAACATCGTTAAGCCGCATCATCCTGTTGTGAAGCACGTAAAACGCGCCAAAGTTTCTGAGGCGTAACAGGCATATCAATGGTTGTCACACCGTAAGGGGCCAGAGCATCAATCACAGCATTAATGAAAGCAGCAGGTGCCCCCACTGTGCCAGCCTCTCCTGCCCCCTTCACCCCTAATTCATTTGTTCCGGTTGGAATTTCATTATAGGTGAAATCAAAATTAGGCATGTCATCAGCACGCGGCATCCAATAATCTTGGAAAGACCCCGTCACCAATTGCCCGGTTTCCTCATCATAGACCGCATTCTCGCCCATGGCTTGCCCAAGCCCTTGCACAATCCCACCCTGAATTTGCCCTTCAGCAATCAACGGGTTCAGCACATGGCCAATGTCATCGACAACCGTATAGCGCACAATTTCAAAGGCACCGGTGTCTGGGTCAATTTCCACTTCGCAAATATGGGCGCCATTCGGATACGTATTTCCCGCTTCGCTATATTCGCCGCCAGCTTCAAAGACATCCACATCAACTTGGGTTTCAGCAATCCGCGCCACATCAAAGAGCGAGATTTTGCGGTCCGTCCCCATAATGCCAAACTCAGGCACGCCGTCAGACCCACGATATTCAATATCAAGCTCTGAGGCTTCCAGTTCATTGGAGGCAATCTTTTTGCCCTTCTCAATCAAACTATCAGAAGCCACACCCAACGCGCCCGACACCATATAGATCGACTTCGATCCACCGGTCCCAGCCCCACCAGGCAGGCGATCTGAATCACCCAAGTGAACTTTAATTTGCGTTGCATCTAAGCCCAGCCGACTTGAAATAAATTGTGTCCAAGCCGTCTCGTGCCCCTGCCCATTTGTCTGCGCACCGGTCCAAACATTCACCACACCGTTCTTCGGGTCCACCTCAAGCTGAGCATATTCATTCATGCCCGCAGCCGTCCGCTCAACATAATAAGATATGCCAATGCCAGCCACCTTACCGCGCGCCTTGGCCGCGTCACGCCGCGCACCAAACCTATCATAATCAGACCGCGCCAGAGCGTCCGTCAGATTTCGGTTAAAGTCACCAGAGTCGAACGGCAAAGACGGTGCCTTTTTATATGGCATCTCATCGGCAGGAATAAAGTTACGCCGCCGCAATTCTTCCGGCGCTAAGTTCAGCTCGCGCGCTGCCTGCTCCATCAACCGTTCAATCACATAAGACGCTTCAGGGCGCCCCGCACCCCGGTAGGCATCAACCGGCACTGTGTTTGTAAACACAGCCTTCACCTGATTAAAGAACGCAGGAACCTGATAAACGCCCACTTGCATGTTGCGCGGCGCAAGGCAGGGAACGAATGCACCGAACTGGCTTTGATACGCGCCCAAATTCGCGATCGTGTCCACACGCAACCCAACAATTTTACCCGCCTCATCAAAACCAATTTTGGCCGTTGTCACATGGTCGCGCCCTTGGCTATCCGACAAAAAGCTTTCAGAGCGATCCGCCGTCCATTTCACCGGCCGCCCTACTTTCTTCGCACTATAAAGCGCCACCAAATATTCAGGATAGGCAAACGTCTTCATCCCAAATCCACCGCCGACATCATTTGAAATGACCCGCAGTTTCTCTTTTGGAATTTTCAAACCCATTTCTGCCAATCGGTCCCGCAAACCGTGCGCCCCTTGGCACCCAGCATGTAGCAAGTATCGATCATCATCTGCGTCGTAAGCAGCAACCGCCCCGCGCGGCTCCATCGCATTTACAACGATGCGGTTGTTGATAAGTTTTAAGTCCGTCACATGGGCCGCACCAGCAAGCGCTTTCTCCAGCGGGTCTAGCTCGCCAAATTCCCACGTATAATCCACGTTGCTGCCAAGCTCGTCCCACACGACCGCGCTGTCGCTTGACGCCGCTTTCTCCGTATCAACAACCACTGGCAATTCATCGTAATCTACAAAAACCATCTCAGCAGCATCCCGTGCCAAGGCCGCCGTTTCAGCCACAACAGCCGCAACCGCATCCCCAACATGACGCACGCGCTCCAATGCCAAAATAGGGCGCGTAGATTTCCATGCTTGGCTACCATCCGGCTGGCGCACTGCAGCCCACGCCACATTTGCCACTTCGCCAAGCCCGGCGTCAATCAGTTCAGGCCCCGTAATCACAGCCAGCACGCCCTCTGCCTCAAGCGCACCGTCCACATCGATCGAAAGAATTTTCGCATGAGCATGGGGAGATCGCACAATCACAACATGCGCTTGACCCGGCAAATTCACATCATCGGTAAATTGCCCTTGGCCTGTAATCAACCGTTGGTCTTCTACACGCCGCACAGGTTGACCGACACCAAACTTGACCATAATGCTTCTCCCGGTAGTAAGGCCGCGCGAACACGCCAACCCAGCATAATAAACAGACAGCAAAAAGGCGGGCCCAAAAGACCCGCCTCTTCAATGTAGGTAGCTTTAGTCTTTATAGGAAGGGTCAATCCGGTCCAAAGTTCGCACCAATGCAGGCCAAGCTAGGTTGCCCATACCATTGCTGTCTTGAAACTTCGCTTGCGCAGAAACAACGTCCTGAACGTCCTGAGAAGGGATTGACAACTTAGTTCCCCCTGCCAAGGCCTTAATCTGCATCGTGCAAGCCCGCTCAAGGAAGAACAAACGCAAAAAGGCGTCTGCACAAGACGCACCAGCGGTCAACAAACCGTGATTGCGTAGAATCATCGAATGCTTGTCCCCAAGGTCCGCAATCAGCCGTTCCCGCTCATCGTGGTTCAAGGCAATGCCTTCATAGTCATGATAAGCCAGATCTTCGCGCACAATCATAGAGGTTTGGCTCAACGGCAAAAGGCCATCAGCTTGGGCAGAAACCGCCACCCCATCATCGGAATGTGTGTGGATCACAGCATGGTGATCATCCCCTGCCCCGTGCACCGCAGAGTGAATGGTAAAGCCAGCCGGGTTCACCATGTAAGGGCTTTCCATCACGATGTTGCCCTCCAGGTCAATTTTCACAAGACTGGACGCCGTAATTTCATCAAACGTCATGCCGTAAGGATTGATTAGAAAGTGGTTTTCTGCATCTGGAACCCGAGCAGAAATATGCGTGTAAATCAAATCGGACCAGCCGTAGTGCGCAACCAAACGATACGTTGCCGCCAGCTCAACCCGAACTTTCCATTCCGCATCACTCACTTGATCGCGAACAGACGTAATACCTGTATCAACAGCTAAAGACATTTCATTCTCCCAAAGATGTATATTTTCTGCAGAATGGACCCTAGGCCTCGACCTGTCAAACCATCCAATTGTAAAATACGCAGCGGCTTCGGCTCAACGTCTCCAGCTAAGAATGTCCCGCAAAACCCTCAGAAGTAGAGGCCCATCGACATTTGCGATTCTAATTCTCTGGAGACAACACCTTACCCGGATTAAGGATCCCCTTCGGGTCGAGTGACTTCTTCAACAACCTCATAAGTGCAATTTCTTCAGGGCCGCGCGACAAAGCCAAATAGTCCCGTTTCTCCAACCCAATACCGTGTTCTGCTGAAACTGATCCGCCAATTTTTTGCAACGGCGCATACACAATCTGCTCCACCGCCTTCCGGGTAGCCGGACTGTCATCACCAACACCGATGATCACATGCAGATTGCCATCTCCCAAATGCCCAAACACAAACAACTTATTGTCTGGCCACGTCGCATCAAAGGATGCTTCCAAACCCGCGACATACATTTCCATATCCGCAATCGGCAGGCTGACATCAAATGTAAAGATCGGATAATGATGCAGCACTTGCCCGACATCATCACGCAATGCCCACATGGCTTCGCGCTCACTATCGCTTTTTGCAATCACCGCATCGCAGATAATGCCGTCTTCCAGCGCCCCCATTAAAGCGTGTTCAAACCGGGGGGTATCCGCTTCTTGGTCGCCCCCCATCGCCTCCACCAAAGCGTAATAGGGATAACGGCCCTCAAGAGGAGAGCGCCCGGCAGCTGGTTCATTGGTAACAAGCTGATAAAACCCATCCCACATGACTTCATAAGCCGATAAGGTGCCGCCCAACCGCGCTTCCATGTGGCGCAACAATTTAGGCAAGTTTTCAAAGCTCTCCACTCCAACCAAACCCGTATCTTGTGAGAGTGGTTTTGAATGCAGCCGCACCACGGCCCGTGTGACAATGCCAAGCGTGCCTTCGGTCCCAATAAATAATTGTTTTAAGTCGTATCCCGCGTTGTTCTTAATCAATCGGTTCATAGACGAAACAATCGTTCCATCTGCCAACACCGCTTCCAAACCCAACACAAGCGCCCGTGTCATGCCGTAGCGAATAACCCGATTGCCTCCTGCGTTGGTCGCAATATTGCCCCCAATCGTGGCAGACCCCCGTGCGCCCAAATCCAAGGGGAAAAAGAAACCAGCCTCTTCTGCCGCTTCGCATACCTTCTGCAACGGAACGCCCGCTTGCACACTCATTGTCCCGCCAATGGGATCAATAGAGTCGATTGCGTTCAAGCGTTCCAAGGACAAGGCCAGCTCCCCATCCGCGTGCCCGCCTTCAACAAGGCCCGTCTTACCGCCCCATGCAATGACCTGTTGTCCCGCCGCGTGAGCAAGCTCCATCACCCGCGACACCTCTTGCGTATTGGCAGGCCGTATGATGGCAAGCGGTGTCCCCATTGGGGCCCACGCCCCTTGGGATTTTTCTTCTGCGTCCGCTCCGGTCAAAACCGCCACCGCACCCAGTTCATCCGTCAACGTTTCCAAAAGGTCCATCATCGTCCTCTCCCCAATCGCGCTGCTGCGCTCTTAAAAACGAGGCGCTGAGCATCATGCCTATGATCATGCCTCCAGCATCGCCAAACAATCAACAAAACAATCAAGAGTTTTCCGGCAACACCTCAAGCTACGAGCGCACCAAAATGCGCCCAACCGCATCCCTCCATCGGCCATATCGCGCGCTCTGTTCACTTTGCGTCATCACAGGATCAAATCGCGCGTCACATTGCCAATTTTTCGCAATGCCTTCCAAACTATCGTAAAAGCCAACCTGCAAACCTGCCAAATATGCGGCACCTAACACCGTCGTTTCCGTAATCACCGGACGCTCCACCGAGCGGCCAATCATATCGGAGAGGTTTTGAGCAAACCATTCATTCGCCACCATGCCCCCATCCACTCGCAGGGCACTTGGGCTTTCCAGTCCGGCACTTTTCATATCCGCCCCCATCGCTTCCATAAGGTCGCGGGTCTGGCAAGAAACAGACTCAATCCCTGCACGCACAATTTCCGCTGCGCCAGAATCACGGGTCATCCCTAAGATAGCTCCCCGTGCTTGCGGGTCCCAATAGGGTGCACCCAGGCCGGTAAAGGCAGGCACCACAATCACATGAGAGTCAGGATTGGCTTGCCGCGCAAGTGTTTCGCTCTCTTGTGCATTAGCAATAAATTTCATTTCATCGCGCAACCATTGCACCGTTGCCCCGGCCATAAAAATAGACCCTTCCAACGCATAGGCAATCTGGCCATCAATTTTATAACCTATCGTAGAGAGCAACCGGTTCTTAGAGGCCACAAGCTGGTCACCCGTATTGACGAGCGCAAAGCAGCCCGTGCCATAGGTGGATTTCATCATTCCCGGCGCAAAGCAAGCTTGGCCCACGCTCGCCGCTTGCTGATCTCCAGCAATACCGCTGATCGGGATTTGTGGTCCAAACAAAGCCTCATCCGTGCCCCCAAAGTCGTCACAGCATTCTTTCACCTCCGGCAACAAGCTCGCCGGAATATTCAGTAGGCGAAGTATTTCTTCGTCCCACACCTGATCCCGTATATTAAACAGCATCGTCCGAGATGCATTGGTGATATCCGTTGCGTGCACTTTTCCGCCCGTCAACTTATAAACCAGCCAACTGTCAATTGTGCCGAAACACAACTCGCCTTTTTCAGCACGCGCACGGGCACCGTCAACCGCCTCCAACAACCACGCCAATTTGGTGCCCGAAAAATAGGGATCCAACAGCAGGCCGGTTTTTTCCTGAATGCTGTCTTCCAATCCTCTGGCTTTTAGGTCCAAACACATTTGCGCTGTACGACGGTCTTGCCACACGATGGCATTGTGCAGGGGTTCCCCACTCACCCGGTCCCAGAGAACAGTCGTCTCGCGTTGATTGGTAATCCCAATACCAGCAATGGCACGCGCCCCCTCTCCCCCTTCCAACACTTGCCGACACACCGTGAGAGTGTCTTGCCAAATTTGATTGGGGTCGTGTTCTACCCATCCATCTGCCGGAAAAATTTGCGGCAATTCGACTTGAGCCGAGCCTGTCGGGTTGCCGCCCGCATCGAACAAAACAGCTCGTGTACTTGTGGTTCCTTGATCGATACTCAAAATGCTGTGATTGGACATGCGGGCCTTCTTTTGATCTTTTGCGAGTGCAATTAGGTCTTTAGAGACTAAAGCCCCTGTCCGCAGGTGCAACCGCTCTGTTAATTTGTGAACCGCTCCCTATATGATAAGCTGTGGAAAATCAGGAAGATAAGGCGAAATGACCGAAAAACCGCACGCACAAACCACACAGAGCGCTGCACCAGCCCAAAACCCCCTTATTGACCCCTTTGGCCGGGCGGTAACTTACTTGCGCGTATCCGTCACAGATCGCTGCGATTTTCGGTGCGTCTACTGCATGTCCGAGAACATGACCTTCTTGCCTAAAAAAGATCTCCTCACCCTCGAAGAACTCGAAGCTGTCTGCACAAGCTTCATCGACAAGGGCGTGCGCAAAATTCGTTTAACCGGCGGTGAACCCCTCGTCCGCCGTAACATCATGAGCCTCATCAGAAATCTAGGGGCCAAAGTAAAGTCCGGCGAACTCGACGAATTGACCCTCACCACAAATGGCAGTCAGCTCGCAAAATATGCCGATGACCTTTATGAAGCCGGTGTCCGCCGCATTAATGTGTCCATCGACACCCTCGATCCCTACACATTTGCCGAAGTCACCCGCTGGGGCAGATTGGCCCAAGTGATGGAAGGATTAGAGGCAGCGGATAAAGCCGGATTGGCCGTCAAAATTAATGCCGTGGCCCTAAAAGCCGTTAATCACAAAGAAATCCCCGACATGGTCCGCTGGGCCCACGGGCGCGGCTATGACCTTACCCTCATCGAAACCATGCCGATGGGTGACATTGAAGGGGATAGAACCGACCAATATCTTCCCCTGTCTCAAGTGGAAACAGAACTATCCGACCTGTGGACCCTCACCAACATCCCCTACAAAACCGGGGGACCAGCGCGCTATATGCACGTCAAAGAAACCGGGGGCCGCTTGGGGCTTATCACCCCCCTGACCCACAATTTCTGTGAAAGCTGCAATCGCGTTCGCCTTACCTGTACCGGGCAACTTTATATGTGTCTTGGCCAAGACGACATGGCAGATTTGCGCCGCCCCCTACGCACCCCAGACGTACATGGCTCCTTGTCAGACGCCATCGACGAGGCCATTGGACGCAAACCCAAAGGGCATGATTTTATCATCGATCGCCCCGGCCAAAAACCAGCGGTCAAGCGGCACATGTCTTTGACGGGCGGTTAAAGTAAATAACTCGAAGAAGGTCAGGAGCTAAGCAATTTTTCGACGTTTAGACGCTCCAGCGTTGGAGCAGCACGGGGTCGCCATCACACAAAAGCCCCCACCCGCTATCAAAGCGCTGTCTTCATCATCAGAAAAAATAGGTGTTGAGGTGCAAATAGAGGCCCAAATCAAGTCCCCATTCTCAAACCATTCAGAGGCATTGGCCCCCACAACGGGAATGATGGTTTGCAACATCAAAGCCCAAACCCCAAAAAGCGCCGCCACAAATCGACGATTATCTAAAGCAGCCAGATAAATCGGCGCACCATCTGGCTCAGACACAGCAGCACAGTCAGATGGTTCATTCGCAGCAAGGCTCACAAGAGGGGTCATCAGTCGTCTCCAATCAACCAGCAAATCACAAAATCAAAGGGATTTGAAAATCAGGTTAGGCATATTTGACACGGTCCCAATCCAAGCGGCCATGATTTAGGTCAAATTGCCGGGCAGCACTGGACATTTCAGACATCGATATTACTTCGGTAACGTAACCCAGCTATACTACCTCAAGAAAAGTCACATGCGGACCTGATTCTCATGCCGACTACACTATGACGCAGCCGCTGCCGAAACTTGAGACCAAGCCAATGTTTCACCTTGCCGTTGAGCAACACAATTCGGGCCCGCCCTATGAGCTTTGAAAAAATCGCCTTCTTGGCATCTGACAATGAAGAAGCGCAAGCGGCTTTGGATGTTTTATCCAAGCGCTACGGCAATGTGGACAGCCAAGAGGCCGACGTTATTGTGGCCATCGGCGGCGACGGCTACATGCTCAAAGCGATACATGCCCACATTGGCAGCGGCATTCCCATCTACGGAATGAACCGTGGCTCTGTTGGTTTTTTGATGAATGAATACAGCGAAGATGACCTTCTCAACCGCCTAGAGGCCGCCGACGCCACCATTCTTCACCCGCTCAAAATGACCGCAAAACAAAGCGACGGCACAATCGCAAATGCACTGGCCATCAACGAAGTCTCCCTCCTACGTGAGACCTCGCAGGCGGCAAAAATCAAGATCTCCATTGACGGTAAAATTCGTATGGAAGAATTGGTCTGCGACGGCATTCTCGTGGCCACACCAGCAGGCAGCACCGCCTATAATTATTCAGCGCAAGGGCCGATCATTCCCATCGACACAGACCTTCTTGCCCTCACCCCCATCAGCGCCTTCCGCCCCAGAAGGTGGCACGGCGCCCTTTTGTCTCATTCCGCAAAAGTACGGTTCGACATTTTAGAAACAAAAAAGCGCCCAGTGAGCGCCGTCGCCGATCACAATGAAATCAGAGACGTTGAATGGGTAGAAGTGGAACAAGCAGCCAATGTTGACCTGCTGATCTTGTTTGACGAAGGCCACACCTTGGATGAACGCATTTTGGCAGAACAATTTATCTACTAGCGCCCTCCATTTTGGACGCACAAGCGTGCAAACATTAAATCAAAATTGAAGTTGTTTGCTTACACTCTCTTAACGCCGCTCCCCTAGCGTTGAGAGCGGAGTGGGCGTGTTTCCTGACACAGGAATGGACATGTCCAAAGAACAACAAACGCTCAACCAACCACAGCAAGAAGAATACGAAAAACAACAAGCACCAGAGCCATTACCCAACGATACCATCGATGGGCCTGACGTTCTCGCGCGTGCAGAAGCCTTGATTGAAACGCTCAAAGAAGACTTTCTCATCTGGCTAACAACCGAATTAGAAACCATTGAGAGCATTCAAGAAAGATGGAAAGAAGACGGCGTTGACGACAAGGGCATTGCCCACATCCTGCGCACACTGCACGACCTCCACGCCCAGTCCATCACCTTTGGCTATCCTGTGATAACACACCTCTCAACCACACTGAAAGACCATCTAACGACAGTGCTGAGAGAAAGCGAAAGGTTTATTCCGTTGGTCGAGATGCATATCAGTGCCCTACAGTCGGCCACCGCGACAGCCTTCCGCGCCATTGACAGCCCCCAGTCCCAACGCCTGGCCAAACAACTCGCCGCAAAAAAGAGCTGAGGCCAAGCCAGTTGCATAAAGCCGTTTTGAGAGGACGCTAAGGCACCACCCCCAAAAGCCCATACTGGCAGTGCCACTGGGGCATGCATGCCATACATATTTGACGACTAGGTTCAGTTAATGCCCATCTTCTTCCTCAGTTTCAGGATAAGGCAGCCCAGCCTCCTTTAGCACACGAGCAAGTTTTTTATAAAGGTTCGCATGCCTACGCTTACTGTCAGGCTTATTATTCACTGTCGAGTGGAACCACCCTGTATCAGGTATTGCTAAATGGATATGACCACTGTCCGCATCCAGCCATACGCTTACCTTCAGATATGCTGTTTTTCCATCGTTATGACTTTTTTGAACACCTGACCCCACTGCAACCTCCTTGAGTTTTTTGCGAAATAGGAGCTAAAAACCTAGAACTCGCCCTCTCATTATTACAACACGCTAAAAAACGATCAAATCTCAGACATATCAATCGCGGTTAAGCCGTAATTTGCTTCTTCAGGAATGCACAACATCGCACGCCCATCACGCTTCTCAACTTTTGGCAAGACCGTGACAAACCCTTCATCCGCGATCTGTGCCATGGCATCGGAAACGGAACGACCTCGCGCCAATTTCACAAGGTTCATGCGTGTTGGGAAAATCACAGTCCGCTTGCCAGCAGCCGCATCATCCAACGCAACCTGAGGATCAATCCAAACTGAGTCCACCGCCTCGCGACCATCATGCTCTGGCACTTGGTCTGAGGGGGCAATCGCCAAATAGAAATGAGTATCAAATCTTTTCGGCATCATGTCCGGCGTAATCCAATGCGCGAAAGGTGTGAGCAAATCAACAGCAAGTTCAAGGTCTTCAGCTTCCAAAAACTCGAGAATACCCGCCTCCCCCTTATCCAATTTTGGACGCCATGCATCCAGCCCTTTCAAGCGCGCCCCTTCAATCAAAGCATCAGACCCACGTGGCCGCGCCAGCAAAACACCGGCTTCTTCAAAAGCTTCCCGAATGGCCGCAATTTGAAGGGCCAACAGCACATCATCTAAACCTTCATGCCCCCGTACCCGGTCGCGAATGCCGTCGACCAAATCTGTCTTCGCCACTTTGCCACCAGGGAAAACCAACGCGCCAGAGGCAAAATCGATTTGGTGATGCCGGACAACCATAAAAACTTCCAAGCCATCTTTGCCATCGCGCAATAGCAATATGGTGGCGGCTGGTATCAGCGTTTCAGTTTTTGCCTTATCGGACATAGTCACTCCCAAAGTTAATTTATTTTGAAGGGAGGGTAATCGAGAGCCTCTGAGAAAACGAGGTTTTTGTCATCTCAAGAGAAATATGGGTGCCGCCCTAAGGGAAAACAGGCTTCATCTTTCGCTAAAACCAGCTCTTTTTTGCGTACTCCCCAAAAAACCACAATCTGGCACAACCGATTCACGGGTTGATAAGACAGCCCCCGTAAACTAGCCCCTCATTGAGCAACCAAGAGCACACCATGATTCCGCAGGGCTTTCAGCTAACAGAACAGGATTTGGACCGGGCATTCGAAGAGAACGAATTCCTACCCGTCTACCAACCCCTGATTAATTTGAAAAATGGTGACCTACTGGGTGCAGAAGTTTTTGTACGGTGGCAACATCCTGAACTCGGCACACTGCCACCCGGAGTGTTTTTACCGTTTGTTTCCTCCCGCAATCGCATGACAGCCTTGAGCGACGGCATTCTTTCCCACGCGATGGAAGCCCGAAGCCAATGGCCACGCCGACATCAAGGCTGGTGTATTTCGATTAACTTGGCCGCCGCTGATATTGCCGACCTCACGTTGCCCAAACGGGTTGAGCGTCTGCTAGAAAAACATCAACTGTCATCCGCAAGTTTGACCTTAGAGGCCTCTGAAAGCGATCTCACAACCGACCCTTACGGCAGCTTTGCCAAACTCCAACCGCTCCGTGAGATGGGCGTCACCCTTGCCCTAGAAAGCAGAGACGCCACACGGCTGGGAAAAATGCTCGACACGTCTTTTTTCACAAAAGACTACATCGACACCCTTAAATTGGGTGGCAATGCGATTTTATCTTTTGCCCGCGATGAACAAAGCCCTGCCCGCCAACGCATCATCGACAGCATTCGCGCAGCCCGTGAACACAAAATCCCTCTCATCGCTGTTGGAGTGGAATCAGAAGACGCCCTAACAGCCCTGCGCAATGTCGGCTTTAGCGCCGCACAAGGGACTTTCATTTCACGGCCTATTGAGGCCCAAGACGTGCCCCTGCTCAAGCGCGACCACCTTGAGACATTGCGCCAGCCAGCCGCAAAAATATCCCAAGACCAATCAACACGCGATGTTCTGGCAAGCGTGAACACCCCCTTGCCACAACAAGCTGCGCATGACAACACCTGGACAGAGGCATTGAGCGACCTAGATTGGACAATGCTGGTCGCCCCCTCCATCCCGCAACTACACGGAACAAACTTGGATGTAGAAGTAGTGCACACAAGCCGCGAAGAACTCATCCACCTTGCCCGCCATCGCCAAGGACGCCGAGTACCGGGCATTTCTAAAAAAATCACGATGCAAACAGTTGGCCAAAAAGCCTCCGACGTGTCGTATCCAGTACTGGGCGAAACCCCAAAGAAAATGCCGGGCAGCACAGCCACCCGGCAAACATTTCTCAGACGTATTCTAGGTCGTAAAAGCGCTTAAACCCGCTCCAGAACGGTAGCAATGCCTTGGCCAACACCAATGCACATGGTGCAAAGTGCGTATTTTTCATCACGCTCTTCCAATTCATAAAGCGCCGTCGTCACCAAACGCGCGCCACTCATGCCCAATGGATGCCCCAATGCAATAGCGCCCCCATTTGGATTAACATGGGGAGCATCATCAGCAAGGCCAAGATCGCGCATCACCGCCAACCCTTGCGACGCAAAGGCTTCATTCAATTCAATCACGCCCATATCATCCAGCGTCAAGCCGGCTTTGGCCAAGACTTTACGTGTGGCAGGTGCAGGACCAATACCCATAACCCGTGGCGGCACACCAGCCGTTGCCATAGCCACAACCCGCGCGCGCGGTGTCAGGCCATATTTCTCAACTGCTTCAGCAGAAGCGATCAGCAAAGCACAGGCCCCATCGTTCACGCCAGACGCATTACCCGCCGTAACAGAACCGCCCTCACGGAACGGCGCAGGTAATTTTGCCAAGGCTTCCAGAGAGGCCGTCGGGCGCGGGTGTTCATCAACGCTAAAAATGACTTCTTCTTTTTTCTTACGAATAGTCACCGGTACAATTTCACGCTCAAACCGCCCACTAGAAAGTGCCGCGCCTGCTTTTTGTTGGCTACGGTAAGCAAAGGCATCTTGGTCCGCGCGGGAGATGTTGCAATCTTCAGCAACATTCTCGGCTGTTTCAGGCATCGAGTCCGTGCCGTATTGACGGTCCATGAGCGGATTGACAAAGCGCCAGCCAATTGTGGTGTCATACATTTTAACATCCCGCCCAAAGGCAGACCCACTTTTAGAAGTCACATACGGCGCCCGTGACATGCTCTCAACACCGCCTGCAATCATCAACTCAGCATCACCAGAACGAATGGCCCGCGCCGCCGTCCCTACCGCGTCCATTCCAGATCCGCACAAGCGATTGACCGTACTCCCGGGCACACCAACAGGCAGTCCCGCAAGCAGAGCGGACATGCGCGCAACATTGCGGTTGTCTTCACCAGCTTGGTTGGCACAGCCAAAAATCACGTCATCGACTTGTTCCCAATCCACATTCGGATTGCGTTCCATCAATGCCATGATGGGAATAGCCCCCAAATCATCGGCCCGAACTGTAGAGAGTGATCCACCATAACGGCCAATCGGCGTACGAATGGCGTCACAAATATAGGCTTCTCCAGATTTCAAGCTCATTGGCTTCCTCATGCTCTGTGTCAAATATCAGGCCGAGAAAGTAGCAAGTTTTTGAAGCGTCGTCTGGAAAATCTTCAGCCCATTACGCGGCGTTTTCAGCCACATGCGGGTCTGCGCCAACACCGGCCCCGCGCCCAAGCTGGCAAATAAGGAAGTCTAAGTCGCTTCCCTCCAGCCCATCAAACTGAGTAAGGATCCGTTCCAGCATCCGGTTTGAGAAACACTCCCGGTCAAACTCCGTGTTGGAAGGGTCCATCTCATGGAAAACATCCAGCGCAAGACGGAACGATGCATAGAGTGGCTCCGGCAACCCCGCTTTACGAAAGATAGCCCGCAACCCAAGCGGCCCCTTGTCGTGTATGAGACGCCAAGTTTTAGCAATTTCCAGATCGGCCCGATGCGCCATGGCCGCTTCCAGAAAACCAATTTCTCCCATGCACACTGCCCGCAAGAGCAATGTCTCTGTAAGCCGGTTGTCCCTTGCAAGCTCCAACACCAAAGAGGGGAAGTCTTCTCGGGCGACATTATCCAACATGGCAATGGTTGCCCGCTCGCGGCTTTCCAATGCAATACGCGCGGAAAGCTCATCGGACAAATCATGGCGCTCCACAAGATAGTCTTGCAACCGATCGCTGACCATGGAAACCAAACGTGAGACAACCGCCGCTGGCAAAAGAGAACGATGCACCAATGGCTCAGCGACTTCGTCTAAGTCCCCGTACCGTTCTACAACCGTGACCAATGAGACTTCGTCAATCAACGCGCCTTCATTCGCCACGAGCCGCGCCACAACACGCTTGTTGTCAGTCTCAATCAACGCAGAAGAAACAGCCTCTCCGACCAACTCCCGGCCAGCGATCGCCATATGCTTGGCGTCTGACCCTTTCACAACGATGTCGATCAAATCATCATCGGAGAGCAACGGCGATTCTTCTAAAATAGGGAGGGCCACCTCATCCATATCGCGCGCCAGAAGCACAATCACGTCATGAGGCGCATTGTCTAAACGCGCAAGGCTTTTCGCGAGCGATTCCCGTACCAAGGTTGCCGCGTCATGCACAAGGACCCCGAGAATATCTTGCGCAAGCTCGCGCTCTCTCTCGCTGATGGTGACATTTTCAAACCGTTGCGCCACCTTTTGCGCAATATTGGCGCGGGTATGAGCAGAAGGTTGAGCAAAAAGCTGCGCAATATCTTGCTCATTTAGGCATGTAGATGACTGCATTGTCCTTCTCCTCAATCCTACTCAACGTCAAAATGCCCTTCCCAGAAGAGCTTATGTTGGCGCCAGTGTGGACTGTAGAGATTAAGAAAAATTACCAGTGTATAAAGGCATTTAGATAAAATTGTTCCGATTAACACGACGTGTGGACCCAGAATCTAACCAGAATCTACGACGCCTCTTCGCGCGTTGCAGACATCATCGGGTCGGCGACCCCCTGCTCTTTACGAAACGGATGAACCATCTGGCCAACAAAGGTTGGCGGCATAAAAGTTTGAATCCCAATATCAGCAGGCGGTCTGCGCGGCTCATTGAAGTAGGTCCCAAAAAGTTGGTCCCACAACATCAGGTTTTCACCGTAATTGGTATTGCCTTCGCGCAAATCCTTAGAATGATGCCACCGATGCATTTGCGGCGTGTTGAACACATAATCCAGCACCCCCGTGCGGCATTCAATATTGCAATGCGTCAACATGCCGATAAACGCGGTAATGGCCCCAAACATTAAAATCACATCAGCCGGTGCCCCCATAAGAAACAAGATCGGTTGACTGAACAAAACACTCCAAAAGGAATCCACAAGATGGAACCTTCCGGTGTTGAGGAACCACAGCCGTGTGACGGAGTGATGCACCGCATGAAAACGCCAAACAAATTGAATTTCATGAGCAGTACGGTGCGCCCAATACAACCCAAATTCAGCCCCAACCATCGCCAAAGCCACTTGCGCTACCATTGGCCACTCACTGGGCCAAATCCCATCCGCCACAACATCCGCCGCCTGCTCGGTTTCTGCCAAGCCAAAGATCACACCAATCACCGCCAACATCGGGAGAGCGCCCTTGTTAAGCAACGTATGGGCAATATTGGCCCCTGATTGATGGTCGTCTTGAAGCCACGTACGCTCATGCGGCAGGAGGCGTTCAATCCCCCCGATCGTCAGAGCAAAAACGACATAAACACCATAAAAGGAGAGCAACGGATAATCTGTCTGCATCCCAAGGCTGGTAAAGAACACCGCGCCAAGCAAAAGAGCTGGCCACACAAAATAGGATGCAAGCCGATGACCGGGATGATCACTCACTCCCGTAATCAACTCACGAGGGGCCGCATCGGCAACATATTCATTCTGAGGCTCACTCATGAGGACCAACCTATTTAGGACCCAAATGATCCATCTTTCATTAGAGCCGGGAACACCCTAGCCCACCGCATACTCACAGTAGCCATACGCGTCTTCCAGCATCCACTCAAGCACTGCACTGATCTTTTTCAACCGTCAACAAAATGACGGGCAGTTCCAACGCCAACGATTCACCCCGTTGAGCGCGCAACAAATGGCAGAAATCCGTAATTTCTTCTTTACTCAAATTTCCAACACCCCAAGCCTAGCACAGAATCACCACGTTCCCCGACGTTCTTTTATGCCCTGTGGTCGCACCGCAGATTGGACTTCCCCGCCCTTTGCCTGCTCAAAACTTCGTGTATGATCCGTGCAATCAGAATGAAAAAGACAAAAGCGAAAAGGGAAATCATATGCTCGAAGGCCTGAAAGTAATTGAATTGGCGACCTATATTGCAGCACCTGGTGCCGGGGGTCTTCTGGCGGACTGGGGCGCTGATGTCATCAAGGTAGAACCCTTAGCCGGTTGCCCAATGCGCCAATTCTTTGCCTCAATCGGTGCCGACGAATCCAAAGGCAACCCCGTTTTTGAACTCGACAATCGCGGCAAAAAAAGTGTCGCCATTAATACAGCCACCCCTGAAGGGGTTGAAGCGGTCAAACGCCTCGTCAAAGAAGCCGACATTTTCCTCACCAATGTGCGCCCCGGCGGCTTGGAACGCGCGGGCCTTGATTACGCCTCCCTAAAAGAAGTCAATCCGCAACTCATCTATGCCAGCGTGTCCGGCTACGGCTTAGAAGGCCCCGAACGCGACCGCCCCGGCTTTGATATGGCAGCGTATTATTGCCGCTCTGGCCTTGGGGGAGCCACAACCGTCAAAGGCCAAGAACCCGTTCCCATTCGCACCGCCATTGGCGATCACACAACCTCCATGTCCACAACAGCAGGAATTTTGGCGGCGGTGATTGAACGCGCGCGCACAGGCAAAGGCCGTTTGGTTGAATCCTCTTTGATGCGCACCGGCATCTATACCCTCGGCTCTGACATGGCGATCCAGCTTAAATTCGGCAAATTGGCCTCCAACAAATCCCGCCATGAAGTCGTCAACCCACTCAACAACTTCTTCCATACCAAGGACGATCAATGGTTTGCGGTTATTCCGCGCCAAGGCAATGTTGACTGGGTGGCCATGTGCAAAGCCATCGGCCAACCTGACTTGATTGACGATGAACGCTTCGCCCGCGCCCGTGGCCGCAAAGCCAACACCGCAGAGCTGGTCGACCTCTTCGACAGTTATTTCCAAAAAGAAGACCTCGCCTATTGGGGACCCAAACTTGATGAACAAGACATCGTGTGGGCCCCTCTCATGCAACCGCGTGATGTCATCAATGACCCCCAAGCCATCGCCGCTGGTTCCTTTGTCGACGTGCCCCACGCCCATGCAGAAGGCACTTTCAAAGCCCCCGCCGGTCCCATTCGGTTTGGCGGCGAAGGCAATGACGCCGCCCCACAAGGCCCGTCCCCGGACCTTGGCCAACACACCGCTGAAGTCCTCTCCACAATGGGATACAGCACAAATGAAGTGAATGAATTGCGTGAAGCGGGCGTGATCAACTAAGCACCCCCAGCCAACGACAGTTAGACACACCAAAGCCGCTGCTCTCAAAGAGACAGCGGCTTTGTCGTTAAACAGTAAGAAATCCTAGCTCACATAGCCCCGTAACTCAGCAAAGTCATTGCGTTCATTTTCCCGACGCCGATACGCCGTGTCCGCGTCTTCACTGCCCCCAAGAGTTGGAATTTCTAAAGAAGCGAGAATATCAAGGACAGTGGCACTCAACGCCACGCCCCCCCGAGAGATACCACCTTGAGACATACCCCCCTGAGAGAGCCCCCCATTGTTCACGCTGGCATAATCATCGCCATAAGAAGAACGTATCCCAGAAAATCCGACTGACCCGCCCGAACGGTAAGCGTCATACGTGTTTGCACGCGCGCCCCCCTCTGTGCCGCTAGACCCCATAGAGGCAGAACCAGAAGAACCAGAAGAAGAAGCCGATACAACCGCCATATCGACATCCACGCCGTTATGTTTGGACTGTAAATTAGCATAAACCTCAGACACGCTACGCTCTGATCCATCACTATTATAGAAAATTGATTTATTCGCAGCCGCTGCCCGAGGGAACATATCCACCGCATTTTGAGCCGGATCATTTTCGGTGGCAGAGATCAAATCAACCGCCCCGCGTGGCCCCATGAAGTGTGCCATGTAGAGTTCACCTTGATCCGGTGCCCGACCGATCGCTGCTTCCAAATGTGCACTGGTATCTTTTGTCAAAGCCGCCGCCATATAGGACGCAGCGCTAGGATCATTCCGCAGGGCAAGAATTTCCGCCTCAACAGCCTTATCAGACACAAATTGCCGGCCTCGACTGTCCGTCTCAATCATCTCAGCAAGATCACCGTAGCCGTACTCATCCCCATGTTGCTGCATCGTCGACAGCCACGTCTGCTCAATGAATTGGAACAGGCCCGACGCACTAGAAGTCGTTGCTTTTACATCACTTTTCAGGCTCGACTCGCGCATGGCAGTCTTCATAAGGTAGTCGAAATCCACCCCCGTATCGCTTGCCGCACGGGCAATCGTAGAGGGAATAGACATCTCATTTTGCAATCCAACAGTAAGGCTCATCAAGTAGGTTCCTTTGAATGACCTCCCTTACAACGCAAACCCTATGCCAAACACGCCCAAGCTTTTCGGGGGATAACCACTTGTTAACTCTCGCCTTTCCCCACTCTTTAGCCCATGATGCCTTAACGAATTTTAACGTTTGGGAGGACGTAAATGTCGGAGACCGAAGTCGCGACTGAAGTCAGCGAAGCTCTTCATCATGAGACACCTGGAACAAGTGGGACAGGAGACGGCGCTTGGCCCAATCCACTCTATGCTTGGTATGTCATCGCCGTTCTGGTTCTTGCTTACACATTTTCATTTATTGACCGACAAATCCTAGGCTTGCTCATTGGCCCTATGAAACGTGACCTGCAAATTTCTGACTTTGAAATGAGCCTGTTGCAAGGTTTTGCATTTGCCCTGTTCTACACCCTAATGGGCTTGCCGATTGGCCGCATGGTAGACAGCAAAAACCGCGTCAAAATCATCACCATTGGCATTGCCTTATGGAGCCTCATGACGGCCCTATGCGGGATCGCCCAAGCCTATTGGCAACTCTTCATCTACCGCATGGGCGTAGGCGTGGGGGAAGCAGCTCTGTCTCCATCGGCTTACTCCATGATTTCTGACTACTTCAAACCTGAACGCATGGGCACCGCTTTGGGCGTCTACGGCATGGGCGTCTATCTGGGTGCAGGCATGGCCTTCATCATTGGCGCAGAAGTTGTGGGAGCCGTTTCAGGCGTTGGCACAACGGAATTGCCCGTGATTGGCGAAGTCTTTCCATGGCAAATCGTTTTCCTCGTCGTCGGCATTCCTGGTCTCGGCATTGCCCTGTGGGCCGCCACCCTCAAAGAACCCATTCGTCGAGGCGTAAAGCAAGATGCAGACGCCCCCTCCATCGCTGAGGTAAAAGCCTACATGGGTGCGAACGGATGGACCTACACCGCTCTTTTCATGTGCTACGCCCTTTCAGCAATGATGGCATACGGCGCATCAGCATGGACGCCAGAGTTTTTGCGCCGAACCTATGACATGAATATTGTCGATGCAGGCCGCGCCTACGGTTGGATCATCATGCTTGCCGGAACGGCTGGCGTAATCTGCGGAGGTTGGTCAGCCGATAAATTGGCCACCCGCTTCCGCAATGGTCGTATGATGGTCATGGCGGCAGCGGGCGTGCTAACGCTCCCCGGTGCCGTGCTCACCCCCTTGATGAATGATCCCTTTTGGGCGCTCATGTGCGTCATCCCCACCACTTTCTTTGCAACCTTCACAACCGGCGTTGGCCCCTCTGCCATGCAAGAGCTAACCCCCAATCGGATGCGGGGACTTGTGTCGGCTGTGATGCTCTTTGTGGTGTCGATCATCGGCCTAGGAATCGGCCCCACGGCCATTGCCGCCGCCACAGACTTTGTTTTCCAGAACGAACAAGACCTCTGGAAGTCTCTGTTGGTTGTCCCGGCCATCCTGTTGCTAGCCTCAAGCCTCTTTGGCTATTTCGGCCTCAAATCATATTTGAAGTCGAGAGACTACAGAGAAGCATGGGAAGCGAAAAACACTTAAACGCTGCACCGCTTACACAACGAAAGGGACAGTCGAAAGACTGTCCCTTTTATGTTTTGGTCTTGGTTCTACACGCCAATCAAATTGATTAGGCATCGGCCTCAAGAAAACCTAACCGGAACATGAGGCCCGCAGCCACAGCCCCGACAATCGGTGCCACAATAAACAACCACAATTGGCTCATCGCGACCCCGCCTTGGAACAAAGCTGGCCCAATAGAGCGCGCTGGGTTGACCGACGTATTTGTGATGGGAATACCGATCAAGTGAATAACGACCAGCGTGATGCCAATGGCAAGCCCTGCAACAGCTGCAGGGGCTGAAGATTGTGTGGCACCCAAAATCACAGTAACAAACAGAAACGTTGCAATTCCTTCAAACAGAAAACCGCTCATCAAGCTGTAACCATTCTGCATGGCATTTGCCGCAAAGCCGCCCGCATAAGGCGTCGCATTGCCATGGGCAATGACATAAAGCGCGCTGACCGCCACAATCGCCCCGGCGACTTGAGCAATGATGTACACGACAAGATCACCCGCATCCATGCGATTGGCCACAAAGGCACCAATAGAAACCGCTGGATTGATATGGCACCCAGAGATTGGACCAATGCCGTAAGCCATGGCGATGAGGGCAAAGCCAAAGGCAAATGAGATGCCTGCAAATCCAATATATTCACCTGCAAACATGGCAGCGCCACAGGCCAAGAACACCAAACTAAAGGTGCCAATAAATTCTGCTAGAAACTTTTTCAAGATGTTTCCCCCAAAAGCCTAACCATGCAGAAAGGCAGATGAACGAAATCTGAACCTAAAAGGTCAGGTGCAGCGTAAAGTCAAAGCTGTATGTAGGGAGAGACTGTTAAGCCCCACGCACCAAACGTAATTTGGGAGCAGTAGGTGCTGCCTCAGATGCGGGCACGCCCATAAGCCGCCCACGGGCACTCAATTGCGTCAACTTAAAGTCAAGCATGTCACCATCGAAAGGTTGGGCAATGTAATCATCTGCACCAGCTACAACCGCATCAAATGCCGTGTCACTGGCAACACCCTGCGCCACATAAAGCACAGCCGGATGTCCAACAACACGCGCTTGGCGCACACGCGAAATAGCCTGAATGCCGCTTTCATCGGTAAGATGCGTCCCCACCATAATCAAAGCAGGCTGAAGAACCTTTGCTTCCCGCAACAAGTCTGCGCCCGTCGCAACAGTCACCACTGTGTACCCACGCGCCACCATCAGGCGGCTTAGGTCGCGTCGGCTTAAATCAGATCTGTCGGCAATGAGGCATAAACGCATAGAACGGTCCGGCTCGTCAGGTTTTTTCAGAGACAATCTCTGAAAGCCTCACGATCCTAGCGCTAAGTTCTAAACCAACCGTTAACCTTGATAGAAAGTTAAGGCCAAATTTGGCTGTTTTTCAAGCATATTGCCTTAACACCTACCCGTTGGGGTGTAATGCCGCATCAATTTCTGTAAACCGGGCAATCAACTGGGCAGCCTCTGTTCCCGCATAAGGCGCGGCCTTACCCACCCCCCACACAGGCGCAGGCCAAGCATCATCCCCATCGAAACGGGCAACCACATGAACATGTAATTGCGGCACCATGTTCCCCAACGCCGCAACATTCATTTTGTGAGCCTTAGTGAGCGCTTGCAGGGACAGACTGGCGCGGTCAATTTCTGCCTGAAATTGGGCCTTATGTTCTGCCGGAACGTCATGGAACTCTCGCATGCCGACAAAACGCGGCACCAAAATAACCCATGGAAAACGTTGGTCATTCATGAGCAGAACCCGGCAAAGCGGCCACTCAGCCAGAACTTGGGTATCTGCCGCCAATCTGGCATCTAACTCAAACATAATCGTCTCCCAAACCTCTGCCTACCTTGGCCCCGCTGCCTAATACGCTATAAGATAGCAAAACAATACCAGAAACGCATCCAAGGAGAGCTTCATGCCGGGCCTTTATTTTGAAGAGTTTGAAGACGGTCAAATCATCAAACATGTCATCCATCGCACTGTAACCGAGACCGACAACACCCTCTTCTCTGCCATGACGATGAACCCGGCAGCGTTGCACCTTGACCACCACTATGCCGAAACTGAAACAGAATTTGGCAAGCCCTTGGTCAACTCACTTTTCACCCTTGGGCTTGTGATTGGCATTTCTGTGCATGAAACCACCTTAGGCACCACCATTGCCAACTTGGGCATGACAGATGTGGTTTTTCCCAAACCTGTTTTCCATGGCGACACCATTCGCGTGGAAACCCGTGTGGTGGGCAAGCGCCGCTCTGGCTCGCGCCCCAAAGCTGGCATCGTGACCTTTGAGCACAAAGCCTACAATCAACGAGACGAAGAAGTGGCCTCGCTCACACGCCAAGCCTTCATGCACGCCCAAAGCGAAGGATAAGACATGCGCTCTCTGCTATTTGTGCCCGGTGACAGTGAAAAGAAACAATCCAAAGCCGCACTAAGCGGCGCGGATGCCTTGATCCTCGATTTAGAGGACTCTGTTTCCTTGGCCCACAAAGAAGGCGCCCGCCTTCTCACCCAAGATTATCTCAATAAGGCAGACCGCACCTCGGGGCCTAAACTCATCGTGCGCATGAACGCGCTCGACACGCCCTTTTGGCGCGAGGACATTGATGCAATTGCCCCGGCAAAACCAGATGCGATCATGGTGCCCAAAACCCTTTCAGGGGCGTGCATCCACAAGGTGAGCAAATATCTTGATCGCCTTGAAGGCGATTGCGGCTTAGAAACTAACGCCATTAAGCTCTGCAACGTCGCCACAGAAACAGCCGCATCTCTCTTCACCATGGGAACCTATCAAGGGGCCAGCCAACGCCTGATTGCACTCACCTGGGGCGCAGAAGATTTGGCAGCAGACATTGGCGCCAGTGATAATATGGATGAAACGGGTACGTACACCGGTCCCTATCAATTAGCCCGCACACTTTCCTTGCTGGCCGCCGTGGCGGCTGAAGCGATGCCGATTGATAGCATTTACAAAGACTTCAAAAACATGGACGGCCTACGCACAGAAGCCCGCGCCGCCTTGCGCGACGGCTTCGTAGGCAAGATGGCAATCCATCCGGCCCAAGTGCCCATCATCAATGACGTGTTCACCCCAACCCAAGAAGACGTGGCCCATGCCCAGAGCATCATCGACGCCTTTGAAGAAGCGGGCAATCCCGGTGTCATTGCCTTGGACGGAGTGATGCTGGACCAACCCCATCTCAAACAAGCCAAGCGGCTGGTGGCACGCGCAAACTAAAAGCAGTCAAAATCAAATTAAGCGGGGTGGGCAACTGAGGTTTTCCGCCCCTCTTTTGGCATTCTTTGCTTTATAGGAAAAAGGTGGTTAAATGCCTTAGCCGCTGTGGGCTGTGTGGGGGCATAGCGCCACCCAGAAAGGAAACTCAATGAAAATGATACGCTGGGGCCTTGCCCTATTTATCGTTGCCATCGGGGGCATTGCCACCGTTCTGGTTTCCCTTGAAAATAGCCTCGCAGGCACCGTCACGGGCCTGCTTGTCATCCTATGCAGCGGCCCTTTGCTCTTTGCAACACGCAAGTCTGAACTGGGCTCAGCCCCGCCAGCATCCAATGGCACAAGCTTAGGTGTAACCGCCGCCGCCATGCGCCAAGGCCGGGCCATTGCACGCCTCGATGATGGCGAAATTAGCGGTGCTGCAGGTCGGTCTCTTTAAGGCTCCTGCTCCTGTCCCAGCGCATGACGCGCTCAGCTTTGACCCCAAAAACTCACGCGCTCCTCTAGCGCAGGGCGCGCCCGCTCACCGGGCTTGTCGGTCATGCTGCCAAAATAAAGATAGCCCGCAGTCCGCTCACCTTCGCGCAAGCCAAGCACCGCATTAGCCTCATCATCAAATGCGTACCACTCCGTCAGCCACTGCGCGCCGTAACCCATCGCGCTCGCAGCCAACAACATGTTTTGACACACAGCCCCCACAGAAAGAAGTTGCTCCCACTCCGGGATTTTGGGGTGATCCACAACGCACGAAATAACAGCAATTACGAGCGGCGCTCGCAGCAAGCGATCCCGTTCCATTTGCACCCGTTCCGCATCTGCATCCGGTTCTTGATCCTGAAAAATGCTTGCAAGTTGCTCGCCGCATTTTTGGCGTGCATCGCCTTCAAAAATGACAAACCGCCAAGGGCCTAACTTGCCATGATCGGGAACACGTGCTCCGGCTTGTAAAATAACATCACGTTCTTGGGCAGAGGGACCAGGTTCACACATATCACGTGCAACCAATGAGCGCCGCGTGAGCAACAGATCAATCATATCTTGTAAAGCCATTTTATTCCCCTGCACTTGGCACCACACGCCCTGTCTACCGCAACAAACCAAGGCTCAGTCTATAGCCACTTTCATCAACCCCCGCAATTAGCTTTACGCGCCCTATCATAGAATATATATTTTAATAAGGATGGGGAGAGCTGAAGTGAAACTGGCGGGTGCCAAATCACACATTGTTTTTCATAGAAACCTTAGAAGGGGTTGCGCCCTGATAAGCAGCCTCTATCTAAGTGGCCTGATCGCACCCGGCCCCGCCGATGCGGGCGCTTGGCCACTGAAAAAAGGCACCTCCCAAATGATCGCAACCGTCACAAAGTCCCGTGCGGATAGGGAGTTTAAGGCTGACGGCACAACCATGGATGTGCGCAATTTTGGTAAAATGCACTTTGAGGCTTATTACCAATATGGATACGACAATAAGACAACCCTGATCGCCGACCTTGTGTATGCAAAGGAAAGTGTCGATGTCGCGGAGTTCACATTTGCCACCAGCAAGTTTCGAACCGCCAGCCTTGGCGCACGCCACTACATCGGAAAATGGGAAGACACTCGGTACTCAGTTGAACTGCTCACCACCCTACATTTAGCCAAAGAAGGCTCCGACCCAGTGCCCTCAAAGGGAGGCGACCTAGACTTTGAACTGGCCGTGATCACCGGCAGTCATTTTAAAGTTTGGGGCGGCAAGGGATTCATCGAAAACCGTCTATCAAGCACCTACCGCCCAACCAATCGGCCTTACGAAGTAAGCGCAGAATCCACCATCGGATTTCATCCCTACACAGATGGGCTGATGCTAATAAAATCTTCCAACTTCATCCAAATGGAATATGAAATGCGCGCCCAAACCTATGTCACAGCCTATAAAGCTGACGTGTCCTTGGTGCACCGCATTTCCCCCACCCTGTCCATTGAGCTAGGCGGTGGCACCACATTTGCCGGCAACAACATATCCAAAGACACACACATCAAAATTGGCTTCTGGTACGACTTCTAAAAAAAGGCCAGTGCGTAAACACTGGCCTTTCAAAGTAAACTATGACGCCAAAACCTAGCGAAGGTCTGGCGGTGTTGCTTCAGCGGCAAGCATATCAGCCGCTTCTTCCAAGCTCATCATCCGCTGTTCTTTCGACCCCAAAGTACGAATGGAGAAGCTCCGCTCTTCGGCTTCCCGGCGACCCGCAACCAGAATGAACGGCACCTTACCCACAGAATGTTCGCGCACTTTGTAATTGATTTTCTCATTACGGAAGTCACTTTCAACCCGCAGTCCCTTGGACTTCAAGAACTCAATAGCTTCCTGCGCATATTCATCCGCATCTTGGGTAATGGTGGCCACAACCGCTTGAACCGGCGCCATCCACAAGGGGAATTTGCCTTCGTAGTTCTCAATCAAAATACCTAAGAACCGCTCAAGGGACCCCAATGCCGCCCGGTGCAACATAACCGGACGATGACGTCCGCTATCTTCACCAATGTAGGAGGCGTCCAAACGCTCCGGCATAACAAAGTCGAGCTGAATGGTGCCACACTGCCAGCTACGGCCAATCGCATCTTTCAAGTGGAACTCAAGCTTAGGCCCGTAGAACGCCCCCTCGCCGGGTAGGATTTCATATTCCAATCCAGCCTCTTTAAGAGCACTCTCCAAGCCGTCTTCTGCTCGGTCCCATACATCGTCAGTGCCCGCACGCGCTTCTGGGCGGGTTGCCAACTTCACTGCAATTTCAGTAAAGCCAAAGTCTGCATAGACCTCTTGCACGAGCTGGCAGAACGCCACGCACTCGCTGGTAATTTGGTCTTCTCGACAGAAAATATGCCCATCATCCTGCGTCATCTGACGCACCCGCATCAAACCATGCAACGCCCCATGGGCCTCATTCCGGTGGCAGCACCCAAACTCAGCCATGCGCAACGGCAAGTCGCGGTAAGATTTAACACCCTGCCTAAAAATTTGAATGTGGGCCGGACAGTTCATCGGCTTAATGGCCATCAGGCGGCCTTCCCCGGTGAACACGGGTCCCTCTTCTGCTGTGTTCGGTGTTTCATCGGGCACAACAAACATGTTCTCGCGGAACTTGCCCCAGTGGCCCGATTGTTCCCAAAGCTTCGCATCCAACAATTGCGGCGTTTTCACTTCTTGATAGCCGGCTGTTAGAAGCTTACGACGCACATAATTTTCCAGCTCCATCCAAACTGTATAGCCTTTTGGATGCCAAAACACAGAGCCTTGCGCTTCTTCCTGCAAGTGGAAAAGATCCATCTCACGACCAAGTTTACGGTGATCCCGCTTCTCTGCTTCTTCGATCATACGAAGATGGTTTTTCAGCTCTTTTTCGTTCGACCATGCAGTCCCGTAAATACGCTGCAATTGTTCGTTTTTCGCGTCCCCGCGCCAGTACGCACCCGACAAACGCATCAACTTGAAGGCTTTGCCCAAACGCCCTGTGGACGGCAAGTGCGGCCCCCGGCACAAATCCAGATAATCCCCTTGGCGGTAAACTCGAATGTCTTCCCCTTCAGGAATATCGCTCACCAACTGAACTTTGTAGCTTTTACCCGCATCCTCAAAAAACTTGAGCGCCTGATCCCGTGTCCAGATCTCACGTGTAATTTCAAAATTACGCGCAACAATCTCGCCCATTCGTTTTTCAATTTTCGCCAGATCATCTTCATGGAACGGCTCTTCACGGTAGAAATCGTAGAAGAACCCATTCTCAATGACAGGACCAATGGTGTCTTGCGTGCCGGGGAACAATTCTTGCACCGCCTGCGCCATGATATGCGCGGCGTCGTGCCGTAGAATTTCAACACCATCTGCGCTCTCAGGCGTCACAACCTCAATCGCCATGTCCCGATCCAAAACGGAACACAGGTCATCCACTTTGCCATCCATTTTAATCGCAATCGCTTTTTTAGAAAGCGACTTTGAAATGCTCAATGCAAAGTCAAACCCTGTAATAGGCCCATCAAATTCTCGTACTGCGCCATCTGGCAGTGTCAGCTTAATCATGTGTCTCTCTTTTCAACATGCGCACAATCACCATCATGAGTACACTCATCACCGTCTGAGTGCTTCCCCTCATATGACCAACTCCAGCGCCCATAGCGCCACGGCGCGTAAAAGGGCACATCCCCAAATTGATCTGGAACCGGATCATACCCGTGACTACCAAACGGATGACAACGGCAAAACCGTGCCAAAGTCATCCAAAACCCTGCCCAAGCCCCGTGCTGTTGAACAGCCTCCAGACCATAAGCAGAACAGGTTGGCAAATGCCGACAGGATGGACCAAGCAGGGGTGAAATGAACCAGCGGTAAAACTGGATCAGTCCGGTCAAAACGAGTGCAACAGGAGCAAACCCCTTGCGTTGTTTTGTCGAAGCCCTCTGCGAAGCCTTCATCACCGAGTTCCTTAAGGTGACTGCTCTCAAAATCTATAGACCACTCCATAGAGCTTGAGGTCAGCGCGTTTCTAACTAACTGGAAAATATGGCCGGCTCAACCACAGGCACCCGAAAAACCGGGTAAAATGCGCAAATTCATGAGGTTTGGCCGGTAGAAGCCATCGAAAACCGCCTTAGGCAGCCGTAAATGGCTGGCTCCGGTTGCTTACGCCCCGGAGCCGGTGATAGTGGCGGTCTCGTCGGCGCTTCCGCCTGACACTCCGCTAAACGCACCCGTTCGGGCCGTTATCGCTTTTTCAATAGCCTCGCATGTTGCCTCAAAGGTCAACAGCGTCGATGCATGCCGTGCTCGGTAATCCCGAACAGGCTCTAGAATTTCTAAATCGTGCCACTTACCAGTTGGCACTGGCCCGTCTTGTTTAAGCATCGCCCGCATTTGATCGCGCAGCGCCTGTATCTCCCCAACCGAGGAGCCAACAATATGAGTAGCCAGAATGGACGAAGAGGCTTGGCCAAGAGCACAAGCTTTCACTTGATGGGCAAAGTCCACAATAACATCATCGTCCAATTGCACTTCAACCGACACCTGCGATCCGCACATCTTTGATACAGCCACAGCGTCCCCGTCTGGCGCATCAAGATGCCCAATCCGAGGAATATTGCCCGCGAAGGTCAATATCCGTGTGTTGTAGATGTCGTTCAGCATGCCCGTGTCGGTCCTAGTCAGTTCACTTGAATTATGCGCGGCGCCATTTAGCACCACCCGCACCATCTTCGATAATGATACCACGTTCGCTCAATTCGTCTCGAATACGATCCGCCTCAGCGAAGTCCTTATTTTGCCGGGCCGTAAGACGCGCGTCAACCAAAGCATCAATCTCCGCCCCATCTATATGGGCACTCCCTGCCCCTTCTTCAAACCACGCATCCGCATCTTGGCCTAGAAGACCCATCAATTGACCCGCAGAAAGCAAAGCTTGCTTCAGCCGCCCTTTTTCCTCAAGGCTCTCAGCTTGATTGGCTTGTTTAGCCAGCGCAAACAATTCTGACAGGGCCTTCGGCGTATTGAGATCGTCCAACAAAGCCGCCATCACACCTTCAGGAACCACATCTTCATACGCGCCAACCTCAACATCTTGCAAGGAACGCAACGCCCCATATAGACGGTCCAGCATCGCTTTAGACTGTTTCAAACCTTCCGCCGTCCAATCGAGCGGCTGACGGTAATGCCCATTGAGCAGCGCCAACCGAATGGCTTCTCCCGGCGCATCGTCGAGCAGATTATGCACAAGCAAGACATTGCCGATGGATTTAGACATTTTTTCTTTTTCAATATTCACAAAGCCATTGTGCATCCAGAACCGGGCAAACTCCTTGCCATCATGTGCACAGCAACTTTGGGCCAATTCGTTTTCGTGGTGGGGAAACTGCAAATCAATCCCGCCCCCATGAATGTCAATCGTGTCACCCAAGTGCGCCTCAATCATCGCAGAGCATTCAATATGCCACCCCGGACGCCCACGTCCCCATGGGCTTTCCCAACCCACTTGATCGTCACTGCTTGGTTTCCACAGCACAAAATCTGACGCATCTTTTTTGTAAGGCGCCACTTCAACCCGCGCCCCCGCTTCCATCTCATCCTGTGCCCGCCGCGACAAACGGCCATAGCCGTCATAACTTGGCACATGAAAAAGCACATGCCCTTCCGCCTCATAGGCATTTCCTTGGGCAATCAGGCGCTCCATCATAGAAACCATCTGACCAATATGATCGGTTGCCTTTGGCTCAAGGTCAGGAGGCAGCACACCCAAAGACCCCATATCTTCGCGGTAAATACGCGTAAACTTGTCGGTGATTTCAGATATCTCAACGCCCTGCTCTTTGGCGGCAATCATGATCTTGTCTTCAACATCCGTAATGTTACGCGCATAAACCACATTCGGGTAAAGGCGGCGCAACAGGCGCGATAGGAGGTCAAACACAACAGCGGGCCGCGCATTACCAATATGAGCATAAGAATAGACAGTCGGTCCGCAGACATACATCGTCACCCGCGCTGGATCGAGCGGCGTAAACACCTCTTTTTGCTTCGACAAACTATTGTAGAGCGAAAGAGGATGGGAAGATGTATCGATATTTGAAGCAGAAGATTTTGAAGTAGAAGACTTTGAAGCAGAGAATGTCATATGGTCAGCCTAAACGCGCAAGAAAGGTTCCCAGCCCTTTAGCACCAAGATGCACTAGGACCGATGAGCGGGTTTCTGTCTACAGCTTCGACAGGTCATCTGAAAGCCTCTTCTCTCAAATTTCGCCAATTTCCGGTGCATTTCATCGAAATGACCCAATTGGACAGTACAATAAATGTAATCTAGCGTTAAAAACCTAACATTTCAATGAAGCTATGCTAAAGTGCCGCCGCACCCTCATTGGGCGCATATTGAACTAATGCTTGGAAAAATAGTTTTCTAAGCCAACCTTTAGATTGCAGTTTCGTTTATTTTGGGGCTTACCAGCCTTGATACCTTCGGGTTGAGCGTTATATGCAAGGGATACCGCTGTCGCATCAAAACAGCATGGCATTAGACCCGTGCTTGATAGGCAACTTGATCCGCTTCTTTCTGTATGAGGGAAGCGAGGAACCCTGGAAAGATAGGTCAAACCATGAATGCAATCGCCGAGGGGCTCGTACGCCCAGAATCTAACTCTGAAGTGCAATCTGACACAGCTGGTGTCAAAACACCCCAAAATCAAAATGATGCACGCCCTACCCGCGAAGAAGCAGAGGCGGCTGTGCGCACACTCTTAAAGTGGGCCGGTGACGATCCAACACGTGAAGGCTTGCTTGAAACGCCTAAACGGGTTGTGAAATCATACGAAGAATTTTATTCCGGCTACCATGAGAACCCGGCAGAAATTTTGGCGAAGACCTTTGAAGAAGTCGAAGACTATTCCGACATGGTTTTGCTGCGTAACATTGAACTTCAATCCCATTGCGAGCACCACATGGTGCCAATCGTAGGGCGCGCCCATATTGCTTATGTGCCAGATGGAAAAGTGGTGGGTATTTCTAAGCTCGCCCGCGTCATTGATGTTTTTGCCAAGCGTCTGCAAACTCAAGAAACCATGACAGCGCAGATCGTCAACGCAATCAATGAAACGCTCAACCCAAAAGGCGTTGCCCTTATCATTGAAGCTGAGCATCAATGCATGTCCAGTCGGGGAGTAAAGAAAATCGGCGTTGACACAATCACCAGTCAATTCACCGGTGTCTTTGCAGACCCTGTGATGGAACAGCGTTTCATGCAACGCATTGGCCGCGCTTAACCCGCGTTAGCTGCTTATTAAAAGTCAATCAACAGGAAATACCGTGTCGCAAAATGCCACCAGCGCCTCCAATCCCTTTAGCGCCCGCCCTGCCGACAAAGCAACCTTGGAAGAAGGTAACCTATTTGCGCCTAAATTTGACGACCAAGGCTTGATCGCAGCCATCACAACCGACACAGCAACAGGTGAAGTGCTCATGTTTGCCTACATGAACGCGCAAGCTTTGGCACTCACCATTGAAACATCACAAGCCCATTATTGGAGCCGGAGCCGCAATGAATTGTGGCACAAAGGCGCTACCAGCGGGCAGGTACAACACGTGCAAGAGATCCGCACCGATTGCGACCAAGACGTCGTTTTGCTCAAAGTAACAGTTGAAGGAAACGGGGCGTCCTGCCACGTCGGCTACAACTCGTGCTTTTATCGAAATGTATCTTTGGGCCAAAAGGCAGAAACGGCAACCTTGACCGCCCCGATCGCAGACCGGGTCTATGACCCCGCAGATGTCTATGGGAAAAAAGACTAGAACAGTCGGTCAGCCTTTCCCAACAGAACGAATGCACAGTCGCCCTACTTTACGTATTGTTGTGGTACATATGGCCGATCGCAGAGGCCAAAACATCCTCATACCTCAACATTCTTGATACATAGACCATGAATAAACTTGGAACCACAATGCCCTCAAGCCCTAATAGAAAAATCGGAATTGCCTTAGGGTCTGGCGTTGCGCGAGGCTGGGCGCATATTGGTGTGCTCAAAGTTTTACAACGCGAAGGCATCGAGCCCGACGTCATTTCAGGCACCTCCATTGGGGCCTTGGTGGGGGCCGCCTACGCCGCCAATCGTCTCTCCGAGATTGAAGACTTTGCGCGCTCCCTCACGCGCACCCGCATGTTCAATCTCATGGATGTGAAATTCGGCGGTTCGGGTATTTTCAGCGGCAACAAATTAGCTCGCAAACTTGAAGACCGATTTGGCGATCTTCAAATTGAGAACTTAGACAAAACCTTTGTCGCCGTTGCCAGCGAGCTTTATGGCGGCCATGAGGTATGGATGCGAGAAGGCCCCCTCGTAAATGCGGTACGGGCTTCCTACGCCTTGCCCGGTATTTTTGAACCACGTGAAATTGACGGGCGTTGGCTTATCGATGGGGCATTGGTCAATCCCGTGCCCGTTTCAGTGTGCCGCGCTCTTGGCGCACGCACCATCATTGGGGTGGGCCTCAACACGGATGCCTTTTCTCTCAGCGCCGTTGCCAGAGGCCACCGGGTAGAAGCCCTGCCGACGCCCGCGCACTTGCCCCATACCCCGCCCCCCTTGCCCGAAGAACCAACAAAACAAAACTTGATTGATGAAGGCTTGTCTGGCGCCCCAAAGCGCGCCCCGGCCACAGAAAAAAATGAAGAAGAAACTGACGAAGAAGCCGGAGAAAATTCGAGTTGGGCCTTCATGCAGCAACTCTTTACCCGCTCCGACAAAGGACGCTTGGACAAAGAAGGCTCAGGCAAAGAGAGCTTGATCAAAGGAAGTAAAACAAAAACAGGCCGCGAGCGAGAAGCCCCCGGTCTGACCGATGTGCTTGTCGGCGCCCTCGACATCAGCCAAGACAGATTGGCCCGCGCACGCCTTGCCAGTGATCCTGCCGATGTTCTCATTGCGCCCAACATCGCTGACTTTGGTCCGCTAGACTTTGACAAAGCAGATGAGCTGATAGAAATAGGGGAAGCCGCAACTGAACACGCCCTCCCCTATATTCATCGAGCCATTGAAAATATGTATTAGGCAACTGCCGACCGCTTAACCAGAAGCGATATACATTTTCAACTGCTCTGCTTCCATTTCCGTTTCAGCGATACGGGCTTTCACAACATCGCCAATAGAAATGAGGCCAATCACTTGCCCTTCCTCCACAACGGGAAGGTGACGGAACCGCCCCCCTGTCATCAAATCCATCAACCGCAGCACCGTGTCATCACGTGAACACGTCACCACATTTTCAGTCATGAAATGGCTCACTGGTTCACCCAATGCAGCCGCACCATCGGCGGCCACAGCGCGCACAATATCGCGTTCAGAAAGAATGCCGCTCAGGCTGCTCCCATCGGTCACCACAAGCGCACCAATCTTCCGCCCACTGAGCAAAGCTGCAGCATCGCTTACAGAGGCTGAAGGCGAAATCGAAACGATATCGCCGCCTTTATCTTTTAGGATCACTTCTACGTTCATCGGCGGTCTCCCATGTTGCCAGAACCTGCCATTGCGCCTAAGTCAATAGGGGTTGATATCCTCAACACCCATATTGGGGAGTGGCGCGCTTTCTCACCTCCTTAGATGAGAAAGGTAAGGCGTGAGCGACAAGCATGCGCTCACTCATCCGTCCGGGTCAAGAATATCTTTGCCCATTTGCCAGCAGATAAAGCCCAACGCCATGCTAACACCCGCCTAATTTGTGCCATAGTTCGGTCAATTGGCCCGTTTATGATGGGAGGAATCCGCCAAGAATCGCGCTAATCTTGGTCAATAGAATTGAAAATGAGAGAGAATCTCAGATCAAGACGCATAGTTAAAGACACACGACAAGACACATTGGGGAAAACATGATCGACGACATTTCCGGCATGCTCGCCTACAAAAAGCGAGTAAGCCGCGACCTCATTACTTGGGAAAATGAAGGCTGGGTTACCCCCACAAATGCCGATCATATCCGAAAGTCACTTGAGCAATCTGATGCCACCAGCCGCATGCCGATGGTCTTCACGTTTTTAGGGGCCATTCTTTTAGGATTTGCCGCCCTGTCTTTCGTCGCTGCCAATTGGGCTGAAATGTCCAAACTTACCAAGGTCGTACTCTTGTTCACCGCGATGGGGTCTGCTTACGGTGCCGCAATTTATTTCCATCTAAAAAAGCGTCCCGGCTACGCCAATATCGCCACCTTATTGGGCCTTCTCCTCTTTGGTGTAAACATCGCTCTTGTCTCTCAAATTTACCACATCTCCGGCAACATCGCCGACGGCCTATTTCTCTGGAGCCTCGGGGCTTTATCAACCGCCTTGCTGACAAACTCACGCAGCGCCCTCGCCTTAGCCATCATCGGCGGTGCCTCATGGAACATCGCGAATGGATGGATCGATCAATATGCATTCCATTGGCCCTATCTCATCTTCTGGGGGGTCTCTATCGCATGGGCACAAAAACAACAGTGGCGCGAAGCGTTCCACCTATCCGCCCTCTCGCTAATAAGTTTCGCCGTAAGCTCAACCATAACCTTGGACAGCTTCGGCTGGGAAACAGAAGAAATTTTTCCATTCCTCGGACTAATCGCAGCCTTCATATGGTTCACATCTCAGCGCGCGAGCGGCCTCACCCAATTATTCAGCACCTATGCGCTGATCTCTTCTCTCATCTGCCTTTTCTTCGTGCAAGCTTTCGGCCTCGAAGAAACAGCCCCCACATCTGCCACCCCATACATAATCGTAGCCCTCTTGTGCTCACTTGCCGTACTCGCCTACAACCGTTTTATACGCGACGGCTCTAACCGCGACGCAGCAGGCAGCGCCCTGTTGCTCCTCGCACTCATCCTGCCAACCTCCCTCTTAACAGCACTCTCCGCCCCGTCAGACACATGGCTGCTCATTTTGGAATCCCCCGTGGTCTTCCTCATCGCCTTATGGCTCATCTATGCGGGCAGTACACGGGCCACCCGCTCCGTCACCAATATCGGCTTCACTCTTTTTGCCGCTCAAACGATCTACATTTATTTAGAGACACTCGGCTCGCTCATCGGCAGCGCAAGCTTCTTTTTTGTCAGCGGCATCTTGCTCATCGCAGGTGGATGGGCGCTCAACAAATGGCGGTTAAGCGTGATGCAGCCGACCAATGAAACATCTAAAGAAGGAGCCAACTCATGACCCGGATCATCATTGGCCTCCTCATCGCCGCAGCCCTTCAGTTTGGATTTCTAATATCGACGATTGGGGGCCACATCAATCTGCTCACCAATGGCACGCAGATGACCCTCAAAGCATTGCCCGTGGATCCAAGGGATTTGTTTCGCGGCGATTATGTCATCCTCAATTACGACATTTCCATGCTCAAGGCATCTGAAATAGAATTACCAAAGGACCTGGAGCCTGGACAACACATATGGGTGTTGATGGAGCCCTCAAAAGAAAACCCGCACGCTCCGTGGCATGCCGTTGCTGTTCTCTCAAAATATGACTCTCAACATGCAGGACACCTCATAAAAGGCACCATTACCAGCCACCAAAATCGCAATCCTGATTGGAGCAAATGCACGGATACGACTTGTGGCTACATACGTGTTTCCTACGGCCTTGGAAAATTTTTCCTCCCTGAAGGCACAGGCAAAGAGCTAGAAAAAGCCCGGAACGCAAAAAACCTTTCTATCCTCATCGCCGTTGGTGACGATGGCACAGCCGCCATCAAAGGCCTCAACAAAAACGGGACCCTTCTTTACGAAGAGCCCCTGTTTTAGAACGCAGATCGAAACACATCGGGTCCGGCCAAGGCTGGAACAGACCGGACCCGATGCGAAGATGCCAAACCTAAGTTAGAACTTAAGCGACATAGTTGCAGTCAACGTACGCCCAGGCGCCAAATAAGATCCGGTTGCTGGGATGTAACGCTGATCTGTCAGGTTATCCGCGTTAAAATGAAACGTTGCATGCTCATCCAGTTTGAAACTCGCGTTCAATCCATAGGTTGTGTA